>NZ_LZJK01000045.1 GCF_001667945.1 Mycolicibacter sinensis | reverse complement strand
CTCGCTGATATAGGTCGAGGTAGGTCCTTCACAAACGCCTCCGGAGGTGTCAGGAAGGGATCTGTAAGTGATTCCTTTTGAGGTCGGCGTGTTGGCGCACGCGGATTCTTCTGACACGCCCCGGAGGTGTTGTTATGTCTGTGCGTTTTGCCCCAGTCACCTCGTCCACGATCGTCGTTGCCGTCGATGTGGGCAAGACCTCGGCGGTGCTCTCGGCGACAGATAGTGCCCGTAAGCGGGTGTTCGGCCCGGTTGAATTCGCGATGACCCGTTCGGGCTTGGCCGGGGTTGTGCATCAAGTGGGTGCGGTGGTCCCGCCGTGTGGGCAGGTCAAGGTGGGTGTTGAAGCGGCAGGCCACTACCACCGTCCGGTGGTGGACTATCGGTGGCCGGCAGGG
The DNA here is from genome assembly GCF_001667945.1 of Mycolicibacter sinensis. Lineage (GTDB taxonomy): Bacteria > Actinomycetota > Actinomycetes > Mycobacteriales > Mycobacteriaceae > Mycobacterium > Mycobacterium sinense_B. The sequence goes on along the minus strand of NZ_LZJK01000045.1, from coordinate 1,451 downwards.
TGGGAGGTGCTGGAGCTCAATCCCGCACACGTCACCGAGCAACGCCGTGTCGCAGGCCGGCGCCGCGTCAAGACCGATGCGATCGACCTGGAGGCGATCACCGAGTTGGTGCTCGCCGGACGCGGCCAGCCAGTCACCAGCCGTGAGGTGCTCCTCGGTGAGCTGGCGGCCTGGGCGAGGCATCGATCACGCCGGGTGGGCACGCGCAGCGCGACCAAAAATCAACTGCTGGGTCAACTCGATCGCGCATTTCCGGGGTTGACCAGGGCCTTGCCCGATGTGTTGGGCACCAAGATCGGCCGGCTGGTTGCCGCTGAGTTCGCTGACCCGGCTCGACTGTCGGCGCTGGGCACCAGCCGGTTGATCAAGTTCGCCGCGGTCCGCGATGTTCGGCTGCGCCGGCCGGTCGCTGAGCGTCTGGTGACCGCGGCCCGAGAAGCGCTACCGACCCGCGATGCTGCGGTAGCCCGGCGGGTGCTGGCTAGCGACGTGGGGCTGCTGGCCGACTTGGACGCCCAAATATGTGCTGCCGAAGCCGAGCTGGCGAGGTTAGTGCCAAGCAGCCCGTTCGCGACGTTGACCTCGGTTCCCGGCTGGGGTGTAATCCGCACCTCCAACTACGCCGCTGCCCTGGGTGATCCACGCCGGTGGCCAGGACACAAGCAGATCTACCGGGCTTCGGGACTGTCTCCGATGCAATACGAATCTGCCGGTAAACGCCGTGACGGAAAGATCAGCCGTGAGGGCAGTGTGGCACTGCGCCGAGCATTGATCGAGCTCGGTATCGGTCTGTGGCTCACTGAGCCCGCCGCCAAAACGTATGCCGCCGAACTGAAAGCACGCGGTAAGCACGGCGGGGTCATCGGATGCGCGCTGGCCCACCGCGCCACCCGCATCGCTTATGCGCTGGTTCGCGATCACAGCAGCTACGACCCCTCCCGCTGGAGCTGAACAAACCCCCGTGGGCTTTCCTTGGTCCTGGCCCCAGGCGCCGGAGACGCAGGAGCTGTCCACCTGCAGCGCCCGCAGCGCAGCGAGGGTCGAACGACGTGGACAGCGACGAGCACCGGCGCATCCTGGCCGCGACGAGGAAACCACTGTCGTCGAGCCAACAGGAGGCAACACCACCCTCGAACGGTTCCCCTTCAAAACTGCGGCCGGTAGTGCCAGGCTGGAAGGACGACGAAGGGCCGGACCAGATGCCGTACTCGCTATGGCGGACCCGTCCGCGGGTTACGCCGAGGTTAGCTTGGCACCCGGCCCTTCGCCTTCACAGCAGCCCGAACGACGCCAGATGACCCATCTAAACGTGCAGGTCGCATAAGTCAGCGTGGGCGCTCGGCACTCCTGACAGTAGACAACACTCCGGCCAGGTCTTTCAACGCCAGCAACCACCGGCGACAATGCCCCACGCGTGGCCGCATGACTTGACACGACCCACAGCCAGCTAA
>NZ_LZJK01000044.1 GCF_001667945.1 Mycolicibacter sinensis | reverse complement strand
GGGCGTGTTGTTTGAGAACTCAATAGTGTGTTTGGTGGTTTTTGTTTGTTGTTGTTTTGCCACATCCTTGGCGCCCCGTGTTGGGGGTGTGGTGTTGTTTTGTCGGTTTTTCGGAACTGATGTTTTCAGGATTGTTCTGAACGTTTTTTGTTTGGAGAGTTTGATCCTGGCTCAGGACGAACGCTGGCGGCGTGCTTAACACATGCAAGTCGAACGGAAAGGCCCTTTCGGGGGTACTCGAGTGGCGAACGGGTGAGTAACACGTGGGTGATCTGCCCTGCACTCTGGGATAAGCCTGGGAAACTGGGTCTAATACCGGATAGGACCATGGGATGCATGTTCTGTGGTGGAAAGCTTTTGCGGTGTGGGATGGGCCCGCGGCCTATCAGCTTGTTGGTGGGGTGATGGCCTACCAAGGCGACGACGGGTAGCCGGCCTGAGAGGGTGTCCGGCCACACTGGGACTGAGATACGGCCCAGACTCCTACGGGAGGCAGCAGTGGGGAATATTGCACAATGGGCGCAAGCCTGATGCAGCGACGCCGCGTGGGGGATGACGGCCTTCGGGTTGTAAACCTCTTTCAGTATCGGCGAAGCTCCGTGGTTTTCTGCGGGGTGACGGTAGGTACAGAAGAAGCACCGGCCAACTACGTGCCAGCAGCCGCGGTAATACGTAGGGTGCGAGCGTTGTCCGGAATTACTGGGCGTAAAGAGCTCGTAGGTGGTTTGTCGCGTTGTTCGTGAAAACTCACAGCTTAACTGTGGGCGTGCGGGCGATACGGGCAGACTGGAGTACTGTAGGGGAGACTGGAATTCCTGGTGTAGCGGTGGAATGCGCAGATATCAGGAGGAACACCGGTGGCGAAGGCGGGTCTCTGGGCAGTAACTGACGCTGAGGAGCGAAAGCGTGGGGAGCGAACAGGATTAGATACCCTGGTAGTCCACGCCGTAAACGGTGGGTACTAGGTGTGGGTTTCCTTCCTTTAGGGATCCGTGCCGTAGCTAACGCATTAAGTACCCCGCCTGGGGAGTACGGCCGCAAGGCTAAAACTCAAAGGAATTGACGGGGGCCCGCACAAGCGGCGGAGCATGTGGATTAATTCGATGCAACGCGAAGAACCTTACCTGGGTTTGACATGCACAGGACGCGTCTAGAGATAGGCGTTCCCTTGTGGCCTGTGTGCAGGTGGTGCATGGCTGTCGTCAGCTCGTGTCGTGAGATGTTGGGTTAAGTCCCGCAACGAGCGCAACCCTTGTCTCATGTTGCCAGCACGTGATGGTGGGGACTCGTGAGAGACTGCCGGGGTCAACTCGGAGGAAGGTGGGGATGACGTCAAGTCATCATGCCCCTTATGTCCAGGGCTTCACACATGCTACAATGGCCGGTACAAAGGGCTGCGATCCCGTGAGGGTTAGCGAATCCTTGAAAGCCGGTCTCAGTTCGGATTGGGGTCTGCAACTCGACCCCATGAAGTCGGAGTCGCTAGTAATCGCAGATCAGCAACGCTGCGGTGAATACGTTCCCGGGCCTTGTACACACCGCCCGTCACGTCATGAAAGTCGGTAACACCCGAAGCCGGTGGCCTAACCCTTTGGGAGGGAGCCGTCGAAGGTGGGATCGGCGATTGGGACGAAGTCGTAACAAGGTAGCCGTACCGGAAGGTGCGGCTGGATCACCTCCTTTCTAAGGAGCACCATGTTCCCCCGTTCCTCACATGGGTGAGGGTGATGCGGTTGGGAGAGGTTGTGCCGGCGCCTGTAGTGGGCGATCCGGTGGTGCAGATTGATTTACGCAGCAGCAAGCGAAGACACCAACCGCCGGGTTTGTCCTGGTGGCCGGCTTTCGGGTTGGGCACACTGTTGGGTCCTGAGGCAACAGGCCTGGTTGTCGCCCCGTGGTGGGGTGGGGGTTGTTGTCGCTCCATCTTGGTGGTGGGGTGTGGTGTTTGTTTTGTGGATAGTGGTTGCGAGCATCTAACAAGCAAGATGTTTTGGTCTTGTTTGTTTTGCAATTTTTGTTTCTTGGTTTTTGTGTGTGTAAGTGTGTAAGGGCGCATGGTGGATGCCTTGGCATCGAGAGCCGATGAAGGACGTGGGAGGCTGCGATATGCCTCGGGGAGCTGTCAACCGAGCGTGGATCCGAGGATGTCCGAATGGGGAAACCCGGCACGAGTGATGTCGTGTCACCCTCCGGTGAATGTATAGCCGGTGGGGAGGTAACGCGGGGAAGTGAAACATCTCAGTACCCGTAGGAGAAGAAAACAAAATGTGATTCCGTGAGTAGTGGCGAGCGAAAGCGGAGGATGGCTAAACCGTATGCATGTGATACCCGGCGGGGGTTGTGTGTGCGGTGTTGTGGGGTCTGCGTTCCTCTTACCGCCGTGAGGGGCAGCAGTGAGAAAAGATCGTGTTAATCGAAGTGGCCTGGGATGGTCTGCCGTAGTGGGTGAGAGCCCCGTAGGTGAAAACATGGTCTCTGCTGTCGCAGTGTCCCCGAGTAGCAGCGGGCCCGTGGAATCTGCTGTGAATCTGCCGGGACCACCCGGTAAGCCTGAATACTTCTCGATGACCGATAGCGGACGAGTACCGTGAGGGAATGGTGAAAAGTACCCCGGGAGGGGAGTGAAATAGTACCTGAAACCGTGTGCCTACAATCCGTCAGAGCCCTCGTTGTGGGGTGATGGCGTGCCTTTTGAAGAATGAGCCTGCGAGTCACCGGCACGTCGCGAGGTTAACCCGGGTGGGGTAGCCGTAGCGAAAGCGAGTCTGAATAGGGCGTATCCAGTCCAGTGGGGCTGGTGTAGTGGCGTGTTGTGGACCCGAAGCGGAGTGATCTACCCATGGCCAGGGTGAAGCGCGGGTAAGACCGCGTGGAGGCCCGAACCCACTTAGGTTGAAGACTGAGGGGATGAGTTGTGGGTAGGGGTGAAAGGCCAATCAAACTCCGTGATAGCTGGTTCTCCCCGAAATGCATTTAGGTGCAGCGTTGCGTGTTTCTCACCGGAGGTAGAGCTACTGGATGGCCGATGGGCCCTACTAGGTTACTGACGTCAGCCAAACTCCGAATGCCGGTGAGTGTAAGCGTGGCAGTGAGACGGCGGGGGATAAGCTCCGTGCGTCGAGAGGGAAACAGCCCAGATCGCCGGCTAAGGCCCCTAAGCGTGTGCTAAGTGGAAAAGGATGTGCAGTCGCGAAGACAACCAGGAGGTTGGCTTAGAAGCAGCCACCCTTGAAAGAGTGCGTAATAGCTCACTGGTCAAGTGATTGTGCGCCGATAATGTAGCGGGGCTCAAGCACACCGCCGAAGCCGCGGCAATCCGTCAGGATTGGGTAGGGGAGCGTCCTGCATCCGGTGAAGCCACAGGGTGACCTAGTGGTGGAGGGTGTGGGAGCGAGAATGCAGGCATGAGTAGCGATGAGGCAAGTGAGAACCTTGCCCGCCGAAAGACCAAGGGTTCCTGGGCCAGGCCAGTCCTCCCAGGGTGAGTCGGGACCTAAGGCGAGGCCGACAGGCGTAGTCGATGGACAACGGGTTGATATTCCCGTACCCGTGTGTGGGCGTCCCTGATGAATCAGCGGTACTAACCACCCAAAAGGTGGTCGATCAATCCCTTCGGGGTGCGACGATCACCGGCTGCGTGGGACCTTCGCTGGTAGTAGTCAAGCGATGGGGTGACGCAGGAAGGTAGCCGTACCAGTCAGTGGTAATACTGGGGTAAGCCGGTAGGAAGTCAGATAGGCAAATCCGTCTGGCATATATTCCGAGAGGTGATGCATAGCCAATTGTGGCGAATTCGGTGATCCTATGCTGTCGAGAAAAGCCTCTAGCGAGCACGCACACGGCCCGTACCCCAAACCGACACAGGTGGTCAGGTAGAGAATACCAAGGCGTACGAGTGAACTATGGTTAAGGAACTCGGCAAAATACCCCCGTAACTTCGGGAGAAGGGGGACCCTCATACCGTCAACACCCTTGCGGTGGGCAGCGGGAGGGGGTCGCAGAAACCAGTGAGAAGCGACTGTTTACTAAAAACACAGGTCCGTGCGAAGTCGCAAGACGATGTATACGGACTGACGCCTGCCCGGTGCTGGAAGGTTAAGAGGACCGGTTAACCCCTTCGGGGGTGAAGCTGAGAATTTAAGCCCCAGTAAACGGCGGTGGTAACTATAACCATCCTAAGGTAGCGAAATTCCTTGTCGGGTAAGTTCCGACCTGCACGAATGGCGTAACGACTTCTCAACTGTCTCAACCATAGACTCGGCGAAATTGCATTACGAGTAAAGATGCTCGTTACGCGCGGCAGGACGAAAAGACCCCGGGACCTTCACTATAGCTTGGTATTGATGTTCGATGCGGTTTGTGTAGGATAGGTGGGAGACTGTGAAACCCGCACGCCAGTGTGGGTGGAGTCGTTGTTGAAATACCACTCTGATCGTATTGGACCTCTAACCTCGAACCATGAAGCTGGTTCAGGGACAGTGCCTGGTGGGTAGTTTAACTGGGGCGGTTGCCTCCTAAAATGTAACGGAGGCGCCCAAAGGTTCCCTCAACCTGGACGGCAATCAGGTGTTGAGTGTAAGTGCACAAGGGAGCTTGACTGTAAGACTGACACGTCAAACAGGGACGAAAGTCGGGACTAGTGATCCGGCACCCCCGAGTGGAAGGGGTGTCGCTCAACGGATAAAAGGTACCCCGGGGATAACAGGCTGATCTTCCCCAAGAGTCCATATCGACGGGATGGTTTGGCACCTCGATGTCGGCTCGTCGCATCCTGGGGCTGGAGCAGGTCCCAAGGGTTGGGCTGTTCGCCCATTAAAGCGGCACGCGAGCTGGGTTTAGAACGTCGTGAGACAGTTCGGTCTCTATCCGCCGCGCGCGTCAGAATCTTGAGGAAACCTGTCCCTAGTACGAGAGGACCGGGACGGACGAACCTCTGGTATACCAGTTGTTCCACCAGGAGCACGGCTGGATGGCCACGTTCGGACAGGATAACCGCTGAAAGCATCTAAGCGGGAAACCCACTCCAAGACCAGGATTCTCACCCATTCAGTGGGATAAGGCCCCCCGCAGACCACGGGATCGATAGACCAGACCTGCAAGCACCGCAAGATGTTTAGGGAACTGGCACTAACCGGCCGAAAACTTACCAACACAAAGAAACACACGTGTTGCCCGCAACCACACCACAAACCCATAACCCACACCCCACCACCAAACACACTATTGGTGACCCGGTGGACACCCGCCCCACACAAGGGCCGGCCCACCACCCACAAAAAAATAGAGTTACGGCGGACATAGCGACAGGGAAACGCCCGGTCCCATCCCGAACCCGGAAGCTAAGCCTGTCAGCGCCGATGATACTGCCCACCCGGGTGGAAAAGTAGGACACCGCCGAACACAATTTAAAAGCCCTGTGGCCCCCAAACAACTTGGGGGCCACAGGCATTT
>NZ_LZJK01000043.1 GCF_001667945.1 Mycolicibacter sinensis | reverse complement strand
GCCGTCGCCGCCGGCGTGCCCGTCGTTGCCCGCGTCGCCGGGGTTGACGCCGGCCGTGCCGGCCAGTCCGGCGGCCCCGTCACCGCCCCGGCCGCCGCTGCCCGCATTGCCGCCGCCGCCGCCGTTGGCACCGGCGCCGCCGGCACCACCGTCGCCTCCGATACCGCCCTGGCCACCCGAAGTGCCCGGAGCCGCAGCGGTGTCCGTTGCCGCGTCGTAGCCGGCCCCGCCGTTGCCGCCGGCACCCCCGGCCCCGCCGTTGCCGTCGGCGGCCCGCGTGGTGCCGTCGGCTTCCAGCCCACCGCCACCACCGTTGCCACCGGCGCCGCCGCTGCCGCCGGCGGTCCCGTTCGGGTCGGTGGCCGTTCCGGCGATGCCATCGCTACCGTCGCCGCCCCTGCCGCCGGTACCGCCGACGCCGGCATGACCGTCGGCGCCATCGCCTGCCGCCACACCATCACCGCTCACGCCGCCGGCGCCGCCGATGCCGGCATTGCCGCCGTTGCCACCGTTGCCACCGGCCGAACCATCCGGGCCGTCCTGCGTACCGTCGGTGCCGTCGAGGCCCGCGGCGCCGCTACCGCCATTGCCGCCGGCCCCGCCGACACCACCGGCACCTGCCACGCCTGCCGTTCCCGCGGCGCCGGCCTCACCGAACAACGACGCGCCGCGGCCGCCGGCGCCGGCTTGCCCCCCGAGGGCGCCGTTGCCGCCGCTGCCGCCGCTGCTTCCGTTGCCGCCGTTGCCATCTCCGCCGTTGGCGAAGGAACCGGCGGTCCCGCTGAACCCGGCACCGCCAGCGCCGCCGGCGCCGCCCGCGCCGCCGTTGCCGCCGCGCCCGCCGTTACCCAGCCACAGGGAGCCGACGCCGCCGGCACCGCCGTTCCCACCGGCGGTACCTGCACCACCGTTGCCGCCGTTGACCCCCGCGGACGTGGAGTTGGTGCCGCCGGCACCGGCCAGACCCGCGCCGCCGTTACCGCCGTTACCGCCGTTACCCACCGCGCCGATCCCGAACAAGTCCTGGACATGGCCGGTGCCCCCGCCGTCGCCACCGTTGCCAGCCTCGAGCAGGACGCCGTTGACGAAGCCGGCCGCGCCGCCGTCGCCGCCGTTGCCGCCGTTGCCCATCCATTCACCGCCGGCGCCGCCCATGCCGCCGTCGGCGCCCAGCCCGCCCGCACCGCCGTTGCCGCCGTTGCCGAAGCCGCCGGCCATTCCGCCGTTGCCGCCGGCGACCCCGGCAATGGTGCTGGACCAGCCGTCGCCGGCGTCACCGAAGAACAGACCGCCGCCCTGGCCATCCGGATTCGCCTCGGTACCGTCGGCGCCGTCGCAGATGATGCCGCAGAACCCCGGCAGGGTGAACGGCGCCAGCAACGTGTTGATGACCTCGTTGACCTGAGCGCCGAACGGGCTGGCAATCCAGGCTTCGAGCTGATCGTGCAGCGGCAACCACATGGTGGTGAGCCACTGGTCGGCCACCGACGTGCCGTCGGCGGGCCAGGTGAACAGCGCCGGTTCGGCCGGGCCGGAGTTCAGCGCGTCGGCGTCGCCGTCCAGCCCGAACCAGCCCAGGAAGTCATCGAACCCGAAGTCCGCACCGGCTTGCGGTGGAGCCGCCAACGGCGCCATCCCGAACGCCAGGAACGCCGCGACCGCGCTGCCGGTGCCGGCGACCCGCCGTGTGGGGCTGACGCGCCGCCGGGGGAAACCTGAACGCAACCGACGCCTCATCTGCCCACGCCTTCCAAGTAGCCCCGCACGGCGCGTGACGCAGGTCACGTCCTCCCAACCATCGTTATATAAGGCTGTGAGGCACATATCAAGCATTAATGTTTCGGCCCCGTCAAAGTGGGCCGCCAAATGCAAGATCGCACCCCACCGTCTGGCGGGGTGCGATCTCGTGATGCGCTTCCTCGGAGAAGCCTTACAGCTCGGTGGCGGTGCCTCCGGCCGCGGTGATCTTCTCGCGGGCGCTGCCGCTGAACTTGTGCGCGGAGATGTCGGCCTTGACGGTGAGCTTGCCATCGCCGAGCACCTTGACCAGGGTGTTCTTGCGAACCGCGCCCTTGGCCACCAGCTCGTCGAGCCCGATCGTGCCGCCGGCCGGGAACAGCCGGTTGATGTCGCCGACGTTGACGACCTCGTACTCGGTACGGAACCGGTTGCGGAAGCCCTTCAGCTTGGGCAGCCGCATGTGGATCGGCATCTGCCCACCCTCGAACCGGACCGGCACGTTCTTGCGGGCCTTGGTGCCCTTGGTGCCGCGGCCCGCGGTCTTGCCCTTGGAGCCTTCACCACGGCCGACGCGGGTGCGCTTGGTCTTCGACCCGGGCGCCGGGCGCAGGTCGTGCAGCTTGATGGTCATTCGGCTTCCTCCACTTGCACGAGGTGGTGGACCACCCGGATCAGCCCGCGGGTCTGGGGGTTGTCCTCACGCACCACCGACTGGCGGATCTTGCGCAGCCCCAGGGTGCGCAGGCTCTCGCGCTGCTTCCAGCGTGCACCGATGGTGCCGCGGACCTGGGTGATCTTCAGATTTGCCATGGTTATGCCGTGCCTTCCCGCGCGGCGCTGGCGGCGAGCGCCTCGCTCTCGCGGCGCGCCTTGAGCATCGCGGCCGGCGCCACATCTTCGATGGGCAGACCGCGCCGGGCCGCCACCTCTTCGGGACGCTGCAGCATCTTCAACGCGGCTACCGTGGCGTGCACCACGTTGATCGCGTTGTCGCTGCCCAGCGACTTGGACAGGATGTCGTGCACCCCGGCGCATTCCAGCACCGCGCGCACCGCACCGCCGGCGATCACACCGGTACCGGGGCTGGCCGGACGCAGGAACACCACACCGGCGGCGGCTTCGCCCTGGACCGGGTGCGTGATGGTGCCACCGATCAGCGGCACCCGGAAGAAGCTCTTGCGGGCTTCCTCGACACCCTTGGCGATCGCGGCCGGCACTTCCTTGGCCTTGCCGTAGCCGACCCCGACCATGCCCTTGCCGTCGCCGACGATCACCAGCGCGGTGAAGCTGAACCGGCGGCCGCCCTTGACCACCTTGGACACCCGGTTGATCGCGACGACGCGTTCCAGGTAGTTGCTCTTGTCGCCGTCCCGGCTGTCACGACCGCCGCGACCACCGTCACGGCCACCGCGCCGGTTGTCACGGTTGTCACGCCCGTCGGTACGGGGGGCGCTGCCCGTGTCGGGACCGGCCGAGGTGGCCCCCGTCGGCTGCTCCGCCATCATGCGGTCCTTCCAGTCATGTTCGTGAAGTCAGTCATCTGGCGCATCAGAACTTCAATCCGCCCTCGCGCGCCGCGTCGGCGAGCGCCGCGATCCGTCCACCGTAGGTGTAGCCGCCGCGGTCGAAGACCACGCTCTCGACGCCGGCAGCCTTGGCGCGCTCGGCGATCAGCTGGCCGACCCGCACGCTGTGCGCCTTCTTGTCGCCGTCCACACCCCGCACGTCGGCCTCGATCGAGGACGCTGCGGCCAGCGTGTGACCGGCCAGGTCGTCGACGAGCTGGACGTGGATGTGCCGCGAGGAGCGGTGCACCACCAGGCGGGGACGCTCGGGGGTGCCGGCGATCTTCTTGCGCAGCCGGGCGTGCCGACGCACCCGGTGGTTGCGCCGGGCCTCCGAAACGCCCTGCCCGACGGGCTTGTGTGATTGCGCCATGGCTACTTACCTGTCTTTCCGACCTTGCGGCGAACCTGCTCACCCTCGTAGCGCACGCCCTTGCCCTTGTAGGGGTCGGGCCGGCGCAGACGGCGGATGTTCGCCGAGATCTGACCGACCTTCTGCTTGTCGATGCCCGAGATCGAGAACTTGGTGGGCGTCTCCACCGCGAAGGTGATGCCCTCCGGAGCCTTGATCAGCACCGGGTGGCTGTAGCCCAGGGCGAACTCCAGATCGGAGCCCTTGAGGGCCACGCGGTAACCGACGCCGAAGATCTCCATCTTGCGGACGTAGCCCTCGGAGACGCCGGTGACCAGGTTGGCCACCAGGGTACGGCTCAGCCCGTGCAGCGAGCGGTTGCGACGCTCGTCGTCGGGACGGGTGACCACCAGGGCGCCGTCGTCGTTGCGGGCCACCCGGATGGGCTCGGCCACCGTGAGCTCCAGGGTGCCCTTGGGCCCCTTGACCGACACCTGCTGGCCGTCGATCGTCACATCGACCCCGGCCGGGACCGGGATCGGCTGCTTACCAATACGCGACATGTCTGCTACTCCCTCACCACACGTACGCGAGGACTTCGCCGCCCACGCCCTGCCTCGCCGCCTGACGGTCGGTGAGCAGGCCCGACGACGTGGAGATGATCGCCACGCCCAGGCCGCCGAGCACCCGCGGCAGGTTGGTCGACTTCGCGTAGACCCGCAGGCCGGGCTTGGACACCCGGCGCAGACCGGCGAGACTGCGCTCCCGGTTCGGGCCGTACTTGAGGTTGACCACCAGCGCCTTGCCCACCCGGGCGTCCTCAACGTGGTAATCGTTGATGTAACCCTCACGCTTGAGGATCTCGGCGATGTTGGCCTTGATCTTCGAGTGCGGCAGGGTCACCTCGTCGTGATACGCCGAGTTGGCGTTGCGCAGACGGGTCAAGAAGTCCGCGATCGGGTCCGTCATAGTCATTTAGCGCTGCTCCTCCGCCGTCACCAGCTGCTCTTCTGCACACCGGGCAGTTCGCCGGCGTGCGCCATCTCGCGAAGGCAGATTCGGCACAGGCCGAACTTGCGGAGCACCGCACGCGGACGGCCGCACTTGTTGCAGCGGGTGTAGGCGCGCACCGCGAACTTGGGCTTGCGGGCCGCCTTGTTAACCAACGCTTTCTTCGCCATCAGGTCACTTCTCCTTGAACGGAAAGCCGAGTGCCCGCAGCAGCGCTCGTCCTTCGTCGTCGTTCGTCGCCGAGGTGACGACGGTGATGTTCATGCCACGCGGGCGGTCGATCGAGTCCACGTCGATCTCGTGGAACATCGACTGCTCGGCCAGCCCGAAGGTGTAGTTGCCGGAGCCGTCGAACTGCTTGGGCGACAACCCGCGGAAGTCGCGGATACGCGGCAGCGCGATCGAGGTGAGCCGGTCCAGGAACTCCCACATCCGGTCACCGCGCAGCGTCACCCGGGCGCCGATCGGCATGCCCTCACGCAGCTTGAACTGGGCGATCGACAGGCGGGCCTTGCGGATCTCCGGCCGCTGACCGGTGATCAGCGCCAGGTCGTTGACCGCGTTGTTGATCAGTTTGGCGTCGCGGGCGGCTTCGCCGACGCCCATATTGACGACGACCTTCACCACGCCCGGGATCTGCATCACGTTGGCGTACTTGAACTCTTTGTTCAGCGCGTCCCGGATCTCCTCGCGGTAGCGCACCTTGAGCCGGGGCTGGATCTTCTCTGCCGTAGTCATCCCTAGATGTCCTTGCCGTTGCGCTTGGAGACGCGAACCTTCTTGCCGGACTCGGCGTCCACCCGGTACCCGATCCGGGTGGGGTTACCGTCGGAGTCGACGACCATCACGTTGGAGACGTGGATCGGGGCCTCCTGCGTGACGATTCCGCCCGAGGAGGCACCGGCCTGGTTGGCCGAGTTCGCGACGTGCTTCTTGATCCGGTTGACGCCCTGGACCAGCACCCGGTTGCGGGCGGGGTAAGCCCGCAGGACCTTGCCCTTGGCGCCCTTGTCCTTGCCGGCGATGACCAGCACCGTGTCGCCCTTGTGGACCTTCATCTACAGCACCTCCGGAGCCAGCGAGACGATCTTCATGAACCGCTTCTCACGCAGCTCCCGGCCGACCGGCCCGAAGATGCGTGTCCCGCGCGGGTCGTTGTCGGCCTTGATGATGACCGCGGCGTTCTCGTCGAACTTGATGTAGCTGCCGTCGGCGCGGCGACGCTCCTTGGCGGTGCGCACCACCACGGCCTTGACGACGTCACCCCGCTTGACGTTGCCGCCCGGGATGGCGTCCTTCACGGTCGCGACGATGACATCACCGATGCCGGCGTAGCGCCGCGACGAGCCGCCGAGCACGCGGATGCACAAGATCTCCTTGGCACCCGTGTTGTCGGCGACCTTCAACCGCGATTCCTGCTGAATCACCAGATCTCCTCAATAATCGGAGCGACGCGCGGCATGGCAGGGCTAGCCGGCCAGCCGGAATCGTCCCGGGCGTGCGTGGTCTTCCAGTTCTAACGGAGCCGAAGAGCACGCGGGGCCGACTTGCGCCGGCCGAGGTCTGCTCTCAGCAACCCCTGAAGTCTAGGTGACGTATCGCCCAACACCAAATTGCGCGGCCCATCCGCCCAGCGTGAAGTTAGCTTCACACTCGACGGCCGAACGTGAAGCCAGCTTCACGTTGGGCGGGGTCAGATGGCGCCCGCCGCGCAGCGAAACCCGATATGGCTGGTGGCGGTGTCCTGCGACTGCGGGGAGCGGGCCGCAGCCCGGTAGCGGTGGCAGTACTCCGGCGCGCACAGGTGCGACCCGCCCTTGAGGGTCTGATTGACGCCGGGATCGGCGGCCCCGACGGGAGCGCAACAGGCCTTCGCTGGTGCGTCGAGCCGGTGATGGCCGGCGAACTCCGTCGTCGTCCACTCCCATACGTTGCCGATCATGTCGAGAAGCCCCCACCCGTTCGGCGGGAAGGTGCCCACCGGCGACGTGCCGACCCAGCCCAGGGCACCGTCGTTGCGGTAGGGGAAGGCGCCCTGCCAGGTGTTGGCCATCAGGACGCCGCCCGGCTTCTCCTCCTCACCCCAGGGATAGGTGCTGCCGGCACCGGCCCGGGCGGCGTACTCCCATTCGGCTTCGGTCGGCAGCCGCCGCCCGGCCCAGCGGGCGTAGGCCGCTGCGTCCGGGTAGGCGAGCTGCACCACCGGGTGATCCTCGCGCCCGGCTAGATCGCTGCCCGGGCCGAGGGGATGCCGCCAGCTTGCGCCGGGCACCCACCGCCACCACTGTCGCCAATCCCGCAGGTCGACCGGCCCGGCGGTCGGGGCGAAAACCAAGGCGCCCGGTTCGGCGTCGTACAGCGCGACCCGTTGCTCGGCGACGGTCACATACCCGGTGGCAGCGACGAAGTCGGCGAACTGAGCATTGGTCACCGGATGCCGCTCGATCGCGAAAGCCGCCACCGTCACGGTGTGAATCGGCGCCTCTTCGGGGTAGAAACTCGTCGAGCCCATCCGGAACGCCCCGGCCGGGATCGGCACCAGTTCGGTCAGCATCGCACTCAGTCCCTGGAAAACGCCGCCGCCAGGCTCCTTTTCACATCCAGGTACGGCTCACCGCTGACATCAACCGAGACGTCGGTGATCGTCCCGCCGGTGAAGCCGAACGGCGCCCGGTACGCCGACGACACCGCTTGGCCGGTATTGCGCCCGACGCTCACCCCGCCGCCGGCCAAGGCGAACGCCCCCGGCTGGGTGATCATGTCGGCCAATGTGGCGACCACCGTGTCGCCGATGTAGAGCGTGGCCTCCCCGACCGGCGTGTGGCTGCCCTCCACGGTGCCACGCCGCTCGAACCGTAACCCGAAAACGTGTTGCCCCAATGGGATCGGGTCAGGGGCGGACAACCACTGTTCGCGCTCCCCGAGAAAGTTGTAGACGTAGTGCAGCCGGCTGCCCTGGACGAACAGCACATGCCCGCCGTGCCGGGCGCCCTGTTTGAACAGCACCCCCTCGGCGTTGGCTGATTCCAGCGTGACACGCGCCAGCACCGTGAACGACCGGCCGCGCAGTTCGACGCACGCGCCCAGCGGCACCTCGGCGGTGTTCGGGTAGTAGGTGTAGGAGCTACGGTCCCCGGACAGGTAGGGCCGCTGCCGAGACGTCATCTCGAAGATGTTGAGGTCGGCGAGCGGCAGCCCGTTGTACTTCTGGGCCTCGGCGAACCACAGCGCCTTGAGTTCGTCGAGCTTTTCGGGATGTTCGGCGGCCAGGTCGCGGCATTGACTGCGGTCGTTTTCGATGTGGTAGAGCTCCCAGCGGTCGGCGTCGAAGTGGCCCCAGCCCGACGGTGTCGCCGCATGCACGGTGTTGGCGAACCATCCCCGGTGCCAGATCCCCCGGGTCCCCAGCATCGTGTAGAACTGGGTGTGCTTGCCGGTGTCCGCGGCCGGGTCGGCAAGCGCCGCTTTAAAACTGATCCCCTCCAGCGGCCGTTGCGCCACCCCGCGCACCGTGTCGGGCGGGGTGATGCCGAGCAGGTCGTAGACGGTCGGGGTCACGTCGCACACGTTGATGTAGGTGTCGCGCACCTCGCCGCGGGCCGGAATTCCCTTGGGCCAGCTGAGGATCGCCGGGTCGGCGATACCGCCTTCGTGGGAGGCGTAACGCTTATAGAGCTTGTAAGGCGTGTTGAACGCCATCGCCCACCCGATCGGGTAATGGTTGTAGGTCTCCGGCCCGCCCAGCTGGTCGAAGAGTTTCATCGCCTCTTCGACGCTGTCGATGTAGCCGTTGAAGAACTTGTTCTCATTGGGTGAGCCGTTGGGCCCGCCCTCCCCGCTGGCGCCGTTGTCGGAGATCACCACGATGATGGTGTTGTCGAGTTGGCCGGATTCCTCCAGATAGTCCAGGATCCGCCCGATCTGAGCGTCGGTGTAGCTCTGGAATCCGGCGAACACCTCGGCCATCCGGGCGAACAACCGCTTCTCGGTGTCATCGAGGCTGTCCCACGGGCGCACGGTGTCCAGGGCCGGCCAGGGCTGGCCCTGAGCGCCGGTGACATCGACATACGGGTTGACCTCGGACAGCTCGGTGTCCGGCGGTACCAAGCCGAGCTTCTTCTGGTTGGCCAGCACGATCTCCCGATACTGTTCGTAGCCCACGTCGAAGCGGCCGGCATAGCGATCGGCCCACTCGGCGAAGACGTGGTGCGGCGCGTGCCCGGCACCCGGGCAGATGTACCCGAACCAGGGCTTGCCGGGTGCGATCGTCTGCGCGTCGCGAATGAATTCGATTGTCTTATCGGCAATGTCCTTCGACAGGTGGTAACCGTCCTCCGGCGTGGCCGGCGGCGCCACCGGGTGGTTGTCGTAGACCAGATCGGGATACCACTGGTTGGTCTCCCCGCCTAAGAAGCCGTAGAACCGGTCGAATCCCCGCTGCGTCGGCCAGTGCCGCCTGGTGGCAGCCATGTTGGATTCTTCCAAGGGTGTCAGGTGCCATTTCCCGACACAGAAGGTGTTCCAGCCGCGCTCTGCCAGAACCTCACTGAGCAACGCGGTTTCGAACGGGATGCGGCCGCTGCAGTTGGGAAAGCCATCGGTGAACTCTTCGATGGTGGCCATGCCGACGCTGGTGGCGTTACGACCGGTCAGCAGAGCCGCCCGCGTCGGGGAACACAGTGCGGTGGTGTGGAATTGGGACAGCCGGATGCCGCGCTGGGCGATCCTGCTCATCGCCGGCATCTCGACCAGCCCGCCGAAGCAGTCCCAGGTGGCGATCCCGGTGTCATCCCAGACCAGGTAGAGCACGTTGGGGGCGCCATCGGGAGCCGTCGGCGCGGCGAACGGGCCCCAGTCCGGTTCGGAGTCCCGGATATCGAGATTGATCTTGCCTGTGAAACTGGTCGAACTCACCATCACCCGCTCCGCTGTCAGCCCCCGGATCGGGTGCGAGACTACCGGCTTCAGCGACGCCGCCGGCGTCTTTCAGACCGCGGACTGCTGCCAGCGGCCGGCTGCCCCGCTGTCCGGAGCGCCGGCCGACAGCAGCTCACCGAGAAATGCCGCGGCCGCCGGCGAGGGCGCACGCTCGCTGGGTGTGACAAGCGCCAGCTCACGGGGGATCCCGGGATCGGTCGCCACGGCAACGATCTGCTCTGACTTGGCCACCAACGCCGGCGGCAGGAAGGCGACGCCCAAGCCGGCGGCAACCAAATCGACCAGATCGCCGGGCGTGTTGGTCTCGGCACAGATGGTCCGCTCAAACCCGAGGTCGGCGCAGATACCGTCGATGTGTAGGCGGGTCCGCAGGTCCGCCCGCCGCTCGACGAACTCCCGCTGCTGCAAATCGGTCAGGGCGACGGTGTCCTGATCGGCGAGCGGATCATCGCGGCGCACTGCCAGCACCAGGAACTCGGTACCCAGGGACAGCTCCTTGACCCGGCTCGCGTCATAGGGGCGGCTGACGAAGGCCAGGTCCAGGTCTCCGTCGGCGGTCGCATTCACCAGAGCGTCGATGGCGTCTTGCCGCAGCGTGATCTCAATGCGGGGGAAGCTTCGGTGGTAGCGCGCCAGCAGGGCGGGCAGGTCGATGGTCCCCAGCCCCTGAATCACCCCCACCGTCAGCGTCCCAGACAACAACCCCCGGACGGCGTCGACGGCCGCCCGGGCACGTTCCGCGGCGGCCAAGGCGTTCTGCGCATCCGGTAGCAATGCCTGCCCGGCGGCAGTGAGGTCGACGCGACGATTGTTGCGGACCAGCAGTGCGGTGCCTAGTTCGGATTCCAGACCGCTGATCGAGGCGGACAAGGTGGACTGCACCACGTGGACTTTCGCCGCTGCCCGGGTGAAGTGTCGCTCTTCGGCCACGGCAACGAAATGTTTCAGCTGGCGCAGTTCCATAGCG
The DNA here is from genome assembly GCF_001667945.1 of Mycolicibacter sinensis. Lineage (GTDB taxonomy): Bacteria > Actinomycetota > Actinomycetes > Mycobacteriales > Mycobacteriaceae > Mycobacterium > Mycobacterium sinense_B. The sequence goes on along the minus strand of NZ_LZJK01000043.1, from coordinate 28,163 downwards.
ATCAGTGTGCAGCTCCGCTCGCGTCGGTCAAACCGAAAGTTCCATTCCGCCAATATGATTACTTTGATTCGGCTGAGACCAAACGTGGATAAATGCTGATCCTAGCCATAACGCAACTGCCCCAAGGACTTACATCGTCGCCCTTACGTGCGTCGATCGATGACAGCGATTCTCTACATTGAGATTAACTGTTGAAATATCCGCCGGCAGGGGTGGTGGAGGCAGCGCCGACCCGTTAGCGTCTGACGAGGACGCCGAGGGGGGTTGAGTCAGTGTCCCGGGCGTCCGGACATACGTTGTCGCCCAACGTTATTGACGCACGCGTTCGGTATCGCGGTGTGTGATGCCCCGTGCGGCGGGTGGATGGACGTTGTTCACCTACGCCCGGGCGAGTTCAAAGGTGAGCTCATGGCCGGGAACATCGAAGAACGGAAGGAACGCACCGAAATGAATCGTCAGATCATATTGTCGGTCGGCGGTGTCACCGCAGGTCTACTCACGACCACATTCGTGTCCACGGGAGTCGCTTCCGCCGACAATGGTGCCGACACTGTGGGCAATGTCGGAAGCACCGCCCTGACGAGCGGGCTGGGAAGCAACTTGGGCGCAAATGCCCTGCTCGGCAACGTCGGCGCTCTCGGCCCGGACGCCACCACCCCGAGCCCTCTTACCTCGCTCGGCGACACCGGCGCCATCACCCCGGACACCAGCACGACGCCGGACACCAGCACCCCGGGCTCGTCACCGCTCGGTGATTCCGGCGGCGTCACCCCGACGGTCGGTACACCGGACGCCACGCCCGGCGACACCACGCCGGCCGGGGGCGAGAGCTTCACCATCGGCCAGGACACCTTCACCCCGGTCCAGGCCGACGGATCGGAGGGCTTCACCCCGCTCACCCCGCTGTTCAGCGCGCCGCCGTTCTTCCAGGTCGGCGAGGGCGATCAGTCGTTCGACGTCACCAGCGGGACCGGCTCGGGCGCCACCGACCTCGGCAATGTCACCGCCAGTGAGGACGTCACCAATCTCTTCGGCGGCATCCACAACACCGAGTTCACCATCACCGGGGTGGACCCGGCCAGCGGGGCGACCGCCGCCGACCTGCCGGCGGTGGGAACGGTCTATGACGTGGCGAACTTCGGCAACGGCTTCGAGAACATCTACACCGACATTCCCGGGGCCGACGGGGCGGCGAACACCATCACGGACACGCTGGTCACACCGTTCGGCGATTTCAACATCCCGACCGATTTCGACGCGGCCGCGCTGCTCGACCCGGGCGACGCGTTCAGCGGGGTGTCCGCCTTGGGTGCCGATGCTGCCGGGGGCGCAGCTGATGCCGCTGCCGGAACCGCCGCCGATGCCGCAGGAGGTGCCGCCGATGCCGCGGCCGGAGGTGCCGCCGACGCCGCAGGAGGTGCCGCCGACGCCGCAGGAGGCGCCGCCGACGCCGCCGCGAACGGCGCCGCCGACGTTGCGAGCAGCATCGATCCGCTGGGCTTCCTCGGCTTTTGACGCTCGCTAGGCAACCGGCCGTCCTCGACGGCCGGCCGGACATCCCAGGTCTCCAGAGCAGGGGGCCTGGGATGTTTGGCGTGCAACCGAACCGGGAAACCCGGTGACCGCACGAATCATGGGAGGTTCGCGGGGGGCCATGAAGCAGGCGCAACGATGAAGGCGCAGCATACTTTTGGGTTGAATCTGTCGTGGCTGCGGGTGACCACGGTATTCCTCATCGACATCGCGATCTTGCGGATCGCCGGCCATTGGCCCGATGAGCTCGGCACGGCGGCTCGCGCCTGGTGGCCGGGAGTGGTGATCGCGGCACTGGTCACCATGGCCGCGTTGATCACCCATCGCCGGGTCCCGCTGACGGCGATCTTGCTGGCCCGGGTCCTGGATCGTTTCGCCAATCCGGCGTCGTTTCTCAACGAGGGCTGCACGCCGGGGTTCAATCATCGCCGCCGCTACGGCCGCGAGGTCGTCGGGGTGCGCGAACATCGGGGCCAGCTGGTCACGGTGATAGCCGTCGAGCCACCGCAGCTGCAGGCCTCCGGTCGCCATGGGCGGGGCCACCGGCCGCCGGCCGCACTGCCGGTTGGGCTGATTGCCGCCGCCCTGCGGCAGTTCGATGTGCGCCTCGACGGCATCGATATCGTCTCGGTGCGAACGCACGACGGCGATACCGCGCCCGTCGACGACCCGCAGACGCCGGCTGTGCCCGCGGCATCCGGTCCCCGAGACACCTGGTTGATCCTGCGGATGGATCCCATGCGCAACGCCGACGCGGTGGCCGTTCGCGACTCGGTGGCGTCAACCCTGGCCGCCGCCACCGAGCGGCTCGCGCACGATCTGGCCGAGCGGCACTTCGTCGCCCGCGTGCTACCGGCCGAAGAATTCGCCGAAGTCGATGCCGCGGTGCTGGCCGGTCTGCAGCCCACCCGGATCCGCCGACGGCGGCGCCGGTTGAAGCAGAAGCAGCGCGAGGGACCCAAACAGTTCGCGGCCACGTTCTGGGTGTCGCCGCGCGACATCTGCACGGCGAATCTGGACCGGCTCTGGCTACCGGCGGCTGACACCACCGCGGTCACGGTCCGGCTGACCGCACAGAACAACCACACCGAGATCGCGGTGTTGGTGCGCTATCACAGCGCCAACCGCCTGCGCAGAAACATCACGGCCGGACTGAACCGCCTCAACGGCCGGCAATTGACCGCGTTGCGTACCAGCCTGCCGACGCCGATGCGCCGCACCCTGGCGGTGCCCGCCCGGGTGCTGGACGACCAGGAGTCGCTGCAGGTACCGCTCGGCCCGCCCGGGCAGCAGCCGCTGGCGCGGGTCAAACTGCCCGCCTAGCCGGGACCCGACCCCAGGCACGACGACGCCCCGCGACGCAGGTCGCGGGGCGGTGTCGTATTACTTGGCCTTCTCGAGGATCTCGACCAGGCGCCAGCGCTTCGTCGCCGACAGCGGACGGGTCTCCATCAGCGACACGCGGTCGCCGATACCGGCCGTGTTGTTCTCGTCATGCGCCTTGACCTTCTTGGTGGTCCGGATGATCTTGCCGTAGAGCGGGTGCTTCACCCGGTCCTCCAGCTCGACGACGATGGTCTTCTCCATCTTGTCGCTGACCACGTAGCCGATCTGGGTCTTGCGGCGGCCCCGCGGCTTCTCCGTGCGCGGAGTGTGCTTGGGCCCCTTCTCCGTGGCCTTAGCCTTTGCAGCCTCTGCCATTACGATGCCTCGCCTTCAGAACCTTCGGGACCGGACGCCAGGCCCAGTTCCCGTTCGCGCAACACGGTGTAGATGCGCGCGATCTGGTGGCGCACCGTGCGGAGCCGACGGTTGTTGCTGAGCTGCCCGGTCGCCATCTGGAAACGCAGGTTGAACAGCTCCTCTTTGGACTCGCGCAGCCGCTCGACGAGCTCGTCGGCGTTCAGCTCGCGCAGTTCGCCAGCGGTCACTCCCACTGCCATCAGAACTGCTCCTCTCGGGTGACGATGCGCGCCTTGATCGGCAGCTTGTGGATCGCCCGGGTCAGTGCGGCGCGGGCGATGGCCTCGTTGGGGTAGCTGAGCTCGAACAGCACCCGGCCCGGCTTGACGTTGGCGACCCACCACTCCGGCGAGCCCTTACCCGAACCCATGCGGGTCTCGGCGGGCTTCTTGGTCAGCGGGCGGTCCGGGAAGATGTTGATCCACACCTTGCCGCCACGCTTGATGTGCCGGTTGATGGCGATACGCGCCGACTCGATCTGCCGGTTGGTGACGTAGGCGTGCTCCAGGGCCTGGATGCCGTAGTCACCGAACGTCACCGCGGTGCCGCCGCTGGCGATACCACGCTGTTTGGGGTGATGCTGCTTGCGGTGCTTGACCTTGCGGGGAATCAACATGATTCAGCTCTCCGTGCTCTGCTGCTCCGCTGCAGCGGCAGCCGCTGTGCCCTCCTGGGCCGGCTCCGCAGCAGCGGTGGTCTCGGTGCTCTCAGCGGCCCGACCGGCGTCGGTACTGGTCGCGGTGGTGCCTGAGGCGCCGCTGCGGCGCGGGCGGGTGCCCGACGGCCGCTCCCGGCGGGGACGGTCGGCCGACGGCGCGGCAGCGGACAGCTCGCGCTTGCCACCGACGATGTCGCCCTTGTAGATCCAGACCTTCACGCCGATCCGGCCGAAGGTGGTCTTCGCCTCGTACAGCCCGTAGTCGATGTCGGCGCGCAGCGTGTGCAGCGGCACCCGACCCTCACGGTAGAACTCCGAGCGGCTCATCTCGGCGCCGCCGAGACGACCCGAGCACTGCACCCGGATGCCCTTGACGTTGGGCTGGCGCATCGCCGACTGGATCGCCTTGCGCATCGCCCGACGGAACGCCACACGGTTGCTCAGCTGCTCGGCGACGCCCTGGGCCACCAGCTGCGCCTGCGACTCGGGGTTCTTCACCTCCAGGATGTTCAGCTGCACCTGCTTGCCGGTCAGCTTCTCCAGGTCGGCCCGGATCCGGTCGGCCTCGGTGCCGCGACGGCCGATGACGATGCCCGGCCGGGCGGTGTGGATGTCGACGCGTACCCGGTCACGGGTGCGTTCGATCTCGACATCGGCGATGCCGGCGCGCTCCAGGCCGGTCGACAACAGCCGGCGGATCGCCACGTCTTCCTTGACGTAGTCCGCGTACTGCTTGTCGGCGTACCACCGCGACTTCCAGTCGGTGGTGATCCCGAGCCGGAAGCCGTGCGGGTTGATCTTCTGGCCCATTACTCCGAGCCCTCCTTCGCGTCGGACGTCTCAGGCGCCTTCGTAGCTGCTGCCTTCTTGGCGGGCGCCTTCTTCGCCGCCGCTTTCTCAGTTGCCTTGGCCGCCGGGGCCTTCTTGGCCGGTGCCTTCTCGGTGGCCTTTGCCCCCGCCTTCGCGCCCGCCTTTGCGCCCGCCTTTTCCGAGGCGGCCTTGCTGGCCTGGGCACGACGCGCCCGGGCGGCACCGGCGGACTGCGCCGAACCGCCGCGGGACGACGGCCGGCTCTCCACCACCACGGTGATGTGGCTGGTGCGCCGGCGGATTCGGTAGGCGCGCCCCTGAGCGCGCGGCTTGATCCGCTTGGCGGTCGGGCCCTCGTCGGCGTAGACGGTGGCCACCACCAGGGTGGACGGGTCCAGGCCGTTGTTGTTCTCGGCGTTGGCTGCCGCGCTGGCGATGACCTTGGCCACCGGCAGGCTGGCCTGCTGCGGTGCCCAGCGCAGGATGTCCAGCGCTTCGGTCACGGACTTGCCGCGCACCAGGTCGATCACCCGGCGCGCCTTGCTGGCCGACACCCGCACGAAGCGGGCCTTGGCGACAGCAGACGGGAATTCAGTCGTTACGCTCACCGGCGCTTAGCCTTCCGGTCGTCCTTGATGTGTCCCTTGAAGGTGCGCGTCGGAGCGAATTCGCCGAGCTTGTGCCCGACCATCGACTCGGTGACGAATACCGGGACGTGCTTGCGGCCGTCGTGCACGGCGAACGTGTGCCCGATGAAGTCCGGGATGATCGTCGACCGACGCGACCAGGTCTTGATGACCTGCTTGGTGTTCTTCTCGTTCTGAACGTCGACCTTCTTGAGCAGATGGTCGTCGACGAACGGACCCTTCTTGAGGCTGCGTGGCATCGCTTTCCCTCCGCTTCTTAGCGCTTCTTGCCGGTGCGCCGGCGTCGGACGATGAGCTTGTCGCTGGGCTTGTTCGGCCGGCGGGTGCGACCCTCCGGCTTACCCCACGGGCTGACCGGGTGCCGGCCACCGGAGGTCTTGCCCTCACCACCACCGTGCGGGTGGTCCACCGGGTTCATCACCACACCACGGACGGAGGGACGCTTGCCCTTCCACCGCATCCGGCCGGCCTTACCCCAGTTGATGTTGGCCTGTTCGGCGTTGCCCACCTCGCCGACGGTGGCGCGGCAGCGCACGTCGACCCGGCGGATCTCACCCGACGGCATCCGCAACGAGGCGTAGGTACCTTCCTTACCCAGCAGCTGGATGCTGGACCCGGCCGAGCGGGCCAGTTTGGCGCCACCGCCGGGGCGCAGCTCCACAGCGTGCACCAGGGTGCCGGCCGGGATGTTGCGCAGCGGCAGGTTGTTGCCCGGCTTGATGTCGGCGTTGGCGCCCGACTCCACCACGTCGCCCTGGTTCAAGCCCTGCGGGGCGATGATGTAGCGCTTCTCGCCGTCCAAGTAGTGCAGCAGCGCGATCCGGGCGGTGCGGTTCGGGTCGTACTCGATGTGGGCGACCTTGGCGTTGACGCCGTCCTTGTCGTGACGACGGAAGTCGATCACCCGGTAGGCGCGCTTGTGGCCGCCACCCTTGTGCCGGGTGGTGATCCGGCCGTGGGCGTTACGCCCGCCGCGGCCGTGCAGCGGCCGAACCAGCGACTTCTCCGGGTGAGAGCGGGTGAGCTCGGCGAAATCGGAGACGCTGGCACCGCGACGACCGGGTGTCGTCGGCTTGTACTTGCGGATTCCCATGTCAGTTAGGTCTCTCTCTCACTCCGGTCAGGCCGGTGCGGCGAACAGGTCGATCGGCTTGCTGCCGGGCGCCAGGGTCACGATGGCGCGCTTGGTGTCCTTGCGCTTGCCGTAGCCGGCCCGGGAACGCTTGCGCTTACCCGGCCGGTTCGCGGTGTTCACCGACGCGACCTTGACAGCGAAGATCTTCTCGATCGCGATCTTGATCTGCGTCTTGTTCGAGTCGGGGTGCACCACGAACGTGTACACGTTGTCCTCGATCAGCCCGTAGGACTTCTCGGAGATGACCGGCGCGAGGATGATGTCGCGGGGGTCGGTGACGGTCGCCATCAGGCCGAAACCTCCTGAGTGGTGGTGTGCGCCTCGATGTAGGCGTTCAGGGCCTCGACGCTGAACACCACATCGTCGGCACGCAGCACGTCGTGGGTGTTGAGCTGGTCCGGCGACAAGATGTGCACGCCCGGCAGGTTGCGCACGCTCTTGGCGCCGGTCTCATCGGCACGGCCGATGACCACCAGCACCTGCTTACGGTCGGTGATCGAGCCCAGGAACGCCTTGGCGCTCTTGGTCGACGGGGTCTGTCCGCTCACCAGCTCGGTGACCGCGTGGATCCGGCCGTTGCGCGCCCGGTCCGACAGCGCGCCGCGCAGGGCGGCGGCGATCATCTTCTTCGGGGTGCGCTGGCTGTAGTCACGCGGCTTCGGGCCGTGCACCACGCCACCACCGGTGAACTGCGGTGCCCGGGTCGAGCCCTGACGGGCACGGCCGGTTCCCTTCTGCCGGTAGGGCTTACGGCCACCGCCGCTGACCTCACCGCGGGTCTTGGTCGAGTGCGTACCCTGCCGGGCCGCGGCCAACTGCGCGATGACCACCTGGTGCATCAGCGCGATGTTGGCGGGAGCGTCGAACAGCTCGGCGGGCAGCTCGACTGAGCCACTCTTCTTGCCGTCCGGTGTCTTGACGTCAATTGTGATGCCGGCCATTACTTCTCACCCTTTTTGATCGCGCTGCGGACCAGTACCAGCCCACCGTTGCGGCCCGGAATGGCGCCCTTGATCAACAGCACACCGTTCTCGGCGTCCACCTTGTGCACCACCAGGTTCTGGGTGGTGACGCGGTCATTGCCCATCCGTCCCGACATCCGGGTGCCCTTGAACACCCGGCCCGGGGTCGAGCAGCCGCCGATCGAGCCCGGCCGGCGGTGCACCGCCTGGGCGCCGTGCCCGGCGCCCTGACCGCGGAAGCCGTGCCGCTTCATGGTGCCGGCGTAGCCCTTGCCCTTGGAGGTGCCGGTCACGTCGACGTAGGCGCCGTCGGCGAAGATCTCGGCGGTCAGTTCCTGGCCGACCTCGTACGCCGCGGCGGCCTCCTCGTCGTCGAGGCGCAACTCGGCCAGGTGCCGGCGGGGGTTGACCCCGGCCGCTGCGTACTGACCGGTGAGCGGCTTGTTGACCTTGCGTGGGCTGATCTCGCCGTAAGCGAGCTGCACGGCGGAGTAGCCGTCGCGCTCGGGGGTGCGGATGCGGGTCACCACGTTGGGCCCGGCCTTGACGACCGTGACCGGCACGACCTTGTTGTTCTCGTCGAACACCTGCGTCATGCCCAGCTTGGTACCCAAAAGACCTTTACGTGCCATGGTTTCTCGTGGCTCCTACTGGATGTTGACGTCGACGCTGGCCGGCAGATCGATGCGCATCAGGGCGTCAACGGTCTTCGGCGTGGGATCGAGGATGTCGATCAGGCGCTTGTGGGTGCGCATCTCGAAGTGCTCCCGCGAGTCCTTGTACTTGTGCGGGGACCGGATGACGCAATACACGTTCTTCTCGGTCGGCAGCGGCACCGGGCCCACCACGCTGGCACCGGTGCGGGTGACCGTCTCGACGATTTTGCGCGCCGAGGCGTCAATAGCCTCATGGTCGTAGGCCTTGAGCCTGATGCGGATCTTTTGTCCCGCCACGCTTCTGCTACCTCACTCCTGCAATGGAGGGTCCGGCTTTCGAACCCTTCGTGCCCCCGCGCGCCAGAACCCGTACGGGCCCGTATGGACATTGCGCTGGGCGCTGCCGCCGCTGTTTACCTGTCCTGGTCCACCGGTCCCCGCGGTCGGGCGTGTCGCCCGCACGCGGCCTCGCTCACGGTGAAGAAACTCCGTGCTGCGAGAGTGGGACCGGACGCGCCCGGGTGGGCGCTGGTCGTATGCCCGGCCAGGGGCAACCCCGGCGCAGGCGAACCTGAACAGTATGCCCCAGATCGGGTCAGCGGCCAAATCCCCGGCCGTACCGCTACCGGTCCCCCGGGCCGGTCACCGGTGCGCCGGCCTCCCGGCGATCTTACTTGTCGGTAAGATAGCTCGTCGTGACCGGATCGACCAGTACATATCAGGCATGGCGACGTCTGGCGGGCATCCCGGGTGGCACCCGGCTGTTCTCGGCCGCGGCGATGGCGCGAGTCCCCTATTTCGCGTCGGTGCTGCCCCACGTGGTCCGGATGGAGCCCGGGCTGGCCGAGGTGCTGGTGCCCAAGTGGCCGTTCGTCTACAACCACCTGCGCACGGTGCACGCGATCGCCTCGTGCAACGCCGCCGAGGTCGCGATGGGGATGTTGATGGAGGCCACCGTGCCGCGCACCCACCGCTGGATCCCCAAGGCAATGACGGTGGCCTACCTGGCCAAGGCCACGACGTCGCTACGGGCCACCGCCCGGCTGGATCCGCCCGACTTCGCCACCATCAGCGAGGGGGCCGAGGTGGTGGTACCGGTCAGCATCACCGACAAGTCCGGCGCCGAGGTCGTGCACGCCGACATCACCACCTGGGTGACGCCGGCCTAGTCTCCCCGCTCGAACGTGAAGCCAATGCCACGTTCAGCGCCGAACGTGAAGCCACCTTCACGTTCGGCGATGTGGGCTAACGGATGCTCGACCAGAACTCACACTGGTGCGCGGTGGCGTAGTCGGTGATCAGCCGGCTGCCATCGGGCCGCATCGACATCCACCGCCGGTCGGCACCGCTCGCGATCTCGGGCCAGTCCGGCTGGCCGACCCCGATCGGCGCGCCGGTGACGACGAAACCGGTCCAGTACTCGATCATCTGATCGGACAGTCGGCGCTGCGCGGGGTCTAACGGCGGGGCGCCACCGATGTCGAACAGGTAGCGCAGCTCCAGCGAGTGGGTGGCGCCGATCGGAAACGGCAGGTTGTCGTAGAGCGCGGGCGCCGGGGCGTGCGGATCGGCGAACTCGTAGCCGTAGACCGGCGCGTCGGCGGCCAGTCCGCGGGCCATCCGGTCGGCCAGGCAGGCGAAGATGTCGTCGGTCGCCGCGGCCGCATACGCCAGCGAGGTGCTGCCGCCGAACCGTGCCGGCGGGTAGTGGTCGGCCACCGCCGCGCCTTCGCCGGAGCCGAAGGTGTCCTTGAGTTCGTCGAGGTACTCCGCGGCGGCGATCTCCCGGCCGACGCGCAGATAGCGCAGCGCGACAAACATGGTGAACTCGTCGCGGTTGACGCCCAGCAGCACCGGTACCCGGGCCACCTGGCCGTCTCGGCCGTCGCGAAACACCCGCACCGGGTCCTGCGGCAGCAGCGAGGTTCCGACCACCGGCCCGCTGAGCTGGTCGGTACCGAAGCGGGCGTACCACAGCGGTTTGGTCAGTCGATCGGCCGGAAGCGCGCGCAGGCAGGCCGCGACCTCCGGGTCCTCCTGCGCGACCCCCCGGTCGGCGCAGCCCAGGGCTGCGGTGTACTCGCGGCTGATCCGCTGGGCTTCGGGGACCTCGACCTGCGCCTGGCACGGTCCGCTTTGGATGATCGCGGCCCGGAACAGGCCGGCCGATTCCGGTGCGGCCAGGTGATCGCAGACCGACATGGCCCCGGCCGATTCGCCGGCGATGGTCACCTTGGCCGGGTCACCGCCGAACGCGCCGATGTTGTCGCGAACCCAGCGCAGCGCCGCCTGCTGATCGGCCAGCCCGTAGTTTCCGACCTCGCCGAGTGCCGGGTCGGCCAGGAATCCCAGGGCGCCCAGGCGGTAGTTGATGGTGACGACGATGATGCGGCCCCGCACCGACAGCCGCTGCGCGTTGTAGATGTCGCTGGCGCCCCGCTGGAAACTGCCGCCGTGAATCCAGACCATGACCGGCAGCGGCTCTGCGGCCGAACCGGTCGGTGTCCACACGTTGAGCGACAGGCAGTCCTCGCTGATCGGGTCCGCCTCGGCGGCATCCGGCTGGACGCACCACGGGCCGCGTTTGACGGCGTCGCGCACGCCTTGCCACGCCGGCATCGGCGCCGGCGGCCGCCAACGCAGCGGCCCGACCGGCGCGGCGGCGTACGGGATTCCTTGGAACAGACGGTGATCGGGTTCGACCATGCCGCGTAGCAGCCCGGCTGCAGTTCGCACCACGTCGGCGTTGAGCGCTACCGCGCGGGGCCCGATGCCCGGCTGGGACGCGGCGCCGTCGGAACGCGCGCACCCGCCGGCCAACGCCGCGAGCAGCGCCAGCGCGACGGCGCCTGCCCACAGGCCACGGCGGCGACTTGATCCGGTCGACATGACCGATGAGCCTAATCCGCCGGATCGGCGCAAAGCGCCGCCACGACGGGCGACTATCCCCGACACTGAATAAAAGCTGACACGTGTCAAGAATCCTGCGGGGCGAGGAGTCGACCTTTGAGCACACCGATCATCGACGAGGCCGCCCGGGTGTTCGCCGATCCGACCGCGTACGCCGACGAGCCGCGGCTGAACGCGGCCCTGACCCATCTGCGGGCCAATGCACCGGTGTCGTTGGTGGATCACCCGCCCTACCGGCCGTTCTGGGCGATCACCCGGCACGCCGACATCATGGCGATCGAGCAGGACAACGCGCTGTGGGTCAACGAGCCGCGGCCGGTGCTGGCCCCCGCCGCGGCCGACGATCTACAGCGCTCCCTGCTGGAGTCGGGAATGGGTCTACGCACGCTGATCCATATGGACGATCCGCATCACCACAAGATGCGCTCCATCATCTCGGACTGGTTCCGCCCCAAGGCGATGCGGGCGATGAAGACCCGGATCGGCGAACTCGCCAAGCGTTACGTCGACGAGATGCTGCGGATCGGTCCGGAGTGCGACTTCGTCGCCGACATCGCGCTGAATTATCCGCTCTACGTGATCATGTCGCTGTTGGGTCTGCCGGAATCCGATTTCCCCCGGATGCTGAAACTCACCCAGGAACTGTTCGGCGGCGACGACGACGAATACCGGCGCGGCGTCACGCCCGAGGAACAGCTGCCGGTGCTGCTGGACTTCTTCGCCTACTTCGCGGAGTTGACCGCCGCCCGGCGCGCACACCCCACCGACGACCTCGCGTCCACCATCGCCAACGCGACCATCGACGGCGCACCGCTGTCGGATATCGACACCGCCTCTTACTACGTCATCATCGCCACTGCCGGCCACGACACCACCAGCGCGGCGATCAGCGGCGGGATGCGGGCGCTCATTGAACACCCTGATCAGCGTGAGCGGCTGCGCGCCGACCCGAACCTGATGCCGACCGCGGTCGAAGAGATCATCCGGTGGGTCACCCCGGTCAAGGAGTTCATGCGCACCGCCAACGCCGACACCGAAGTGCGCGGCGTACCGATCGCCCAGGGGGAATCGGTCTACCTGTCCTATGTTTCGGCCAATCACGACGAGGACGTGTTCGACGACCCGTTCAGCTTCGACGTGGGCCGCGACCCGAACAAGCATCTGTCGTTCGGCCACGGGGTGCACTTCTGCGTGGCCTCCGCCCTGGCCCGGATGGAGATCGACAGTTTCTTCCGCGAACTCATCCCCCGGCTGGACGCCATCGAAATGACCGGTGCGCCGCAACTGATTTCGACGACATTCGTCGGCGGCGTCAAGCACCTCCCGGTACGTTACCGGCTACGGGGCTAACCGCGCACGAACTCCACCGCCCGATGCGCCAGCATCGCGATCGTCGCGTGCGGTCCGCGGCTCGGGATCCGCGGCAGCGCCGAGCCGTCGATCACCCACAGTCCCTCGATGCCGCGCACTCGGCATTGGGCGTCGAGCACCGCGGTTTCGTCGTTGTCCGCGCCCATCGGCGCACTACTGCACAAGTGTTGGGACGTCGACCAACGCGGCGCGGCGGCGTCGGCGCTACCCCTGAGCAGCTCGGCAACCAGGTCGACTCCCCGTCGCAAGGCCGCCAGGTCGTCGGGTTCGGTGTCGTAGCGCTGTTCGATGCGGGGCGACACCCGCGGATCACTGGAGACCAATGTCAACCGACCGCGCGCCAGCGGCGCCATCAATGCCACCCCGATCTCCGGCGGACTGGCCGGCCCGCCTTCGTCGATCATCGCAGCGAAAGCTGCGGTATAGGGCCTGATTTCGAGGTTTCCGTCGCACAGCACCGCCTCGAGCACCGGGCGGCCCGGAGTGCCCGGCCAGTCGGCCGTGACCAGCCACTCCGGGTGGTCCGCACAGTTCTCGCCCACCGGTAGCACCGCCCGCACCGCGATGCCCGCGTGCCGCAGCATCGCCTCGTGACCGAGCCCGGACAGCATCAGCAGATGCGCTGACTCGATCGCCCCGGCGCACAACACGATTTGCTCTGCCTCCAGCAGGATGGGCCCGGATGGTCCGACCGCGTGCACCGCCCGGGCACGGTTCCGTTCGATCTGCACCCCGACGGCGCGGGTCTCGGTGAGCACCGTCAGGTTCGGCCGAGCCAGGGCGGGCAGCAGACAAGCCGCGCCCGGGCCGGTGCGTACACCGTCGACGATGTTGAGCGGCACCGCTCCCACCCCGGACAGCGATGCCATCGCCGCATCGTTGAGGTCGGAAATCCAGCCGAACCCGCACCGCCGCGCGTCATCAACGAACTGCCTTGTGCCATCGCTCATTTCACGAGTGCGTTGCACAGGGATGGGCCCGTTGGCGCCGTGCTGGTCGCCACCGAAGTCAAGGTCGGTCTCGATGGCCCGGAAGGACTCCAGCACGTCGGGCCACGACCAGCCCGCCGGCCAGGCGCCGAAGTCGGCCGGTATCCCCCGGCAGAAGTAACCACCGTTGACGGCGCCGGAACCACCGATGGTCGCGCCGCGCACGATGGTCGCCAGCGGGCCGGCCTGACCGGTCAGCGCCGCCTCATAGCGCCGCACCAGTGGGCTGCCGGGGCCGATCGGCAGGCGCCCCCCGTTGCTCGTCTGCATCGCCAGTGTCGGATCGGCGAGGCCGACGCCCGCTTCCAGTACCGTCACGGTGCAGGCCGGATCCGACGACAGCCGTTCTGCCACAATTGCTCCCGCGCTGCCCGCCCCGACCACCAGGGCATCGCTGTGCACCACCGAAGCCGTCAACGCGACCTAGCTGCGGATCTGCGGCTTGAGTGCGGCCAGGTTGCGCTCCCGCAGCACGCCGCCCCATAGCCCGGCCCCGTAGGCCAGGTCGTCGATCCGCTTGAGCAGCAGGTAGGCCGGCAGCCCGAGCGGCCGGGCCTGGTCGCTCCCGGAGTCGTCGTCGCTGCGCGCGTGCCGTAGCCAGTCCACTATTCCGTCGCTGATCGCCGCCAACAGCACCACCCGGCGGCAGCGCTGCGACAGGCACGCGGCCAGCAACGCGATCGGCCAGTAGTGCCGGCACAGCGCCGAGGCGATCTGCAGCCCGGCGGCGGCCAGACCACGCAGCGTCACCGCGAGCACATCAGCGGGTGCGGTATCCGGGCCCCGCATGGACCGGGCGACCCGGTGGCCGGTCAGCGCCGTGATCGCCAAGGACACCAGGTATCCCAGGGCCGAGCCGAGCGCCATCAGCGCCCAGCCCGCCAACGCCCACCCGGAGATCACCATCGGTGCGGTCTTGTCCGGGTGGCGCGCTGATAGCGGTGCGGCTGATCCGCCGTAAAAAGCTTTGCGCGCCACCCAATCCCGCAGTGCGATCCGGTGGTCGTGGGCAACCAGCGCGATCGGCTCGTAGCGCAACCGGTTACCGGCATCGACCAGCCGCCAGCACAGGTCGACATCCTCACCGGAGCGCAGCGCCTCGTCGAAGCCGCCCAGTTCACGCAGCGCCGAACAGCGGCAGATGATCGCCGCGCTCGGGACATAGGCGACCTTGCCGTAGGGGACCACGGGCGCTTCGCAATCACCGAGGTCCAGTGAGGAACGAATGGCCTCGTACCGCGCGACCAGGTGGTCGTGCGCGACCATACCGACGATGCGTGGCGCGACCAGCGCAACGGTGGGGTCGCAGAAGTGGCCCAACAGGGCTTCGAGCCAACCACGGCGGGGCACCACATCGGAGTCCAGGAACGCCACGAAGTCCGTCGTGCAGGCGGCCAGTCCGGTGTTACGTGCGGCCGCCGGTCCCCGGCTCTCCGGGTGGCGCAGCACCTCGACGTCGCAGCAGTGCGCCGCGGCCAGATCCTCCGGTCGGACCGGCACCTGCGACCCGTCGTCCACCACCACGACCCGCAGGCCGCGCAGCGATGCAACCAACCGATTGAGCCCGACAACGTTGTCCCGCACCGGAATTACGACGGTGACGTCGCGGTGTGACGGGCCTCCTGCCGGGCGCGGGTGAGCAACTGTGGCATCCAGCAGAGTGCGGGCCAGCTGGGCGCTGACAGCGTCGCGGACTTCCAGGCGGCCATCGGAGAGCATCCCCTGGGCGGCCGGCGCCAGCCGCAGCAACCGGGTGGGTGAACCGCCCAACAGCGTGGAACCACTGCCCAGCACCCGCACCTTCCGGTCGACCTGTACGGCGAAACCGTCAGGCAGGCGGGCCGGGGTCATCGCAGCATCCCATCCGGCCCGGGCGTCCAGGCCTGGATCGCCGCGAGGCCGCGCTCGACCATCTCCGCGAAGAGACGGCGTCCCTCCTCGGCGGTGGCGGTGGTCGGGTCGCCGAGCACTCCGACCGCGCTCACCGCAGCGACACCGCCGCTGCGCATCGCGGGAAGCAACTGCGCCAAGGGGGCGCTGTTACCCGGCCGCGCCTGGCTCAGTCTCACCTCATCGGGCGAAAGATACAGCAGCAGAGAAGTTTCGGTGTGTCCGGCGTGGGCGTCGGCCTCCGCGGCGGCGCACGGCACCCAGGCGACGTCACGCGCCTCGAAGCGCAGCCGGCCAACCGCCTCGGCCAGTGCCTGCATGTTGCCACCGTGGCCGTTGACGAAGAGCACCCGCTGCGCCCAGCAGCAGGCCGACCGGCCGTATTCCACCAGCAACCGGCTCAGCGCGTCGGTGCCGATCGAGACGGTTCCGGCGAAGCTCTGGTGCTCCCCGCTGGCGCCGTAGGCCACCGCCGGCGCCACCGGCCAGCCCGGCCCCGAGGATCCGGCCAACCGCTCCGAGACCGCCCGGGCGAGCGCCTGCGCGATCCGGGTGTCGGTGTCCAGCGGTAGGTGCGGTCCGTGCTGCTCGGTCGAACCGACCGGTACCAGTAGCGTCACCGGGTGCCCCGGCAGCTGGCTCTGGAGCTGGCTCGAAGTCGAGCTACCCAGGTCGCCGCGCACCGCCATCGGACGATGGTAAGCGAATTCATCTGCCGTACACCAGTTGTTGACGAGGACAGCAGAGAAATTTCCGGGCGCCCGTTCCTCGAGTCGGTCCCGGATTATCACGCGCGTCCCGTCCGCCCCGGGCGTATCAGGGCCGGGCCCCTGAGTTCGCAGGTGGACGGCCCGACCGGGCTGGCGG
Source organism: Mycolicibacter sinensis (assembly GCF_001667945.1). Classification (GTDB taxonomy): domain Bacteria; phylum Actinomycetota; class Actinomycetes; order Mycobacteriales; family Mycobacteriaceae; genus Mycobacterium; species Mycobacterium sinense_B. Next base: position 11,992 of record NZ_LZJK01000043.1, on the reverse strand, counting down.
CGGTGCCGGTGCGGCGGAGCCGGCCGCCACCAGTTGACTCAGCGGCCCCCGTCGGAGGGCACACCGAGCGCCCGGGTGAAGCCGGCCGGAACCAGCACGTCGGCTTCCGACAGGTCGTGCACGGAGGCCCGACCGAGGCCCATCAGGGCCGAGTCGATGCCGCCGCGGAGGATGTCGAGGACGTTCTCCACGCCGGGTTGCCCGGCCGCGGCCAGACCCCACAGGTAGGCACGACCGATCATCACCGCCCGAGCGCCCAGCGCCAGCGCCTTGACGACATCGCTGCCCCGCCGGATGCCGCCGTCCAACAGCACCTCGATCTGATCGCCCACCGCCTCGGCGACGGCCGGCAGGGCCCGGATCGCGGCCGGCGTGCCGTCCAGGTTGTTGCCACCGTGGTTCGACACCGAGATCGCCGAAACCCCGGCATCGACAGCCTTTTTCGCGTCGTCGACGCGCATGACACCCTTGAGCATGAACGGCCCGCCCCAGAGCTCCCGCAGCCAGGCGATGTCCTCCCAGGTCGGCGGCGGGGTACCCATCCATTCGCCGTAGGCCTGGAAGAACGGGGGCCCGGGTTCACCACGCCGGCCCTGGTTGGGCACCCGCAGGCTGGGCGGTCGCATGGTCTTGGCCCACTGCAGGAACCACCGCGGCCGGGTCAGCGCCTCGGGCATCATGGTGACCATGGTCTTGAGGTCCATCCGCTCGGGGATCTTGGGGCTGCCCCAGTCCCGGCCGTGCGAGAAGGACCAGTCGGTGGTGGCGATGAGCCCGACCGCACCGGCGGCCCGGGCGCGCTCGACGCGTTCGGCGATCGCGTCGCGGCCGCCCAGCCAGTAGATCTGGAAGAACGTCTTGGGGTTGGCCGCGATGACCTCTTCCATCGGCTTACTGGCGAACGACGACAGTCCCATCGCGGTGCCGCGTGCGGCCGCCGCCCGCGCGACCGCGACCTCACCGTCCGGATCGATGGCCTGCACGCCGGTCGGCGAGATCATCACCGGGAAGGAAAGCTGCTGGCCCATAACCGTGGTCGACAGGTCACGCTTCTCACACGCGCCGACCACGTGCGGGGCGAAACCCAGTTCGCTGAACGCCTCGACGTTGTCGGAGACGGTGACGCCCTTCTCACTGGCCGAGATCAGCGACGAGTAGGCGGATTTCGGGAGCCGCTTGCGCGCCCGCTCCTGGGCGATCGCGACGGTTTCGAACCAGATATCACGGGCCATGGGTCAGATCGGGCTTTCATCGCAGAGCCGCTTGGGCGGCGTGGTCGGGGCGGCCAGGGAGAGCACCGTCAGCGACCGCGGCGCGCTGCTGCGCTTTCCGCGGGAGTGGTCGCTGCTCGGGCGCGGCTTGTGCCGTTCGCCGGCCAGTGCCTGCTCGCCGAACCCGCGGACGCACTCCGGATCGGGACCGTCCATCGGCAGCCCGGTGAAGAACTTGGCGGCCATGCAGCCGCCCCGGCAGGTGTCATACAACGGGCAGCTGGCACAGGCGCCGCCCGCCGTGGGGCTGCGCAGGTCGTTGAACAGCTTGGAGTGCTTCCACACGTTGTCGAATCCGCCGTCGGTCAACACGTTTCCGGCCAGGAACTCGTCGTGGATGGCGAACGGGCAGGCGTAGACGTCGCCGACCGGGTCGATCAGGCAGACCACCCGCCCGGCGCCGCACATGTTCAGCCCGGCCAGCGCACCGGATTCGCCCAGCGGCGCCAGGTGGAAGAACGAGTCCCCGGTCAGCACCCCCTCACCCTTGGCGACCAGCCAGTCATACAGCTGGCGCTGTTGGTCGGCGGTGGGGTGCAGGTCGTCCCAGACGTCCACGCCGCGACCGGACGGACGCAGCCGGGTGATCCGCAGCGTGGCGCCGTATCGCGCTGCCAGCGCGGCGAAGTCGTCGAGCTGGTCGATGTTGTGGCGGGTCGCCACGACGGAGATCTTGGTGTCGGCGAACCCGGCCGCGGCCAGGTTCTCCAGCGCACGGATCGCCATGTCGAAGGAGCCCTTGCCGCGGATCGGGTCGTTGACCTCGGCGGTGGCGCCGTCCAGGGAGATCTGGACGTCGACGTAGTCGCTGGCCGCCAGCTTGGCCGCCACCTCCGGGGTGATCCGCAGGCCGTTGGTGGAGAACTTCACCCCGACGTGGTGGGCGGTGGCGTAGTCCACCAGTTCCCAGAAGTCGTCTCGCACAGTGGGTTCGCCGCCGCCGATGTTGACGTAGAACACCTGCATGCGTTCCAGCTCGTCGATGATGTCCTTGCACTGCTGCGTGGACAGCTCCCGCGGGTCACGCCGGCCCGACGCGGACAGGCAGTGCACGCAGGCCAGGTTGCAGGCGTAGGTCAGCTCCCAGGTCAGGCAGATCGGTGCGTCCAGACCATGCTCGAAGTGCTCGACCAGGCTGGGGGCTGCGGCGGGGGCGGTCACGGGGTCTCCTTCGGGTCCGCGGCGATCAGGATGTCGGACGCCGCCAGGACGCCCAGGGCACGCAGATAGGCCGGCTCGGCGGCGGCGTCGATGCCCGCGGCGCGGCACGCCGACCGCGCGTCGGGGTGCTCGACCAACGAGTTGACCAACGTGACCATGGTGAGGTTCTTCAGGAACGACAGTTTGCGCGTCCCGAAGTGATACAGCAGCGCGCCGAAAGTCTCGGGCCGCACCGACACCTGCGGATGCAGGCGCCAGCGCAGGTCCGGGTTGAACGTGTCGGTGACGCGCGCCGCCCCGGCGGCGACGGTCACGGTCAGTAGACCCCGCACATCCCGTCGATGGACACCTCTTCGACCAGGCTCTCGACGACGAGGTCGGTCTGGGTGTTGGCTTCGGTCTGCTGGTTGTCCATCGGTCCGGGCCTTTCTTCGCGGTTTGGTCGACAGCACACTGTCGGATCGGTCACAATCCCGGTCAGGATATGGCATCGAGTGCCGATATGGAAGATGGGGCGGGAGAAAAGTGGCCGGGACCGAATCGCAGGTGCAGGCGAGGGTCGGCCGTCGCCGCTCGACCACCCGCGAGAACATCACCGACGTAGCCATCGACCTGTTCGCCACCCGGGGATTCGCCGAGGTCAGCGTCGACGACGTCGCACACGCCGCCGGCATCGCCCGCCGCACCCTGTTTCGGTACTACGCCTCGAAGAACGCCATCCCCTGGGGGGATTTCGACGCGCATCTGCACCAGCTACGCGAGCTGCTGGACGGTATCGATCCCGAGGCGCCACTCGGTGACGCGCTGCGCGCGGCCCTGTTGGCGTTCAACACCTTCGACGAGGGTGAGACGGCCCGGCATCGCCGGCGCATGCGCGTGATCCTGCAAACCGATGAGCTGCAGGCCTACTCGATGACGATGTACGCCGGGTGGCGCAGCGTCATCGCCGACTTCGTGGCGCGCCGAGACGGTGTGGCCCCGACCGATCTGCGCCCGCAGACGGTGGCGTGGATGATGCTCGGGGTTGCGCTCAGTGCCTACGAGCACTGGCTGCGCGACCCGTCCCTGGCGCTGCCGCAGGCCCTCGGTGACGCGTTCGACGCCATCCGCGGCGGGCTGGACTGACGCCGCCCAGCCCCGCCCCATCCCACCCCGCGCCGAGCGTGAAGCCAACTTCACAGTCGCCGCCCGAGCGTGAAGCTGACTTCACGTTCAGCGGTCGGTGATCTCGCGATAGGCGGTGACGACCGGCTCCAATTCGTCGGGGGTGGCGCCGTGCAGGATCACCGCGTCGGCGCCATAGCCGAACTCGGCCCGGATGCGTTCCGCGCAGCGGCGGGCCGGCCCGGTCGCAGACGGTTCCAGCCATTCGTCGGGGATCAACGTCGCGATGTGCTCGATCTGCTCGGCGGTGGCCTTGTGATCGATGCCGCCGGGAATCGAGGTCACCACCGGGTCGGCCCGGAAACGCTGCAATACCGCGGGATCCCAGTTGTTGGTGCGGACTAGCAGATCGCCGTAGCCCTGCAGGTAGGTGGCCAGCCGCGCCACGGTCTTCTTCAGCCGCAGCTGTTCGGGCAGATGATCGCCGACGGTGGCGAAACACGACCACACCCGCACCGCGTCCGGGTCGCGGCCGGCCCGCTCGGCGGCATTCTTCACCGTTGTGACGCTGCGCTGCAGCGTTTCCGGCGTGAAGAAGGTGTGCAGGATGACGTCGTCGAACAGCCGGCCGCCCAGCGCGAGCGTGTTGGGGCCGAACGCCACCAGGGCCAGCCGGATGTCCTCGTCGAAGTCGGGGTCCAGGGCCAGCACCGGGTAACTGCCCATCGGACCGTCGTGGTTGACGATCACCTCGCCGCGCCACAACCGCCGCATCACCTGCGCCCAGTCGGCCAGCTGCGCCGTCGTCACCGCGGGGATACCGAACGCGGCGTACACCGGCGCTATCCCCCGCCCGATGCCCAAGGTGAATCGCCCGCCGGACAGCCGGTGCAGGGTGGTCGCCCAGGACGCGGTGATCAGCGGATGGCGGGTGTTGTGATTGGTTGCCGCGGTGGCGATCTGCATCCGCTCGGTGACCGCACAGGCCGCACCGGCCAGCGATGAGGCCTCCTTGACGTTCCAGCGCTCGGAGATGAACGCGGTACCGAAGCCGAGCTGCTCCCCCCGGCGGGCTTCGTCCATCAGCGTGGCCGGGCCCTCACCGCCGGCCCCGGCCAGCAGGTAGTAGCCCAGCTCGGCGAGCACCCGTTGGTTCGTCACCTGACCACCTCTTTGAGGAATCGCTCGGTTTCGGCCTGGGCCTGCCGGGACAGAATATGTCCGGCGTAGGTCTTCGGCACCCCGGGTGCGTTCAGCTCTTTCTCTACTGAATGCCCTACGGTACGGTATTCAGTTAGCTCACGTGGGAGGAAACGCGATGAAGGTCCCGTTCACCTGGAAAGTCACCGGCTGGTTCATGATCGGCTGGTCCCCGGAGTTCGAGGTCGGTGCGACCCGCGCCCTGCACTACTTCGGTGAGGACCTGGTCGCCTACCGGGGTGAGTCGGGTGAGCTGCACGTGATGGAGGCGCACTGCAAACACCTCGGCGCCCACCTTGGCCACGGCGGCAAGGTGGTCGAGGAGCGGGTCGAGTGCCCGTTCCACGCGTGGCAGTGGGGGCCCGACGGCTGCAACAAGTTCATCCCGTACCAGCCGGACCGGCCGAACAAGGCGCTGCGCCTGCGCGTTTATCCCGTGATGGAGCAGCACGGCTGCGTGTTCCTCTGGCACCATCCCGATGGGCTTGAGCCCCAGTGGGAGATGCCGGACATCTTCGCCAAGTTCCCCCAGTTCACCGCCGGCCCGAAGGACTATTACCGGGCCTATCCGGAGTTCTCCCGGCGCCTGGAAGGCGAACCGGTGCATCCGCAGATCGTCGCCGAAAACGCCGCTGACAGCGCGCATTTCCAGTACGTGCACCACGCCACCGTGACACCACGGGTGCTGGACTGGAAGATGGCCGACCGGGAATGGCACTTCGTCGCCGGCTTTCCGGACGTGAACAGCGATGACCCCGAGGCGATGGCACTGCGCTTCCACTCGCACCTGTTCGGGCTCGGCGGGGCGATCAGCATCTTCGAAGGCGTGCAGCAGCACCGGCTGATCTTCACCTGCACACCGGTCGACGAGGGCCGCTCGGACCTGTTCTATTCGATCTGGTGGCCGCGCATCCCCGGCGACGACTCCGAGACGGCACCGGATGAGATCCGCGAACGCGTCGAGAAGCAGTTTCTGACCACGGTGGAAGACGACCTGGGCATCTGGCGCTACCAGCGCTACATCGAACATCCGGCGCTGGCCAAGACCGACGCGAAACCGTTTATGACACTGCGGAAATGGGCGAGGCAGTTCTACGACGTACCGGCGGACGAAACCGTCCTCGCGTGATGCTGGGCGAGCTGGGCCGGCGCGCCGTGAACATCGCTGCGGGCAGCCCCGGGTGCCCCCCTGCTGCCGGAATCCGGGCCGGAACCGACGGATCTGGTGCTCAGCCGCGGCCACGGAGTGGGACCGATGGGCGGAACCGAGCTGGACGCGGCGCTGCGCAACCTCGGGGTGTCGACCGTTGTCGTGGAACATCACCATCCCGAACCTGGTGATGGACGCGGTCAACGCCTCCTACGGGGTGGCTCTGCCCCGCGATGCGGTGGCCGGTGTGCCGGCCGAGTACGGGGCTGCGATGATCGAGAACACCCTGTCTCTGCTGGCGACGATCACCACCACCGAGGAGCTGATGCGCACGTGGCGCCGCTGACCCCCTTCACCGTTCCGTCCGTCATCGATGCGGTGGCCGCCGCGATTCCCGACCGCGACCTGGTCATCCAGGGCGATCGCCGCTACACCTACGCCCAGATCGCTGAGCGGTCCAACCGCCTGGCGTCCTACCTGCATGCGCAGGGGCTGGGCTGTCACACGCCGCGATCGGAGCTGGCCGCACACGAGACCGGCCAGGACCTGCTCGGGATCTACGCCTACAACGGCAACGAGTTCATCGAGACCCTGCTGGGCAGTTTCGCCGCCAGGGTGGCCCCGTTCAACGTCAACTACCGCTACGTCCGCAATGAATTGGCTTACCTGCTGGCCGATTCCGGCGCCACCGCACTGGTGTATCACGCCGCGTTCGCCCCGACCCTGGCCGAGGTGCTCCCCGACCTACCGCAACTGCGGGTGCTGATCCAGATCGCCGACGACTCCGGCAACGCCCTGCTCGACGGTGCAGTGGACTACGAGACGGTGCTGGCGGAGAGCTCGCCGCAGCCGCCACCGGTGCAGCCGGACCCCGATGACCTCTATGTGCTCTACACCGGCGGCACCACCGGCATGCCCAAGGGCGTGCTGTGGCGTCAGCACGACATCTTCATGGGCTCCTTCGGCGGCCGCAACCTGATGACCGCCGAAGAGGTCAGCTGCATCGACGACATCGTGGGGCCGGCCCGGGAGAACCCGGGCGTCAAGCTGATGATCCTGCCGCCGCTGATCCACGGCGCCGCGCAGTGGGCGGTGATGACGGCGATCAACACCGGCCAAACCCTGGTCTTCCCTTCGGTAGTCGACCATTTCGACGCCGACGACGTGGTGCGTGCCATCGAGCGGGAGAAGGTGCTGTCGGTGACCGTGGTCGGCGACGCGATGGCCCGGCCGCTGCTCGATGCGATCCGCAAGGGCACCGCCGACGTGTCGTCGCTGATGGTGGTGGCCAACGGCGGCGCGTTGCTGACCCCGTACGTCAAGCAGCAGATCGTCGAAACGCTGCCCGGCGCCATGGTCATCGACGGGGTTGGCTCGTCGGAGACCGGCGCCCAGATGCGGCACATGTCGACCTCGGGTGCGGTGTCCACCGGTACCTTCGCCGGCGGGCCGGATACCTGCGTGGTGGCCGAAGATCTCGGGGCGGTGCTAGAGCCCGGGCACGACGGTCTTGGGTGGCTCGGTCAGCGCGGCTATGTGCCGTTGGGCTACAAGGGCGATGCCGCCAAGACCGCGGCGACGTTCCCGGTGATCGGCGGGATGCGCTTCGCGGTGCCCGGCGACCGGGCCCGGCATTTGGAAGACGGATCGATCGAGTTGTTGGGCCGCGATTCGGTGACGATCAACTCCGGTGGGGAGAAGATCTTCGCCGAGGAGGTCGAAACCGCGATCGCCTCACATCCGGCCGTGGTCGACGTGGTGGTCGCCGGCCGGCCCAGCGAACGGTGGGGCCAGGAGGTGGTGGCGGTGGTCGCCCTCGCCGACGGCGCGACCGCCACCGCCGCCGAACTCATCGACCACGCCGCCGGATCGCTGGCGCGCTACAAGCTGCCCAAGGCGATCGTCTTCCGGCCGGCGATCGTGCGCAGCCCGGCTGGCAAAGCCGACTACCGCTGGGCGCGGGAGCAGGCCGAGCAGGGTTAGCCGCGCTTCGCCAGGCGCCGATGCGCCCGGTTGCGCGCCCGGCGCAACATCGTGTCGGCATACCACCGCATCCCGGGCTTGAACGGCGGCGCGGCGCTTCCGGTGAGGCTGAACGGCAGATCCGAGCCGACCACCGTGCGGTAGTGGCTGAACGCGTCGAAACCGGCCTTGCCGTGGTAGGCGCCCATGCCGCTGCGCCCCACCCCACCGAACGGGGCAGCCGAGGGGATCATCTGTGCGGCGAAGTCGTTGCGCGCCACGCCGCCACTTCGGGTGCGCCGCACAAAGTCCCGGAACGACGGGCCGTCCGGCCCGAACCAGTACGCCACCAGCGGCGCGGGACGCGCGTTGATCTCATCGATCGCCTCGTCGAGACTGCGGTAGCCCTGCACCATCAGCACCGGACCGAAGATCTCCTCCTCGGTGATCCGCATGCTCGCGTCGACGTCGCGCACGATCGTCGGGGCGATCTTGCGCGAGGCTCGATCCGGCAGCACCTCACCATCGGGGGCGACGGCCTCCACGGTGGCGCCGCGTGAGCGGGCGTCCTCGATCAGGCCCAGCACCCGGTCGAAGTTGGCTTCGTTGACGGATGAGCAGTAGTCGCCGTTGGCCGTGATGGTCGGGAACATCTCCCGCAGCGTCGCACGGGCGACGTCGATGAACGAGTCGATCTCGCGTTCGGGCACCAGCACGTAGTCCGGGCACACGCAGACCTGTCCGCCGTTGACCATCCGGGCCGCCGCGATCCGTCTCGCCGATCGCGTGATGTCGGCGCCGGGGGCGACCACGACGGGGTTCTTCCCGCCCAGCTCCAACGTCACCGGGACCAGGTTCGCGGCTGCGGCGCGCTGCACCAGCGTGCCCACTGACGGCGACCCGGTGAAGAACAGGTGGTCGAAGGGCAGTCCCGCGAACGCCGCGGCCACGTCCGCGCCGCCGGTGACGACGGCCAGATCGTCGTCGCTGAAATAGTTCGGGGCGGTCTGCTGCATCAATTCGGCGGTGTGCGCGGTGATCTCGGACATCTTGATCATCACCCGGTTGCCGGCCGCGAACGCCGCGGACGCGGGCAGCACCACCAGTTGCAGCGGGAAGTTCCACGGCCCGATGATCCCGACCACACCGAGCGGACTCGGCTGCACCTCGGCCCGCAGCCCCACCAGGCGCGCCGCGCGCATCAGCTTGCCGGTCCGCATCCATTGCTGCACATGCGATCTGGTGTGCTCGATCACCGGGATCATGCCGACCAGCTCGGTTGCCAGCGACGCCGACCGGGACCGGGTGCCGAAATCAGCGGCCATCGCCTCGACGAAGGCGTCGGTGTTGTCGAGCACCATGGCCAACAACCGGTCGATGCGATTGCGCCGCACCGCCGCGTTGGGCGGGCCGTCGGCGACGAACGACTGCCGTTGTCTCTCCAGCACGTTCAGCAGGTCGGTCACGACAGGTCCAGTGGTCCGGTCTCGGCCACCGTGCGAAGCTGCCCCAACTCGACGCCACGGTCGGCGGCCGCCTCGATGCAGGCCGCGACGTCCTTGCGCATAAAGGGCGCAACGACCTGGGCGAAGCTCTCCACTCCCCCGGCCGACTGCACGTACCCCGCGGCCCGGCTGCCGCCGCTGCAGTGCTCCAGCGCCGAGAACAGACTGGTTTCGGGCACTTCGAGGTTCTTCGCCAGTTCGACGGCGGCCGCGACGAGTTGCGCGTTGGCGGCGAACAGCACGTTGTTGATGAGCTTGAGGTTGAGCGCGGTGCCCAGGCCTCCGGTGGTGATCACCGGATCGGCGTAGGCGGCCAGCACCGGCTGTGCGCGAGCCACCGCATCGTCCGGGCCGCCGAGCAGAACGGTTAGCTTGCCGGCGGCGATGTCGTGGGCACCGCCGCTGACCGGCGCATCCACCAGCACCGGCCCGTCCGGGAATTCCGCCATCAGTTTGATCAGCGTGCTCACCGTTCCGGTGGTGTGCGAGACCACGACCGTGTCGGGGCCGGCATTGGCCAGCAACCCGTCGGCACCGGCGGCGACCTCGAGCAGTTGGGCATCGGAGAACAGGCAGCTGATCACGACGCCGGCATCGCGAGCGACGGCGGCGACCGACTCCACCGGCACCGCGCCGGCGGCAGCCAGCCGCTCGCGCACCTCCGGACGGCGCGCATAGACCTGCACGGAAAAGCCGGCACCGACCAGGCGGAGCACCATCGGCTCGCCCATCTTGCCGGCTCCGACGAACCCGATGGTCTCGGCCATTCTCGGCTCCTGTTCGCATCTTTCGCCGCCCGGGCGGATGTTTGCGGGGCAGTTCGGTAGGGCCAACCGTAGCATTGTTCACCGGCGCCGAATTCGTTACAGTCGTGCTTACTGTCGGCTTTTCGAGTACACCAGAAGGCTAGCGAGGATGACCAACCCGCGGCGCAAGGTGGTGGTCGTCGGCGCCGGCTCTGGCATCGGCGCTGCGGCAGCCACGCACTTCCACGAGCGTGGTGATTTCGTGCTGGCCGTCGACGTGCGCCCCTCGTCGACGCCGGCCTCGCAGCATGACTGTTGCGACCTGCGCGATCCGGCCGCCATCGCCGCGTTCACCGGCCGGGTCGGCGACGGCTGGGACCTGCTGGCCCATGTCGCCGGCGTACCGGGAACAGCACCGGTCGCCGACGTGCTCACGGTCAACTATCTGGGCATGCGCCTGATGACCGAGGCCATGCTGCCCCGGCTACGTCCCGGCGGTGCGGTGGTGGCGGTCGCCTCGACAGCGGCCTTGGGCTGGGAGCAGCGCATCGAGGTGCTCAACGGGCTGCTCGATGCCACCGATGCCGAATCGGTGTTGCGCTGGCAAGCCGGCCAGGACCCGGGGTTCCCGGTGTACACCTCCTCCAAGCAGGCGGTGATCCTCTACGCCAAGCGGCTGGCCGCGACGGCGCGTGCGAAGTACGGCGTGCGGATCAACACCGTCAGCCCCGGCCCGGTCGAGACCCCGATCCTGCCCGACTTCGAGCAGTCGATGGGCAAGGAAACCCTCGACACCGTGCGCGCCACGGTCGGCCGGCACGCCGTCGTCGACGACATCGTGCCGCTGATCGACTTCCTCGGCTCGCCCGACGCCGGGTGGGTCACCGGCCAGGACATTCTCGTCGACGGCGGGTTCATCACCTCGATCACCGCCGGCGCCCCCATCACCGTCTCCAGACCTTCGAGAGGACACCATGACCGTGAGTTCATCCGCCAGCACACCGACGTCTCCGTATCCCCACCACCGACTCGATATCTCGGATCCGGCCTTTTGGAGCAATGACTTTCGCACCCGCGACGAGACGTTCGCGGCGCTGCGCGGCGAGCCGGGCCTGACCTGGCACCGGCCTATGCCGGCCGTCTTCCCGCATCAGGAGACCGGATACTGGGCGGCGACCCGCCACGCCGACATCAAGTTCATCAGCCAGCACGAAGAGCTGTTCTGCTCCCGCGACGGGGTCAGCGTCGATCCGATGCCGGCCGAGATCCAGCGCAATATGACGTTCTTCCTGGCGATGGACCCGCCCGATCACACCCGGTATCGCAAGCTGATCAGCTCGGGGTTCACCCCCCGACAGGTGCGCCGGATCGAGGAGCAGATCAAGTCCAATGCCCGCAGCATCGTCGACGACCTACTGGCGCAACTGCGTACCGGCGACCCGATCGACTTCGTCGCAGCATGTTCCGGGCAGCTGCCGATGCGCACCATCTCCGACATGATCGGCATCGATGCCGCCGATCAGGAGAAGGTCGCCTACGCCGCCGAATGTTTGTTCAGCGGTAGTGATGACGAGTACGCCTCGCTGGAGGAGCGGGCCGTGCACGTCATGACGCAGCTGGGGGTGCTGGCCGGCTCCGGCATCGAGCTGGCGCAGCGCCGCCGCGCCGAGCCGCGCGACGATCTGATGACCGAGTTGGTCAATGCCGAAGTCGACGGCCATCGCCTGACCGACGAGGAGCTGGGCTCGTTCATGGTGCTGCTCGGTTCGGCCGGCAACGACACCACCAAGCAGGCCACCACGCACGCGTTCAAGGCCCTCGTCGATCACCCCGAGCAGCGCGCGTGGCTGCTGGCCGACTTCGACAATCGGATCGACGCCGCGGTCGAGGAGT
>NZ_LZJK01000042.1 GCF_001667945.1 Mycolicibacter sinensis | reverse complement strand
AGGTCGAGTCCGTCTACCCTGCACTGACTTTCGCGGGCCCCCATTCGCGCGGCGAGTCGTTGCGCTTGCGCGCAGGCCGTCGCCGGCCCGGCGGGGATCCGGGCCGCCCCGGCGACGGCGGCCAGGTCGGCGGCCGCCTGCGCGCGGTGCCGCGCGACGACCGCCGCGCCGAGCAGGACGCCGCCGCCGGTGAGACTCAGCAACACCGCGACCATCGCGGCGGCGGCCACGGTGGCCGCGCCGGCCTCACCGGGATGGCTCGGCGGCCGACACCGCTTCGCCGCGGACTGCCAGCCCCGGCAGCAGCGCCGGCCGTACGGTGACCGTCGCGACCACGAACTCGCCGTCGGAGCGCAGCTGGATCGCCGCGCCGGCCGGCGCGATCCGCCGCACCACGGCCGTGGCCGCTGGCGTGTCCCCACGGGCCGCCAACCGGGCCGCCTCCCGGGCGGCGTCGAGGCAGCGGACCTGGGCGGATACCGCGCTGATCCCGGCCAGAGACACCACCAGCACCGAGACCAGCGCCGCCAGCCCGAACGCCGCCTCCACCGTGCTGGCGCCGGACTCGCCGGCAAGTCGGCCATGACCGGTCAACGCCCGTCAGACCTTGGTGTTCAGCGCACGCCCGATCACCCGGTTCAGCGCCGAGACGATGGAGTCGCCGGTGACGACGGTGTAGAGGATCGCGCCGAAGGCTGCGGCGGCGATCGTGCCGATCGCGTACTCGACCGTCGACATCCCGGACTCGTCGGACGCCAGCAGCAGCACTCTGAGCTGGATGGCTCGAAACATGTTGTGCGCCTGCCGTATCTGTGTTCTCACCGGACCTCCTTCATCCTCACCCGTTCTGGGTTCTCGCGGCTTTTCCGCGAAGTATCGGCGGGCTCACAGCAGGCCCGACCGCAGCACCTCGCCGGCCAGGCCGGCCACCACCGGCACGATGCCCAGGCAGACGAATGCGGGCAGGAAGCACACCCCGAGCGGCCCGGCGATCAGCACGCCGGCCCGCTCCGCGGCGGCGGTCGCCGCGTGCCCCGCCTCGTCGCGGCAGTGGGCCGCGAGCTCACCGAGTCCGGCCGCCAGCGCCGCTCCGGAGGACCCGGATCGTCGGGCCAGTCGCAGCACCGCGGCCGTCGACGGGTCACAGGCGTCACCTGACGGCACCGACCAGGCGGTCCCGGGATCGGCGCCCAGGGCCAACAGCTCCGCGCCGCGGCGCAGCACCCCCGCCACCTGGGGCGGCGCAGAGCGGGCGGTCGCGGCGGCAGCTGCCGAGACCGGCATTCCGGCGGTCAGGCAGAGCGCGAACACCTCGAGGCCGGCCGCCAACGCCAGCGCGTCGGTGCCCGGCACCGCTCGACGGCGTACCGGACGGGCCGGCCGGGGCAGCCCCGCGCGTGCCCGCACCGTTGACGGGGCGACCAGCATCGCCGTGGCCAGTAACACCGCGGCGCTGCTCACCGGGCGGCGCCCACACGCAGGGTGATCCGGTCCGACCACAGCAGCCCGGTGCAGACCAGGCTCACTCCGACCACCGACAGCACCCCACCGGGTCCACCGAGTAGAAAGCCGATCGGACGGGCCCCGATCAGTTCGCCCAGCAGCACCCCGAGCACCGGCAGGCAGCCCAAGATGGTCGCCGAGGCCCGCGCACCGGCCATCCCGGCATCGGCACGCGCGGAAAACCGTTGCCGGGCAGCAATATCACTTTGAGCGGCCTGCATCAGTGTGGCCACCGCCAGCCCGTGTTCGCCGCCGAGCTCCCAGTACACCGCGAGCCGTTCCCAGTGCGAAGGCAGCGCCGAGGACGTGGCGGCATCCCGCAGCCCGGTAGCGACGTCGGCGCCCAGCCGGGCTCGCGCGACCACGCCACGCAGGGCGGCGGACACGAAGCCGTGGCTCGTCTCGGCGGCGGCAACGGCGAACGCCCGCACCGGATGTGCGCCGATACGCAACTCACCGACCAGCACATCGAGTGCACTCTCCAGGGCGCGTGATTCCGCCACCGCGCGCCGGTCCTCGGGGCCGCGGGCGTGGCGCAGCGCAGCCGTGGCGGCCAGCACCGCGCCGGCCAGGCAGGTGCTTCCCGGCAGGGCGACCACGGCCAGCACCGCGGTGCCGCAACCCAACGACCCCAGCACACCCCACCGGCCGATCCGGCGACCCGGGCGGTCGGCCGGCTGCAGCCGGCGGCGCGGCGAGACGCCGAGCAGCGCCGCCGCGGCCAGCGCGAGCGCGGCGACCGGGAGGCTGGTCATGCCGGCCTCCGATCCCGCAGTAGCGCCCGGAATTCGGCGATGTGGTCACCCGCTCCCCGCTCGGCGTGCCACACCGGCGCGGCCTGAACCATGCCGGAGGCGGTGCGGCACAACAACGAGATGTCGGTGAGCCGCCGCCGGCCGTTGCGATCGCGGCCGACGTGCAATAGCACCTGCACATGTTATCAGAGGTTCAACACGTTTTATTGAGTAATTAGCGTGTTTACCTGCAGATTAATCGTCGTATACATGTATCCTATTAGGTATGGTTGGCCAAAAATTTTCCGAGTTTGCACGGCGTGGCGCGCCGGCAGATGTGGGATACCGGGGTAAAAATTCACCCCATGGACCTACACGACAATCCACAACTGCTGGTGGAGAAGTTCGTCGAGCAGCATGCTCTCGGATAGCGTCCCGGGGAGTGGTGGACTTCGGATCTGGCGTGGTTCACGCGTTGCGATCAACGAGTCATGTTGAACGCT
>NZ_LZJK01000041.1 GCF_001667945.1 Mycolicibacter sinensis | reverse complement strand
TGCACGACCTCCTCCAGGTACACCTTGGTGAGCTCCGGTCGAATGACGCCCGCGGCCAGTCGTGAGGAGTCCAGCAGGTTGCCCACCAAACCGGTGAGCTGGTCGACGGATTCCTCGACGGTGGCCAGCAGTTCGGCGGTGTCATCCGGTGAGAACGCGACGTCGTCGGCGCGCAGACTCGACACGGCCGCCTTGGCCGCCGCTAGCGGGGTACGCAGGTCGTGGCTGACCGCCGACAGCAGGGAGCGGCGCAGTTCGTCGGTGCGCATCACGGCGTCGGCCCTCCCCGCTTCGACCGCCAATTCCTCCTGGCGTACCAGTCCCGCGGCCTGCCGCGCCACCACCGACAGCACCCGGCGGTCCCGGGAGGCCAACTGGCGGCCGGCCATCAACATCCAAAACTCGTTGTCGCCGACATCGATCGCGGTGTCGGCGAGAGCCACCGACATGCAGGGGTTCTCGCCGACCGAAGCGACGACCTCGGGCTGTTCGGGGGCCGCGGCTCCGCTCGGCACCCGTACCAGGCTCACCGAGCGTTGCGTGTAGGTCTCGCGCACCCGTTCCAGCAGGCTGTCCAGATCCGCTCCGCGCAGCACCGATCCGGCGAACAGTGTCATCAACTCGGCTTCCCGCGAGGCGCGGCCGGCTTCCCTGGCGCGTTCGGCGGCGCGGTCCACCAACCCCGAGACCGCGACCGCGACCAGCAGCAGCACGATTTCGGTGATCGCCGAATCGGTTTCGGCGATGGTGAAACTGTGTCGGGGGTCGATCAGGAAGTAGTTGAGCAGCAGGCCCGAGACCACAGCCGACAGCATTGCGGGGGCGACGCCGCCGAGGAGGGCGACCACCAGCACGCCGACGAAGAACAGCGCGCTCTCTCCGCCTAGGCGCAGCACCGGATCCAGCCATGCGGTTGTGATCCAGCAGACTAGCGACGGCACGAGCACCGCCGCTAGCCATGGCAGCACACGGCGTTGCCGAGCCGAGAGCGCTCCGCCGCGAAAGCCTTGCCCGGACTCTTCATGAGTCACTATGTGGACATCGATCTTCCCGGACAGCCGCACCACCGTCGCACCGATACCCTCGTCGAGCAAACGTGCCCAGCGGGACCGCCGCGACGTCCCGATCACCAGCTGGGTGGCGTTGACGTCCCGGGCGAAATCCAACAGCGCGGTCGGCACATCGTCGCCGACGACGACGTGCAGCGAGACGCCGAGGCTGGCCGCCAACTCGCGGATCTTGCCGATCCGGGCATCGGGCAAGGGCGAGCGCCCGTCACCGCGCAGCACGTGCAGCGCCAGCAACTCGGCGCTGGACTTCGACGCGATCCGCGAGGCTCGGCGGACCAGCGTCTCGGACTCCGGGCC
>NZ_LZJK01000040.1 GCF_001667945.1 Mycolicibacter sinensis | reverse complement strand
GTCGGCGCCACCCGCCGCGTCACCACGTTCTCCGGTGATGTGATCGATCAGGCGCTGCTCGATCATGTGGTGGCGGCTCGGCCGGCGGAGGCGCCTTCTTCGGGGTCGCCACCACATTGCCGGCGACGCTCAGCGCGGCGCCGATAGCCGCGGTCAGTTGTGGTCGCGGGGAGCTGATGACCGGGGAGCCGAAGCGTTGCGACAGGCCGGTCGTGACGGTCGGCATGTTGGCCCCGCCCCCGACCGACACGATCGCCGACAGGTCGTCGGGCCTGATCTCGTTGTCGTCCAAGGTGTTCTGCAACGCGGTGAAGAAACCGTCGAGCGGCTGGCGCAGCGCCTCATCGAGTTCTGCACGGGTCAGCCAGACGCCGCCGTGGAATCCCGCCAGCTCGGCGACGGTCTCGGTCGACAGTTGCTCCTTGGCGTCGCGGCACTGGCTGCGCAACCGGGTCAGCGACCCCACCGTCGGCGGTCCGTCGCCGTTGCCGCCCAGATCCGCCAGCGCCGCGCCCGCCGGCCGCGGAACCGGAAGAACTCGGCGGCCGCGCTGAGGTCCCGTGGTACCGGCGGCCGATTCCGGTGGTCATCCTGGCCGCATTGATCGCAATGCTGTTGGGCACGGTGGCCGTGCTGGTGCTGCGGCATGCCGCCGATGGCGAACCGGACTCCGGTGTGCAGACGACGGTGTCGGCCACGACCACCACCGCGTCGCCGACCGCGGAGCTGCCGCCCGCGTTCGCGCCGCGTCCCGCGCCGACTCCGCCTACCGCGCCGGTCATTCCGGAGACCCCGGCAAGCCCCGCCTACCCGGCTCCGGAACCCACCGAGGCCCCGGCCAGCCCCTAGCGTTTACTGCGCCGCGCGTTTGGCCAGCACCGCCAGCGCCAACGGAATCTGTACCTGCTGGGGGCTGCTCGCCAGCCGGGTGGCGATCCCGGCTTCCAGGCGCTGCATGAACTCGGTGGCCCGCGGGTCGTCGGCCCCGCCGGCCAAGGCCGCGGCCAGGGTGGGAAAGATCGCGGCGCTGGTGAAGGTGGCCCACTGGCCGCCGAGCGCGTCGGCGTCGCCGTCGAGCAGATAGCGGTCCCAGAACCGGTCCTCGGCGTCGAACACCTCCAACCGCTCGATCGTCAGCGCCTCGAACCGCCCGGCCGGGGCGAACGGCGCGCGGAGCTCCTTCTCGCTGCGGCCGAGCACCGGGATCGTCATCCGGGCGATCTCCTCGCGGCTCAGCAGGCCCTCGCGGACCTGCTCGTGCAGCACCGCGACGATCGCGTCGAGCACCGGCTGGTAGCCGGACCGGCCCTGCGCGTCGACCCCAGCGGTGAGCACCAACAGCTTGCCGCCCGGGGCCAGTTCCCGGCCGCGGAAGGCCAGGAAGTCATGCCAGTCCTGGGCGGCCCGGCGGGCGTACTCGCGGCGCGCGTCGGCGTCGTCGCTGTGCACGACATGGACGTGGTCATCGAATTCGGGCAGGTCGGCGGCGGGCCGGCGCAACCACATCGTCGCCCAGGAGGTCCAGCCCAGATTGACGCTCTGCGACGGCAGGATCTGGGCGTAAAACGACCGGCCTATCGCCGAGGGGAAGCTGGCCGCGTCCTTGCGGGTGTAGCTGTCCGGATCGTCGGCGAGCGTGCTGAACAGCGCGGTGAAGTCGTTGTCGGGCAGGTCGGTGTGGGTGACCAGCACGGCGTGGTCGGGCCGGGTGCGGCGGCGGAAGGCCGCGATGGCGGCGCCGATCGGGAGCAAGGAGTTGTAGCCGGTGGCGGCGCCGTAGTCGGCGACGACGATCGGGCGCGGGGCGCGGGGCAGCGGAACCGTGGCCGCCAGCTGCTCGAACACATTGGTGGCATGGGTCAGACCGGCCGCCTGCAAGCGCCTCGACGGGGTTCCGGCGGGCTCCGGGCGGACGACGATGCTCGACTCTCGCATGCACACCTCCGGCCGCCGCAGGTTTTGCCGACAGCTCCGACGGTAGCGAATGTGGCCGGCGTGGCACACTGCCCGAATGAGCGCTGCGCGGACGGTCCGGCGAGGGCCCGTCCTGGTCTCGGTGGTTCTGATGATCGTCGGGGTTGTCGGCTTCCTGGTTGCGCTGGCCCTCAACGTGTTCGTGCTCGACCGCTACAACGCGTACGGCGAAGTGCCGATCCCGGGGGCAGGCAATGTCTGGCTGCCCGCGGGTGAGGTGACGGTGAGCCTGCATACCCGGGTGATCTCCAGTCCCAGCGGCGGCGGCCTGCCGGTGCCGCCGCTGAGCCTGCGCGCGGAACCACCGGTCGGGGTCGCCGAACCGGAGTTCACCGAGAGCATCGGGGTCACCACGACGGTCAACAACGACACCCGGCGGCGGCTGTGGCGGATGCGGGTGGCGGCGGCGGGCGACTATCAGATCACCGCTGACGGGCAGGTCGGCGGATTCATCGCTCCGCGGCTGGCGTTCGGTGCGCCCAGTGCCTACGGGTCGCTGGGGTGGGTGTTCGCAGCGGTGTTCGGGATCGGCGTCGTGGGTTTGATCGGGGCGCGATACTGGCCGGCCCGTGGTCGCCGCCCGGCGCCGGCCGCGGCGGGATTCGTGCCCGACGGCGAAGGCGTCCGCATCGAGCAGCTCAAAACGATTACCGCACTGCGCGATTGCGGCGCCTTGACGCAGGCTGAGTTCGAGGCGGAGAAGCGGCGAATCCTCGACGAACGCTGAGGGTCAGTGGGCCGGGCCAAATTGGCCACTTCCTCCGCACCGCTCGTTCCTCGCGGTGCATCGTCAGTGGCCGGGCCAAATTGGCCACTTCCTCCGCACCGCTCGTTCCTCGCGGTGCATCGTCAGTGGCCGGGCGGGATGGGCCACTTCCTCCGCACCGCTCGTCCTCGCGGTGCATCGTCAGTGGCCGCGGGCCACCCAGTCGTCGTAGTGCACCAGCTCGTCACCGATACGGGTGCTGTCGCCGTGGCCGGTGTAGACGACGGTGTCGGCCGGCAGTTTGCCGAGCTGCCCCGAGATCGACGCCAGGATCGTCGGAAAGTCCGAGAACGAGCGCCCGGTCGCCCCCGGGCCGCCGGAGAACAGGGTGTCGCCGCTGAACACCGCGCCCAGATCCGGCGCGTACCAGCACACCGAGCCCGGCGAGTGCCCGGGAGTGTGCAGGGCCCGGATCTCGGTGCCGGCCACCCGCAGCGTCTGATTCTCCGAGATCGGCTCGAAGTTCTTGTCCGGATGCGTCATCCGCCACAACATGTCATCGGCTGGATGCAGCAGCACCGGGGCGTCGAGGGCTTCGCCGAGCTCCGGCGCCACCGTGATGTGATCGTTGTGGCCGTGCGTACACACCACCGCCGTCACCCTGCGCCCGCCGACCGCGTCGAGGATCGGAGCCGCGTCATGCGCGGCATCGAAGACCACCACCTCCGCGTCGTCCCCGACGATCCAGATGTTGTTGTCGACTTCCCAACTGCCGCCGTCGAGTTCGAAGGTGCCATGGGTGACGACACGCTGGATCGAGCCGCTCACAGCACCACCACCGACCGCAGCACCTTGCCGTCGTGCATCTTGTGGAAGGCCTCCTCGACGTCGTCGAGGCCGATGCGTTCGGAGACGAACTTCTCCAGCGGCAGTCGGCCCTGCAGGTACAGGCTGATCAGGGTGGGGAAGTCGCGTTCGGGAAGGCAGTCGCCGTACCACGAGGACTTCAGCGACCCGCCGCGGGAGAAGAAGTCGATCAGCGGCATGTCCAGGCGCATGTCCGGCGTCGGAACGCCCACCAGCACAACCGTTCCGGCCAGATCACGCGCGTAGAACGCCTGCTTCCAGGTCTCCGGGCGCCCGACCGCATCGATCACCACATCGGCGCCGAACCCGTCGGTGAGGTCCTGGATGGACTCGACCGTGTCCTGGGTGCGGGCGTTGATGGTGTCGGTCGCGCCGAACTCGCGGGCCCAGGAAAGCTTGGTGTCATCGGTGTCCACAGCGATGATCTTCTTCGCGCCGACCAGGGCCGCCCCGGCGATCGCGGCGTCACCGACGCCACCGCAGCCGATCACCGCCACGGTGTCATCACGGGTGACGCAGGCGGTGTTGATCGCCGCGCCCAGGCCGGCCATCACCCCGCAGCCCAGCAGCCCGGCGACGGCCGGATCCGCGGCCGAATCGACCTTGGTGCACTGGCCTTCATGCACCAGGGTCTTGTCGGCGAACGCCCCGATACCCAGCGCCGGGGTGAGCTCGGTGCCGTCGGTCAGGGTCATCGGCACCGACGCGTTGAAGGTGTCGAAGCACAGGTGCGGGCGGCCACGCTTGCAGGCCCGGCACTGTCCGCACACCGCGCGCCAATTCAGCACCACGAAATCGCCGGGGGCCACTGCGGTCACCGCCGATCCCACCGTCTCGACGGTGCCGGCGGCCTCGTGTCCCAGTAGGAACGGGTAGCTGTCGTTGATGCCGCCGTCCCGGTAGGTCAGGTCGGTGTGGCATACCCCGCAGGCGGTGACGGCCACAACGACGTCGTTGGGCCCGGGGTCGGGGATGACGATGTCGGTCACCTCGACCGGCTTGCCCTTCTCACGGGAGATCACGCCGCGCACTGTCTGACTCATGGGGTCAACCTTAGGTGCCCGGTGCGGCGCCCGGCGCTGTGGCTTGCGCGGCGACCGCGCGGGTGCGGGTTTCGGCACGCAGAAAGCTTCCGGTGCGTTGCGTGCCGCAGACCGAGGTGGGTTGTCCGTCGAGGACCACGGCGCGCCCGGAGACCAAGACGGCGGTGACGGCGTCGTCGTTGCGGTTGACCATGCGCGACATTCCGCCGTAGGCCGCGAAGGGCTCCTCGGCGTAGGCGTCCAAGGTGGCGTCGAGGTGACCCGGGTCGACGACCAGCACGTCGGCGCGGTCGCCGATTCGGAGGTGGCCGGCGTCGATCCGATACCAGTCGGCCAGTTCGCCGGTCAGCCGGTGCACCGCCTGCTCGACGGTCAGGAACGCCTGACCGGCCTGCTCGGCATCGAGGACGTGGCGCAGCAACCGCAAGCCCATGTTGTAGAACGCCATGTTGCGCAGGTGCGCGCCCGCGTCGGAGAAGCCCATCTGGATGCCGGGTTCGGCGGCGAGTTTCTTGAGCACCTCGGGCCGGTGGTTGGAGATCGTGGTGTGCCAGCGCAGGGCGGTGCCGTGTTCGAGCACCAGGTCGAGGAAGGCGTCGACGGGATGCGCGCCGCCGCGCTCGACTCCGACCTGCCCGAACGACTTCCCGATCACCGACGCGTCGGGGCAGTCGACGATCTCGGCGTCGAAGAAGTCGCGATGCCAGACTCGCGGGCCGTACTTGTTTTCGTAGTCTTTCCGGAAGCGTCGGCGGTAGGACTGGTCGCGCATCAGCTCGTCACGCTCGACCGATTCCCGCAGGTGCAGCGCTTCGGCGCCCGAGCCGAACTCCTCGAAGATCACCAGGTCGATGCCGTCGGCGTACACCTCGAAGGGCACCGGCAGGTGCTGCCAGCGGAAATCGGCGCCGAGCTTGCTCAGCATCCGTGACGCCTGGACCATCGCGGGGATCGCCAGCGGGTTGCTCTTGACGTCGGCGGCGGCCAGCAGGCTGGTCTTGAGCGGGCGGCGGAAGATCCCGAGGGCCTGGGCCAGCTGGGACACGATGTCGAACGGATTTTTGACGTCCGGGCCGGCCTGCAGAATCCGCCCGCTGCGGCGCAATTTGGCCTTGAGCCGGCGCAGTTCTTTGGGCTTGGCATAGGTGGACGGCAGGGTGCGTGAGCGGCAGATATCGCCGTCCATCTTGTCGAAAAGCAGCTGCTGGGAAGACATTCCGACGAACCCCGCCTGCAGCGCCTCGTCCAGCATCTGCTCCATCCGGGCCTGCTCGGCCGCGGTGGGCCGAACGTCGGAACGGGTGGCGCGGTCGAGTCCCATAGTCGCGGCGCGCATGTCCGAATGCCCGATGAACGCTGCGATATTCGGGCCCAGCGGCAGCCGCTCGAGGGCGGCGATGTAATCCGCACAGCTCGACCAGGTCTTGAACCGATCGATCGTGTCGACCACATACTGGCGCGGGATGGCCTCCACTCGGCCGAACAGGTCCCCGGCATCTTGGCCGTCGACGTGGATGGTGGACAACGAGCAGGAGCCCACCAGGACGGTCGTGACTCCGTGTCGCAGCGACTCCGACAGCGATGGGGCGACGAGTATCTCGACGTCGTAGTGGGTGTGGATGTCGATCAGCCCGGGCAGCACCCATTGGCCGGCGGCATCGATCACCTGGCCGCAGCCTGTCTCGTCGAGCGGTTCGGCGGCGATCGCGGCGATGTGCCCGTCGCGGATGCCGATGTTGCGGATCGCCGATGGGGCGCCGGTGCCGTCAAACCACCGGCCGTTGCGTATCACGGTGTCAAAGTTCACGGGTGTTCCTTCCGCGGGGTGCCGCTCCAGCATGGCCCGCGCCGGGCGCGAAGTCTTGACATCTGCGGACATTTGTTTGACCTGCGCAGTCAGGTCCGTGCTGCGCGGTGGTCGCCATGCCCGCCGTTAGGCTGGCTGCGATGTCCGCCTCCGAAGCCCTGGCCGCTCTCGACGACTGGCCTGTTGACCATGCGGCGGCCGCCGTCATCGGCCCCCAGGGCGTGCTGGCCAGTCACGGCGATACGACGCGGGTGTTCTACCTGGCGTCGGTGACCAAGCCCCTGGTCGCCCGGGCGGTGCAGGTCGCCGTTGAGGAGGGGGCCGTGGAGTTGGACACCCCGGCCGGGCCGCCCGGCGCGACGGTGCGCCATCTGCTCGCGCACGCCTCGGGGCTCTCGCCGGACTCCGATCGGGTGCTGGCCAAGCCGGGAGCCCGGCGGGTGTACTCCAATCACGGCTTTGCGGTGCTGGCCCAGGTGGTGCAGGACGCGTCCGGAATCGAGTTCGGCCGCTACCTGACCGAGGCGGTGTTCGAGCCGCTGGGGATGTCGGCGAGCCGGCTGGACGGCGGTGCCGCGGCGGCCGGGTTCGGGGCGACCTCGACCGTCGCCGACCTGGCCGCGTTCGCCGGCGACCTGCTGGCGCCGGTCACGGTATCGCCGCAGCTGCACGCCGAGGCCACTACCGTGCAGTTCCCCGGGCTGGACGGCGTGCTACCCGGTTATGGGCCGCAGCGGCCGAACGACTGGGGGCTGGGGTTCGAGATCCGCGACGGCAAGTCGCCCCACTGGACCGGCACGGCCAACTCGGCGCGAACCTACGGCCATTTCGGTCAGTCGGGCACGCTGATCTGGGCCGATCCGGCGATCGAGCGGGCGCTGGTGGTGCTCACCGACCGGGACTTCGGCGACTGGGTGACGGGCCGATGGCCGGAGCTGGCCGACGCGGTGGTGTCGGAGTACGGCCGGGACTAGCCAACAGGCGTCTCACGAGGCACAATAGACACATACGACACTAAATAAACCGGAGTTTTCGCGGCACCAGCGCTCCGCAGGGTTCCACCAGGCCGTTGGGGAAGACGTCCCTCGTGGATCCGAAGGAGCAACTGATGCGCGCGACGAATCAATTCGCCGACGTGACCAGCGGCGTGGTGTACATCCACGCGTCGCCCGCGGCGGTGTGCCCGCATGTCGAGTGGGCGCTGACCTCGACGTTGAATGCCCAGGCCAAGCTCAACTGGACGCCGCAGCCGGCCATGCCCGGGCAGCTGCGCGCGGTGGTCAACTGGGTCGGGCCGGTGGGTACCGGCGCTCGCCTGGCCAGTGCGCTGCGCTCCTGGTCGGTGTTGCGCTTCGAGGTCACCGAGGACCCCAGCGCCGGGGTCGACGGCCAGCGGTTCAGCCACACCCCCCAGCTGGGTCTGTGGAGCGGGGCGATGAGCGCCAACGGTGACGTGATGGTCGGCGAGAATCGCCTGCGCACCATGATGGCCGCCGGCGCCGACGCGTTGGCCGCCGAGCTGGAAACCGTGCTGGGTACCGCCTGGGACGAGGCCCTGGAGGCCTTCCGCGACGGCGGCGACGGCGCGGAGGTGTCCTGGCTCAGCCGCGGCGTGGGCTGAGTTGCCCGCGCGAACGGTCTCGTGCCGGCGGGAGTTGCGCCCAGTGCAGGGGCTTACGCGCCTGTTCGCCCGTCAGGGGCGACGCAGGATCTGCAGTGCGCCCGGCACCGCCGACACCGTCACCGGCAGCGGGGCCACGAAGTCCCCATCGGCGTAGGCGTTGATGCCGGGGCACTCCACCCGCACTGAGGTGGCCCGCCGGGTGCTCACCTCCTCCAGCTGCACATGGGTGCCCTTGAACACGGTGGGAAACAGCCGGATCAGCTTGGTGCGGGAGTCCGAGTGCACCATGGTGACGTCGAGTAGTCCGTCGGAGTGGTCGGCCCCCGGGCAGATCCGCATACCGCCGCCGTAACTGCGGGTGTTGCCGAACGCCGCCAGCGTCAGATCGATGTCCAGCGGCTCGTCGTCGTCGAAGGTGAGCCGGAACGGCAGCAGACGCAGCTTGGACATCTCGGCCACCATGGCCAGGTTGTAGCGCATCCGCCCGTGCGGCCAGCGCATCCGGTTGACGCGATCGCTGACCAATGAGTCGAATCCGGCCGCCATGACGGTGCCGAACCAGGACGGGGCGGCGTCGTCGGGGGTGATCCGGCCCAGGTCGACCGTCTCTGTCCGGCCGTCGACGACGATGTCGGCGGCCGCCTCGGGATCACCGGTGGGCAAACCGTATTCGCGGGCGTGATCGTTGCCGGTGCCGGCCGGGATGATGCCCAGCGGCACGTCACCGAGCGCCAGCGCCTGCAGTGCCAGCGAGATGACGCCGTCGCCGCCGGCCACCACCACCGCGTCGGTGCCCGCAGCCAGTGCCTCGTCGAGCAACTGCCGGGCGTGACGGGGATCGGCGCCGACGATGTGGTTGACGTCCACACCGCGCTGCTGGAAACGGGCGAGGGCCCGCTCGGCCGCGTGCCGCGCGTTGCCGTGCCCGGCCGCCGGATTGGTCAACAACGTGACCCGGCCGATGCGGCGCGTCACGGGATCAGCTTGCCGGGGTTGAGGATTCCGGCCGGATCCAGGGTGGCCTTCACCGCCCGCAGCACCTGCACGCCCAGCTCGCCCACCTCGTCGCCCATCCACGGGCGGTGGTCGGCGCCGACGGCATGGTGGTGGGTGATGGTACCCCCGGTGCGCATGATCGCCTCGCTTGCAGCGGTTTTCGCTGCACGCCACTGCTCGATCGGATTGCCGCGCTGCCCGGCGACGACGGTGAAGTACAACGACGCGCCGGTCGGGTAGACGTGCGAGATGTGGCACAGCACCAGGGCGGGAGTGCCGCTGTCGGCCAGCGCGGTGGTCAGGGCCTCGGTGACAGCGGCCTTGAGCGCGGGAAGGTTGGACCAGTTGGTGGCGGTCTCCAGCGTTTCGCACAGCGCCCCGGCGGCCAGCAGCGAATCCCGCAGGTACGGCGCGGAGAACCGGCCGTGCTCCCAGGCCCGCGCCGGCCCCTCACCCAACGAGGTTCCGCCGTGCGCGGCCAACAGCGCCTGAGTTTCGGCGTGCCGGCTCTCGGCGTGTTCGGCGGTTCCCTCGAACAGGGTGATCGCCAGGCAGCCGCCGGTGATCTGCTGCTCGCCGATCTGCTCTGTGCTGGCCAGGTTGACGCCGGTCTCGGCCTCGTCGGAGAGCCGGACGACCGTCGGGCCGGTTCCGGTCTGGGTGATGGCACGCAGCGCCGTAGCCCCGGTGGCGAAGTCGGGAAACGACCACGCCTCGTAACGGGTGGTCGCCGGTAGCGGATGCACCCGGACCCGGACCCGGGTGATGACGCCGAACACCCCCTCCGAGCCGATCAGCAGCTGACGCAGGTCCGGTCCGGCCGCCGACGCTGGGGCGCGCCCCAAGTCCAGCACCCCGGCCGGGGTGACCATCCGCAGGCCGCGGACCATGTCGTCGAACCGGCCGTAGCCGGCCGAATCCTGGCCCGACGAACGGGTGGCGGCAAATCCGCCGAGGGTCGCGAACTGGAAGCTCTGCGGAAAGTGGCCGAGCGAGAAGCCGTGTTCGCCGAGCAACCGTTCGGCCTCCGGCCCGGTGACCCCGGCGCCGAATTCCGCCTCCCCGGAGACCTCGTCGAGGCGGATCAGCTCCTTGAAGCGGCGCAGGTCCAGCGAGACCACGGCCTGGAAGGAGTTGCGGATCGGGTCGAGCCCGCCGACGACGCTGGTGCCGCCGCCGAACGGGACCACCGCGATGCCGCGCCGACTGCAGTAGCTCAAGATCTCCGCGACCTCGTCGTCGGTGGCGGGCAGCAACACCGCGTCAGGAGCATCCTGCGGCCCGGAGCTGTTGCGCCGCAGCAGATCCAGGGTGGACTTGCCTCCGGCTCGCAGCAGCCGGCCGACTTGATCGACCCGGCAGAACTCCTTGCCGACGATCGCCGCAAGGGCCTGTTGGTCCGGGTCGGCCAACGCCGACGGCCGCAGCGGCACCTGAGCAGGGTCGGCTTCGGCGGCGGCGGCGCCCTCGATTCCGAGTGCCGCCTTCAGCAGCTGGCGGATGCCGTCGGACAGCGGTTTGGCCGCCGCGGGGTCGCCCCAGGCGTTCCACTTCATCGGCGGAAGGAGGGCATCCTGGGCGTCAGACGGAGTCATGCGTTACAGTATTACATATGCTGTCAACCAGTAATGACGAGCGCGTCGATGTGGGGGAGCGGATCCTCGACGCTGCCGCGAGCTGTCTGCTCGCGCTCGGCGTCGAGCGGGTGACGTTGGCGGCGATCGCGCGCCGTGCCGGGGTCAGCCGTCCTACCGTCTACCGGCGCTGGCCCGACAGTCGATCGGTGATCGCCGCGCTGCTCACCGCGCGGATCACCGAGGCCTGGACGGGGCTGGCGCAAGCCGGCGCCGGACGCGAGGCGCTGGTCGACCGCATCGTCACGGTGGCCGGGCGGCTGCGCCACGACGAGGTGGTCATGCAGGTGCTGCATCACGCGCCGGATTTGGCCATGGTCTACATCGCCGAGCGGATGGGTGCCAGCCAGCGGCGCCTGATCGACCTGGTGGCCACCGAGCTCGCTGATGCCCAGCGGGGCGGCGGGGTGCGGGCGGGCGACCCGCGTCAGCTCGCCGCGATGTGCCTGCTGATCACCCAGTCGGCGATTCAGTCGGCGCAGATCGTCGCGCCGATCCTGGATGAGCAGGCACTGGCCGCCGAACTGACCTACACCCTGAACAGGTACCTGTCGTGATATCCGATCCAGCCCTCAACGCCGCCCGCCGCACCGCCGAGCTGACGGCCCTGGCCGACGGTGCGCCCGTCGATGTCGTCGTGATCGGCGGCGGGATCACCGGGGCCGGGATCGCCCTGGACGCCGCCACCCGGGGCCTGCGGGTGGTGCTGGCCGAAAAGCACGATTTGGCGTTCGGCACCAGCCGGTGGAGCTCCAAACTGGTGCACGGCGGGCTGCGGTATCTGGCGACCGGCAACGTGGGCATCGCGCGGCGCAGCGCGATCGAACGCGGAATCCTGATGACCCGCAACGCGCCTCATCTGGTGCGGGCGATGCCGCAGCTGGTGCCCTTGCTGGCGTCGATGCGTGGGCGCGAGCGGGCCCTGGTGCGCGCCGGGTTTTTCGCCGGTGACGTCCTGCGCCGGCTGGCGGGGACACCGGCGACGGTACTGCCCCGCTCGCAACGGATCTCGCGCGAGCAGGTCATCGACTTGGCGCCCACCGTACGCCGTGACGGACTCGACGGCGGGCTGCTGGCCTACGACGGGCAGCTGATCGACGACGCCCGGTTGGTCGCGGCGGTGGTCCGCACCGCAGCCCAGCACGGCGCGACGATCCTCACCTACACCGCGGCTTCGGAGGCCAGTGGCGACTCGGTCCGACTGACCGACCAGCTCTCCGGTGAGTCGTTCGCCGTCACCGCGCGGGCCGTCATCAACGCGACCGGGGTGTGGGCCGCCGATATCGACCCGGCCTTGCGGCTGCGGCCGAGCCGCGGCACTCACCTGGTGTTCGACGCGTCGGCCTTCGGCAACCCGACCGCCGCGCTGACCGTACCGATCCCGGGCGAACTGAACCGGTTCGTCTTCGCCATGCCCGAACAGCTCGGCCGGGTCTATCTGGGGCTCACGGACGAAGAGGCGCCCGGACCGGTTCCCGATGTGCCACAGCCTACTTCGGGCGAAGTGTCCTTCCTGCTCGATACCGTCAACACCGCGCTGGGAACCACCTTGGGCGCCGGTGACGTCATCGGCGCCTACGCGGGGCTGCGGCCGCTGATCGACACGGGCGAGGGGCGCACGGCCGACGTCTCGCGCAACCACGCCGTCGTCGAGTCGGAGTCCGGGGTGCTCAGCGTGATCGGCGGCAAGCTGACCGAGTACCGGCATATGGCTGAAGATGTGCTGGACCGGGCGGAGCGCATGCGGGCGCTGGGCGCCGCGCCCTGCCGTACCCGCGACCTGCCGCTGGTGGGTGCCCCGGACAACCCGGGATCGCAGCGGGCGCTGACCGCCGACCTGCCCCCATCGCTGGTGCTGCGCTACGGCGCGGAGGCGCCCAACGTGCTGGCCGCCGCGACCTGCGAGCGTCCCGGGGAACCGGTGGCCGACGGGATCGACGTGATCCGTGCCGAGTTCGAATACGCGGTCAGCCACGAAGGAGCGCTCACCGCCGAGGACATCGTGGATCGGCGGACCCGGATCGGGCTGGTAACCGCCGACCGCGAGCGCGTCGTCGAGGCGGCGCGGGAGTTTCTCGCGGCCGCCGATTGAGCCGAGCTGGGCACGCGGGTTCCGCACCTGGGGCTGCAGCGGATGAACGCCGGGGTTTCGACGCTCGAAGTCGACGGTGATCCTGGCTCGGGGTCGAGCCGCTACAGCTGGCGCTAGAGGTAGCGGCGGACCCGGCTGCAGTACTCGGCGTACTCGCGGCCGTAGTGCTCGCGCATGAAGGATTCCTCGCGCAGCACCTGACGGTTGAACAGCCACACCGCGGCGAGCAGGTAGATCAACGGAATCCAGCTGGGAAAGACCAAGAACTGGCCGAGCAGCACCAGCCCGAACCCCACATAGATGGGATTGCGGCTGATCGCGAAGACGCCCGACGTCACCAGCTTGTCCGGGTGATCGGTGTCGATGCCGACGCGGAAGCTGGTGCCGAAGGCGACCAGGCTCGCCACCACCATGAGCAGACCGCTGAAGCAGAGCACCACCCCGATCCAGGAGAGGCCATCGGAGTCGAAGAACCGCTGCGAGCCGACCAGCGGCCATCCGAAGGCTCCGGCGAAGATCACGTAGAAGTAGACCAGCGCAAACGGCGGGATCAGGAAGTCCTTCCTGTCCGTGCTTCCGAAGTGCAGCGCATCGGTTCCGCTGCGCCGCAGCACGATCAGGCGAACGGCGACCAGAACCGGACACAGCGCGAGCGCCAGGGCGGCCAGGTATCCGGGCATCGGTATCCCCTTTGGTTGCCTGCGGCTAACGCGCGGAATTCATCGTAGGGTGAATTGTCTGGGTGCGCCGCGCCGGTTGTCAAGGGCGCTGGCGCAGGATCAGGTCCCGGACCGGTGAATTGGTGTGGGGCTGCCACAGCGCCTGCACCGGCACCAGTAGCGGTTCGGCGAGATCGACCACGGTGACAGCGCCGCCGACGGCCGGTCCCGGCGGTGCGGTGACGAACGCGACCGCGCTTTCGGTCAGCGCTGCCACTTCGGGTGGGCAGCCCTGCACCCGACTGACACGGTACTGCGGCTCGAATCCGGCGCGCCGACAGGCGTTGACCAGGAAGTCGCTGTAATACGAGGCGCCGGGCGGCGCCCACAGCGCGATCACTTCGTCGGCCAGGTCAGCGATGCTGATCCGGGGCCGGTCCGCCAGCGGGTGGCTGCCGGGCACAGCGACTCGCAGCGGGTCGTAGCCGATCACCGCGCCGGCAAGGCGATCCTGGGGTACCACGGCGCGGCGTAGTCCCAACTGCACATCGCCGTCGCGCACACCGGCGGTGAGCCGGTCGGGGAACAGTTGCACGACCGTGAACGACGTGTCGGGGGACGCGGCGATTGCCGGCTCGAGCAGGGCGTAGACGTCGTGATTGCTGATCGCGGGGGAGTGCCCGACGACGAACTCATCCGGTTCGGCGCTGGCCGCAGCCCGAGTGTGCTGGGTGAGGGTTCTGGCCGCCGCCAGCAGGGCTCGGCCCTCGTCCATCAGCGTCCGGCCGGCCGGAGTCAACGCGATCCGGCGCCCGGAGCGCACCAGCAGCGTCGCGCCGATCTCCTTCTCCAGCTGTTGCACCGAATGCGACAGCGCCTGCTGCGACAGGTGCAGCTGCTTGGCGGCGCTGGTGAAGCCGGCCGACTCGGCGACGGCGATGAAGTGGGTGAGGCGGCGCAGGTCCGGGACCGGGGACATCGGCTCATGCTATCCACAAATGACTCTTGTCAATAACCCGCAGAACGCTGTTTCTCATTTGTGCATGGCCGGGTTACGTTCGTGGCAGGAGACAGGAGGGACGACCATGAGCAATCTTGCGGGCAGATCCGCGGTGGTGGCGGCGGGGGCCAAGAACCTCGGCGGACTGATCAGCACCACGCTGGGGCGTAGCGGCGTCAATGTCGCGGTGCACTACAACAGCGACAGCTCCGAAGCCGACGCCGACAAGACCGTCGCGGCCGTGCAGGAGGCTGGCGCCAAGGCCATCAAGGTGCAGGGTGACCTGACCCGCCCGGCCAACGTCACCGCGCTGTTTGACGCCGCGGCGGACGCGTTCGGCGGGGTGGACTTCGCGGTCAACACCGTCGGCAAGGTGCTGCGCAAGCCGATCCTGGAAACCTCTGAGGCCGAATACGATTCGATGTTCGACATCAACGCCAAGTCCGCCTACTTCTTTCTGCAGCAGGCCGGCAAGCGGCTCAACGACAACGGCTCGGTGGTCACGATCGTGACCGCACTGCTCGGCGCTTTCACCGACGGATACTCGACCTACGCGGGCTCCAAGAGCCCCGTGGAGCACTTCACCCGCGCGGCGGCCAAGGAGTTCGGCACCCGGGGCATCAATGTCAACAGTGTCGCGCCGGGGCCGATGGACACCCCGTTCTTCTACCCGCAGGAGACCCCGGAGCGCGTCGAGTTCCACAAGTCGCAGGGGATGGGCAACCGCTTGACCCGGATCGAGGACATCGCGCCGCTGGTGGTGTTCCTGCTCGATGGCGGCCACTGGATCACCGGGCAGACCCTCTTCGCCAACGGCGGCTACACCACGCGGTGAGCCCGGTCAGCGCCGCGAGCGTGCACACTTGCACACCGCTGCCGGCGTGCCGCCGGGCCAACACGCACGCTCGCGGCAAGGAGGAAGGGAAGGGAACTGCCTACAGCGGGATGTTCTTGTGGCGCCCGCGCCGCGCGGGGGCCTCGGCCAACGCCTGGGTGATCTTGCCGCGGGTGTGCGACGGGTCGATCTTCTCGTCGACCACCCCGATGTCGATGGCGGAGTCCACGCCACCGGCGATCCGCTCGTGCTCGGCGGCCAGCTCCTCGTGCAGCGCTTCGCGTTCGTGGTCGGGCGCGGCGGCCAGCTTCTTCTTGTGCAGGATGCCGACCGCGGCCTTGGCGCCCATCACCGCGACCTCGGCGTCCGGCCAGGCGAACACCTTGGTGGCGCCCAACGACCGCGAGTTCATCGCGATGTAGGCCCCGCCGTAGGTCTTACGGGTGACCAGGGTGACCCGCGGGACGGTGGCCTCACCGAACGCGTGCAACAGCTTGGCGCCTCGGCGCACCACGCCACCCCATTCCTGACCGACGCCCGGCAGGTAGCCCGGCACGTCGACGATCACGATCAGCGGAATCCCGAACGCGTCGCACAGCCGCACGAAACGTGCCGCCTTCTCGGCGCTTTCGGAGTTCAGGCAGCCGCCCAGCCGCAGCGGGTTGTTGGCCAGCACGCCGACGGTGCGACCCGACAACCGGCCCAGCCCGACCACCATCGAGGGCGCCCACTTGGCCTGGAACTCGTCGAACGGCGCGTCCGAGTCGAGCAGCCCCTGCACCAGCGGGTGCACGTCGTAGGCGCGGCGCGCCGACTCCGGCAGCAGCGCGTGCAGGTCGATCTCGCCGGCCTCGGCCTTGTTGCGGTCGAAATGCCCCTGCTGGCAGAACAACCCGACCAGGCGGCGGCCCCGCTCATAGGCGTCGAGCTCGTCGTCGGCGACGATGTGGCACACGCCCGACTTCTTGTGGTGGGTGTCCGGGCCGCCCAGCGCGGCCATGTCGACGTCCTCACCGGTGACGCTGCGCACCACGTCGGGGCCGGTGACGAACACCCGGCCCTCCGGGGCCATCACGATGACGTCGGTGAGGGCCGGGCCGTAGGCGGCACCGCCGGCGGCGAAACCGACCACCACCGAGATCTGCGGGACATAGCCCGAAGCCCGGATCATGGCCTCGAAGACCCGCCCCACCGCGTGCAGGGCGCGGACCCCTTCGGCCAACCGGGCTCCGCCGGAGTGCCACAGGCCCACGATCGGGTTCTGCTCGGCGATCGCGGTGTCGTAGGCGTTGACGATGTGGTCGCAGCCGTCGATACCCATCGCCCCGCCCATGACGGTGCCGTCGGTACAGAACGCGATGGTGCGCACCCCGTTGACCTCGCCGGCAGCGGCCAGCACTCCCGAACGGTCCCGCTCGTGCAGCAGTTCCACGGTTCCGTCGTCGAAGAACGTCGACAGCCGCAGCAGCGGATCGCGCGGGTCGAGTGATTCGCCCACCGTCTCGGGAACCATGGTCGTCATCGCGCCTCTCCTTGTCGTTTGATGCTTATGCCGCTGCGGGGCCGGTTAATGGCCGTCAGTACCGGCCGAAGACGAGCGCGACGTTGTGCCCGCCGAATCCGAACGAGTTGTTGATCGCGTACTGGTAGTTGCCCGGCCGGGGTTCGCCGGCCACCACGTCCAGATCGATTTCGGGGTCGAGATTCGCCAGGTTGAGCGTGGGCGGGATGACCTGGTCGCGCAACGTCAGCACGGTCAGGATGGATTCCGCCGCACCGGCCGCCCCCACCGAGTGGCC
The DNA here is from genome assembly GCF_001667945.1 of Mycolicibacter sinensis. Classification (GTDB taxonomy): domain Bacteria; phylum Actinomycetota; class Actinomycetes; order Mycobacteriales; family Mycobacteriaceae; genus Mycobacterium; species Mycobacterium sinense_B. The sequence continues at coordinate 60,886 of NZ_LZJK01000040.1, read as the reverse complement.
CAGCGCCGACTTGGGCGCATAGACCGCCGCGTTCCCGCCGCCCTTGCCCAGGGCGTTATCGATGGCGTGGGACTCGGCGACGTCACCGACCGTCGTCGCGGTGGCGTGGGCGTTGATGTGGTCGATGTCGCCCGGGGTCAGTCCGGCCAACTCGATCGCCCGCTTCATCGCGTGAGCGGCCTGCTCGCCATTCGGGTCGGGTGCCACGATGTGGTAGCCGTCGGAGGTGATCGCGCCACCCATGAGCCGCGCGATGATGTTGGCGCCGCGCGCCTTCGCGTGCTCTTCGGTCTCGATCACCATCAGGGCACCGGCTTCACCGAACACGAACCCGTCGCGGTCACGGTCGAACGGGCGGCACGCCCCAGCCGGGTCATCGTTGTTCGTCGACATCACGATGCGCATCTGCGCGAAGCCGGCGATCGGCACCGCCTCGATGCGCTGCTCCACGCCACCGCAGATCGCGATGTCGGCTTCGCCGAGCACGATCTGCTGCCAGGCCCGGGCGATGGCTTCGGACCCGGACGCACAGGCCGAGATCGACGTCAGCACCCCGGCCTTGGCCTGGCGGTCCAGGCCGATGGTGGCCGCCGCGGCGTTGGGCATGTACTTCTGCACGACCAGCGGCGAGACCGCTTTGAGCCCGCGTTCCCGCATGCCGTCATAGGCGAAGACCAGCTCCTCGGTGGAGCCGAGCCCGGTGCCGACCGACACCATCAGGCGCGTGGTGTCGACCTCGGGTGAGCCGGCGTGCTCCCAGGCCCGCCGGCCCATCACCAGCGCCACCTTCTGCAGGTAGGACAACCGGCGCAGCTCGGTCCGGCTGAGCCCTTCGTCGAAGGACTCGGGCGTCTCGACGAGATGCCCGCCGATGCGGACCGGCAGGTCATACTCGTCGACGAACGAATCGGTGAGCTTGCGGATGCCGCTCTGGCCGTCCAGTAGCCGCTTCCAGGTCTCTTCCGCATCCGCGGCCAACGGCGACGTCAATGCAAAACCGGTAACGACGACGTTGGGTAAACCGTTTCCTGTGGCCAGCGTTGACATGGCTGTAGCGAACTTCCCTCTCTTGGTACCGGTGTATCAGTACCGCCCGAAGGCGAGCGCGACGTTGTGCCCACCGAATCCGAATGAGTTGTTGATGGCGTACTTGTAGTCGCCGTAACGGGGTTCGCCCGCGACGATGTCGAGGTCGATCTCGGGGTCCGGCGTCTCGTAGTTCAGCGTCGGCGGGATGACCCCGTCACGCAGCGTGAGCACCGTGAGCACCGACTCCAGCGCACCGACCGCACCAATGGAGTGGCCGAGCGCCGACTTGGGCGCGTACACCGCGGCGTGCTCGCAACCGGCTTCCCGAATCGCGTTGGCCTCGGCGGTGTCGCCGATCGGAGTCGCCGTCCCGTGCGCATTGATGTGGTCGACGTCCTTGGCGGACAGACCCGCCAGCTCCAGCGACCGCGTCATCGCCCGGCCGGCCCGCTTGCCGTCAGGCCCCGGCGCCACCATGTGGAAGGCGTCGGAGGTGATCCCGGCACCCATCAGCCGCGCCAGCGGCTTGGCGCCGCGAGCCTTGGCGTGCTCCTCGGTCTCGATGATCATCATCGCGCCGGCCTCGCCGAACACGAACCCGTCCCGGTTCTTGTCGAACGGCCGCGAGGCGCCCTCGGGGTCGTCGTTGCGGGTCGACATCGCGCGCATCATCGAGAACGCCGCGATCGGCAGCGCCTCGATGCCGCCCTCGACACCGCCGCAGACCGCGAAGTCCGCGTCACCCATGACGATCTGCCGCCAGGCGTGGGCGATCGCCTCCGAACCCGACGAGCAGGCCGATACCGGAGTGATGACCCCGGCGCGGGCGCCCAGTTGCAGGCCGACCACCGCAGCGGCGCCGTTGGGCATGATCATCTGAACGGCTAGCGGCGACACCTTACGGGGGCCGCCCTCGTTCATCAGGTCGTAGGTCTCGACGATCTTCTCGCCGCCGCCCAGGCCGGTGCCGATCACCACGGCGAACCGGTCCGGGTCCACCTCCGGCGAGCCGGCGTTCTCCCATAGGCGGGTGCTGAGCAGCTTGGCCATCCGCTGGACGTAGGACATGCGGCGCATGTCCAGCCGGCCCATGTGGTCGTCGACCGGGTCCTTCAGGTGGCCGCCGATCTTGACCGGCAGATCCCATTTGGTGACGAACTCGTCCTCGAGGACGTGGATCCCACTCTCTCCGGCCAGCAGGCCCTTCCACGTGCTCTCGACGTCCGCCGCGATTGAAGTGGTGGCCTCAACGGCGGTTACCACCACACTGGGGTAACCGCCGTTGGCCGTCGAAGGCTTCGTGGACACGGTCAGTTGCTTTCCGACGAGAACTTCTCGCGCAGCGCGGCGGCAGCTTCGGGGTTCTCGGCCTCGAGCTTCTGGATGTAGGCGACCACGTCGCCGACGGTGCGCAGACCGGCGAGGTCTTCGTCGGGGATCTTGACGCCGTACTTGTCCTCGGTCTGCACGGCGATCTCCACCATGGACAGCGAGTCGATGTCCAGGTCGTCGACGAAGGACTTCTCGACGGTGACCTCAGACGGCTCGATACCGGTCACCTCTTCGATGATCTCGGCGAGACCGGCGATGATTTCTTCCTGACTGGCAGGCACAGTGTGTTCCCTTCGGTTGGTTCCGCACGGGGTGTGCGGGTTGATAACTGCGTATCTGGTTGTGCAGCTTTGGAAGCGGGCCTAGAACTCGGGGAGCCCGTCCAGATCCGCGGGGGACTTGACGGCGTGCGTCGGTGTCCCCCGAAGTTCGCGTTTGGCGATGCCGGCCAGGGTTCCCGCGGGCGGGAATTCCACGATCGCCGTCACTCCGCGAGAACGGAGCGTCTCGGTGCACAGGTCCCAGCGCACCGGCCGGGTCAGCTGCGCGACCAGGTGATCCATCGCCTCAGCCGCCGAGGCCACCGGCTGCCCGTCGCGGTTGGACAACAGCGTGGCGGTGGGTTCTGCGGTGGTGACCTGGGCCGCCGCGGCGGAGTAGGCCTCCAACGCGGGAGCCATGTACTGCGTGTGGAACGCCCCCGCGGTCGCCAGCTTACGCACCCGCGCCTTGGCGGGTGGGTCCTCGGCGAGTTTGTCCAAGGCGGGCACGGGGCCGGCGGCGACGATCTGGCCGGCAGCGTTGCGGTTGGCCGGGGTCAGGTCGAGCTGCTCGAGGCGGGCCAGCACCTCGGCTTCGTCGCCGCCCAGCACGGCCGCCATGCCGGTCGGCTCGAGTGCGCAGGCCTTGGCCATCTCCCGGCCGCGGATGGCGGCCAGCATGATGGCGTCGTCGGGGGAGAGCACGCCGGCAATGGCGTAGGCGGCGATCTCGCCGACGGAGTGGCCGGCCACGATGACATCGCCCAGGTCCGCGTTGTTCCTGCGCTTGGCCAGCTCGGCGTAGGCGAGCAGCGTTGCCGCCACCACCAGCGGCTGGGTGACCGCCGTGTCGGTGATCTCCTCGGCGGTTGCGGTGGTCCCCAGCGCGACGAGATCCAGGCCGCTGATGGTCGACCATGCGGCCAGCTGGGCTCGAGCCTCACCGGCATCCGGCGTCTCGAGCCACGGCGACAACATGCCGGGGGTCTGCGATCCCTGTCCGGGAGCGAGCAACGCAATCACGTCTTTAAGAGAACATTGTGAAGCGCGTTTTGCAGGATGTCCTAGATTATGAACATTGTCTTATGTTTTTGTGGAGGTCCTACAAAACTGTCCTCTTATGCGACATCTTCGATACCGTCCTGCGACAACCGCCGGCCGGCGTCAGCTGGCCGGAAGCCTCCCCGGGCACGCCGCCATGCCCGCCTCAGCCGACCTGATGCTCGTCGGGTACGGCCGCGGCCGCCGGTTGGGTGACGTATGTCACCGATGCGCTGCTGAAGCTGGCTTGCTGGGCCTGGTTGGCCAGCCGGCCGACGGTGGCGGCCACCCGCAGCACGTAGGCGTCGCGCGGTTGGGTGGGGTCGCGACCGGTGAAGTCCGCGATCCGCTTGAGTCGGTAGCGGACAGTGTTTGGATGAACGAACAACTTTCGGGAGCAGGCTTCGATCGCGCCGCCACAGTCCAGGTAGGCGTCCAGCGTTTCGGTCAGGGACGGCCCGGCCTCGGCCAGGGGCCGCATCACGTCGGTGTGCAGGGCCGCAATCGCCGCGGGGTCCCCGATCAGGGCCCGCTCGGGCAGCAGCTCGCGGGCCAGCACCGGCCGCGGGGCTCCGGTCCAGCCGACCACGGCGTTCATCCCGGAGATCGCCTCGCTGGCGCTGTGGTAGGCCGCGGTCAGTGTCGGTGCGGTCGGGCCGATCACCACCGGCCCGTCGGAGAACGCGCCCAGCAGGTCAGCGAGGAACTTCTGCGTCGGTGACAGCGGGCCGGACACGATCGCCACCAGCCAGGTGCCGTGTACGTCGGTCAGCGCGGCGCGGCCGTGGCGTTCGGCGACGTCGCGGACGTCCTGACTGGCCTTTTGGCCGGAGAAGGCATCCGGGCCGGGCGGCGCGGTGCCCACCACGACGGTGGCCGGTGCGGTGGTGTCCCAGTTCAGGGCCGCCGCCCGGCTCAGCAGCTCCGGACCGGTGTCACCTCGCACCACGGCGTCCACCACGCTGGCCTCCATCCGGGAGTCCCAGGTGCCCCGCGCCTCGGCGGCGTCGGCGTAGGCCGAGGCGGCGGTGAAGGCCAGGTCGCGGCTGTACTTGAGGATGCCCACCGTCAGCGCGGTCACCTGCTCCTCGGAGCGGGCCAGCATCGGCACGACCTCCTCGAAGAACTCCATGGTGACCCGCACCATGTCCACGGTGTGGCGCAGGGCGATGTGCCGGGTCAGCTCCTGGGGCACCAGCTCGAAGGCCTGCGCGGTGTGGCTGACGTTGCCGTGCGGATCATGCATCCATTCGGCGAAGTTGACCACGGCGGTCTGCACCACCAGCGCGACGCTGGCGCGTTGGGAGGCCTCCAGGTCGGCGAAGAACGGCAGCCGTTCGCCCATCGCCGACACCGCCTCGGTGGCCAGCCGGCCCGAATACTGCTTGAGCCTGCGCAGCAGGGTGTCCGGGACCGTGCTCAGCAGATCCAGCGTGGACCGCGGCAGGACCGGACCACCCGTGCTGTTGTCAGCCATGCCTAAAAGCTACGCCTGATTTCTGGCGATTCCCAACAAGGAGCAGCGTCGGTCAGGCGACACCCGAATCGGACGTCTGCTCCGGGGCGGCCAGCACGTCGTCGATCTCGTAGCGGGTCGCGGCCGTGGCCGGGACCGATGCCTCGATGGCCCCGTCGCGGGCCAGGGCGGCCAGCACCGCGACCACCACCGACTCCGCGTCGGTGTTGAAGTAGCGCCGCGCGGCCGGGCGGGTGTCGGAGAAGCCGAACCCGTCGGTGCCCAGGGTGACGTAGTTGCCGGGCACCCAGGGCCGGATCTGCTCGGGCACCGCGCGCATCCAGTCCGAGACCGCGATGATCGGCCCGGTCGCATCCGCCAGTGCCTGGGTCACATATGGCACCCCGGGCTCCCGGTCCGGGTGGCGCAGCCGCTCGCGTTCGACCGCCACGCCGTCGCGGTTGAGCTCACCCCAGCTGGTCACCGACCACACGTCGGCGGCCACATCCCAGTCGGCGGCCAGCAGCTCGGCGGCGCGCAGCGCCTCGGGCATCGCCACGCCCGAGGCCAGGATCTGCGCGGTATGGGACCCGGACCCGGTGGCCTGCTGATAGCGGTAGATGCCGCGCAGCAGTCCGTCAGGGTCGAAGCCGTCCGGTTCGGGCGGCTGCACGTAGGGCTCGTTGTAGAGAGTGACGTAGAAGTACACGTTCTCCGGGTCGGGGCCGTACATGCGCGCCAAGCCGCTCTCGATGATGTGGGCGATCTCGAAGGCGAACGCGGGATCGTAGGAGACCACCGCCGGGTTGGTGCTGGCCAGCAGCAGTGAGTGCCCGTCGGCGTGCTGCAGGCCTTCGCCGGTCAGCGTGGTGCGGCCCGCGGTGGCGCCCAGGACGAAACCGCGCGCCATCTGGTCGGCGGCCGCCCACAGGCCGTCGCCGGTGCGCTGGAAACCGAACATCGAGTAGAAGATGTAGATCGGGACCATCGGCTCGTCGTGGGTGGCATACGACGTCCCGACCGCGGTGAAGGAGGCCGTCGAGCCCGCCTCATTGATTCCCTCGTGCAGGATCTGGCCGGCTTCGCTTTCCTTGTAGGCCAGCATCAGATCGGCGTCGACGGAGGTGTAGAGCTGCCCGTTGCGGTTGTAGATCTTCAACGACGGGAACCACGAGTCCATCCCGAACGTGCGCGCCTCGTCGGGGATGATCGGCACCAGGCGCGGGCCGATCTGCTTGTCCCGCAACAACTCTTTGAACACCCGCACGGTGGCCATGGTGGTGGCCACTTCCTGGGTGCCCGATCCCTTCTTGACCGCCGCGTAGGCCTCGGACCCGGGCAACTGCAACGGGCGGGCCTGGGTGCGGCGCTGCGGTACGAACCCACCGAGGCTGCGCCGGCGGTCCAGCAGATAGCGGATCTCCGGGGCGTCCTCGCCGGGGTGGTAGTACGGCGGCAGATACGGGTTGTCCTCGAGTTCGGCGTCCGAGATGGGAATCCGCATCTCGTCGCGGAAGTCCTTGAGGTCTTGCAGCCGGAACTTCTTCATCTGGTGGGTGGCGTTGCGACCGGCAAAGTAGCTGCCCAGGCTGTAGCCCTTGATGGTCTTGGCCAGGATGACGGTCGGCTGGCCCTTGTGCTCGACGGCCGCCCGGTAGGCCGCATGGACCTTGCGGTAGTCATGCCCGCCGCGCTTGAGGTGCCAGATGTCCTGATCGGACAGATCCTGGACCAGCGCCTTGGTGCGCGGGTCGCGGCCGAAGAAGTGCTCCCGCACGTAACCGCCGTCGTTGGCTTTGTAGGTCTGGTAGTCGCCGTCGGGGGTGACGTTCATCAGGTTGACCAGGGCGCCGTCTCGGTCGGCGTGCAGCAGAGCGTCCCACTCGCGGCCCCAGACCACCTTGATCACGTTCCAGCCCGCCCCGCGGAAGAACGATTCGAGCTCCTGGATGATCTTGCCGTTGCCGCGCACCGGGCCGTCCAGGCGCTGCAGGTTGCAGTTGATCACAAACGTCAGGTTGTCCAGGCCCTCCAGTGCGCCGACATGCAGCAGCCCGCGGCTCTCCGGCTCATCCATCTCGCCGTCGCCCAAAAAGCACCACACGTGTTGGTCGGAGGTGTCCTTGATGCCGCGGTCATGCAGATAGTGGTTGAACCGGGCCTGGTAGATGGCGTTCATCGGACCCAGCCCCATTGACACCGTGGGGAACTCCCAGAAGTCGGGCATCAGCCGCGGGTGCGGGTAGGACGGCAGGCCGCCGCCGGGGTGGCTGTGCTCCTGGCGGAAGCCGTCGAGCTGGTGGGTGCTCAGCCGGCCCTCCAGGAATGCCCGCGCGTAGATGCCGGGGGAGGCGTGGCCCTGGATGAACACCTGGTCTCCGCCGCCGGGGTGGTTCTTGCCGCGGAAGAAGTGGTTGAACCCGACTTCATACAGCGTCGACGACGACGCGTAGGTCGAGATGTGCCCGCCGACGCTGACCCCGGGGCGCTGTGCACGGTGCACCATCACCGCGGCGTTCCAGCGGATCCACCGACGGTAACGGCGCTCGGTGTCCTCGTCGCCGGGGAACCAGGGCTCCAGTTCGGTCGGAATGGTGTTGACGTAGTCGGTGGAGGTGAGCGCCGGAATCGCGACCCGCTGCTCTCCGGCGCGTTCCAGTAGCCGCAGCATCAGGTAGCGGGCGCGGGCTGGGCCCGACCGGGCCAGCAGTTCGTCGAAGGACTCCAGCCATTCGGCGGTCTCTTCGGAGTCGATGTCGGGGAGGTAAGACGCCACCCCCTCGCGGATCACCCGGACACGATCGGATTCGCTTGTGCCGCTTGGTTTTTTACCCAGATCCTGGCGCACGGCCTCAGTGGTCAACGCATTACTCCTTGGTTTGGAGGTGAAGACGTGTCTCCCGGCTTGTGGCCAGAACGACACCGGACCGATCGCTTCGTCGGCCCCGTCTTTTCTATCCTGCCCCACCTGGCCCGGGACCGGCGGTGGGTGAGTGACAGGTGGGGGGTGGGTTGATCTCGGCCCGCGCGCCGCTACGCGGTAACGTCTGAGGTTGTGCTGACCGGATGGCGGACCGTCCCGCGTGGGCGGGCGCGGCGACACGCCCGGCTGGGTGCGCTGGTTGCTGGTGGAACCGCGGCGGTCGCGATGGGCGTCGTCGGCTGTACCAGCATCATCGGTGGGAACCCTCAGGCGGACACGTCGGCCGCGCCGGCCTACCGCTCCTCGGTCTCGGCGTCGGTGTCGGCCTCGGAGGCGACCTCGAGTATTCGCGAGACCCAGCGCCAGCAGTCGATGACCACCCAGGCCGTGCGCGGGGCATGCGGCAGATTCGCCTCGAGCAGCAGCGACGCCGTGGACACCGTGAACAAGTACGTGGAGGCGTTCAACAACGGCGGCGACATCCCCGGAACCGCCGGGCCGGCCGTCGAGGCGCTCAACCACAGCGCCGACGAGGTGGCCGGCGCCATCAACGAAAAGCTGTCCGCAGAGCTCAAGGACGCGTTCACCACGTATGCCGAAGCCGCCCGGGGCGTGGCGAACGCGATTTCGACCAAGGCGCCGGTCTCGGTGTACAACTCCCGCAAAGACGAATTGAACCGGGCGAGGGAGAAGGGAATGCAGCTGTGCCGAGCCTTCTAAGTGCCCGGTGCTGTGCAACGATGATGCCCAATACACGGCGCGCTGATGATCGAAGGAGGTCACACGGTGGTCGCGGCGGATAACGCCCCGAACTTCGCCCGCAAACTGGGCATCCAGAGCAAGCAGTTGGTCCAGGAGTTCGGCTGGGACGACGACGCCGACGACGACATCCGTGCCGACGTCGAAGAGGCCTGCGGCAGCGAACTGCTCGACGAAGACACCGACGAGGTGGTCGACGTGGTGCTGCTGTGGTGGCGCGACGGCGACGGGGACCTGGTGGACACCCTGATGGACGCGATCACCGCGCTGGCCGACGACGGCGTGATCTGGGTGCTCACGCCCAAGACCGGCCGGTCCGGGCACGTGCAACCCGCCGAGATCGCCGAGGCGGCCCCGACCGCCGGCCTGATGCCGACCTCGTCGGTCAATCTCGGGGACTGGAGCGCCAGTCGATTGGTTCAACCCAAATCACGGACGGGAAAGCGCTGATGTTGGAAGTCGGTACCGAAGCTCCCGATTTCACCCTCAAAGACCAGGATCAGCAGCCGGTCACGCTGAGCAGCTTCCGCGGTGACAAGAACGTCCTGCTGGTGTTCTTTCCGCTGGCGTTCACCGGAATCTGCCAGGGCGAGCTCGACCAGTTGCGCGATCACCTGCCCACCTACACAGGCGACGACAGCGTGGCGCTGGCCATTTCGGTGGGCCCGCCGCCCACCCACAAGATCTGGGCCACCGAGAGCGGGTTCCTATTCCCGGTGCTCTCCGACTTCTGGCCGCACGGGGCGGTCAGCCAGGCGTTCGGGGTGTTCAACGACGACACCGGCTTCTCCAACCGCGGCACCTTCGTGGTGGACAAGTCCGGGATCATCCGGTTCGCCGAGATGAAGCAGCCCGGCGAGGCGCGCGACCAGCAGCTGTGGGTCGACGCCCTGGCCGCGCTGAAAGGGTAGTTCCGCGGTTTTGGGCGCCCGGCATCACGCCGGGTAACCTGCCCGAGGCAAGGGCGCGTAGCTCAGTGGTAGAGCTCTGGTTTTACACACCAGCGGTCGGCGGTTCGATACCGTCCGCGCCCACCAGTGTTTGACGCCGCGGTGGACGGTCAATGCAGCCACTCATGACCACCAACCCGACACCAGGCGACGATCCCACGCCACCGCCGGCTCCTCAAACCCCTGGTGCAGCACCGACGGGAAAGTGGGGTGTCCCGCCGACCACCAGCCCGCAGATGACGCCATCGGGGCGGTCCCGGGTCTCCCCAGGCCTGGTGCTCTGGGCGGGACTGGCCGTGCTCGTCGCGATCATCATCGTGTTGATCGTCGTATCGGCCTAAGCGCCCACCGCCTTAGTGCGAATGCGCGTGGCCCGCATCCTCCAGTCCGGCCTGGTGCACATGCGGATGGCTGTGCACGGTGCCGTCCTCGTGGGTGTGCTCGTGGTCGTGAACGACGTGGTCGTGCTCATGCGTGTCGTGCAAGTGGACGTGTGTGTCCTCGCCGTGGGCGTGCTCGTGCGCATGCGGCGCGTCGTGGTCGTGGTTGTGGTGCGACATGACTGCTCATCTCCCTTGTTCGATGATTCGTTGCCCCAGCGCGGGCAACGCCTGGCCGGCGCCGGCCGGCAGGTTGGTGGCGGCACGGTGATGCGGCGGTACCCCGGGACCCGCGTGCTCAGCGTTGAAAACGGCGTCGGTGACCAGCTGGCAGACGTGCTCGTTCTCCATGCTGTAGAAGATCGTGGTGCCTTCCCGGCGGGTGCGCACCAGCCGAGCCATCCGGAGCTTCGCCAGGTGCTGTGAGACCGATGGAGCCGGTTTGCCGACGTGTTCGGCGAGTTCATTGACCGACATCTCCCGGCTGGTCAGCGCCCACAGCACCTGAACTCGCGTGGCGTCAGCCAACATTCGGAACACTTCGACAATCAGGCCGACCTGATCGTCCGGCAGCCGGTCCGTTGCACCCGTATCTGCATGCATACGCAAATAGTAGTTCTTGGGCGCGGTGGTATGTCAACCCCGCCGCCCGGCCGGCGGGGAGTTAATCTCCCCAGCGACAAACCGTTAGCGCACCTAGCCGAGGGAACTCCATGTCGACGCCGTCCTTGCGCCACCCAGTCCACTCCGGGCATCTCACCGTGGGCGCCCTCAAGCGCCACCGGGACAACCCGGTCCTGGCGCTGGGGGACACCACGCTGACCGGTGGCCAGCTCGCCGAGCGCATCAGCCAGTACATCCAGGCGTTCGAGGGGCTCGGTGCCGCCACGTTCGGCCTGCTGTCGCTGAACCGTCCCGAGGTGTTGATGATCATCGGCGCGGGGCAGATCCGCGGACATCGGCGCACCGCACTTCACCCGCTGGGGTCACTCGACGACCACGCCTACGTGCTGGCCGACGCCGAGGTCAGCTCGCTGATCATCGACCCCACCCCGGCCTTCGTGGAGCGCGCGGTGGGCCTGCTGGAGAAGGTGCCGACGTTGCGGCAGGTGCTGACCATCGGGCCGGTGCCGCCGGAGCTCGAGGGCAAGGCCGTCGACCTGGCGGCCGAAGCCGCCAAGTACGAGCCGCAACCGCTGGTGCCCGCGGACCTGGCCGCAGACCACATCGGCGGCCTCACCTACACCGGCGGCACCACCGGAAAACCCAAGGGCGTGATCGGCACCGTCGCATCCATCACCGCGATGACGACGATTCAGCTCGCCGAGTGGGAATGGCCCGAGCGCCCGAAGTTTTTGATGTGCACCCCGCTGTCACATGCCGGCGCAGCGTTTTTCGTGCCGACGATCGTCAAGGGCGGGCAGCTGGTGGTGCTGACCAAGTTCGATCCCGCCGAGGTGCTGCGGGTGATCGAGGAACAGAAGATCACCGCCACCATGCTGGTGCCGTCGATGATCTACGCGCTGCTGGATCACCCCGATTCGCACACCCGCGACCTGTCGTCGCTGGAGACGGTGTACTACGGCGCCTCGGCGATGAACCCGGTCCGGCTCCAGGAGGCCATCGACCGCTTCGGCCCGATCTTCGCCCAGTACTACGGTCAGTCCGAGGCGCCGATGGTGATCACCTACCTGGCCAAGGGCGACCACGACCAGAAGCGACTCACCTCCTGCGGCCGCCCGACGCTGTTCGCCCGGGTGGCGCTGCTCGGTGACGACGGCAACCCGGTGGCTCAGGGTGAGGTCGGGGAGATCTGCGTGTCCGGTCCGCTGCTGTCGGGCGGCTACTGGAACCTTCCGGAGGCCACCGCCGAGACGTTCTCCGGCGGCTGGATGCACACCGGCGACCTGGCCCGCGAGGACGAAGACGGGTTCTACTACATCGTCGACCGCACCAAGGACATGATCGTCACCGGCGGCTTCAACGTGTTCCCCCGCGAGGTCGAAGATGTCATCGCCGAGCATCCGTCGGTGGCCCAGGTGTGCGTGATCGGCACTCCCGACGAGAAGTGGGGCGAGGCGGTGACCGCAGTGGTGGTGCTGCGTCCCGGTGTCGACAGCGATGCCGCCGCCATCGCCGCGATGACTGCCGAGATCCAGTCCGCGGTCAAAGAGCGCAAGGGGTCGGTGCAATCACCCAAGCAGGTCATCGTCACTGAATCGCTGCCGGTGACCGCGCTGGGTAAGCCGGACAAGAAGGCGGTGCGCGCCCAATTCTGGTCCGGCTCAGCACGTTCCGTCGGCTGAGATCAGCCCAGCGCCGCCGCCAGCTGCCGCCACTGCTCCCGCGGGAACCCGCGCGGGTCGGCATCCAACAGCTGCACGCAGACGTGGTCGGCGCCGGCGGCCTGGTGCTCGGCGACCCGGCTGAGCACGGCCTCCGGGGTCCCCCAGGCGATGATCGCGTCGAACAGCCGGTCGCTGACTTGCGCGATGTCGTCCTCGGAGAAACCTGACCGCAGCAGGTTGTTGGCGTAGTTGGGCAGCGCGAGGTAGCTGCCCAGCCATTTGGTGCCGATCGCGCGGGCTTCGTCGCGGCTGGAGCACAAGATCGCGGTCTGCTCGGGCAGCAGCAACGGGCCCGCACCGAGCTGTTCGCGCGCATACTGGGTGTGCTCGGGGGTGGTCAGGTAGGGGTGGGCGCCGCGGCTGCGGGAGGCGGCCAGCTGCAGCATTTTCGGGCCCAGCGCCGCCAGTACCCGGGACTCGGCCGGGACGGGGATGTCGGCGGTGTCAAGCCCGTCGAGAAACTCGCTCATGGCGCGAAGCGGCCGCCGGTACCGCCCGGGATCGCCGGCGTCTACCAGCGGGGCGTGGCTGACACCGATGCCGAGCAGGAATCGATCCCCGTGGGCCGCGGTCAGCGCTGCATACGATGCCGCCACCTCGGCCGGGCTGTGCATCCACAGGTTCAGGATGCCGGTGGCGATGACCGCTCGCCGGGTGGCCGACAGCAGATTGCGCACCGCGTCGAACACCGGACCGCCGACGTCGGGAATCCACAGCGCTCCGAATCCCAACTCCTCCAGTTCGGCGGCCGCGTCGGCGGCCTCGCCCTGATCGCCGTAACGCAGCGGCGCACTCCAGATCCCCACACCCGCGATGTTCACCATCTCCCCAGGATGGCATGGTGCCGGCGGGTCAGACGACGCGCATACCGTTGCGGGCCCGAAAACGCATGTCCCACAGGTACGCCCGGTACCCCAATATCCATGCCTGGTGGGGGATCAGCCGGTCGGCCACTCGTAGCGCGGACAGCAGCCATTCGAACCGGCGTTGCTGCGACGCCGACCAGTCCAGCTGCATCAGCTGGCGAAACTCCGGCGGCAAGAACCCCGTCGTCGCGAACAAGTTGAGCGGGCCGGCCAGCCGCAGTGGCCAAGGCAGGAACACCATCGACGCCACCCCGTGCAGATGCTCACGCACCGGGGGATCGATGCGCAGCGCGTCGAGCGAGCGTTTCCAATACTCGTCGAACGCCGCGCGGTCCTTCGGCCACATCTCATCGCGGACCTGCAAGGTGGTGCCCAGCTTCTTGGCGTCGGCGTAGACCGCATCGGCGGCGGCGTCGTCGAGCGGGCCGTGCAGGAACTCGTGCTGGTCGACGAAGTAGCGGTACAGGCAGGCCGCCACCCACAGCTGCAGCGCGGGGTCTAACGCGTTGTAGCGCACCGGGCTTTCGGCCGTGGACCGCACCTGCCGGTGCGCGGTGTCCACCGCAGCGCGGTAGACCTCCCGGTCGTGGTCGGTGCCGATGGTCGCCACCGCCAGGTAGGTGCCGGTGGTGCGGGCCCGCTTGAACGGATGCTTGTAGACATTGCCGCTGTCCACCCGGCTCTCCTGCACGCCGTAGCCGACGCCGGGCAGCGAGAGCTGCATGATCACGTTGGCGGCCGGCATCAGCATCGCCGCGGGATTCAGCAGGTCGACGACTCTGGTGGCCCGTCTCATCGGGGCTGCTCCATGGGTGCGAGTATGCCCGAATACCGGGACGAATACGCCGCACTCGGGCGGTTCTGACAGCGAGTGGCTCAGCGGCGGCGCCCGTACCGGTCAGCCAGCTTCTGCTCGACGGTCATCGGCGGGGCGGGCTCGTCGGCCGCGGCGGCACCGGCATCGGACCCGGTGTCGGCTCGCTCCGACCGGCGGGCGCGCACCTCGGCGTAGGCGAAATAGCCCAGGCCGATCGGGGCCAGGATCCCGAACGCGATCCACTGAATCCCGTAGGACAAGAACGGCCCGGCATCGCGGCGCGGGAGCGCGATCAGCCCCAGCCCACCCGGCTGGTCCTCGACCAGCTGCAGGTAGGAGCCGGTCAGCGGAACCTTGGTGAATGCCGCAATTTGCTCGGTATTGATCGAGTACACCTGGCGGAATCCGTTCTCGCTGAACGGATTCTTAGCCGGCGCCTGCGAATCCCGCAGCCGCCCCGTGATCGTGACTTGGGTGTCCGGCGGCGGCGGAATCTGCGGCATCCGGGTGCCGCCGTCGTCGGTGCGCACATAGCCGCGGTTGACCAGTACGGTCGGCCCGCCCCGGACCGCGAACGGCGTCAGCACCTCGACGGCCGGTACCCCGTCGACCAGCCGTAACCGCACCAGCACCTGTGCCTCGGGGAGGTAGCGCCCGGTGGCGGTGACCGGCCGCCACTGCGCATCGGGTGCCGACGAATCCTGGTGTGGCAGCAACGTTGTCAGCGGCACCGGTTCCGCGGTCAGCGCGCGCTCGAGTTGGCTGTTGGCGCGCGAGGTGGCGGTGTTCTTGCCCAGTTGCCACGGCGCCAGCACGGTGAAGCAGAGATAGGCGAAGGCCACCACCACCAACGCCAGGGCCAGCCAGCTCGGGCGAAGGAGGAAGGCCAGGCGCCGCATCAGCCGCCCTCGCCGGACGCCAGTTGTGCGTCGACCCAGTCGTGCAGGCCGGGCAGCGCGGCCGCGATCACCGTGAACGCCTGCAGGAAGTCGTCGTGACCGCCGTAATACGGGTCGTCGACGTCGGGGACCGCCGCCCCGGAGCGCGGATCGAAGGACCGCAGCATCCGGATCCGCTCGGCCGGAATGCCCAGCCCCTGGAGCAGCCCGACGTGGTTGCGCCCCAGCGCCACCACCAGATCGGCCGCCATGTGGTCGGCGCCGACCTGGGCGGCGCGGTGGTCCACCGGATAGCCGTTGTCGCGCAGCACCCGGTTGGTGCGCTCGTCGGCGCCCTTGCCGACATGCCAGTCCGCGGTGCCGGCGCTGGTCACCCGCACCAGCTCACTCAGACCGCGCTGGGCGAGCTGGTGGGCGAACATCTTCTCGGCCATCGGGGAGCGGCAGATGTTGCCGGTGCAGACGAACGTGACATGCAGCGCCGGTTCAGACACCGAGCACCTCCCGCAGCTCGGCGACGGTCTGAACGCGGGAGAACGGGCCGGTCTCGGTGTCGTCGTAATCGGACTGGCCGTAGCCCCAGCCGACCAGCACGGTGTCAATACCGTGGGCCGCCGCGCCGTCCACGTCGTGACGCCGGTCGCCCACCATCACCACCCGGTCGGGCAGCGGGCCCAGTTGGTGCAGCGCGTGGGCCAGCACCTCGGACTTGGCCGCCCGGGCGCCGTCGGCGCTGGCGCCGGCGACGACCTCGAAAAACCCGTCAAGCCCGAAGTGGGCCAGGATCTTGCGCGCGGTCGACTCGACTTTGGAGGTGGCCACCGCCAACCGGACCCCGGCGGCCCGCAGGTCGGCCAGCAGCGCGGCGACGCCGTCGAACACGGTGTTCATCAACCAGCCGCGGCTGGTGTAGTCGGCCCGGTAGGCGGCGATCGCCGCTTCGGTCTGCTCGCCGAGGCTCATGGCGGCCAGTGTGTGGTGCATCGGCGGGCCGACGAGCCGCTGGGCCAGATCACCGTCGGGCACCGGCGCGCCGATGTGATCCAGCGCGTGGCGGAAGCTGGCGACGATCCCGGCCGCGGAGTCGGTCAAGGTGCCGTCCAGGTCGAAGATCACCAGTTCGGCGGTGGCAGTGGTCGTGCGCGTCACGGGGCCCATTGTCCCCGACGTGCGCGGCGGGCCCGCCGGGTGGCGCACTACTGTCTTGGAGTGTGACCGCGCGGCTGGCTGATGTCATCGACGTGCTGGATGCCGCCTACCCGCCGGAACTGGCCCACTCCTGGGATTCAGTCGGCCTGGTGTGCGGCGACCCCGACGACGTGGTGAGTTCGGTGACGGTCGCCGTCGACGCGACGGCGGCGGTGGTCGACGAGGTCCCCGAGAACGGCCTGCTGTTGGCCCATCACCCGCTGCTGCTGCGGGGGGTGGACACGGTGGCGGCGAGCACGCCCAAGGGTTCCCTGATACACCGGCTGATCCGTTCCGGACGTGCCCTGTTCACCGCCCATACCAATGCCGACGCGGCCGCCCCGGGGGTGTCGGATGCGCTGGCGGACGCGCTTGGGCTGACCGTGGACGCCGTGCTGGACCCGGCCGCGCGAAATCCCGACACCGACAAGTGGGTGATCTACACCCCCGTCGAGCATGCCGAGGCGGTGCGGGCCGCGGTGTTCGCGGCCGGCGCCGGTCATATCGGCGACTACGCACAGTGCAGCTGGAGCGTGACGGGCACCGGGCAGTTCCTCCCGGGCGACGGGGCGGCGCCGACGATCGGCCGGGTGGGCGCGGTGGAGCGCGTCACCGAGGACCGGGTCGAGGTGGTGGCCCCGGCCCGGGCCCGCGCGCAGGTCCGCTCGGCGCTGCTGGCGGCACATCCGTATGAGGAGCCCGCGTATGACGTCTTCGCCCTGCAGCCGCTGCCCGCCGGAGTCGGGATCGGCCGGATCGGCACCCTGCCGGCGCCGGAGCCGCTGAGCGCCTTCGTCGCCCGCGTTGCCGCCGGGCTGCCAGCGACCTCCTGGGGGGTGCGCGCCTCCGGGGATCCGGACCTGCCGGTGTCGCGGGTCGCGGTCTGCGGCGGCGCCGGGGACTCACTGCTGGCTGCGGCGGCCGCGGCCGGCGCCCAGGCTTACGTCACCGCCGATCTACGCCACCACCCGGCCGACGAGCACTCCCGCCGGTCGGCGGTGGCGCTGGTCGATGTGGCGCACTGGGCCAGTGAATACCCGTGGTGCGCGCAAGCCGCCGAGGTGCTCCGTTCGCACTTCGGTGCGGCCCTGCCGGTACGCGTCAGCGGGCTGCGCACCGACCCCTGGAACCTCGCGTGCGAAGGAGACCGACGATGAAAGCTGAAGTGGCACAGCAACGCTCGCTTCTGGAGTTGTCGGAGCTGGATGCTGAGCTGGCCCGGATCGCGCATCGGGCCGGTCATCTTCCCGAGCAGCAGGACCTGCAGCGCATCCAGGCCGATCACACGGCCGCATCCGACCGGCTGGCGGCGCTGCAGCTGGCGCTGGAGGACTTGGACGGCCAAGCCGCCCGCTTCGAAGCGGAGATCGACGCGGTGCGCCAGCGGGAGGACCGCGACCGCGCCCTGCTGGACTCGGGGCAGACCAACGCCAAGCAGGTCGTCGACCTGCAGCACGAGCTGGAGACGCTGCAGCGGCGGCAGGCCAGCCTGGAGGACTCGCTGCTGGAGCTGCTCGAACAGCGTGAGCAGCTGCAGGCCCAGGCGAGCGCCGAGTCGGCTGCGGTCGACGGACTCGCCGCCGACCTGGCCCGGGTGCAGCAGACGTTGGACACCGCGTCGGCCGAGCTCCAGACCACCCGTGCCCAGCGTGCAGCGAGCCGGGACGAGCTGGCCGCCGCGATCGACGCCGAGCTGCTGGCACTCTATGAGCGGCAGCGGGCATCCGGCGGCGTCGGCGCCGGACCGCTGCGGGGCGGGCAGTGCGGGGCCTGCCGGATCGAGATCGACCGCGGCGAGCTGGCGCGGATCTCTGCGGCTCCGCCGGAGGAGGTGCTGCGCTGTCCGGAGTGCGGTGCGATCCTGTTGCGGGTCAAGGACTTCGGTTAGTACGCGCGGATGAAGGTCATTGTTGAAGCCGACGGCGGGTCGCGCGGTAATCCGGGCCCGGCCGGATACGGAACGGTGGTGTGGTCCGCGGATCGCGCCGAGGTGCTGGCCGAAGCCAGGGAGTCGATCGGCGTGGCCACCAACAACGTGGCCGAATACCGTGGCCTGGTCGCCGGTTTGACCGAGGCGGCACGGTTGGGCGCCGCCGAGGTCGCGGTGTTCATGGACTCCAAGCTGGTCGTCGAACAGATGGCCGGCCGGTGGAAGGTCAAGCACCCGGACCTGATCCCGCTGCACCGGCAGGCCCGTGAATTGGCCGCGAAATTCGACCACGTCCGCTACAGCTGGATTCCGCGGGAGAAGAACTCGTACGCCGACCGGCTGGCCAACCAGGCGATGGATGCGGCGGCCGCACCGGCCGTTCAGGAGCTGGCCCTGGCCGAACCCGCGGAAGTGGACCGAGAGGAAGCCGAGAAGCCTGCGGCGCCAACGGCACCCGGCTGGACAGGCGCGACCGGCACGCCCACCCGCCTGCTGCTGCTGCGGCACGGGCAGACCGAACTGTCGGTGCAGCGGCGTTACTCCGGGCGGGGCAACCCGCCGCTGACCGAGATCGGCCGGGCACAGGCCGACGCGGCGGCGCGCTATCTCGCCGAGCGCGGGGGCATCGCCGCGGTGATCAGTTCGCCGCTGCAGCGCTGCTATGACACGGCCACCGCGGCGGCGAAGCTGCTGCACCTGGACGTGACCGTCGATGAGGACCTGACCGAAACCGACTTCGGGGCCTGGGAGGGCCTGACCTTCGCCGAGGCGGCCGCCCGCGATCCCGACCTGCACCGGCGCTGGCTCAAGGACACCTCCACGCGGCCGCCGGAGGGGGAGAGTTTCGACGCGGTGCAAAAGCGGGTGACGCGGGCGCGCGACCGGATCATCGCCGCGCACGGCGGCACCACCGTGTTGGTGGTCTCGCATGTGACGCCGATCAAGACCCTGCTGCGGCTGGCGCTGGACGCCGGCCCGGCGATCCTCTACCGGCTGCACCTGGATCTGGCGTCGTTGAGCATCGCCGAGTTCTTCGGCGACGGTCCTGCGTCGGTGCGGTTGGTGAACCAGACCGCCTACCTCTAGGGCGCCTCAGTCGTGCAGGTGCACCCGTTCGCCGTGGGCGCCGAAGATCATGATCGCCTCGGCCGGCCCGTCGACCGCGGCGAACCAGTGCGGGGTCCAGGTGGAGAATTCGACCGCCTCGCCCGGCCCGATCAGGAAATCGTCGTCGCCGAGCACCAGCCGCAGGCGGCCGGACAGCACGTACATCCACTCGTGGCCCTGGTGCACCGGTAACTGCGCGGGGCGGCGGCGCCGCACGCTGACCCGGATCTTGAAGGCATGCAGGCCACCGGCCGGACCGTGCCGGGTCAGCGGCCAGTAGGTGATGCCGTGGTGGGTCTGGGAGGCGCCGCGCACCCGCGGGTCGGGGCGTTCGGGGGCACGCAGCAATTCGTCGGTGCTGACCGCGAGGGCCTCGGCCAGCCTGGGCAGATGATCCAACGCCAGGCGCCGCTTGCCGGACTCCAGCCGGCTCAGCGTGGAGACGTCGATGCGGGCGCGGGTGGCCACGTCCTCCAGCGTCAGGCCCTGCTGGGTGCGCAGCTCACGCAGCCGTCGCCGCACCCGCAGGTCGACGCTGCTTTCCTCGTCGTTTGCCGACATGGCAAGCAAGCTTGCCACCTGGTGGCGGGGCGGGCAAGGTCAGATGTACATTGCCGGGTCGATGTAGGAGGTCGGGTCGACGCCCGGCTCGCGCTGGTTTTCGGTGCGGGCGCGCACCACCGCGGGGATGCCGGTGGCGATCGAATTCGCCGGCACGTCATGGGTGATGACGGCATTGGCGCCGATCGCGGAGTCATCGCCGATACGTAAGGGCCCCAGCACTTTTGCACCGGCACCGATGGTCACCCGGTTGCCCACCGTCGGGTGGCGCTTGCCTTTGTTCAGGGAGCGGCCGCCCAGCGTCACCCCGTGATAGAGCATCACGTCGTCGCCGATCTCGGTGGTCTCGCCGATCACGACGCCCATCCCGTGGTCGATGAAGAACCGCCGGCCGATGGTGGCACCCGGATGGATTTCGATCCCGGTGACCAGGCGGGTGACCTGGGAGAGCAGCCGGGCGGCGCCGCGGAGAGCCGGGCGGTGCCAAAGCCGGTGTGCCACACGGTGTGACCAGATGGCGTGCAGACCGGAGTAGACCAAGGCATTCTCGACATCCCCGCGTGCCGCCGGGTCATGCGCCCGCGCGTTGCGCAGGTCTTCGCGTACAGCCGATAGCAGGCTCATGGTGTGTGATTATTCCCTGATGTGCTCGAACAGCGGGGTCGAGATGTAGCGTTCGCCGAAGTCGGGGATGACTACGACGATGAGTTTGCCGGCATTTTCCGGGCGTTTGGCCAATTCCAATGCGGCCCAGACGTTTGCGCCCGCAGAGATGCCACCGAGGATGCCCTCGGCGGTGCCGAGCTCGCGGGCGACCTGGATGGCGTCCTCGAACGTGACATCGATGATCTCGTCGTAGACCTCCCGGTCGAGCACCTCAGGCACGAAATTCGGTCCGAGGCCCTGGAGCTTGTGGGGTCCGGGGTCGCCGCCGTTGAGGATCGGGGAGTCTTTCGGCTCGACCCCGACGATGCTGACCTCGGGCTTGCGTGCCTTGAGGGCGTGGCCCACGCCGGTCAGCGTGCCACCGGTGCCGATGCCGGCGACGAAGATGTCGACGGCGCCTGCGGTGTCCGACCAGATCTCCTCGGCGGTCGTCGTCGCATGGATCTGCGGGTTGGCGGGGTTGGCGAACTGATCGGCGGCGACGGCGTTGTCGGTCTCGGCGATGATCTGCTTGGCCTTGGCCACCGCGCCGGACATCCCCTCGGAGCCGGGCGTCAACACGATTTCGGCGCCGAAGGCGCGAAGCATCACCCGGCGTTCGGTGGACATCGTGTCCGGCATGGTGAGGATCACCTTGTAGCCGCGCGCCGCACCGACCATCGCCAGCGCGATGCCGGTGTTGCCGCTGGTGGCTTCGACGATCGTTCCGCCGGGCCGCAGCTCACCGGAGCGCTCGGCGGCGTCGATGATCGCCACCCCGATCCGGTCTTTGACGCTGCTGGCGGGGTTGTAGAACTCCAGCTTGGCCACGACCTGGGCGTCGAGGCCGTCGGTCAGTCGATTGAGCCGCACGAGCGGGGTGTGCCCGACCAGTTCGGCGACGTTGTCGTAGATCCTGCCCATAGGAGACCTTATCTCTCGCTGCTCGTCCGGTACCGCGTGGCTACTCCAGGTAAACAGACCCCGTAAACGATGCTAGGAGCCGGGCTCGGCGGTATGGCGAACGGCCCAGAAGAAGGCCTCGCGTCCCACCTGCAGGGGCCCTGGCACGCCGATCGACCGACGCCCGCGCCATTTGCCTAACTAGCAAATTGGGTTGCCACCTTCTGGGGCCGGCCGGAATGCTCGGATGCATGAATGAAATCTGGGACTGCATCGTCGTGGGCGGCGGGGCGGCCGGGCTCAGCGCGGGGCTGGTGCTGGGCCGAGCCCGGCGCACCACGCTGGTGATCGACGCGGGGGAGCAGAGCAACTTGGCCGCCACGGGCATCGGCGGCCTGTTGGGCCATGACGGGCGTCCTCCGGCCGAGCTGTATGCGCTGGGCCGCGGCGAACTCGCGTCCTACGGTGTGCAGGTCCGCTCCGGCGAGGCGACCGGCATCGAGCGCGGGGAACGGGGTTTCGTCGTGCGCTTGGCCGACGGCACCAGCCATCGGGCCCGCCGGTTGCTGCTGGCCACCGGCATGGCCTACTTGCCGCCGGCGCTACCCGGTGTGGATGAGCTGTGGGGCCGTTCGGTATTCCACTGCCCGTTCTGCCACGGCTGGGAGGTGGCCGATCAACCGCTGGCGGTGCTGGCCCGCGGCGACCGCGCGGTGCACCTGGCGCTGTTGTTGCGGTGCTGGAGCGACGACATCGTGGTGCTCGGCGACGGTTCGGTCGAGCTCGACGACGCCGGCCGCACCCGACTGGCCGCTGCCGGCATCGAGATCGACGAGCGGCCGATCGCGGCGCTGGAGGCAGCCGAGGGGGAATTGGCGGCGGTGGTGTTCGCCGATGGCAGCCGACTGGCGCGACGCGGGCTGCTGGCCGCAACGGGCATGCGGCAGCGTGATCGGCTCGCCGAGTGCCTCGGCGTGGACATCACCGGACCCGGCCCCGCCGCCGAAGACCCGGTCGGCGTGGACCCGCTGTGCCGCACGTCGGTTCCCGGGGTGTTTGCCGCCGGCGACCTGACCGGGGAGATGCCGCAGGTCGCCGCCGCGATCGCGGCGGGTTCGCGGGCGGCAGCGGCGGTGGTACAGAGCCTGGCCGCCGACGACTACGGCTTACCGCTGCCAGGGGTGGCCACCGGAGCGCTGAGCGATGACTGAGTCGGTACAGGACGCGCGGGAGTTCTGGGAACAGTTCTACGGCGGCGACGAGCGGGTCTGGAGCGGGCAGGTCAACCTCCGGCTCGCCGAGGTCGCCGCTGATCTCGCGCCGGGCCGGGCACTGGACCTGGGCTGCGGCGAGGGCGCGGATGCCATCTGGCTGGCCGAGGACGGTTGGCAGGTGGTCGCCGTCGACGTCTCCGCCAACGCCCTGGACCGGGCCCGGGCCGCTGCGCAGAAACGGGATGTGTTGTCCCGCATCAGCTTCCAGCGTCATGACCTGTCGACCAGCTTCCCGGACGGTCGGTTCGACCTGGTGTCGGCACAGTTCCTGCACTCCCCGGTGCGGCTGGACCGCGAGACGGTGCTGCGTCGCGCCGCCGATGCCGTCGCGGTGGGCGGGCGGCTGCTGATCGTCGACCACGGCGCCGCGCCGCCATGGGCCGGCGAGCAGGCTCATGACCATCGGTTCGCCACGGTCGAGGAGGTGCTGTCCGATTTGCACCTCGACGAGGCGCGCTGGGAGCGGTTGCGGGCGGAGCCGGTCGACCGCGACGCTCTCGGGCCCGACGGTCAGACCGCGACCCTGACTGACAACGTGATCCTGCTGCGCCGCACCGGATAACGCGGCCTCACGCGGCGTCGTGGAAGATCAACCCGAGGGTGTAGCGCTCGCCGGAGCGGATGGCCGAGACGCCATGGCGCACCGGTGCCGTCGACCAGCCCCGGGTGGAACGCACCGGCCGGTCGCGGGTGGTGAACACATAGCCGTGCCCCTGCGGCAATTGGGTGGCGGTGCCGCGGGATTGGGCTCGCGGCCGCTGTTCGACCAATAGGAACTCACCGCCGGTGTAGTCGGTGGCCGGATCGGACAGGTTGATCACCACCTGCAGCGGAAATACCAAGTCACCGTAGAGGTCGCGGTGCAAGGCATTCCAATCACCTTGACCGTAATGCAGCATCAGCGCGGTGGGTTTGGTCTGCCCGGCCGCATGGCAGCGCTGCAGCCATTCGTCGAAGTCGTCCGGCCAGGGCGCGTCGCGTCGCAGCCGGGCCGCCCAGTCCCGGGCGATCGGCAGCAGGTGCGGATACAGCGCCCGCTTGAGCGCATCGACGGGATCTGGTGCCGGCGCGGCGAAGTACCGGTATTGGCCGGAGCCGTAGCGGTGGCGCTGCATGTCGACGGTGGCGCGGAAGCGCTCATCGTCGGCGTAGATCCGGCGCAGGCGCGCGGCCTCGGGCACCGTCAGCAGCCGGGGCAGCAGCGCGCCGCCGCAGTCGTCGAGTTCGGCGGCGATGGCATCCCAGTCGCCGGCGTCCACCCGCTTTTGCCACGGTGTTGTTACGCCCACGGCGCCATCATGCCGGTTGGCCTGCGCCGACGCTTGGCGGTACGGTGATCAGCGCGGACGAGTTGGCCGGGCGGCCGCGGCGCGCGCAAGCGGGTCGAGGAAAGTCCGGACTTCACAGAGCAGGGTGATTGCTAACAGCAATCCGAGGTGACTCGCGGGATAGTGCCACAGAAAACAGACCGCCACCGCCAGGTGGTAAGGGTGAAACGGTGCGGTAAGAGCGCACCAGCGTGCCGGGTGACCGGTACGGCTCGGTAAACCCCACCCGAAGCAAGGCCAAGAAGGCCGCACTGCGGTGCGGTCGCGCAGGTGTTTGAGGGCTGCTCGCCCGAATCTGCGGGTAGGCCGCTTGAGGTACCCGGCGACGGTGTGCCCAGATGGATGGTCGCCGCCGCGTCGCGTAAGCGGTGCGGAACAGAATCCGGCTTACAGGCCAACTCGTTCGCCCTGCAACGTTGACCAGCGCGTTTACCCCTTCGAGGCGGTGCCGGTACGCAGCGGAATCACCGAGCACCGAGTCGATAGCCTCATGGGTCGGGTCGTCGGAGTCCGGCCACCAGCCCCGGGCGTGGGGCTGCGGTCGGGTACCGGCGTCAACCCGATGGGTTGAACGAACGGCAGCGTGCGGCTGCTGCCATGCGTGCGATACGGCGCGGTGAATACGCCGGGGGAGCGCAGGCAGGCGGTGTGAACACGCTGCCGTCGGCCACTCTGCGGCCGCAAGCATTGCGGGCTAACTTTTTCGTCCATGACGAACGAAGAGCAACTCCGGCAGATCGCCAGGGACGTATTCCCGGACTGGTCGCGGCCGCCCAGGATCGTGGTTGAGCAGATCGGCGAGCTGGTTAGGCGATGGCCGGTTGACGGCTTCGCCCGCGAGACGTTGCCAGATCAGCAGTGCCGTCTTGTGTGGATCGACAGGCACGTGATCGGACAGCTGGACTACATCGCGGACGCTGCGGAGGAGCAGGATCTGGATGCGCTGATCCGGCCGCTGAGCCAGGTCACCGGGGTCGACATCAACGCCTATGGTTCGGCGGACGCTTTCGGGGAACGAACGTACCGGCGCGCAATGGTGGTGCGCTTTGCATCGGGAACTGCGATTGAGGTCGACACGGCCCAACACACGAACGACAGCCTTCGTGGTAACGCCGACCGGTTCATCGATCGGGTACTCGACGCACTGGCGGGAACATCCGCGGGGGAATAGGTGCCCTCGAGGTAGGGCAGCGCCCCCAACCCGCTGGCTGGGGCGGTGGCAGCTGGGGTGGCGACGATGGCATGAGGGTCGAGCCTCACTGAACCGCCCGGTCGAGTTTGCGCAGTGCAGGCCTCAACTTCGCCCGGCTCTGCGCAGCCAGCTCGGCCTCCCGGGCATACAGCAGCCCGTAGGTGAAGGTGTCCTGGCCGGCGGCCAGCGCGGCATCCGCCTGTTGAAGCAGATGCGCCCGGCTGACCACGCTGTCCTGGTGGTCGCCGAGCAGACTCTGAATCGCCTTCGCCCGCTTGGCGATCTTCTTCTCATTCGCGGCTGCGGCGGCGTACCGCAGCCGCTTGGCGGCCTTGCGGATCCGGTGCAGCGCCGCGTCGCGGTCGGCGGCCGTCTTGGCGGCCTTCACCGCCTTGCGCAGCCGCCGGTAGGCGATGTCGACGGTGGCGTACCGCTCGGCGGCCGACGCGTTGACCAGATCGTCGAGGCCATCGAGCAGCCGGAAGTACCGCGGGGAGCGCATCGCGGCCAGGCTGCGTCGTCGTCCTGTCTGGTAGCGGCGCAGCGAACCGTCGACCAGCCGTTCGCCCACCGGCCCACGGACCAGTTCTGGCCTCAGCTCGTCGAGCGCCTGCTGATAACGCTGGGCCAGGACCTCGGCGTCGCGGGCGACACCCAGCACCGCACCCAATTCCCGCAATTCGCCGAGCAGCTGGGCGTGCGCCGACTCCTCGCCGTGCAGCAGGCTGCGGATCCGTCGGATCGTCACCCGCATCTGATGAACCGCATCATCGGCGTCGGCACGCATCGCGCGATCGGCGACCAGCAGTTGCTCGATCTGCTCGGCCAGCGCCCGATGTAGGCGATCGGTCGGGTGCGCGGGCACCGCCGGCGCGCCGAGCACCCGGGCCAGTTTGGAGCCGTAGCCGGCCGGCCCGGCGCCGGTGTCGAGCAGCCGGTGGCTCAGCCGGTCCAGCAACTCGAGGTCCCCGTAGCCCAGTTCCAGTTCCCATTCCCGCCAGTGCTGTTCGGTTTGCTCGTGCTCGGAGCCTTCGGCCGAGGCGGTGACCTGGTCGTCGCAGAACTCAGCCAGCACCTCGCCCCGATCGTCGCGCAGCACCACCACGCTGCGGGCGGTACAGATTCGTGCCACGGGTGCCAGCGGCTGATCCCTGACGATCGCTGCCACCGTGTCGAGCAGGTCGTTCGGAATCTCCGGGCCCAGGGGTGCGCGCACCTCGGTGCGGGTGTCCGGCCCGGTAGGAAGCTTCAGGTGCCAGCCCGGGTCGGGACCGCCGGTGCGCCGGCGCAACGTAACTCGTCGGGCCGCCAGGTCGTGACCGGGTGTATCGAAGTACACGGCCGCAAGCGCCTGCTCCGGCAACTGCTCAACTCGGGCGACCCCGGCGATGTCGTCGAAGGACGGCGAGGTGGCCGACGCGTCAACGTCGAATTTGCGTTCCACCTCGCGATATTGGGCGGTGTTCGGGTCGGTTGCCGACACGCCTCCAGCCTGTCACATCCGGACCGCCCCGACACCGCGTTCTCAAAGCAGTCGTTCTAGAAGCAGTGCTCCTCGGCGGGGAAGGTTCCGGCCGCGACCTCTTCGGCGTATTGCGTTGCCGCGCGGTGCAATTCAGCGCCCACCTCGCCGAAGCGCTTGACGAATCGGGCGGTTTTACCGGTGGTCATCCCCGCCATGTCCTGCCACACCAGCACCTGGGCGTCGCAGTTGGGGCCGGCGCCGATCCCGACGGTGGGAATGGTCAGCTTGCCGGTGATCTGGGTGGCCAGCTCGGCCGGCACCATCTCCATCACCACCGCGAACGCTCCGGCTTCGGCCACCGCGATCGCATCATGAATGGTCTGCTCGGCGGCGTCACCACGGCCCTGCACCCGGTAACCGCCCAGCGTGTTCACGCTCTGCGGGGTGAAGCCGATGTGGGCCATCACCGGGATCCCGGCCGCGGTCAGCGTCGCGATCTGGTCGGCCACCCGCTCACCGCCTTCGAGCTTGACCGCGTGCGCGCCGCCTTCCTTCATGAACCGGGTGGCGGTGGCCAGCGCCGCCGCCGGGCCGCCCTCGTACGAGCCGAACGGCAGGTCGGCGACCACCAGCGCATGCGGGGCGCCGCGCACCACCGCGCGCACCAGCGGGAGCAGCTCATCGATCGTGATCGCCACCGTGGTGTCGTAGCCGTAGACCACATTGGCCGCCGAGTCGCCGACCAGCAGCACCGGGATGCCGGCGTCGTCGAAGATCCGGGCGGAGGAGTAGTCGTAGACCGTGAGCATCCCCCATTTGCGGCCCTCGGCCTTCATCTGCTGCAGATGATGAACGCGGGTCTTCGGAGCAATGCGGGCAGGTTCGGGCGAAGAGCCATAAATGTGCTCAGACATCGTTGTCCCTTGAAGTGGTCGGGTCGATCCTCGAAGCCCTAGCCGGGTCCCCGGGTCGTCTGACAGCAGCCAGTGTGCCACCTGCGCCCGCACAGCTGAACCAGCAGGTGGAGTGGATTTCCTCACAGTTGCATCGCACCGGCCTACGATCAGCGGCATGCAGTGGCTCAGCGGGCTCGACGCCAGTTTCCTGTACTTGGAGACTCCGCAACAGCCGTTGCACGTCTGCTCGATTCTGGAGCTTGACACGGCCACCATGCCGGGCGGCTACCGCTTCGAGCGGCTCCGCGACGAACTTGCGCAGCGCATCACCGCGATGCCGCAGTTCCGGGAGAAGCTCGCCGACAACCCCCTCAATCTCGACCACCCGGTCTGGGTGGAGGACCGCGATTTTCACATCAACCGCCACGTGCACCGCATCGGGTTGCCGCCGCCGGGCGGGCGGGTGGAGCTGTCCGAAATCGCCGGGCACCTCGTGTCGCTGCCGCTGGACCGCACCCGGCCGCTGTGGGAGTCGTGGGTCATCGAGGGCCTGGACGGCAGAGCCGACGGCCGCATTGCGGTGCTGATGAAGATGCACCACGCCGGCGTCGACGGGGTCACCGGCGCGAACATGCTGTCGCAGATGTGCAGCACCGAGATCGACTCCCCGCGTCCAGAGCCGGTCGAGGGTCCCGGCGATGCCAGTGGGCTGGCGATCGTGGCGGGCGGGCTGGTCCGATTCGTGAGCCGGCCACTCAATCTGGTCAATGTGTTGCCGCGCACCGTGTCATCAGTGGCCAAGACGGTGCAGCGGGTGCGTACCGGCGAGACGATGGCGGCGCCGTTCGCCGCGCCGCAGACCGCGTTCAACGCCAGTGTCAGCGCCCACCGCAACATCGCCTACGCCCAACTGGATCTGGACGACATCAAGAAGGTCAAGGACCATTTCTGCGTCAAGGTCAACGACGTGGTGATGGCCCTGGTGTCAGGCGGGTTGCGGAGGTTTCTGGGCGACCGCGGCAAGCTGCCGGAGTCGTCGCTGGTGGCCATGGTGCCGGTGTCGGTGCACGGCAGGTCCGACCGCCCGGGCCGCAACCAGGTCTCCGGCATGTTCTCCCGCCTGGAAACGCAGATCGCCGACCCCGCAGAGCGGCTCAAGGCGATTTCCGAGGCCAACGCGGTGGCCAAGCAGCACAGTTCGGCGATCGGGGCGACCCTGCTGCAGGACTGGTCGCAGTTCGCCGCGCCAGCGGTGTTCGGTGTCGCCATGCGCCTTTACGCCAAGACCCGGCTCACCTCGGCCCGCCCGGTGCACAACCTGGTCATCTCCAACGTCCCGGGCCCGCAGGTGCCGCTGTACTTCCTGGGCTGCGAGATCACCGCGATGTACCCGCTGGGGCCGATCTTCCACGGGTCAGGGCTGAACGTGACCGTGATGTCGTTGAACGGCCACCTCAACGTCGGTTTGGTCAGCTGCCCCGAACTGCTGCCGAACCTGTGGGAACTTGCTGACGACTTCACCCTCGCGATGAACGAACTGCTCGACGCCACGCGCTGAGCGCCCCGGTGTCGGACTGCGCCCAGCGGTGCATGGCAGCATGTGGTGTCATGACCCCGCCGACCCGCCGCGACAGGATCGCGCGTACCGCCCTGACCTGCCTCGCGATCGCGGTGGTGGCCCTCACGGTCGGCAGCTGCACCCGGATGACGCCGGGCCATGCGGTGCTGGCCGCGCCACGGCTCGGCCAGCCGGTCTCCTGGGACAAGTGTCGATTCACCGCCGACACCAACATCAAGGTGCCCGACGACGCGCAGTGCGGCTTCATCGCGGTGCCGGTCGACTACTCCAAACTGCAGGGCGACATCGCGCGGTTGGCCATGATCCGCTTCCCGGCCACCAAGGACAAGATCGGTTCCCTGGTGATCAACCCGGGCGGGCCGGGGGAGTCCGGGATCGAAACCGCGGTGGGCCTGGTTTCCACGCTCCCGCGCAAGGTCCGCGAGCGCTTCGATCTGGTCGGGTTCGACCCGCGCGGGGTGGCGTCGAGCCGGCCGGCGGTCTGGTGCAACTCCGACAAGGAGAACGACCGGCTGCGGGCCCTCAACCAAGTCGACTACAGCCCGGCGGGTGTGGAGCGTATCGAGAACGAGACCAAGGACTACGTCGCGCGCTGCCTGGAAAAGACCGGCGAAGAGTTTTTGGCCAATGTCGGCACCGTCAACGTCGCGCGCGACCTCGACGCGATCCGGGCCGGGCTGGGCGACGAGAAGCTGACCTACCTGGGCTACTCCTACGGCACTCGAATCGGCGCGGCTTACGCCGAGGCCTACCCGCAGAACGTCCGCGCGATGATCCTCGACGGCGCCGTGGACCCGAACGCCGACCCGATCGAGGAGGACCTGCGCCAGGCGCAGGCCTTCCAGGGGGCGTTCGACGACTTCGCGGCGGACTGCGCCAAGGAACCGGAGTGCCCGTTGGGAACCGACCCGGCCAAGGCCGTCGACGTCTACCACAGTCTGGTGGACCCGCTGGTGGACAAGCGCGCCAAGACCAAGGATCCGCGCGGGCTCAGCTACAGCGACGCGATCGTCGGCACCATCATGGCGCTGTACTCGCCGACGTTCTGGACGCACCTCACCGATGGGCTGTCGGACCTGGCCGACGGACGCGGCGACATCATGCTCGGGCTGGCCGACCTGTACATGCGCCGCGATGCCAACGGCCACTACACCAACGCCACCGACGCCCGGGTGGCGGTGAACTGCGTCGACCAGCCCCCGGTCACCGACCGCGCCAAGGTGATCGAGGAAGACCGCCGCTCGCGCGAGCTGGCGCCGTTCATGAGCTACGGAAAGTTCACCGGCGACGCGCCGCTGGGCACCTGTGCGTTCTGGCCGGTGCCGCCGACCACCGAGCCGCACACCATCTCGGTACCGGACCTGCCGCCGACGATGGTGGTGTCCACCACCCGCGACCCGGCCACCCCCTATCAGGCCGGCGTGGACCTGGCCAAGCAGCTGCGCGGGGGCCTGCTGACGTTCAACGGAACCCAGCACACGGTGGTGTTCCAGGGCAACGAATGCGTCGACGGCTACGCCACGCGTTACCTGGTCGACGGCACGTTGCCGCCAACCGATGCGAAGTGCTGAGCGCTGCTACGCTTCGCGGTATGGACCGTCAGAAGGAGTTTGTGCTCCGCACGCTGGAGGAACGCGACATCCGTTTCGTCCGGCTCTGGTTCACCGACGTTCTCGGATACCTGAAGTCGGTCGCGATCGCACCGGCTGAGCTCGAGGGCGCCTTCGAGGAGGGCGTGGGCTTCGACGGTTCGGCGATCGAGGGCTTCGCCCGGGTCTTCGAATCGGACATGGTCGCCCACCCCGACCCGTCGACGTTCCAGCTGCTGCCGTGGACGTCGGATAACGGCCGGCAGTACTCGGCACGGATGTTCTGCGACATCACCATGCCGGATGGTTCCCCGGCCTGGGCGTCGTCGCGGCACGTGCTGCGCCGGCAACTGGCCAAGGCCGGAGAACTGGGCTTCGCCTGCTATGTGCATCCCGAGATCGAGTTCTTCCTGCTGCAGCCCGGCCCCTACGACGGTTCCACGCCGGTGCCGGCCGACGACGCCGGCTATTTCGACCAGGCGATCCACGGCTCGGCGGCCAACTTCCGCCGGCACGCGATCGACGCGCTGGAAACCATGGGCATCTCGGTGGAGTACAGCCACCACGAGAACGCTCCGGGCCAGCAGGAGATCGACCTGCGTTACGCCGACGCGCTGTCGATGGCCGACAACGTGATGACCTTCCGCTACCTGATCAAGGAGATCGCGCTCAAAGAGGGGGTGCGGGCGTCGTTCATGCCCAAGCCATTCCGGGAGTACGCCGGTTCGGCCATGCACACCCACATGAGCCTGTTCGAGGGGGAGGTCAACGCCTTCCACAGTCCCGACGACCCCTTGCAGCTGTCCAACACCGCCAAGTCGTTCATCGCCGGAATCCTGGAGCACGCCAACGAGATCAGTGCCGTCACCAACCAGTGGGTCAACTCCTACAAGCGGCTGATCCACGGCGGGGAGGCACCCACGGCGGCGTCCTGGGGCGCGTCCAACCGCTCGGCGCTGGTGCGGGTACCGATGTACAGCCCGCACAAGACGTCGTCGCGGCGTGTCGAGGTGCGCAGCCCGGACTCGGCGTGCAACCCCTATCTGACCTTCGCCGTGCTGCTGGCCGCCGGCCTGCGCGGCGTGGAGAAGGGCTACGAACTCGGCCCGGAGGCCGAGGACAACGTGTGGGCGTTGACGCCCGAGGAACGCCGGGCGATGGGCTACCGCGAACTGCCCGGCACCTTGGAGCGCGCGCTTTCCGAGATGGAGAACTCCGAGCTGGTCGCAGAAGCGTTGGGGGAGCAGGTTTTCGACTTCTTCCTGCGTAACAAGCGCCAGGAGTGGGCGAACTACCGCAGCCACGTCACCCCCTACGAGCTGCAGAACTACCTGGCGCTCTAGCCCGGACGCCTGGTGGCCTACCCCGGAGCGCAGCGCCGCAAGCTGCCCAGCGTCGGGCGGTTGGGCTTGGTCGACCGGTACGCCGCGGCGGACCTGACCCAGCTGGGCTGGTACAGCTCCTACACCCAGCCGCATGTCGATGTGCTGTGGGCGCTGTCGCGAGCACCCGACGCCGACGCCGCGCTGCGCACCCTGGTAAGGCTGTCGGAGGCGCCGGGAATCGACTGGGCGGAACTGAGCGCGGCGCTGATGGCCGATCGCGGCCTGCGCGGGCGGCTGTTCGGGGTACTGGGATCCTCGTTGGCCCTGGGCGATCACCTCATCACCCATCCGCAGTCCTGGAAGCTGCTGGCCAGTACGGACGACGACTATGGGCTGGCCCTGCCCTCGGCAGATGCGCTGCGCGCCATGTTCTTGGACTGCGTCGCCGAGACGGCAGACGGCGGCTACGTCGAGCGGCTGCGGGCGCTGTACCGCGACCGGATCCTGGTGCTGGCGGCGCTGGATCTGGCCCCGACCGTCGAGATCCTGCCGGAACTGCCGTTCGTGACCGTCGGCGCGCATCTGGCCGATCTGGCCGACGCCGCGCTGGCAGCGGCGCTGCGGGTGGCCGAGAGGCTGGTCTGCGGCACCGATCCTGCGCCGCGCCTGGCCGTGATCGCGATGGGCAAATGCGGTGCGCGGGAACTCAATTACGTCAGCGATGTCGACGTCATCTTCGTCGCCGAGGAGGCCGACGCGGTGAGCAGCCGGATCGCCGGCGAGCTGATGCGGGTGGCCGGCGAGGCGTTCTTCGAGGTGGACGCCAATCTGCGGCCGGAGGGCCGCCACGGCGCGCTGGTGCGGACGTTGGAATCGCACGTCGCCTACTACCAGCGGTGGGCCAAGACCTGGGAGTTCCAGGCGCTGCTCAAGGCGCGCCCCGCCGCCGGTGACGCCGAACTGGGCCGAGCCTACGTCGACGCACTGCTGCCGATGGTCTGGACCGCCTGCGAGCGGGAGGATTTCGTCGCCGACGTGCAGGCGATGCGCCGGCGGGTGGCGCAGTTGGTGCCCGCCGAGATCCGGGCCCGCGAGATCAAGCTCGGCGCCGGGGGACTGCGCGACGTGGAGTTCGCCGTGCAGCTTTTGCAGTTGGTACACGGCCGCAGCGATGAGTCCTTGCACGTGGCCTCCACCGTCGATGCCCTGGCCGCGCTCGGCGCCGGCGGCTACATCGGCCGCGAGGATTCAGCGACTCTGACCGCGTCGTATGAGTTCCTCCGGCTGCTCGAACACCGGCTGCAGCTGCAGCGCCTCAAGCGCACCCACATGCTGCCACCTCCCGACGACGACGAGGCGTTGCGCTGGCTGGCCCGCGCCGCCCACGTCCGCCCGGACGGACGCCACGATGCGTTGGGGGTGCTGCGCGAGGAGCTCAAGGCCCAGAACCTGCGGGTGTCGCGGCTACACGCCAAGCTGTTCTATCAGCCGCTGCTGGAGGCGGTCGGCCCTGCCGGACTGGAGCTGGCCGGCGGCCTGACGCCCGGCGCCGCCGAACGCCAGCTGGCCGCACTCGGCTACGAGGCGCCGCAGAACGCCCTGACGCATCTGGCGGCGCTGACCAACCAGAGCGGCCGCCGCGGCCGGGTGCAGACCGTGCTGCTGCCCAAGCTGTTGTACTGGCTGTCGGACACGCCCAACCCCGACGCCGGCCTGCTGGCCTACCGCCGGCTCAGCGAGGCGATGGCCGCCCACCGCTGGTACCTGAGCACGTTGCGCGACAGCAGCGCCGTCGCCAAGCGGCTGATGCGGGTGCTGGGCACCTCGGCCTACATCCCGGAGCTGTTGATGCGGGCGCCCGACGTCATCCAGGCCTATGGCGACGGTCCGTCCGGGCCGAAACTGCTCGACTCCGAGCCGGACGCGGTGGCGCGGGCGCTGATCGCGTCGGCGGCCCGCTACGCCGACCCGGTGCGCGCCATCGCAGCCGCCCGCAGCCTGCGCCGTTTCGAACTGGCCCGGATCGCCTCAGCGGACCTGCTCGGCATGCTCGAAATCCGGGACGTCTGCACGGCACTGACCGCGGTGTGGGTGGCGGTGCTGCAGGCCAGTCTGGACGCGATCATCCGGGTCAACCTGCCCGATGATGACGGCCAGGCGGCCCCGGCGCGCATCGCCGTCATCGGGATGGGCCGGCTCGGCGGGCGCGAACTCGGTTACGGCTCGGACGCCGACGTCATGTTCGTCTGCGAGCCCACCGAGGGCGTCAGCGACGCCGACGCGGTGCGCTGGGCGACGTCGATCGCCGAACAGGTCCGCGCGCTGCTGGGCACCGCCAGCGCCGACCCCCCGCTGCAGGTCGACATCAACCTGCGACCGGAGGGCCGCACCGGCCCGCCGGTGCGCACCCTGGCCTCCTATGCGGCCTACTACGCCCAGTGGGCCCAGCCCTGGGAGATTCAGGCGCTGCTGCGGGCGCACTGGGTCGCCGGTGATGCGGACCTGGGCCGACGGTTTCTGCTGATGGTCGATGAGACCCGGTATCCGGCCGGCGGGGTGTCCGCCGACGCGGTGCGGGAGATCCGCCGGGTCAAGGCACGCGTCGACGCCGAACGGCTGCCGCGCGGCGCAGACCCCAACACCCACACCAAGCTGGGCCGGGGCGGGCTGGCCGACGTCGAGTGGACGGTGCAGCTGCTGCAGCTGCGCCACGCGCACCGGTTTCCGGCGCTGCACAACACCTCGACCCTGGAGACCCTGGACGCCATCGCCGCCGCCGGACTGCTCGAGGAAGACGACGTGGACCGCCTCCGCCAGGCCTGGCTGACCGCGACCCGCGCCCGCAACGCGCTGGTCCTGGTGCGCGGCAAACCCACCGACCAGCTGCCCGGGGCCGGGCGCGCGCTCAACGCGGTCGCGGTGGCCGCCGGTTGGCCCGGCGGTGACGGCGGCGAGTTCCTGGACAACTACCTGCGGGTGACGCGGCGCGCAAAGGCTGTGGTGCGCAAGGTATTCGGAGATTAGAGGAGAACATCTGTGGTGGATTTCGGAGCGGGCTCGGACGTGCCCACGATCAGCGCCGACGAGAGCGCGCTGCTCTCGCAACGGTATGGGCCGCTGGCGCAGGCGGTACGTGAGCTGATCGACGCCACCATCCGCACCGAAGCCGACGACACCACGATCCGAGAGGTGACCACTGCGGTCCGCCAGATGACCGGGCGGCTGCGTGCCGGGATCCTCAGTGATTCACCGGGCATGCGTTACGTCGTCAACGGGCGGCCGCTGGCGTGGGGCAACGCGGTGATCGGGTTGCGCAATCCGATCGCCCCGCCGCTGGTGATCCACCACGGCGAGAACGGCCACTGCTGGAGCGACTTTCACCTCGGCGCGGCCTATGAGGGCCCGCCCTCGCTGGTCCACGGCGGCGTCAGTGCCCTGGTACTCGACCATCTGCTCGGTGAGGCGGCCAGCGACGGACTGACCAAGCCGCTGTTCACCGGCACCATCACGGTGAAGTACTTGCGCGGCACCCCGCTGGGCCCGCTGCGAGCAGAAGCCTCGGTATACCGCCGGGAACGCATCAAAACGTATGCGCGCGGCCATATTTCCGATGCAGCCGGAATCACGGTGGAAGCCGAAGGCGTGTTCATCATGCCGGCCTGGGCGCGTGACGGACTGGACTAAGTCGCACAGCTAACGCAGCGCTCACGTGGCGTCGTTCTTGGGTGGGTCGGGGTTGCTGTAGAGGAGTTCTTCGGGGTGGTGGGCGTGGTTGGTTTGTGGTGGGCTGGTGCCGTCGGTCCAGCCGAGGCGGCCGGTTTGGGTGATGGTGGTGTGTTGGCGGCCGTCGGTGGCGTCGGTGTGGTGGGGTCCGCAGGCGAAGAACAGTTCGTCGGCGTTGGTGCGTCCGCCGTGGGCCCAGGGCCGGGCGTGGTGGACTTCGCAGTGATAGCCCGGTTCTAGGCAGTTGGGGTGGGTGCAGCCGCGGTCGCGGGCGTAGCAGATGAGGCGTTGGTCGGTGGTGGCGACGCGTTTTTGCCGGCCGAGGTAGAGCGGGCGTTGGGTGTGGTCGTCGAAGACCGCGAGGTAGTGGATCGCCTGGCCGGCCATGTGGATCAGGTCGCGCATAGGCAGTCGGGAGCCGCCGCCGGTGTAAGCGGGCGAGGGCATGGGGATGCAGGGATCGGTGACTGCGTGGGCGGCTTGGTTGAGTTCGGCCAGGGTGGTGGTGACCACGACGGTGACCGGGTGGCCCCGGTGGGTGCCCAGTTTGTTGGCGGAGAGGGCGGTGGCCATGGCGAGTGTGAAGGCGTCGTGGCGGCGTTGGGCATCGGTGCGGTCATCGCGGCCGGTGGTGTTTGATCCCTCGGGTCGGTGGCGTCCGGGTCGGACTGCGGCGGTGATCGCCTCGAAGTAGGCGCGGGCCTGTGGATCCAATAGCCCGGACAGGGTGGACATGCCGTCGGGGCCTTGGCGGCCCAGCATCAGGCCGCGGCGCCGTGCCCGGTCTTCGTCGCTGAACAGCCCGTCGGGGTTGAGGTGGTCGGCGATGCGTTGGCCGAGTTTGCTGACGACGCCCGCATCCGCCTGGGTGGCGTGCTCGACCAGGGCGGCTTCGGCCTTGGCGATCTCATCGGGGGCTATCGAGGACGGCAGCACGTCGACGGCTTGGCAGATGGCCCGGATGTGGTCTTCCCCGACCAGCCCGGCTTCGATCGCCGCGGCCAGCTGCGGCAGCTCGGCGGGGATCTCGGCGCCGGTCAGCGACCGGCGTGGCCGGACGCGGGTGGCCAGCCGGCAGCGGCGGGTGATCTCGCGCGGGGTGATGTGCAACCGCTTCCACAGTGCCGCCCGCACCTGCGCGATCGAGCCCTGGCCATCGGGTGGGTCGGCCAGCTCACCGAAGATCCGGTACATCAGGCCGCGGTTGGTGCGGTCCTGGGTCTCCAACCGGTCGGCGATCTCGATCCGAAAGTCGTTACCGACCAGGTCCGAGGGTGTCTCGCGCAACAGCTGATGGGCGGTGTCGATGGCATCCAGCGCCGCACAGATCTGCTCCTGCGCCGCTGCCGCACTCAGTACTGATGCCATACACCGACGCTAAAAACCCGCCCCGACAACCACAGCGAACCGGAGCACACCCGAGGGCCGAGCTGTGGATGAACCCCCAACTGGGGAGAACGGGTCACCAGCCGAAGACGGCTACATTCCCGCCGGCACCGGGATGCGGTCCGACCCGGTGGATGACGTGCCGGACCATGTTGGCGAATGTCGGCTCATAGCTGTCGTGGGTGAGCTGCCAGGTGCCGTCGTGGTCGACCAGGACCAGCGGCCGGATCACCGGGAACGGCTCCCGCGGTCAGGTGAGGGCCGCGGTGACACCGGCCAGGTCGTTGATCGCCGGCCGGATGTCGGTGACGGTGAAGGTGAACGGCAGGGCGTGGTGCCGGACCAGTTTGGCGAGCCCCTGATCGTTCTGGCCCAGCTCATCCGGCGAAAGCCCGCCATCGACCAGTTTGGCCTTATCGGTGTCGGCGACGTTCGGGTCGGTGAGCTGGTTCAGGATGGCCGCCACCTGCTCGGCGGTGGGGACCGGCGCCCCCGGGGGCGGTTCCGGATCGGCGTGTGCTCCCGGAGCGCAGGCCAGCGCCACGATTAGTAGTGCGGTGCCGATGGCGCGCCGCCACCGGACTGTCGACGCATGCACGATTTGATCGTACTACGACATAATCCTGTGTTCGCCGGGTTGCGGCGTGGCGCGGGCGTGACGCTCGGGTTCACTCAGCAGTCGTAGTACAGCGCGAACTCATACGGGTGCGGGCGCAGGTTGATCGGGGTGATCTCGTGGTCGCGCTTGTAGCGGATCCAGTTCTCGATCAGATCCGGGGTGAAAACCCCGCCCTCGGTGAGGTATTCGTGGTCGGCTTCCAGATTGTCCATCACCTCGGCCAGCGTGGTCGGGGCCTGCGGGATGTCGGCGGCCTCGTCCGGCGGCAGTTCGTAGAGGTCTTTGTCGACCGGGGGAGCCGGCTCGATCTTGTTCTTGATGCCGTCGATGCAGGCCATCAGCATCGCCGCGAAGGCCAAATACGGGTTGCCCGAGGAGTCCGGGCAGCGGAACTCCAGCCGCTTGGCCTTGGGGTTGGTGCCGGTGATCGGGATGCGCACGCATGCCGAGCGGTTGCGCTGGCTGTAGACCAGGTTGATCGGCGCCTCGTAGTGCGGCACCAACCGTTTATAGGAGTTGATGGTGGGGTTGGTGAACGCCAGCAGCGACGGGGCGTGATGCAGGATGCCGCCGATGCAGTACCGGGCGACGTCCGACAATCCGGCGTAGCCGGCCTCGTCGTAGAACAGCGGATCACCGTTCTTCCACAGCGACAGGTGCACGTGCATGCCCGAGCCGTTGTCACCGAAGAGCGGTTTGGGCATGAAGGTGACGGTCTTGCCGTGCGCCCAGGCGGTGTTCTTGATGATGTATTTGAACAGCATCAGGTCATCGGCGGCGTGCAACAGCGTGTTGAACCGGTAGTTGATCTCGGCCTGCCCGCCGGAGCCGCACTCGTGGTGACCACGCTCCAGGGTCAAGCCGGCGTTGGCGAGGTTGGTGGTCATGGCGTCGCGCAGGTCGACGTAGTGGTCGTTGGGCGCCACCGGGAAGTAGCCGCCTTTCGGGCGGGTCTTGTAGCCGCGGTTGACGCCGCCGCCGATCTCGGTCGGTGAGCCGGTGTTCCACCAGCCCGAATCGGAGTCGACCTCATAGAAGGTGCTGTTCATCTGTGAGTCGAAGGCCACCGAGTCGAAGATGTAGAACTCGGCTTCGGCGCCGAAGTAGGCGGTGTCGGCGATCCCGGTGCTGGCCAGGTAGTTCTCCGCTTTGCGGGCGACGTTGCGTGGGTCGCGCGAGTAGGGCTCGCGGGTGAACGGGTCGTGCACGAAGAAGTTCAGGTTCAGCGTCTTGGCCGCCCGGAACGGGTCGATCTGCGCGGTGGAGAAGTCCGGCAGCAGCATCATGTCGGACTCGTGGATGGACTGGAAGCCGCGGATCGAGGAACCGTCGAAGGCCAACCCGTCCTCGAACACGCTCGAGTCGAGGGTGGACGCGGGAATCGTCAGATGCTGCATCATGCCCGGCAAGTCGCAGAACTGGATGTCGATGTACTCCACGTTCTCATCGGCGACGAGTTTGAGAATGTCGTCGGCCGTCTTGTCGGTCACAGAAGTGTTCTCCTCCGCTGGTAGCCCCGGTCGGGCGCTGGGGTTGCCGCTGCTGACGTTACGCAACGGCGGCAGGACCCGGCGAAGCCGGGTCGGGTTCCGACCCGCTTATCGTAGGGGCCATGAGCCGCACCTTCTCATCGTGGCTGTCCGGGCCGGAGTCGGCCGGACCGCAGCCTCCCGACGGCGCCCCGGGGCAGGCCCTGGGTTTGCCGCCCACCGGTCCTGGCTCGCTGGCGGCGACGGGGCGTCGGGTGCTGGCGCTGGCCGTCGACTGGCTGGTGGCCTACGGGATTGCCGGGCTGGGCCTGGCGATGGGCGTGGTGACCCGGGAGCTGCTGCCGACCGCGGTGTTGGTCATCTGGCTGGTGCTCGGGATCGCTGCGCTGCGGCTGTTCGGCTTCACGCCGGGCCAGTACGTCTGCGGGCTGCGGGTGATACCGGTGGACGGTGGCGGGCCGGGAGTCGGAATCGTGCGGGCGGTGGTACGCGGGCTGCTGATCGCGCTGGTGGTCCCGGCGCTATTCATCGACGCCGACGGCCGCGGCCTGCAGGACCGGGCGACCGCCACCGCGGTGGTGCGCAGCCGCTAAGCGTTGCGGCGGTGGCAAGCTTCGCCCGGCTCCGCGCCGCTTGCGACCACCGTCAGCGCCGGCGCACGGCGCGCTGGACGCCGCGCAGCTTCGCCCCACCGGGCAGCGGGCCCTTCGGCATGGCCGCGGTGCCGGTGCGCGAGCCCAGCGCGGTCAGCCGCGACTCCAGCGAATCCATCTGCTTGGTCGAGATATTGGCCGGGAGCTTGGTCAGGAAACGCTCCAGCTTGGCCAGCGGAACCTCGCCGTCGCCCGGGCCCACCACCACGTCGTAGATGGGGACGTCACCGACCAGCCGCGCGGTGCGCTTCTTCTCTTGGGCCAGCAGCGGTTTGAGCCGGGAGGCCGAGCCTTCCGCGACGAAGATGATGCCCGGCCGTCCGATCACGCGGTGCACGGCGTCGAGTTGGCCGGTGGCGGCCACCCCGGGGGTGACCCGCCACTTGCCGCGCAGATTGTCCAGCGCCCACGCCGCCGCACCAGCCTGCCCCTCGGCCTTGCGGTACACCGACCGCTGGGCGCGGCGACCGAAGATCACGAATGCCACCAGCGCACCCAGCAGCAGGCCGAGCGGAATCGTCGTCACCTTGGCGAACGTGCCGCCGTTGAGGGCCAGCGCGGTGGTCACGCCGGCGACCAGCACGAAGGCGCCGATCATGTACGGCAGCAGCCGCTTGTCCTCTTTGCGCTGAAGCTGGAAGGCCTGCCACAGCTGGGTGCGGCGCTCCTTGCTGGCGGCCTTGCGGGTGGCTTTGGCCGCCGCCCGGGCAGCCTTGTTCTCGGCGGTGGTGCGCGGTCTGGGCATAGCTACCAAGGATACGCAGCGGCGCTCACCGTCAGCCGTGGGCCGCGGTCCCGTTGAGCTCGGCGCGACGAGCCATGGCCTGCTGGTAGAGCCGGCCGGCCCGATACGACGAGCGCACCAGCGGCCCCGACATCACGCCGGCGAACCCGAGCTGTTCGGCGTAGCGGGCGTGCTCGACGAACTCCTCCGGCTTTACCCACCGGTCGATCGGGTGGTGGCGTTCGGTGGGGCGCAGGTACTGGGTGATGGTGACCAGCTCGGCGCCGGCGTCGTAGATCGCGGCCAGCGCCGCGCGGATCTCGTCGGGGGTCTCACCCATCCCCAGGATGAGGTTGCTTTTGGCGACCAGCCCGGCATCGCGGGCCTGGGTCAACACGCTCAAGCTGCGCTCGTAGCTGAACCCCGGCCGGATCAAGCGGAAGATGCGTGGCACCGTTTCGACGTTGTGGGCCAGCACTTCCGGGCGCGATTCGAACACTTCGCCCAGCAACTCGGGCCGACCGCCGAAGTCGGGGATCAGCAGTTCGACACCCGTTGACGGGTTGAGCGCCTTGATGGCGCGCACCGTCTCGGCGTAGAGCCAAGAGCCCTGATCGGGCAGATCGTCGCGGGCGACGCCGGTGACCGTGGAATAGCGCAGGCCCATCGATTGCACGCTCTCGGCGACCCGGCGCGGCTCGTCGCGGTCCAGCTCGGGAGGCTTACCCGATTTGATCAGGCAGAACGAACAGTTGCGGGTGCAGACCTCGCCGCCGATCAGGAAGGTGGCCTCCCGGTCCTCCCAACACTCGTAGATGTTGGGGCAGCCCGCCTCCTCGCACACCGTGTGCAGCTTCTCCTGCTTCACCAAGACCTTCAGCTCGGTGAAATTGGGCCCCATCCGGGCGCGGGTTTTGATCCACGAGGGTTTGCGCTCGATCGGTGTCTCGGCGTTGCGTGCCTCAGCACGACGTAACCTACGACCTTCTCCGACGGCGCTCACCGGGTCGATGTTACGCGCGACGCGACGTGTTCGCGCACCGGCAGCACGCCGTCGAGCGCGTCGACGACGGCACTGGCAACCGCGCGCCGGACATCCTCGACGCTGGTCACAAAGCCCAACTCCGCCGACAGCGACGTCACGCCCGCGTCGGTGATCCCGCACGGCACGATCGCGGCGAACGCGCTGAGGTCACAATCACAATTGAGCGCGAACCCGTGCAGGGTCGTTCCGCGGGCCACCCGCACGCCGACGGCGGCAATCTTGCGGGCAGGACGGGCGCCGTCGGCCGGTAGCCACACCCCGGACCGTCCTTCGACACGAATCGTGCTGAGACCCAAGGTGTTACACACCTCGATAAGTGATTCTTCAAGCCGGCGAACGTAGTTCACCACGTCCATCGGTTCGGTCAGTCCGATGATCGGGTAGCCGACCAGCTGGCCGGGGCCGTGCCAGGTGATCTTGCCGCCCCGGTCGACGTCGACCACCGGGGTGCCGTCCAGCGGGCGTTCATGCGGCTCCGTGCGCCGCCCGGCGGTGTAGACCGGCGGATGCTCCAACAGCAGCAGCGTGTCCCGGCCGCCGGCCACTCTGGCGTCAGCCAGGTCACGCTGCAGCTGCCAGGCCGTGCCGTAGTCGACGGTGCCGAGCTGGCGCACGTCGAGCGGCGCGGTGCTGGAGCGGATGGACCTCATGCTCGCAGGCTACCCGGCTCGCTACCGGCCGCCGGACCGGGTGCATGGGGTGCGGCGGCGGGGGAGCTAAACCAGGGTGGGGCCGGCGGTGGCGTAGCCGAGCGCCTCGCCGATGGTGTTGTGCCGGAACTGGAAGCCGGCCTGCTCCAAGGCGGCCGGAATGGCGCGTTGACCGGCGAGCAGGCCTTCATCGGCGAGTTCACCGAAGGCGATCCGGGCGGCGAATCCGGGCAGCAGCAGCGGTGTCGGCCGGTTCAGCACCCGGCCGAGCGCGGCGGTGAACTCGGCGTTGGTGACCGGGGCCGGTCCGGTCAGGTTGACCGGGCCGGC
Source organism: Mycolicibacter sinensis (assembly GCF_001667945.1). GTDB lineage: Bacteria > Actinomycetota > Actinomycetes > Mycobacteriales > Mycobacteriaceae > Mycobacterium > Mycobacterium sinense_B. Next base: position 18,224 of record NZ_LZJK01000040.1, on the reverse strand, counting down.
GATCGCCGACTCGGCCATCGCGAATCGCAGGGCCCGGACCTCATCGTCGAGGCTGATCCAGGACATGTACTGGCGGCCGTTGCCCAGCCGGCTGCCCAGCCCCAGCGAGAACAACGGACGCAGCCGGCCCAGCAGCCCGCCCGAGGGGGCCAGCACCAAGCCGGTGCGGGCCAACACCACCCGGGCGCCGGCGTCTCGGGCGGGGGCGGTGGCGGCCTCCCAGTCCTGGGCGAGCCGGGCCAGAAAGCCAGCGCCGGCCGGTGCGGATTCGTCGACCGTGCGGGCGCCGGTATCGCCATAGAAGCCGACGGCGCTGGCGTTGATCAGCACCGGCACCCCGGCCTCGGCCACCGCCGTCGACAGCACCTCGGTCGGGGTGATCCGGCTGTCGCGCAGCAGTTGCTTGAAGGCACCGGACCAGCGGCGATCACTGATGCCGATGCCGCACAGATTGACCACCGCGTCGACTCCGGCCAGGGCGGCCGCGTCGATGTCACCGGCCTCGGGATCCCAGCGCAGCTCGGAGGTGTTGGCCGGTGCCCGGCGCACGATCCGCAGCACTCGATGGTCGGCGGCACGCAGGGCCGACACCAGAGCCGAGCCGATCAGCCCGGACGACCCGGCGACCGCGACGATGGGATTGCCCACAGCTGAAACCTCTTGCAGCCCTTCCCAAAGCCCCTAACGTCGCTACAGGCCCAGCTCCGCCTCGAACGCGCCTTCTTCGAGTCGGTTCTTGATCGTGGTCACGAACCTTCCGGCGTCGGCACCATCGATGAGACGGTGGTCGTAGGTCAGCGGCAGATAGCAGACCGACCGTACCCCGACCGACTCGTTGCCGGCCTCGTCGACGACGACCCGCGGCCGCTTGACGATGGCGCCGGTGCCCAGCATGGCGGCCTGCGGCGGCACCAAAATCGGGGTGTCGAACAGCGCGCCCTGGCTGCCGATGTTGGTGATCGTGAAGGTGCCCCCGGACAGCTCGTCCGGTTTGAGGCCCCCCGACCGCGCCCGGGCGGCGATGTCGGCGATCGCCCGGGCCAAGCCCGCCAGCGACAGGTCGCCGGCGTTGTGGATCACCGGGGACAGCAACCCCTGCTCGGTGTCGACCGCGAAACCCAGGTGCTCGGCGTCGTAGTAGGTGATCTCACCGGCGTCCTCGTTGTAGCTGGCGTTGACGTTCGGGTGCGCCTTGAGCGCGTCGATCACCGCGCGGGCGATGAACGGCAGGTAGGTCAGGTTGACGCCTTCGCGTTCGGCGAAGTCGGCCTTGGCCCTGGCCCGCAGCGCCACGATCTTGGTCATGTCGACCTCGTGAGTCTGGGTGAGCTGGGCGGTGGCTTGCAAGGATTCGCGGGTCTTCTTGGCAGTGATCTGCCGGATCCGACTGGCCTTGGCGGTGGTGCCGCGCAGGTGCGCCAACGCCGAGGCCGGCGCCGGGGCCGGCGCGGCCGCGGGTGCCGGCGCAGACGTGCGCTCGGCGGCCGGTGCCTTCTGCTGGTCGGCCTGCTTCTCCGCGAAGGCCAGCACGTCCTGCTTGCGGATCCGCCCGCCGACCCCGGTGCCGCTGACCTGACTCAGATCGACGTTGTGGTCGGCGGCGAGCTTGCGCACCAGCGGGGTGACATAGGGCGTGACCTCCGAGCTGGGGGAGGGCTGCGCCGGTGCTTCGCGGGACGGCTGCGCTGCGGCGGGCGCGGGCTGGGGCTCGGGACGGGCCTGCGGCGCGGGTGCGGGCTCCGGTGCAGGCTTGGGCGCGGGTGCCGGCTCGGGTGCGGGTGCGGGAGCGGGTGCCGGTGCCGGTGCAGCCTTCGGGGCGGCCTCGGACGCCGAACCGATCTTCGCCAGCTCACCACCGACCTCGACCGTGGCGTCCTCCTCGGCGGTGATCGACAGCAGGGTGCCGGCCACCGGAGACGGGATCTCGGTGTCGACCTTGTCGGTGGAGACCTCCACCAGCGGTTCGTCGACCTCGACCGAGTCGCCCACCTGCTTGAGCCAGCGCGTCACGGTGCCCTCGGTGACCGACTCGCCCAGCTCCGGCATCAGCACCGGGGTGCCGCCACCGGCCGGTGCTGCCCCCGGCTCCGGCTCGGACGCGGGCTCAGGGGCCGCCGCCGGCTCGGGGGCCGCCGCGGGCTCGGGCGCCGCGGGCGCGGGCTCTGCGGCAGCCGGCGGCTGGGCTTGCCCCCCGGCGCTCCCGGTGCCTTCGCTGGCGTCGCCGATCAACGCCAACTCGCCGCCGACCTCGACGGTGGCGTCCTCTTCGGCGATGATCTTCGTCAGCACGCCGGAGACCGGCGCCGGGATCTCGGTGTCGACCTTGTCGGTGGAGACCTCCAGCAGTGGCTCGTCGGCCTCGACGGTGTCGCCCTCCTTCTTGAGCCAGCGGGTCACGGTTCCCTCGGTGACGCTCTCACCGAGTGCTGGCATCTGGACTGAGAACGCCATCGCTGTTGACTCCTCGATCGGTCGGTCGCTGCACGTCGTCCCTGAATACCACGTCTGTGGTGAGGCCGGGGCGGTGCCCAGGTGGACTGTCGAAAACCATCCTGTCATTGCGGTGTCGCCGGCACACATCGAGGTGGGGTCGGGCGGCTGGTGGCGCGGCGTGGTAGCGCGCGCAATGCCGTGCGCCAAAGCAGCGCTGCCGACGCGGCCGCGTCACTACTATCTCGCTGTGCCCGCTGAGCAGATCGCCCAGGCTTGTGAGCTCTGGACCGGCTTCGACATATCGATCGTGTCGCGCAACTACGCGCAACTCGCCGGTTTGCTGGCCGGTTTCGCGTTCGTCGTCATCAACTTGGTGCTCGATCGTGCGTATCGGCGTCGTAGTGATGGGCATTCTCCGGACCCGCGCGAGGTCGAGCACGAGACCCTCACCGGGGTTGCGCTGATGAACGCATTTCTCGGGCTGTTTCTGGCCGCGGTGCAATACAGCCTGCTCTCCGGTGAACAGGGCTGTGCGGTGGCCAGCGGGCGTGCCACGTCGGCAGAACTGTTGGGCGGCATATCGTTTGTGGCCGCGCTCTACATCCTGCTGTATGCGATCGTGCAGTTCGTGTCGGGATCTACCGGCACCCTGATCAGACACTGCGTGTTCATCGTGGCGGTTCTGGTCCCGCCGATTGCGGTGTTCTTCGTGCAAGCGACGCTGACCGACCTGGCGCTCTCGCTCGGTGACCTGCAGGCGCATCGGCCGTTGCAGCCGCTGTGGGACGACGCCAACCGACTTTCGCTGCCGATCACGGCCGCCGTCGCGGTCGCCTGCGCGCTCGGCTGGTTCCTCGGACGGGGACGACGGCGTAGTGACTCGCCGATCGGGCCGATGGCCGGACGCATTCGGACGGCATTTCCGTACTTCAGCACCGTCGTCATCATCGCGGCGATCATTCGTGCCATGGTGGCGCTGCCGAAAACCGATGTGGCGTCTCACCTCGACCCGACCGAAGCCTGGCTCTGGGTCGTCCTCTTCGCCGTGTTGATGCTGGCTCAAAGTGCGGCGCTGTCTTTCCAACAAGGCGTGGAAAGCCCGTACCGCCCCGCCCGCGACACCGAGTGCGCGCAGACCAACGCCTGACGGCCCAAGGGCGTTATCCGTTCGCGGCGATGTCCTCCAGCACCGCGAACATGGTCCGGGTCGGCACGCCGGTGCCGCCCTTGCCGGTGTAGCCCCAGGCGCCGGCGGTGTTGTAGGCCGGGCCGGCGACATCGATGTGGGCCCAGGCCACGCCGTCGGCCACGAACTCACGCAGGAAAACCCCGGCCACCAGCATTCCGGCGAAGCGCTGCCCGCTGACATTGGCGAGATCGGCCACCGTCGACTTCAGGTCTTCTTTGAGCTCGTCGGGCAGCGGCATCGGCCAGCCGTTCTCGCCGACGGCTTGCGAGATCGCCGCCACCCGGTCGCGGAACTCGTCCGAGCCCATCACCCCGGGGGTGCGCGCACCCAGCGCCACGGTCTGAGCACCGGTCAGCGTGGAGGTCTCGATCAGATAGTCCGGGTTGTCCTCACAGGCCCGCACGATCGCGTCGGCCAGGATCAGCCGGCCCTCGGCGTCGGTGTTGAGCACCTCGACGGTGGTGCCGCCGTACTGGGTCAGCACGTCGCCGGGGCGCTGCGCGGTGGCCGACGGCATGTTCTCGGCCATCGGCACGGTGGCGATCACCTCGATCGGCAGCCGGCGCCGCGCGGCCAGCACCATGGTCGCGATCACCGCCGCGGCCCCACCCATGTCGGAGGTCATGTGGTGCATCGAGGCGGCCGGTTTGATCGAGATGCCGCCGGTGTCGAAGGTGATGCCCTTGCCCACCAGCGCCACCTTCTTCGGCGACGCCGCCCCCGCGGGCCGGTGGGTCAGCCGCACCAGTCGAGGCGGGCGCGCCGACCCCTTGCCGACACCGATCACCCCGCCGTATCCGGCGTCGGCCAGTTCGTGCTCGTCGAGCACCTCGACCTCCAGGCCGGCGGATTCGCCCAGCGCCCGGGCCCGCTCGGCGAATTCCGCCGGGAACAGGTGACTCGGTGGGGTGTTGACGAAATCCCGCGCGGTGGCGACCGCGGCGGCGACATCGGCCCCGTGTGTCGCGCGGGCCTCGGCGTCGGCTGCGGCACAGACCACGGTGACGCTCTGCAGGCCCGGATCTTTCGGGGCGGTCTTGTCGGTGCGGAACGCGGTGAAGCGGTAGCCGCCCAGCAGCAGCCCCTCGACGGTGGCGGCCACCAGATCCTGCTCGGGCTCGCCGGGCAACCCGGCCAGGGTGCTGATCACCGCCGCCGTGCCGTTCAGCGAGCGTGCCGCGGTGCCCGCGGCGCGCCGGATGAGCTCGGCGGGCCAGGCGTCGCGGGCCTTGCCCAGCCCGACCGTCAGCACACTGGCCACCGGCAGCGACGTGACCACCAGTCGGTTCACCTGCTCGCTGCCGCCCTTGGCACCCAAGGCGCGCAGCCCGGCCTCGATCTCGGCGACCGCCTCGGCGGGCAGCGCAGGCTCGGTGGCCGCGACCACGGCGCCGGGTTCAGACTCGTCGCCGGCCGAGACGACCGGCACGATCAGCACGGCGTCCTCGGCGGCGGGCAGCGTGGCGGTGACGGTGATGGCGGGGACGGGGTATCCGGGTTGGGTGCTCACAAGCACTCACCCTAACGAGTGGCGGCCAGGTCCAGCTCGTATGCCGGGACCGGTTCGTCGAAACCCTTGAGTGTCAACGGTCCCCGGGCGATAACAGGCCAGTCGGTCAACTCCTTGACGACGCCGGCGCAGGCCAGCACCTGCCCGGGGGCGGCGGCATCCACCAACCGCGCAGCCAGGTTCACCGGGGTGCCGAAGTAGTCACCGTTGATGGCCAGCAGTTCGCCGTAACCCAGCCCGGCCCGCACCTGCAGACCCACTTTGCGGGCTTTGGGATGGGTGACCAGGTCGGCCGCGGCCTTCGCCAGCAGTTCCGCGCTCGCGCTCACCCACATCACCGCGTCGCCGATGAACTTCACCACCCGCCCGCCGTCGGCGTGCACCACGTCGGCGACGCTGCCGCCGAACTCGGTGAGCAGGTTGGCCAACTCCTCTGGGGTGAGCACCCGGGTCAGGGCGGTGAAACCGGTCAAATCGGCGAAGCCGACACCGCACACCATGCTCGCCGTCGGCCCCTCGGCCAGCCCCTCGAGGAACGTCCGAGCGCTGACCTGGTGCTGGCGGTGCACGGCGTCGATCATCGCGCCCAGGCGCGGGATGAACTCCGCGACCGACCGCCAGGCGCGTGCGGTGGTGAGTTCGTCGAAGGTGTGGCCCAGCCACACGTCGGGCTCACTGATCCGGATCATCGACGACTCGGCCTCGGCCAGCCGGGCCATCGTCGCCCCGAGTACCCGCAGGAAGCCGTCGACCGGCTCGCCGAGGTAGGACCGCATCTCCAGCCAGGTGGCGAGCGCGTCGACGTCGGCTTGGCTCAGTGCGGGCGTGTCCGGACTGGCCACGCTGAGCCCGAGCATCGTCCAGGCGCGCTGGACCTCGCTGTGCGGCACGCCCAGTGCTTCGCCGGCGGACCGCAGCGTGTAGCTGGGCGGGCCCGAGCGCCCCACGACGTCACCGGCCAGCCCGAACAGCCGGCCCTGCCGCTCGGCCTCGACCATCTGCTCGGTGGTGAAGCCGAGGCCGTCAAGGTACTCCAGGAGGCCGGCGCGCTCCCGCGCGTCGACGATTCCCGCGGTTTCGAGCGCGTCCCAGTCAACCACCTACATCAGTGTGCCGATTAGGCTGGCTCGTCGTGAGCGAACTGCAACACGGGCCGCTGGAAGACCGCCACCGCGAGCTGGGCGCCAGCTTCGCCGAGTTCGGTGGCTGGCTCATGCCGGTTTCCTACGCCGGCACTGTCGCCGAGCACAATGCCACCCGTAGCACCGTGGGCCTGTTCGATGTCAGCCATCTCGGCAAGGCCACCGTGGCCGGCCCGGGGGCGGCGGCCTTCGTCAACTCGACGCTCACCAACGACCTGGGCAGGATAGGGCCGGGCAAGGCGCAATACACCTTGTGCTGCAACGAATCCGGTGGCGTCATCGACGATTTGATCGCCTACTACGTGGCCGACGACGAGATCTTCCTGGTCCCCAACGCGGCCAACACCGCCGCGGTGGTGGCCGCCTTGGGCGAGGCCGCGCCGGCAGGCATCAGCGTCACCGACGAGCACCGGTCACGCGCCGTGCTGGCGGTGCAGGGCCCGCGATCGACCGAGGTGCTGGCCGGTTTGGGTCTGCCGACCGAGATGGACTACATGGCGTTCGCCGATGCCAGCTACGCCGGTGTGCCGGTACGGGTGTGCCGCAGCGGCTACACCGGCGAACACGGCTACGAGCTGCTGCCGGAGTGGGAGTCGACGGCCGTGGTCTTCGACGCGCTGGCGGCGGCGGTGGCGCAGGCCGGCGGTGAGCTGGCCGGTTTGGGTGCCCGCGACACGCTGCGCACCGAGATGGGCTATCCGCTGCACGGTCATGAACTGTCGCTTGCTATCTCGCCGCTGCAGGCCCGCTGTGGTTGGGCGATCGGCTGGAAGAAGCCGGCGTTCTTCGGCCGCGAGGCGCTGCAGGCGGAGAAGGCGGCCGGCCCGGCCCGGCTGCTGCGCGGGCTGCGCGCGACCGGGCGGGGCGTGTTGCGGGCCGAGCTGGCGGTGCTCGACGGTGACCGGCAGGTCGGGATCACCACATCGGGCACGTTCTCACCGACACTCAAGGCCGGGATCGCGTTGGCGCTGATCGACGCGGACGCGGGTATCGACGACGGCGCGCAACTGACCGTAGACGTGCGAGGTCGCCCGGTGGAGTGCGAGGTGGTGCAGCCGCCGTTCGTGACGGCAAAAACCCGCTAGCGCACCGGTTATACAATCGCTGCATGAAAAGCGGCGTCCTCGAGTTCCACGTGTCGGTCACGGCGAACCCGACCCCCGACGAGGTGCGCGAATCCATTTTGGCCCAACCGGGTTTCGGCAAGTACCACACCGATCACATGGTCTCGATCGACTACACCGTCGACGCCGGTTGGCACAATGCGCGGGTCATACCGTACGGGCCGATTGAACTGGACCCGTCGGCGATCGTGCTGCACTACGCCCAGGAGGTCTTCGAGGGCCTGAAGGCCTACCGGTGGACGGACGGCTCGATCGTGTCGTTCCGGCCGGAGGCCAACGCCGCCCGGATGCGTGCGTCGGCTCGGCGGCTGGCGATCCCGGAGCTTCCCGACGCACTGTTCATCGAATCGCTGCGGCAGCTGATCGCGGTGGACTCCGCCTGGGTACCTGCGTCCGGCGGGGAGGAGTCGCTGTACCTGCGCCCCTTCATCTTCGCCACCGAGCCGGGGCTGGGAGTGCGGCCGGCCAACGAGTATCGCTGCCTGGTGATGGCCTCGCCGGCCGGCGCGTACTTCAAGGGTGGCATCAAACCGGTGAGTGTGTGGCTGTCGACGGAGTACGTCCGGGCCTGCCCGGGCGGCACCGGAGCAGCCAAATTCGGCGGTAACTACGCCGCGTCGCTGGTCGCTCAGGCGCAGGCCGCCGACAACGGCTGCGATCAAGTGGTGTGGCTGGATGCGGCCGAGCGGCGCTACGTCGAAGAGATGGGCGGGATGAACCTGTTCTTCGTGTTCGGCAGCGGTGGTTCGGCGCGGCTGGTCACGCCGGAGCTGTCCGGCTCGCTGCTGCCCGGTATCACCCGGGATTCGTTGCTGCAGTTGGCCACTGACGCCGGGTTCGCGGTCGAGGAACGCAAGATCGACGTGGGGGAATGGCAGAAGAAGGCCGCCGCCGGCGAGATCACCGAGGTCTTCGCCTGCGGCACCGCGGCCGTCATCACCCCGGTGTCGCAGGTCAAGTCCGCCGACGGGGAGTTCACCATCGCCGACGGCCAGCCCGGTGAGGTCACCATGGCGCTGCGCGACACGCTGACCGGCATCCAGCGCGGCACCTTCGCCGACACCCACGGCTGGATGGCCCGGCTGGACTGACCCGCCGGGTTCGGTTCAGCCTGCCGGCCCCGGCGGCAGATCCGGTTCGTCGGGGCCGGCGTGCCAGTCCTCGGCCGCGGCGTCGTCGGGATCGGGATAGTCCGGTGGGTCGCTGGCGTCGTCGGCCATGGCCCTGCGCGATTCCCGACTTCTCTTGCTGTAGCGGTGATGGCGAGCCATCGACGTCCCCTCCGTGGACCAGAAGTTAATGCTGGTTCGCTTTTTACAAAGCTACTCTGTAGTTATCACATCACAGGGGAGGAATGTCTATATGTCCGGAGAAATGTTACTTATCGGATGAATTAGAGCGCGGCCAGCAGCACGGCGACCAGCGCCGTGGTCCACTCGACGGCGGCGCCCAGCACATCGCCGGTGACTCCGCCGAGCCGGCGTACGCACCGCCGGACCAGCACCAACGCGCAGCCCAGCGCGACGGCGACGGCCACCGGCCCGTGCCACGGCGCCGAGCCGGCGACCGTCGACCCGGCTGCCAGCGCCAGCACCCAGGCAAGCGCCACCGGCACCGGCTGACTGCCCGCCACGGTGGCCCCCAGCGTGCTGCCCGCCGCGGCCGGCACCGACCGCAGACAGGCCAGCACCGCCGCCACCCGGCCGGCGCAGACCGCGACCACGATCCCCGCCACGTCCAGCATCGGCAACGCCAACGCCTGCAGGCCGATCACCAGCACCACCGCGACCACGCCGAACGGGCCGGTCGACCCCTCGCGCATCACCTGCAGCGCCTGCGCGGCGGGCCGGTAGCTGCCCAGCCCGTCGGCGGTGTCGGCCACGCCGTCCATGTGCAAGCCGCGGGTTGCGGCCAGCAGCACGGCCACCGCGAGCAGCCCGGCCAAGGCGCTGCCCGGACCGAATGCGATCCCGCCGGCCCAGACCACCCCGGCCGCCAGCGCCCCGAGGGCGGCGCCGATCACCGGAAGTGCCGTCAACGTCCCGCGTCCCGGCGGGCCGCCGACGCCCGGCAGCCGCACCGCCGTGCCGAACGCGACCGCCGAGGCCAGCGACCGGATCACGCGTCGGCTCCCGCTTTAGCCTCGGAGGGCCCGGAAACGCCGGCTTCGGCGAAGGTGGACATCGAGGCCAACGCCGCCACCGCGGCCCGCAGCACCGGCAGTGCCACCGCGGCGCCGGTGCCCTCGCCAAGCCGCATCCGCAGGTCGAGTATCGGCTCCAACCCCAGCGCCGCACAGGCCAGCGCGTGGGCCGGTTCGGGTGAGCGGTGGCCGGCCTGCCACCACGCCCGCGCGCCTGGGGCCAACCGTTCGCCGACCAGGGCGGCGGCCGTCGACGCCAGGCCGTCGAGCAGCACCGGGGTGCGCCGGACGGCCGCCTGCGCGCAGAACCCCGCCAGCGCCGCCAGGTCGGCACCCCCGCAGCAGCGCAACAGCCCCAGCGGATCAGACACTCGGCGAGCCCGAAACAGCGCATCGCGCACCGCCGCGGTCTTGCGCGCCCAACCGGCGTCGTCGATGCCGGTCCCATGGCCGACCGCCTCGACGGGCTCGGCGCCGGTCAGTGCCGCGACCAACGTGGCTGCGACCGTGGTGTTTCCAATGCCCATGTCGCCGGGGATGAGCAGATCTGCCCCGGCATCGACCTCACTGTCGGCGATCCGGCGGCCTGCATCCACCGCAGCCGCGGCCTGCTCGGCGGTCAGGGCGTCTTCGCTGGTGATGTCGCCGCTGCCCCGGCGCACCTTGTAGGCACTGAAGTCGGCCGCCTCGCTGTCGACCGCCATGTCCACCACCCGCACGCCGGCGCCGGCGACGGCGGCCAACGCGTTGATTGCGGCGCCGCCGCGATCGATGTTGGCGGCCATCTGCGCGGTCACCTCCGCCGGGTAAGCCGACACCCGTCCGCGCGTCACACCATGGTCGCCGGCGAACACCACCACCCGGACCCGTTCGAATTGCCTTGGCGGGCAACAGCCTTGACATGCCGCCGCCCATACCGACAGGTCCTCGAGACGGCCCAGCGATCCGGGCGGCTTGGTCAGGCCGGCCTGGCGGGCACGGGCGGCGGCGGCCACCGTCGCATCAGGCGGGCTGACCGGCGGGAAGTCGGCAAAGTCCAAAGCTGTCAGCCCCTGCGCCGGACTCAGTCGAGGCGTTCGCCGCGCCGCACCTGGGGGCGCGGTGCTCGCATCCGACGCAGCGTCGATGCGCGGCTGACGGCGTAGATCCCCAGTTTCCAGCGGGCTTCGGTGTCGGCGGGGAATTTGGTGTCGACCAGTCTGCTGACCTTGCGGGCCAACACGACGCCGTCGATGGCCATCAAGATCATCAGCACAAACATCGCCGGTGAAATGTAGAACTGGATCTGCGGCACGGCCATCATGACGAACATCAACCCCAGCGCCACCGGCATGAACATGCCGAGCAGGTTGTACCGGGCGTCGACGATGTCGCGGACGTACCGGCGCACCGGGCCGCGGTCGCGTTCGAGCAGAGCCGCCTCGTCGCCGGCGAGCATCCGCTCCCGGCGCTGGGCCATCCGTTCGCGCCGTTCGGCTTTCTGGGCCCGGCGCTCGGCCTTGGTCGGCTTCGGCCCGGCCAGGCTCTTGCGTCGGGCCCGGGCCTCGGCGGCGGTCATCGGAGCCGGCGCAACCGGGCCGCGACGCTTGGCCGCCGCGTTGCGCTTGGGGGTCGGCCGGCCCTTGGGAGCGGTGCCGCGGGAATGAGCGGTGTACTTGGCGTCGGCGCTGTCGAGGTCGACGGCGCCGCCCACGGAATCGGCGGTCCCCGCGGAACCCGCCTCATCTTTCCTGCGTCCCGGCAACTTCACGCCCGCCAGATTACTTGCCCGGCAGGTAACGGCGTCCGCGTGGCTCGATACCCTGCCGGTATGGCTGACCACCCCGGTGCCGGCTCCTCAGCGGCCTCGGGGACAACCGTGCTGCGGGTGCTGATCGCGCCGGACTGCTACGGCGAGAGTCTGACCGCGGTGCAGGCCGCCGCCGCCATCTCGACCGGGTGGCACCGCAGCCGCCCCCGTGACCGGTTGGCGATCGCCCCGCAGTCCGACGGGGGCCCGGGTTTCGTCGCGGTGCTGGCCGCCGGGTCGGGCACCGACGGTGCGGGCGCGGTGCAGCGGTGCCGGGTCAGCGGACCGCTCGGCGCACCGGCCGACGCCGAGTGGTTCTGGGACGCCGATTCCCGGACGGCCTACCTGGAGTGCGCCCAGGCCTGTGGTTTGGGACTGCTCGACGGGCCGCCGTCGCCCAGCACCGCTCTGGCCGCCCACAGCGCCGGGGTGGGTCAGCTCATCGAGGCGGCGCTGACGGCCGGGGCGGCGCGGATCGTCGTCGGACTCGGCGGCAGCGCCAGCACCGACGGCGGGCGGGGCATGGTCGATGAACTCGGCGGCCTGGCCGTCGCCCGCCAGCGCCTTGCCGATGTCGAACTGATCGCGGCCTGCGACGTCGAATATCCGCTGCTGGGCCCGTGGGGCGCGGCGCGGGTGTTCGGGCCGCAGAAGGGCGCCGACGCCGCCACCGTGGCCGTGCTGGAAACCCGCCTGAGCGCCTGGGCCACCGAACTCGACGGCGCGGCCGGACGGCAGGTCAGCGCGGCCTCGGGGGCCGGCGCCGCCGGGGGGATCGGCGCAGCGCTGCTCGCACTGGGGGGCACCGCCGAATCCGGGGCGGACATCGTGGCCCGTCGCACCGGTCTGGCGGCCGCCCTGGCCGATGCCGACGTCCTGGTCACCGGTGAGGGCCGGTTCGACGAGCAGTCCCTGCACGGCAAGGTGATCGGCTCGCTGTGCACCGCGGCGCGGGCGCGGCACCTGCCGGTGCTGGTGCTGGCCGGTCAGATCGACCTGGACGAACCGGCGTTGCGGTCGGCGGGTGTGGTGGCTGCCCGGGCGATCGCCGACCACGCCGGCTCGGTGCGGTTGGCCCTGGTCGATGCGGCCAACCAGCTGATCGGTCTGACCACCGTGCTTGCGGCGCAGATCGGCAGCCCCGGTCCGGCGGCGCAGTAGGGAACACGTCGGCGCAAGGTATCGTTGTCACGGTGGGCCCAGTCGCCTCGGCGACGCTTTGAGTCGAGGTGAGCCCACCCGAATCAACCGCAGTAGGGAGACGCAATGACTGTTCAGGATCAGTCGACCACCGAGTCTCACGGCGTGGTCTTGACCGATGAAGCCGCGGCCAAGGTGAAGTCGCTGCTGGCCCAGGAAGGCCGGGACGACCTGACGCTGCGCATCTCGGTCCAACCGGGCGGCTGTGCCGGCCTGCGCTACAACCTGTTCTTCGACGACCGCACCCTCGACGGTGACATGATCACCGAGTTCAACGGGGTCAAGCTGGCCGTCGACCGGATGAGCGCCCCGTACCTGCAGGGAGCGGAGATCGGCTACGCCGACCAGATCGACAAGCAGGGCTTCACCATCGAGAACCCCAACGCCGGCGGCTCGTGCTCGTGCGGCGACTCCTTCAACTGACCGCCTAGTACCGCCTCGTGACCCGACGGCTTGGCGCTGCCCGCCGACGGGCCGGGTTCCCCGGACCGCTACCGTGGGAACCCACAGCCAGGTCCACGTTGAACACACGAGGGGGATAGTCAGTGACGATTGCGGTGACCGGTTCGATCGCGACCGACCATTTGATGCGCTTTCCGGGTCGGTTCTCCGAGCAGCTGCTCGCCGATCACCTGCAGAAGGTTTCGCTGAGCTTCCTGGTCGAAGACCTGGTGGTGCACCGTGGCGGGGTGGCCGGCAACATCGCCTACGCGATCGGCGTGCTCGGCGGTGACGCCGCGCTGGTCGGCGCAGCGGGCGACGACTTCGCCGACTACCGCGACTGGCTGGTGTCGCACGGCGTCAACTGCGACAACGTGCTGGTGTCCACCACGGCGCACACCGCGCGCTTCACCTGCACCACCGACGTCGACATGGCCCAGATCGCCTCGTTCTATCCGGGCGCCATGTCCGAGGCCCGCAACATCTCGCTGGCCAAGGTGGTGGAGAGCGTCGGGAAACCGGAACTGGTGATCATCGGGGCCAACGACCCCGAGGCGATGTTCCTGCACACCGAGGAGTGCCGCAAACTCGGCCTGGCGTTCGCCGCCGACCCCTCCCAGCAGTTGGCCCGGCTGACCGGCGACGAGATCCGCAGGCTCATCGACGGTGCGACCTACCTGTTCACCAACGACTACGAGTGGGACCTGCTGCTGTCCAAGACCGGCTGGACCGAGGCCGACGTCATGAAGCAGGTCGGGTTGCGGGTGACCACGCTGGGCGCCAAGGGAGTCGACATCGTCAACCCGGACGGTTCCCGCGTCCATGTCGGCGTGGTCCCGGAGAAGGCCCAGACCGACCCGACTGGAGTCGGTGACGCCTTCCGCGCCGGTTTCCTCACCGGCCGCAGCGCTGGGCTGAGCTTGGAGCGCTCGGCGCAGCTCGGTTCGCTGGTGGCGGTGCTGGTGCTGGAGTCCACCGGAACCCAGGAGTGGTCATGGGACCGCGACCCCGCGCTGGCCCGGCTGGCCGACGCCTACGGTGACGCCGCGGCCGCCGAGATCGGCACCGCCCTCAAATAGTTTCCAGCCAGGCGAACGTGCGGTTTCATACGTGCGCTGCGGCGCGTTGCGGATGAAGCCGCACGTTCGGAGAAGCTTTTAGAGCTGCACCGGGTAAGCCGGCTCGCTGATGGCCGGCACCACGGAGTGCTCGACGAAGACCGCGTGCCACAGCATGAAGATCAGCACGGTCCACAGCCGGCGGCTGTGATCGGCGACGCCGGTGCGGTGCTCGTCGAGCATCGTGCGCACCGCGGCGACGTCGACCAGGTGACCCGCGCCGGTGTCGGCCACCGTGGCATACGCCCACTCCACCAGTTCGCCGGCGCGCAGCCAGTGCCGCAACGGCACGGGGAAGCCGAGCTTGGGCCGGTGCAGCACGTGTGCGGGGATGATCGGCTCCAACGCGCGACGCAGCGCGTACTTGGTGGTGGTACGGGTGATCTTGGCCGACACCGGCAGCCGCGACGCCACCGCGAACACCTCGGGATCCAGGAACGGCACCCGTAGCTCCAGCGAGTTGGCCATCGTCATCTTGTCCGCTTTGACCAGGATGTCGCCGCGCAGCCAGGTGAACAGGTCGATGTGCTGCATGCGGGCCACCGGATCCCAGCCCGCCGATTCGGCATACACCGGCGCGGTGACGTCGGTGTGAGTCCACTCGGGGCAGAAGCCGGGCAGCACCGCCCGCAGCTGCTCGTCGGAGAAGCTGCGCGCGTTGCCGTAGTAACGCTCCTCCAGCGTGAGCGAGCCGCGGTGCAGCAGGCTCTTGCCGCGCATGCCGTCCGGAAGCGGCCGCGACACCTTGCCCATCGACCGGCGCACCGGTGCGGGCAGGTAGTCGAATGGCCGCAGCGACAGCGGCTCGCGGTAGATGGTGTAGCCGCCGAACAACTCGTCGGCGCCTTCCCCGGAGAGCACTACCTTGACGTGCTTACGGGCTTCGCGGGCGATGAAGTACAGCGGGACCAGGGCCGGGTCGGCGACCGGGTCATCGAGGTACCACACGATCTCGGGCAGGGCGGCGACGAATTCGGCCGGGCTGACCACCTTGACCACATGGCGGGCGCCGATCGCCTCGGCGGACGCGGCGGCCACGTCGACCTCGGAGAAGCCCTCCCGCTCGAAGCCGGTGGTGAACGTGATCAGGTTGGGGTTGTGGCGCATCGCCAGCGCGGCGATCGCGGTGGAGTCGATGCCACCGGACAGGAACGCGCCGACGGTGACGTCGGCCCGCATGTGCTTGGCCACCGAGTCCTCGAGCACCGCGGTGATCTCGTCGTAGCGCGCCTGCTCGGTGTCGCGCGTGAGCGGCCTGGCGTCGAAGCGCGGTGTGAAGTAGCGGGTGATCTCCGGGACCGGCCGATCCGGGCTGATCCGCGCCCAGCAACCCGACTCCAGCCGCCGCACGCCGGAGTGCAGGGTTTCGGGTTCGGGGACGTACTGCAGCACCGTGTAGTGCTGCAGCGCGCGCAGGTCGATGCCGTCGTCGCCGGTCTGGAAGCCCACCAGGTCAGCCAGATCCAGCAGCGACTTCTTCTCGCTGCCCACCGCCGTGCCCCCCGGCCCGGTGGCCATGAACAGCGGCTTGATCCCGAACGGGTCGCGGGCGCAGAACAGTTCACCGCGCAGCGTGTCCCACAGCGCAAAGGCGAACATGCCGCGCAGTCGGGGCAGCACGTCGGCGCCCCAGTAGTGGTAGCCGGCGACGATCGCTTCTCCGTCGCCGTCGGTGTGAAAGACCGCGCCGTGCGACGCGGCCAGTTCCTCGCGCAATTCCAGGTAGTTGTAGATCTCGCCGTTGAACACCAGCACGTAGCGGTCGGGCTGCTCGGCGGGCCCCCAGCGCAGTGGCTGATGCGAGTGCTCGATGTCGATGATCGACAGCCGGTTGAAGCCCAGGGCGATTCCGTCGCCGGTCCAGGTGCCCAGTTCGTCGGGGCCTCGGTGGCGCATCAGGTGTGCCGCCCGTTCGACCCGGGCGGCTACCGCGCCGGGGTTGGCGGTGCCGGCCGGGGCACACACGAGGGCCAGCAGTCCACACATCGGGTCCCAGTATGCCGCACCGGCATCGGCCCCGGCCTGCGCAGGGCCGGTACCGACCGGGATGGTCCGGGACAGGGGCAACACGCCGTGACCGGCTGACCGGCAGGTCACGCGAACCTCGGTGATCGGGGTGGTCTACGCTGCGTAGTATTCGACTGCTCCGCCGGTTCCCGCCGGCCCGGTCTGTGACTCGAGGAGGCACCAACGTGACACGTCGCGGGCAGGGCGTTGTGCTTAGCCGTCTGCGTCGACCGCTGGCGGGGGCCGGCGTGCTGAGCCTGCTGGCGGTGACGCTCAGCGGCTGCGGCTACGACTGGACCGACGTGGTCGGCTTCGGCTGGCCCAAGGGCATCACGCCGGAGGCCGAGGCCAACTACAAGCTGTGGATCGGCATGGTGATCGCCTCGGTCGCGATCGGCGGGATCGTCTGGGGAATGATCTTCTGGGCGACCATCTTCCACCGGAAGAAGGCAACCGACACCGAACTGCCGCGCCAGTTCGGCTACAACATGCCGCTGGAGCTCGGGCTCACCGTCCTGCCGTTCTTGGCCATCGCGGTGATCTTCTACTTCACCGTCGTGGTGCAGGAGAAGATGCTGCACCACGAACCCGACCCCGAGGTGGTCGTCGACGTCACCGCGTTCCAGTGGAACTGGAAGTTCGGCTACCAGAAGGTCAACTTCCACGACGGCACGCTGAGCTATGACGGCGCCGACCAGCAGCGCAAAGAGGCGATGACCTCCAAGCCCGAAGGCGTCGACGCCCACGGCGAGGAGCTGGTCGGACCGGTTCGTGGTCTCAACACCGAGGACCGGACCTACCTCAACTTCGACCGGATCGAGACGCTCGGCTCCACGAACGAGATCCCGGTGCTGGTGGTGCCCAGCGGCAAGCGCATCGAGTTCGTGTTGAACTCCGCCGATGTCATCCACTCCTTCTGGGTGCCGGAGTTCCTGTTCAAGCGTGACGTCATCGCCTGGCCCGAGCGCAACAACCAGGTGAACACCTTCCAGGTCGCCGAGATCACCAAGGAGGGGGCGTTCGTCGGCCACTGCGCCGAGATGTGCGGCACCTACCACGCGATGATGAACTTCGAAGTCCGGGTGGTCTCGCCCAACGACTTCAAGGCCTACCTCGGTCAGCGCATCGCCGGGAAGAGCAACGCCGAGGCGCTGGAGGCGATCAAGCAGGAGCCGCTGGCCATCACCACGCGGCCCTTCGACAGCCGCCGCGGCCTGCTCGCCCCCAACGCCAGCAACAAGTAGGGACACAACCTCATGCGCATCGAATCCAGGCTGTTCGAGTTCGTGGCCACCTTCTTCGTGGTGGTCGGGGTGATCTACGCCTTCCTGACCGCGCAGTTCGCCACCGGCGGTGTGGAATGGGCCGGCACCACCGCGCTGTTCCTGACCGGCGGCATGGCCCTGATCGTGGCCACCTTCTTCCGCTTCGTGGCACGCCGGCTGGACACCCGCCCCGAGGACTACGAGGCCGCCGAAGTCAGTGACGGCGCCGGCGAGCTGGGCTTCTTCAGCCCGCACAGCTGGTGGCCGGTGCTGATCGCGCTGTCGGGTTCGGTGACCGCCGTCGGAATCGCGTTGTGGCTCCCGTGGCTGATCGCTGCCGGAGTGGCGATGGTGTTGTCGAGCGCGGCCGGGCTGGTCTTCGAGTACTACATCGGCCCCGAGAAACACTGAGCCGGTCCGTCTGGACCGCCGTGTCAACCCGCTTGGGTAGGGTTGCCAGTGCACAATGACCAACGGCGGTTGATATCGATCGCGGTCGGTGTGGCGCGCGTGGGCGCTGCGGTTGGAACAGGATAGGCAGGAATGAGCGGGCCGAATCCCCCGGAGGCGGGCTCTGGCGACGAGGACCCCGGCAACGGTCAGCCGGCCTCTGAACTGACTCCTGAAGCGGTCTCGGCCGCTGACGACATCCCGCCGATCGACGAGATCGCCGCAGACACACCGGGCGGCACTCGGGACAACACCGCCTATTCGCAGGCCTATTCGGCACCTGAGTCCGAGCAATTCTTGAGCGGGCCCTACGTGCCGATGGATCCGCGACTCTACGACTACGACAGCTACGACACACCCGACGAGCCCGATCCACACGCCAAGACCCCGCGCTGGCCCTGGGTGGTCGGGGT
>NZ_LZJK01000039.1 GCF_001667945.1 Mycolicibacter sinensis | reverse complement strand
GCGCCAGCCCGTCGCCGGTGGCCCCGCCCGGATTCGTGGTCGCCCGGTACAGCTGGCCCAGGCCGCCGGTGGCCAGGACCACCGACGGGGCGTGGATCACCCCGATCCCGTCGGCGTTGGCGACCAGCACACCGGTGACGGTGTCGGCGTCGCGCAGGATCTCCCACACCACCTGGCCACCGGCGGCCTGGGCCAGCTGTACCGGGCGACCACGAATCCGGGCGGGGCCACCGGCGACGGGCTGGCGCTGGCGCTGCGGGCCGGGGTTGCGGTGAGCGATCTGGAATTCATCCAGTTCCACCCGACGATGCTGTTCGCCGCCGGAAACGGCGCTAGGAGTGGGCGCCGCCCGCTGGTCACCGAGGCAGTGCGGGGGGAGGGCGCGAGGCTCATCGACGCCCGGGGCGCCTTGGTCACCGCGGGGGTGCACCCGATGGGTGACCTGGCGCCGCGCGACGTGGTGGCGGGCGCCATCGACGCCCGGCTGCGTGAGACCGGAGACGCCTGCGTCTACCTCGACGCCCGCGGCATCGCCGGCTTCGAGGGCCGGTTTCCGACCGTCACCGCGGCCTGCCGAGCCGCCGGCATCGACCCGGTGCACCAACCGATCCCGGTGGTCCCGGGCGCGCACTACAGCTGCGGTGGCGTCGTCACCGACACCCATGGCCGCACCGAGCTGCCCGGCCTGTACGCCGCCGGCGAGGTGGCGCGCACCGGCATGCACGGCGCTAACCGGCTGGCCTCCAACAGCCTGCTGGAGGGCCTGGTGGTGGGCGACCGCGCCGGGTCGGCCGCGGCGGCCCACGCGGTGTCGGCCGGGCGCGTGCAGGCCGGTGTCCCCGAGCGGGGCGGGCGCGCCGCACTCGATCGGCAGACCGTGCAGCAAGCGATGTCACGCGATGCCTCGGTGGTCCGCGACGCACCCGGCTTGCAGCGGTTAGCCGACCTGCTGTCGTCTGCCGGGGAGCGGGTGGTCACCGACCGGACCGATATGGAGGATGCCGCGTTGACGCTGGTGGCGCGGGTGGTGGCAGGGGCCGCGCTGGCGCGCACCGAGAGCCGGGGCTGTCATCACCGGGCCGAGTTCTCCAGCGCCGACCCCGGGCAGGCTCGCAGCACCACGGTCCGGCTGCGCGACGGCGCGCTGCTGCAGGAGGCACCGGCTGGGGTGGCCTCATGACCCGCGCGGTGACCCTGTCGGAGACCGAGCTCGGCGAAGCGCGCGCGGTGATCGCCCGGGCGCTCGACGAGGACCTGCGCTACGGACCCGATGTCACCACCGCGGCGACGGTGCCGGCCGACGCGGTGACCCAGGCGGCGCTGGTGACCCGGGTGCCCGGGGTGATCGCGGGAGTCGACATCGCCCTGCTGGTGCTCGACGAAATCCTCGGGCCCGACGCCTACCGGGTGCTGGACCGGGTAGCCGACGGGACTCGGCTGGAACCCGGCGCAGCGGTGCTGAGCCTGCAGGCCGACACCCGCGGCCTGCTGACCGCCGAACGCACCATGCTCAACCTGGTCTGTCACCTCTCCGGGATCGCTACCGCCACCGCGGCCTGGGTGGACGCCGTGGACGGCACCGGGGCCCGGATCCGCGATACCCGCAAGACGCTGCCGGGCCTGCGGGTGCTGCAGAAGTACGCGGTGCGCGTCGGCGGCGGGGTGAACCACCGGATGGGCCTGGGCGACGCCGCGCTGATCAAGGACAACCACGTCGCGGCCGCGGGATCGGTGGCCGCGGCGTTGCGCGCGGTCCGCGCGACCGCCCCCGAGGTGCCGTGCGAGGTCGAGGTCGATTCGCTGGAGCAGTTCGATGAAGTGCTCGCCGAGGGGCCCGAGCTGGTGCTGTTGGACAACTTCGAAGTCTGGCAGACCCAGATCGCCGTGCAGCGCCGCGATTCCCGGGCGCCCGGGGTGCTGCTGGAGTCGTCCGGCGGGCTGACGCTGGACAGCGCGGCGGCCTACGCCGCCACCGGCGTCGACTACCTGGCGGTGGGTGCGCTGACGCATTCCGTGCAGGTGCTCGACATCGGCCTGGATATGTAGATCACCGGTCCACGGTGGGAATCGTGCGAGCCACCGCCGTGCCCGTGCGATCGGCTCAGGCGATGTCGGTGACCAGCACCGCCACCTTGCGGTTCTGCAGGCGCACTGCCAACGGCAGGGACTTGTCGGCCGTGCCGGCCGGCAGGATCCGCGGGTTGGTGAGATGCAGTTCGCTGCGGAACAGTCGCACGTCGGCCTCCCCGGCTGCCAGCACGTTCTTGACCCAGTCGGCCTTGCCGTGCCCGAGCGCGATCGACAACACGTTGCCCTTGCGGTAGGTCGTCACCACCGTCTCGTAGGGCTTGCCGGACTTGCGGCCCCGATGCTTGATCACCGACGTGCCCGGAAGGAACCGGGCCAGCGGCTTGACCACCGGATTCATGTACTTGATCTGCAGCCGGTCCAGCCACGGCGGGAACACCACCGGCAACTTGGACGTGTCACCGGCACCCTTGTCGACAGCCATCGCAACTCCATTTCTCTTCGGGCGTTCTCCGGGTGACGTCGGCGCGGAGGACTCCGCCCCACCGCGAGCCCACCCCGGGTGCCGACCGGCACCACCCCGGGGACGCTCAGGGGGTGGTCCGTGGTGGCCGGGCAGCCTCGCCGCGCGACATCACAGCTGTGCACCACCCTAGTCGCGCGCCGCGCCAGCGCCGGGAGATTGCGGTGATGGCGACGTCCGCGCGAGGTGAGCTGCCGCAGTTCGATCGCGGCGCGCAGCAGGGGCCTCCGGACCCGCCGGGCACGGTGCAGCCGGCGGGTCTGCTGAGCGCGGCGATATTTGACTTGGACGGCTCTGGGACAATGGACGACGTGAACACCGCCCTGCTGGCACGCATCGATCTGCGTGGCGCCGACCAGTCGAACCTTTCCAAGGCTCAACTGCGCGCCGCCCTGCCGCGCGGTGGCGTCGACGTCGAGGCCGTGGTGCCGCGGGTACGCCCGATCGTCGAGGCGGTCGCCGCGCGCGGAGCCGACGCGGCGCTGGAGTTCGGGGAATCGTTCGACCAGGTGCGGCCGGCCGCGGTCCGGGTGCCGGGTGCGGCGCTGCAGGATGCACTGGCCGGCCTGGACGCCGCGGTGCGGGCCGCCCTGGAGGTGGCGATCAGCCGCGCCCGCGCGGTGCACGCCGACCAGCGGCGCACCGACACCACCACCACCCTGGCTCCGGGCGCGACCGTCACCGAACGCTGGATCCCGGTCGAGCGGGTCGGCCTGTACGTTCCGGGCGGCAACGCGGTCTACCCCTCCAGCGTGGTGATGAACGTCGTCCCGGCCCAGACCGCCGGCGTCGACTCCCTGGTGATCGCCAGTCCGCCCCAGGCCGCCTTCGACGGCCTACCGCACCCGACGATCCTGGCCGCGGCCCGGTTGCTCGGCGTCGAGGAGGTCTGGGCGGTCGGCGGCGCCCAGGCGGTGGCGCTGCTGGCCTACGGTGGCACCGACACCGATCAGGCCGAGTTGGCCCCGGTCGACATGATCACCGGGCCCGGCAACATCTACGTGACCGCCGCCAAACGGCTGTGCCGGTCGCAGGTCGGTATCGACGCCGAAGCCGGCCCCACCGAGATCGCCATCCTCGCCGACCACACCGCCAACCCGGCGCATCTGGCCGCCGACCTGATCAGCCAGGCCGAGCACGACGAGATGGCCGCCAGCGTGCTGGTCACCACCAGTGCCGAGCTGGCGGACGCCACCGACCGGGAGGTGACCGCGCAGCTGGAAACCACCGTGCACCGCCAGCGGGTGGCCACGGCGCTGGGCGGGCGCCAGTCGGCCGTCGTATTGGTCGACGACCTGGACACCGGTATCCGGGTGGTCAATGCCTACGCCGCCGAGCACTTGGAGATCCAGACCGCCGACGCCGCCACGGTGGCGGCCCAGATCCGTTCGGCCGGCGCAATTTTCATCGGACCCTATGCGCCGGTCAGTCTCGGCGACTACTGTGCGGGCTCCAACCACGTGCTGCCGACGGCGGGCAGTGCGCGCTATTCCAGCGGGCTGTCGGTACAGACCTTCCTGCGCGGTATCCACGTCGTGGACTACACCGAGGCCGCGCTCAAGGACGTCAGCGGGCATGTGATCGCGCTGGCCAACGCCGAGGACCTGCCCTCGCACGGCGAAGCGGTCCGGCGGAGGTTCGAATCATGACCCGCCCCGGCGGGCAGATCACGCTGGCCGATCTGCCGTTGCGCGATGATCTGCGCGGCAAGTCGCCCTACGGCGCACCGCAACTGGCAGTACCGGTGCGGCTGAACACCAACGAGAATCCGCACCCGCCGAGTGCGGCGCTGATCGACGACGTCGCCCGCTCGGTGCGTGAGGCCTCAGCCGATCTGCACCGCTATCCCGACCGCGACGCGGTGGCGCTGCGCGCCGACCTGGCCGGCTATCTGAGCACCCAGACCGGGGTCGAGGTGGGGCCGGAGAATGTGTGGGCGGCTAACGGCTCCAACGAGATCCTGCAGCAACTGCTACAGGCGTTCGGCGGGCCGGGCCGCAGCGCGATCGGCTTCGTCCCGTCGTACTCGATGCACCCGATCATCTCCGACGGCACCCAGACCCAGTGGCTGGCGGCGAACCGGGCCGAGGACTTCGGCCTGGACGTCGCTGTCGCCGTCGCGGCCATCACCGACCGCAAACCCGATGTGGTGTTTGTCGCGAGCCCGAATAACCCCTCCGGGCAGAGCATCTCATTGCATGATCTGCGCAGCCTGCTCGACGTCGCACCGGGCATCGTGATCGTGGACGAGGCCTACGGCGAATTCTCCTCGCAGCCCAGCGCGATCGGGCTGATCGACGATTATCCGGCCAAGCTGATCGTCACCCGCACCATGAGCAAGGCGTTCGCGTTCGCCGGCGGCCGGCTCGGATACCTGATCGCCGCGCCGGCGGTGATCGACGCGATGCTGCTGGTGCGGTTGCCCTATCACCTGTCGGTGGTCACCCAGGCGGCCGCCCGCGCCGCGCTGCGACACGCCGACGACACCCTGGGCAGCGTGGCACAGCTGGTCGCCGAACGCGACCGCGTGTCAGCGGCACTGAGCGCCATGGGATTTCGGGTAATTCCCAGTGACGCCAACTTCGTGCTGTTCGGCCGCTTCGCCGACGCGCCCGCAACCTGGCAGCGCTACCTGGATGCCGGCATCCTGATCCGCGACGTCGGCATCGCCGGATACCTGCGCGCCACCACCGGCTTGCCGGAGGAGAACGACGCGCTGCTCGCCGCCAGCCAGCGACTTGCGGCCACCGAACTCGTCGAACCGTTAGGAGCCTCATGACCGGCAGCCGCCGTGCCCTGGTGCAACGCACCACCCGCGAGTCCGAGATCACGGTCGAACTCGACCTGGACGGCACCGGGATCGTCGAGATCGACACCGGGGTGCCGTTCTACGACCACATGCTCACCGCGCTCGGCAGCCACGCCAGCTTCGACCTGACGGTGCGCGCCAAAGGCGACGTCGAGATCGAAGCCCACCACACGGTGGAGGACACCGCGATCGTGCTCGGGCAGGCCCTGGATCAGGCGCTTGGCGACAAGAAGGGCATCCGCCGGTTCGGTGACGCGTTCATCCCGATGGACGAAACCCTGGCGCACGCCGCCGTCGACGTCTCCGGGCGCCCGTACTGTGTGCACACCGGCGAGCCGGATCACTTGGCGCACACCACGATCTCCGGTTCGCAGGTGCCGTACCACACCGTCATCAACCGCCATGTGTTCGAGACGCTGGCCTCGAACGCCCGCATTGCGCTACATGTACGGGTGCTCTACGGGCGCGACCCGCACCACATCACCGAAGCCCAGTACAAGGCGGTCGCCCGGGCGCTGCGCCACGCAGTGGAGCCCGACCCGCGGGTGACCGGCGTGCCGTCGACCAAAGGTGCGCTGTGAAATCGGTGGTGATCCTGGACTACGGGTCCGGCAACCTGCGCTCGGCGCAGCGAGCGCTGCAGCGCGCCGGTGCGGCGGTCGAGGTGACCGCTGACGCCGACGCCGCGGCCGCCGCCGATGGTCTGGTGGTGCCCGGTGTCGGCGCATTCGCGGCGTGCATGGCCGGACTGCGCAAGGTGCACGGGGAGAAGATCATCGCCGAACGGGTGGCGGCCGGGCGCCCGGTGCTGGGGGTCTGCGTCGGGATGCAGATCCTGTTCGCCCGCGGCGTGGAATTCGGGGTGGAAACGACCGGCTGCGGGCAATGGCCGGGCGCGGTCACCCGACTCGACGCCCCGGTGATTCCGCACATGGGCTGGAACGTTGTCGACGCGGCCCCCGGCAGCACGCTGTTCGCAGGGTTGGACGCCGACACCAGGTTCTACTTCGTGCACTCCTACGCCGCGCAGCGGTGGGAGGGCCGTCCGGAGGCTTTGGTGACCCGGGCGACCCATCAGGTACCGTTCCTGGCGGCTGTCGAGGACGGGCCGTTGGCCGCCACCCAGTTTCACCCGGAAAAGAGCGGGGATGCCGGGGCGACGCTATTGAGCAACTGGGTGGAGGCACTGTGAGCAAAACACTGGTCTTGTTGCCCGCGGTCGACGTGGTCGACGGCCGCGCGGTGCGGCTGGTGCAGGGAAAGGCCGGCAGCGAAACCGAGTACGGCTCAGCGCTGGAGGCCGCGCTGGGCTGGCAGCGTGATGGTGCGGAGTGGATTCACCTCGTCGACCTCGATGCCGCCTTCGGCCGCGGCTCCAACCGCGAACTGCTCGCCGACGTCGTCGGCCGCCTCGACGTGAAAGTCGAACTGTCCGGCGGTATCCGCGACGACGAGTCGCTGGCGGCGGCACTGGCCACCGGCTGCACCCGGGTGAACCTGGGCACCGCGGCGCTGGAGAACCCGCAATGGTGCGCTCGCGCGATCGCCGACCACGGCGAGAAGATCGCGGTCGGCCTGGACGTGCAACGCGAGAACGGCTCGTACCGACTGCGCGGACGAGGCTGGGAGACCGACGGCGGCGAGCTGTGGCCGGTGCTGGAACGTCTTGACCGCGAAGGGTGTTCGCGCTTCGTGGTCACCGACGTGACCAAGGACGGCACTTTGGGTGGCCCCAACCTGGAGCTGCTCGGCGAGGTCGCCGACCGCACCGATGCACCCGTGATCGCCTCCGGCGGGGTATCCAGCCTCGACGACCTGCGGGCGATCGCCACGCTGGTGGACCGCGGAGTCGAGGGCGCGATCGTCGGCAAAGCGCTCTACGCGGGGCGGTTCACCCTGCCCGAGGCGCTGACCGCGGTGCAAGGCTAGGTGCGCGTGGCGCTGGACACCGTGGATCTGGACGCCCTGGTCGCCGAGGCGTCGAAAATCCTTGATGTCGCGGCGCGGCCCTTCCTCGACGGCCACCGCGCCGGTTCAGCAGTTCGCAAGGGAGGCAACGACTTCGCGACCGAGGTCGACCTGGCTCTGGAGCGTCAGATCACCGACGCGTTGGTCGCAGCGACCGGAATCGGCGTGCACGGCGAAGAATTCGGCGGGCCCCCGATCGACTCGCCGCTGGTGTGGGTGCTGGACCCGATCGACGGCACCTTCAACTACGCCGCCGGATCCCCGATGGCCGCGATCCTGTTGGGTCTGCTGCGCGACGGTGAGCCGGTGGCCGGGCTGACCTGGTTGCCGTTCACCGATCAGCGCTACACCGCGGTGGCAGGCGGCCCGCTGCTGCGCAACGGCGTCGCCCAGCCGCGACTGGACCCGGCCGCGCTGGCGGATTCCCTGGTCGGCGCCGGCACCTTCAACGTCGACTGGCGCGGCCGGTTCCCGGGCCGCTACCGGCAAGCGGTGCTGGAGGGCCTGAGCCGGGTGACCTCGCGACCGCGGATGCACGGCGCCACCGGAATCGACCTGGCCTACGTCGCCGACGGCGTCCTCGGCGGGGCGTTGAGTTTCGGCGACCACATCTGGGACCACGCCGCCGGGGTGGCCCTGGTGCGCGCCGCCGGCGGGATCGTGACGGATTTGACCGGCGCACCATGGACGTCGCAGTCGCGCTCGGCGTTGGCTGCCGCGCCGGGCGTGCACGGCGAGATCCTCGACATCCTGACCGCGGTCGGCGCACCGGAGGGCTACTGAGATGGGCCAGGCAAGTGATGTGGCGGTGCGGGTCATCCCGTGCCTGGACGTCGACGGCGGCCGGGTGGTCAAGGGCGTCAACTTCGCAAACCTGCGCGATGCCGGGGATCCCGTCGAGCTCGCCGCCGCCTACGACGCCGAGGGCGCCGACGAACTGACCTTTCTCGACGTCACGGCGTCGTCCTCGGGCCGGGCCACCATGCTGGAGGTGGTCGCCCGCACCGCCGATCAGGTGTTCATCCCGCTGACCGTCGGCGGCGGGGTGCGCACCGTCGGCGACGTCGACGTGCTGTTGCGGGCCGGCGCCGACAAGGTGTCGGTGAACACCGCCGCGATCGCCCGCCCGGAGCTGCTGGCCGAGATGTCGCGTCAGTTCGGCTCCCAGTGCATCGTGCTGTCGGTCGACGCCCGCACGGTGCCGCCCGGGTCTGCTCCCACACCCTCCGGGTGGGAGGTCACCACCCACGGCGGCCGGCGCGGCACCGGTATCGACGCGGTCGAGTGGGCGGTCCGCGGTGTGGAACTGGGGGTCGGGGAGATCCTGCTGAACTCGATGGACGCCGACGGCACCAAGGCCGGGTTCGACCTGCCGATGCTGCGCGCGGTGCGCGCGGCGGTGAGCGTGCCGGTGATCGCCAGCGGGGGAGCGGGCGCGACGCAGCATTTCGCGCCGGCGGTCGATGCGGGCGCCGATGCGGTGCTGGCGGCCAGCGTCTTTCATTTCCGCGAACTGACGATCGGGCAGGTCAAAGCGGCGATGGCGGCCGAGGGAATAGTGGTGCGATGAGCTCGGGTTTCCAGCTGGACCCGGCGATCGCGGCCCGGCTCAAACGCACTGCCGACGGCTTGATCGCCGCGGTCGCCCAGGAGCGGGGCAGCGGTGACGTGCTGATGGTCGCCTGGATGGATGACGACGCGCTGGCGCGCACCCTGGCAACCCGTGAGGCGACGTATTTTTCGCGCTCGCGCGGTGAGCAGTGGGTCAAGGGCGCGACGTCCGGACACACCCAGTACGTACACTCGGTGCGGCTGGACTGCGATGGTGACACCGTGCTGCTGGAAGTCGACCAGACCGGCGGGGCCTGCCATACCGGCGACCACAGTTGCTTCGACGCCGACGTGTTGCTGCCTCCCGCGGATTGAGTCGCCGACGGGCCTCGAGCGGTATGCTGGCCGACTGTGAACTCCGACGAACAGGACGACTCGTACCCGTTGGACTACACCTCTTCGGGTTTGGAGTTGGAGCGGGTTTCCCAGCAGATCGACGCCCACTACGCCCAGGGCACGGTCAGCGACATCGAGGCGCACCTGCCGCGCGCGGGGGCACGGATCGTCGCGCTCACCAAGCAGCTGAGCGAGTCGCAGGCGACGCTGGAGTCGACGTCCGTGCGGTTCAACGAGTTGGCGTCGGCCATCCCCGGCGACATCGTGGACCTCAGTGACCGGCTCTCCGGGATTCTCAACGGCGCCATGGCCGAAGCCGACGGCATTCGCGCGGAGGCGCAGCGCTTCGCCGACGAGTTGCGCAGTGCTGCCGAGAAGGAAGCCGGAGCGATTCTCGATGACGCCGAGGCGCAACGGCGGGAGGCCGCCGAGCTGCGCGCCGAGCTGGAAACCCAGCACAAGCAGCTTCGGGTCCATGCCGCCCAACTGCGGCGGCAGGCCGTGATGAGCGCCGCGGAGATCATGAAGGAAGCCGAGAACCACGCGTCGGAGATATTGACCGAAATGAACAAGGCGATCAATACCCACGTGGCAGATGCGCAGCTTCGGCTGACCGAGCTGATGGATGCGCGCGCGAAAATCGTCGACCAGATTCAGCGTTCGACCACCGGGGTCAAACGTGAATCCCTGGCTCCGGCAAAAGAGTCCTGGTTTCGCGAAAATCGTCCGCGCTGACCTGGCGTCGGGCCATAATGCGAGCCGGTGACACGCCCAGACGGGTCTGGTACGCTGCGTCGCACGGCAGCTTGGGTGAGCCGGTCCATTTGGCCTCGCGCACAAGCCAACTCGGGTGCGCAGCGGGTTGCCTCTCGAACTGAAGACCGAACCAGTCAGGTGCTAGGAGCAAATCGGTGGCGCTAGAGATTCCGGAATTCGAAACGCAGATGCGCGGTTTCGATCGCAATGAGGTTTCCGACTACATCGCGCGCCTCCATCGCGAAATCGAGATTCTGCAGGAGCGAACAAAATCGCTCGACGCGGTCAAGGCGCAGACGCGATTCGACCGCGAACAGCTCACCGCCGAGGTGACCCGGCTGCAAAACGACATCGTGCGGATGACCGCCGAGGCCGAGTCCGAGCGCCAGCGCCTGACCGCCGAACTGGCCGAACTGCGCTCCCAATTCGAGCAGGTCACCGGCCCGGTGGACTCCGTCGAGGGCATGTCGGATCGCATTGCCCGGATGATGCGTATCGCCTCCGAGGAGGCGCGGCGAACCAAGGAATTGGCCCGCCAGGACGCGGAGGCACTGACCGGAGAGCTCCGCGAACAGTTGGAGGCCGCCCGCCAGGACCGGGCCGCCGCCAGTGAGGCGCTGGCGGAGTTCCAGGCGTCCACCAACGCGCGCCGGGCCAAGATCCTGGAAACCGCGACGGCCGAAGCGGAGGAGATCCTCCGGATCGCTCACGAGGAACGCAGCCGGATCGCGCAGGAGATCGAGGAGGCCGAACGCAGCCGCCGCGAGGTCTACCAGCGCCTCGCCGAGGAGGACGAGCGCAACCGCCGGGCGGCGCAGGAATCCCTCGACGAGCAGATCAAGCTGGCCTGGGAGGAAGACGAGCGCAACCGCCGGGAGGCGCAGCGCCGGCTCGACCAGAAGATGCAGGCGGCCTGGGAGCAGGCCGAGGCGAACATCGCCAAGCTCGACAAGGAGGCCCGCCTGGAGGCGTCCACGTTGATCGCCACCACCAAACGCGAGGCCAAGCTGCTCACCGAGCGCACCCAGGCCGAAGTCGACCTGCTCAAGCGGGAGCGGTCGGGCATCGTCACCCACCTCAACGAGATCCGGAACTGGATCGACACCGCCGTCGGCGACAACCGCAAGGTGGCCGAGGACGTGCCGGAGGCGGCGGCAGAGGAGGCGCCCGCCCCAGCGGAGGTAGCCTCGGCCGATGACGAAGCCCCCGACACCGCCCAGGGCGACTAGGGGTGGGGCAGCGCCGCTAGGCCGACGAGCGCGCCCGGAGCACCTCCAGTGCCTTGTCGGCGTGGGTATCCATGGAAAATTCACTGGCGATCACGTCGAGCACGCTGCGGTCGGTGTCGATGACGAACGTGGTCCGCTTGACCGGCATCAACTTGCCGAGCAGTCCGCGCTTGACCCCGAACTGGGCGGCCACCGTGCCGTCGCTGTCGGATAGCAGCGGGTAATCGAAGCCCTGCTGGTCGGCGAACTTGGCCTGCTTGGCCACCGGATCGGCGCTGATCCCGACCCGTTGCGCCCCGACGGCGGCGAACTCGGCGGCCAGATCACGGAAGTGGCAGGCCTCCTTGGTGCAGCCCGGCGTCATCGCCGCCGGATAGAAGAACAGCACCACCGGCCCGTCGGCCAACAGTGCGCTGAGCTTGCGTGGTGTTCCGGTCTGGTCGGGCAGTTCGAAATCCGCCACGGTATCGCCAGTTTTCATGGCCGCAAGGCTACTCCCGGCCCGATCGGCGCGCTGGGCTCCGGCGCGCTTGCGGCCACCGGAGTCTGGGAAGATGGGGGCCGTGCAAACCGCTTCCCAAGCCGGCACCGCATCGCGGGCGGAATTCCGGGCCCTGGCTGCCGAGCACCGGGTGGTCCCGGTGACCCGCAAGGTGCTCGCCGACGCCGAAACGCCGCTGTCGGCCTACCGCAAGCTGGCTGCCAGCCGGCCCGGCACCTTTTTGCTGGAGTCGGCCGAGAACGGGCGGTCCTGGTCGCGGTGGTCGTTCATCGGTGCCGGGACCTCGTCGGCGCTGACGGTGCGCGACGGCGCGGCGGTGTGGCTGGGTGCGGCCCCGCAGGGCGCCCCCACCGGCGGGGACCCGCTCCAGGCGCTGCGCGACACCCTGGCACTGCTGGAGACGGCCGCGATTCCCGGGCTGCCGCCGCTGTCGAGCGGCCTGGTGGGTTTCTTCGCCTACGACATGGTCCGCCGGCTGGAGCGGCTGCCCGAGCTGGCCGTCGATGACCTGCAGTTGCCCGACATGCTGTTGCTGCTGGCCACTGACATGGCCGCGGTCGACCACCACGAGGGCACCATCACCCTGATCGCCAATGCGGTCAACTGGAACGGCACCGACGAGCGCGTCGACGAGGCCTACGACGACGCGATCGCTCGGCTCGACGTGATGACCGCGGCGCTGAGTCAGCCGCTGGAGTCCAGCGTCGCCACGTTCGACCGGCCCGAGCCGGTCTACCGAAGGCAGCGCACCGCCGAGGAGTACGGGGCGATCGTCGAGCGGCTGGTCGGCGAGATCGAGGCCGGTGAGGCATTTCAGGTGGTGCCGTCCCAGCGTTTCGAGATGACCACCCCGGCAGACCCCATTGATGTCTACCGGATGCTGCGGGTGTCCAATCCCAGCCCGTACATGTACCTGTTGCAGGTGCCCAACGACGTTGGGGGACTGGCCTTTTCGATCGTGGGTTCCAGCCCCGAGGCGTTGGTGACCGTCCAGGACGGCCGCGCGACCACCCACCCGATCGCCGGAACGCGGTGGCGCGGTGCGACCGAGGAGGAAGACCAGCTGCTGGAGAAGGACCTGTTGAATGACGACAAGGAACGCGCCGAGCACCTGATGCTCGTCGACCTTGGCCGCAACGATTTGGGCCGGGTGTGTGTTCCGGGCACGGTGCGGGTGGCCGACTACAGCCACATCGAGCGCTACAGCCACGTCATGCACCTGGTGTCCACGGTCACCGGGTTGCTCGCCGAGGACCGCACCGCGCTGGACGCGGTGACCGCGTGCTTCCCGGCCGGCACCCTGTCCGGGGCACCCAAGGTCCGTGCGATGGAGCTGATCGAGGAGGTCGAGAAGACCCGACGCGGCCTGTACGGCGGCGTGGTCGGCTACCTGGACTTCGCCGGCAACGCCGACTTCGCGATCGCGATCCGCACCGCCCTGCTCGCCGACGGCACCGCCTACGTGCAGGCCGGCGGCGGCGTGGTGGCCGATTCCAACGGACCCTACGAATACACCGAGGCCTCGAACAAGGCCCGCGCGGTGCTGGCCGCGATCGCCGCCGCCGAAACGCTGACGGTGCCCGGGACCGATGACTGAGGGTCGGGCCCGTCGCGCCACCGTCGCGCTGCGGGTGGCGCAACTGCTGCTGGTGGTCGCCGCCGGCGGCCTGTGGGGCGCATCCCGGCTGCCGTGGGTGCTGATCCGCTCGTTCGACGGGCTGGGGCAGCCCAAGCAGGTCGCGGTCACCGGCGCGTCGTGGTCGACGGCGCTGGTACCGCTGGCATGGGTGTGCCTGGCTGCCGCCGTCGCCGCGGTGGCGGTGCGGGGCTGGCCGCTGCGGGCGCTGGCGGTATTGATGGCCGTGGTGAGCCTGGCGGCCGGGTACCTGGCGGTGAGCATGTGGGTGGCGCGTGACATCGCGCTGCGGGCCCTCGACATCGCCGAGATCCCGCTGACCTCGCTGTTGGGGACCGATCGTCGCCTCACCGGTGCGGTGCTGACCCTGCTCGCCGCGCTGTGCGTGCTGGCCGCTGCCGCGCTGTTGCTGCGCGCGGCCGCGCACGACACCGGCAGCAATGCGCAGTACGCGACGCCGGCGGTGCGTCGGGCGGCTGCGCGGGGCACCGATGACGGCTCTGCGGGCCGGCCGCTGTCGGAACGAATGATGTGGGACGCGCTCGACGAGGGGCGCGACCCGACAGAACCGCCGCCCGGCGCGGACCCCGAGGGCCGGTGACATCGCGAGTGGTGAGGGTAGCTACCCTTCGATGAAGGTCTTCGACTAGCGGGAGAGGAACCGGCAGACATGAGTTCGGCAACCGTGCTCGACTCGATCATCGAGGGAGTCTGCGCCGACGTTGCCGCCCGGGAGGCCGTCGTCAGCCTGGCGCAAGTCAAGGCGGCAGCCGAGGCCGCGCCCGCGCCGCGGGACGTCATGGCGGCACTGCGAGAGCCCGGCATCGCGGTCATCGCAGAGGTCAAGCGCGCCAGCCCGTCGAAGGGCCAACTGGCCACCATCGCCGATCCGGCAGAGCTCGCCTGTTCCTACGCCGAGGGCGGTGCGCGCGCGATCAGTGTGCTGACCGAACAGCGCCGGTTCAACGGCTCGCTGGCCGACTTGGATGCAGTTCGAGCCGCGGTGTCCGTCCCGGTGCTGCGCAAGGATTTCATCGTGCGGCCCTACCAGATTCACGAAGCCCGCGCCCACGGCGCGGACATGCTCTTGCTGATCGTCGCGGCGCTCGAACAGCAGGCGCTGGTGTCGATGCTCGACCGCACCGAGTCCCTCGGCATGACCGCTCTGGTGGAGGTGCACACCGAGGAAGAAGCCGACCGGGCCCTGACCGCCGGCGCGAAGGTGATCGGGGTCAACGCACGCGACCTGCACACGCTGGAAGTCGACCGGGACTGCTTCGCGCGGATCGCGCCCGGCCTGCCCACCGAGGTGGTCAAGATCGCCGAGTCCGGTGTGCGCGGCACCGCGGACTTGCTGGCCTACGCCGGCGCCGGCGCGGACGCCGTTCTGGTCGGTGAGGGACTGGTCACCAGTGGCGACCCGCGGGCGGCCGTTGCCGATTTGGTCAGTGCGGGTAAGCATCCGTCCTGCCCGAAGTCGGCTCGCTAGATGTCGGACACCTCGCCCCTGAAGCTTCCGCGCGCCAGCGCCGGAGTGGCCGAACCGAGCCGGCATGACCCCGACGCCCGCGGGCACTTCGGCGCCTACGGCGGCCGGTTTGTCGCCGAGGCGCTGATGGCCGTCATCGAGGAGGTCACCGCCGCCTACGACAAGGTGCGCAACGACCGCGAGTTCCTCGACACCCTCGACGACCTGCAGACCCACTACACCGGCCGGCCGTCCCCGCTGTATGAGGCCCAGCGGCTGTCCGCGCACGCCGGCGGGGCACGCATCTTCCTGAAGCGGGAGGATCTCAACCACACTGGCTCGCACAAGATCAACAACGTGCTCGGCCAGGCGTTGCTGGCCAAGCGGATGGGCAAGACCCGGGTGATCGCCGAGACCGGCGCCGGTCAACACGGGGTGGCCACCGCGACCGCCTGCGCCCTGCTGGGTCTGGAGTGTGTGATCTACATGGGCGCCGTCGACACCCGCCGCCAAGCGCTCAATGTGGCCCGGATGCGGTTGCTGGGCGCCGAGGTGGTCTCGGTCGAATCCGGCTCGCAGACCCTCAAGGACGCCATCAACGAGGCGTTCCGGGACTGGGTGACCAACGCCGATCGCACCTACTACTGTTTCGGCACCGCGGCCGGGCCGCACCCGTTCCCGACCATGGTGCGCGACTTCCAGCGGATCGTCGGGCTGGAGGCCCGCGCGCAGATCCAGCAGATGGCGGGCCGGTTGCCCGACGCGGTGGTGGCCTGCGTGGGCGGCGGGTCGAACGCGATCGGCATCTTCCACGCCTTCCTCGACGACCCGGCGGTGCGGCTGATCGGTTTCGAAGCCGGCGGTGACGGCGTGGCCACCGGCCGGCACGCCGCGACGTTTGCCGGCGGGTCCCCGGGCGCCTTTCAGGGATCGTTCTCCTATCTGTTGCAGGATGAGGACGGCCAGACCATCGAATCCCATTCGATCTCGGCGGGACTGGACTACCCGGGCGTCGGCCCGGAACACGCCTGGCTGCGTGAGAAGGGCCGCGCCGAGTACCGGCCGATCACCGACACCGAGGCGATGGAAGCGTTCGGAATCTTGTGCCGCACTGAGGGAATCATTCCAGCGATTGAATCCGCGCACGCGGTCGCCGGCGCGCTCGCACTGGCCACTGAGCTGGGCCCGGGCAAGGTCATCGTGGTGAACGTGTCCGGGCGCGGCGACAAGGACGTCGAGACCGCGGCCAAGTGGTTCGGGCTGCTCGGCGACGCCGAGGGCGGCCAGGCATGAGCGGTCACGCCGGCGACCGGCTGGCCGCGATGTTCGCCGCCTGCCGCGACGAGGACCGCGCCGCGCTGATCGGCTACCTGCCGACCGGATACCCGGATGTGCCGGGCTCCATCGCGGCGATGACGGCCCTGGTCGAATCCGGTTGCGACCTCATCGAAGTCGGTGTCCCGTACTCCGATCCGGGCATGGACGGACCGACCATCGCGCGGGCCACCGAGACGGCCCTGCAGGGCGGTGTCCGGGTGCGTGACACGTTGACCGCGGTCGAGGCGATTGCCGGCGCCGGTGGCCGTGCGGTGGTGATGACGTACTGGAACCCGGTGCTGCGCTACGGCGTCGACGCGTTCGCCCGCGATCTGGCCGCGGCCGGTGGCCTGGGGCTGATCACCCCCGACCTGATCGTCGACGAGGCCGACGAGTGGCTGGCGGCATCCAAACGGCATGAGCTGGATCGGATCTTCTTGGTGGCCCCATCCTCGACGCCGCAGCGCCTGGCCGAGACGGCGCACGCCTCAAGCGGATTCGTCTACGCCGCTTCCACGATGGGCGTCACCGGTGCCCGTAACACGGTGTCGAACGCAGCGCCGGAGCTGGTACGCCGGGTCCGGGAGGTCTCGGACATTCCGGTCGGAGTGGGCCTGGGTGTGCGCTCTGGGGCGCAGGCCGCTGAGATCGGCGCCTACACCGACGGCGTGATCGTCGGTTCCGCACTGGTCACCGCACTCGCCGACGGGCTGGCCGAGCTGCGATCCCTCAGTGCCGAACTTGCCGCCGGAGTGCGTCAAAGGGTTTCGCAGCAATGACATTGAACTGGCTGACCTACTTTCCCAGTCCGGCCCGCGGTGTCTGGCATCTCGGCCCGGTCCCGATCCGGGCTTATGCGCTGTGCATCATCATCGGCATCGTCGTCGCGCTGCTGGTCGGTGATCGCCGGTGGCGGGCGCGCGGCGGCGAGCCGGGCGTCATCTATGACATCGCGCTGTGGGCGGTGCCGTTCGGGCTGATCGGTGGGCGGCTGTATCACCTGATGACGGATTGGCGCACCTATTTCGGTGAGGGCGGCGTCGGCTGGGAGGCCACACCACGCATCTGGGACGGTGGTCTGGGTATCTGGGGTGCGGTGGCCCTCGGCGGTATCGGCGCCTGGATCGGCTGCCGTCGTCGCGGGATCCCGCTGCCGGCCTTCGGTGACGCCGTCGCGCCCGGGATCGTGTTGGCGCAGGCCATCGGGCGCATCGGCAACTACTTCAACCAGGAGCTCTACGGCCGCGAGACCACGCTGCCGTGGGGCCTGGAGATCTTCTGGCGCGAGGACGCCGCCGGGGTACGCGATCCCCATCTGCTCGACGGGGTTTCGACCGGCGAGCTGTACAAGATCGTCCAGCCGACGTTCCTCTACGAATTGCTGTGGAACCTGGTCGTGTTCGCGGTGTTGATCTACGCCGACCGGCGCTTCCGCATGGGCCACGGCCGGTTGTTCGCGCTCTATGTCGCCGGGTATTGCATCGGGCGTTTCGGCATCGAATTGCTGCGGGACGATGCGGCCACCCACATCGCCGGAATCCGGGTCAACTCGTTCACTTCGACCTTCGTGTTCATCGGCGCGGTGGTGTACATCCTGCTGGCAACCAAGGGCCGCGAGGATCCCGATGTCATCCGTCGCGCCTGGGAGCACGATGGCGCCGATCAGCAGGCGGTTGCCGTCGAACCGGAGGCGGAAGCCCACGAAGAGCAGGAGTTGGTGGCGCTCGGCGCCGCCAACGGCGTCGGCTCGGTGGTCCGGGTGCCGAAAAGACTTATGGGCGAAGGCGAAACCGAGCCGGATGCCGCCGCAGCCGATGGCGCCGAAGACACTGACGACACCGAAGACACTGACGTCGCCGACGTCGCTGACGTCGCTGACGTCGCTGACGACACCGTAGTCACCGACAACACCGAAGACGCCGAGACCGCTGACGACACCGAAGCCATCGAAGACACCGAAGACGCCGACGACCTCACAGAGGAAGCCGAATCCGACGTCGAGGTCGAGGTCGAATCCGAGGAGAACGCCGATGTCGAAGCCGAGGAAGACGTCGACGTCGACGCGGACGGCGACATTGACGACGGGTTAGACGCGGCCGACGAACCCGAGACGGCAGCCGGCGACGACACGGAACCCGAAGCCGAAGCCGACCAACAGGCTGACGCCGATTCCGTTGTCGTGACGGTGGCCACCAGACCGATCAGCAGCTGGACGATGCCCAGCCCGGCCTGGCCCAGATACATGCGGCCGAACCCGAGGAAACCGAAGAGCCCGAGCAGCTGAGCAGCGCTGATAGCAGTCCAGCCGGTCTCGCCGGTATTTCTGGCATGCTCGCAGACATGACCGATCCGTCATGGCCACCGGCCGGGTGGCAGCCCTACCCGCCGCCGGGCCACCCGCCCCCATATCCGGGCTATCCGGACATGTGGGCGCCGTTCGGCCGCCACCCGGTGACCGGACAGCCGTACTCGGACAAATCGAAAGTCACCGCAGCGCTGCTACAGCTGCTCGGGCTCTTCGGTTTCCTCGGGTTCGGCCGCATGTATCTGGGCCAGGC
This sequence comes from Mycolicibacter sinensis, assembly GCF_001667945.1. Lineage (GTDB taxonomy): Bacteria > Actinomycetota > Actinomycetes > Mycobacteriales > Mycobacteriaceae > Mycobacterium > Mycobacterium sinense_B. The sequence continues at coordinate 112,599 of NZ_LZJK01000039.1, read as the reverse complement.
CGGGCTGGGCATCGTCCAGCTGCTGATCGGTCTGGTGGCCACCGTCACGACATACGGAATCGGCATCAGCGTGCCGATCATCTGGGCCATCATCGAAGCGATCCTGATCCTGAGCGGGCGGGTGCACGACAAGCAGGGCCGGACGCTGCGCGAGTTCACATAACCCCTTGGCGCCAAGTGTTCCTGAGGAAGACAGCTCAGGCGGCCCGACTATGCTGGCGTCGTGAATAGGCGCGGCAAGATCGTCTGCACTCTCGGCCCGGCGACCCACTCCGCGGAGATGGTCAGGGCATTGGTCGATGCCGGCATGGATGTGGCCCGACTGAACTTCAGCCACGGCGACCACGAAGACCACCGAGCTTCTTACGAATGGGTGCGCATCGCCTCGGACGCGACCGGGCGGGCGGTCGGCGTGCTCGCCGATCTGCAGGGACCCAAGATCCGCCTGGGCCGCTTCGCCGACGGCCCCACCTATTGGGCGAACGGTGAGACGGTGCGCATCACCGTCGCCGATTGCCCCGGTGACCACGATCGGGTCTCCACCACCTACAAGCAGCTGGCCGCCGATGCCGCACCCGGCGATCGGGTCCTGGTCGACGACGGCAAGGTCGGCCTTGTGGTGGAGCACATCGACGGCGACGACGTGGTGTGCACCGTCACCGAGGGCGGTCCGGTCAGCAACCACAAGGGCATGTCCCTGCCGGGCATGAACGTCTCCGCGCCCGCGCTGTCGGAAAAAGACATCGAGGACCTGGAATTCGCCCTCGACCTCGGTGTCGACATGGTGGCACTGTCGTTCGTGCGCTCGCCTTCGGACGTGGAGTTGGTGCACGAGGTGATGGACCGGGTTGGGCGCCGGGTCCCGGTGATCGCCAAATTGGAGAAGCCCGAGGCGATCGATGACCTCGAGGCCGTGGTGCTGGCCTTCGACGCGGTGATGGTGGCTCGTGGCGACCTGGGGGTGGAGCTCGCCCTCGAAGAAGTGCCGTTGGTGCAGAAGCGTGCCATCCAGGTGGCGCGGGAGAACGCCCGGCCGGTGATCGTCGCGACCCAGATGCTGGAGTCGATGATCGAGAACTTCCGGCCGACCCGCGCCGAGGCGTCCGATGTGGCCAACGCGGTGCTCGACGGCGCCGACGCGGTGATGCTTTCCGGTGAGACCGCGGTGGGCAAGTATGCCCTGGAGGCGGTGCGGACGATGAGCAGGATCGTGTGTGCGGTGGAGGAGAATTCCACGGCCGCACCGCCGTTGACGCATGTGCCGCGCACCAAACGCGGGGTGATCTCATACGCGGCCCGCGAGATCGGTGAGCGGCTCGACGCCAAGGCACTGGTGGCGTTCACTCAGTCGGGTGACACCGTCCGGCGGCTGGCGCGGTTGCACACCCCGCTGCCGTTGCTGGCCTTCACCGCGCTGCCCGAAGTCCGCAGCCAACTCGCAATGACTTGGGGCACTGAGACATTCATCGTCCCGCAGATGCAGTCGACCGACGGGATGATCCGTCAGGTCGACAAGGCGTTGCTGGATCTGGGCCGCTACCAGCGCGGTGATCTGGTGGTCATCGTCGCGGGCGCCCCGCCTGGCACGGTGGGCTCGACCAACCTGATCCACGTACACCGGATCGGGGAGGACGACGTCTAGTGCCGGCCGAGTCGAACACGGACTTCGTGGAGCTGTTGGCCATCCTGGATCTCAAGGCCACCCAAGACGACGTGTTCGTCGGATCGCATCCCAGCAAGACCCCGCTGCGCACCTTCGGTGGACAGCTGATGGCGCAGTCGTTTGTCGCCGCGAGCCGCACCGTCGCCGACACCCTGCCGCCCGGCGCACTGGCGGTCCATTTCATCAACGGCGGAGATCCGGCCCGCGACATTGAATTCCGGGTGCACCGGCTGCGCGACGAACGCCGTTTCGCCAACCGCCGGGTCGACGCGATGCAGGGCGACACCTTGGTCGCCACCGCGATGGTCTCCTACCTATCGGGGGGCCGCGGACTCGAGCACAGCGTGGCAGCGCCGACGGTCGCCGAGCCGGAGTCGCTGCCCCGGGTCCGAGAGATACTCAAGGGCTACGAAGAGGTCGTGCCCGGCTTCGTCAACGCGCCGCATCCGATCGAATGGCGCTACACCAACGACCCCGCCTGGGTGATGCGCGACAAGGGCGAGCGGCTCGAACACAATCGGGTCTGGATGAAGGCTGACGGAGTGCTGCCCGAAGACCCGGTGCTGCATACCGCGCTGATGGTGTATTCGTCGGACACCACGGTGCTCGATTCGATCATCACCACCCATGGGCTGTCGTGGGGCTTCGACCGGATCTTCGCGGCGAGCGCCAACCACAGCCTGTGGTTTCACCGGCCGGTGCGTTTCGACGACTGGGTGCTGTACTCGACGTCCTCCCCGGTGGCCGCGGACTCGCGCGGGTTGGGCAGCGGGCACTTCTTCGACCGGTCCGGGCAGCTGATCGCCACCGTCACCCAAGAGGGCGTCCTGAAGTACTTCCCGAGCACCAAACGCTGACGCGCAGATCTAAGCCGGCATCAGCGCCGGATCCGACGACTCCTGCACCAAGGGTGCTTCGGCGCTACCGAACTTGTTCTCGAAGTGCTCCCGGAACCGCTCGGTGCACTGCTGCTGGGCGGCAGTATCGGAGCCGGCCTTCGTCATGCAGTCCACGTAGTCACCGCCGCCGGCGGTCCGCCAGATGCCGACGTAGACGAAGATGCAGCCGATTCCGGCCACCACGGCCAGCGCCCCGAGCACGATACCGGCGATCGCGACCCCGCCGTTGTCGGCTTCACCGCGCTTGGCCCGGCCGTGGCCGACGAACCCGAGCACCATAGCGACGATGCCGAGCACCACACCGCCGATCACCGACAGCGCGGTCACGATGCCGGCGATGGCGACCACCAGGGCGGCGATGCCGGCACCGTTCCGGGGCGCGCTGCGCGGGCCCGGCGGAGGATAGCCGGGGTGGCCGGGGTACTGCCCGGGCACCGGATACGGGTACGGGTAGCCCGGCGGGGGATAGCCGCCGCCGGCCGGCGGCCAGGACGGTTGAGACTCAGGCGACAGCGAAGGCATCCCGGGCTCGGGCATTGCGCGGACTCCACATCAGAGCATCAGACAGGTGTCAAACGGGTCAGATCTCAGGGTACCCGCGTTGGCGCCAGCGGGTCCCCGAGCTGGTAGGGCGGCTATGTGCCCGACACCGCCGCGTCGATCCGGCGGGACGCCGCCCGCACGCGCAAGGCCGTGATGATCTCGACGATCCCGATGACGATCAGCCAGCTGCCGACCACCAGCGCCAGGATCCACAGCGAGGTGAACGGCGCCGCCAGCGTCACCAACCCGGCCAGCAGGCTGACCACACCCATGACGATCTGCCAGCCACGGCCCGGCAGCGCCGGGTCACTGATGGCCGCGACGGTGGTGGCCACACCGCGGAAAATGAAGCCGACCGCGATCCAGATGGCCAGCAGCAACACCGCGAGGGCTTCCTCGTCGGCGTTGAAGTGCCGGAAACACAGCACGGCCAGAATCACCGAGGCGGTACCACTGAGAAACAGCAGCACCCGCCCGCCCGCGGACACGATGGGCAGACTGAACGCGAAGATCAGCTGAGCAACGCCGGTGATCACCAGATAGATGCCGAACAGCACGGCGGCGGCCAGGATGGTCCGGCCCGGCCAGACCAGGATCAGCACGCCCAGGGCCAGGGCCAGCACACCGGAGACCAGTGTCGACTTCCACAGATGCGGCAGCAGACCGGAAGGGGTTGTTTCCATGGCCGAAGTCTGGCACAGATACCGGCGTGCGGCCGGGGGATTGGCCCTGATCACCGCGTCAGGCGGCCGGGGCGACCTGCGAGGCGTAGATCTCGGCGAGGAACTGCTCGACAGCCAGCGCGGCATGCGCTGCCCGCGGCGAGCCGAAGATATCGAAGGCGTGCTGGGCCACCGGCAACTCCGCATAGACGACGGGGCTCGTGCTGACGTCGCGCAACCGGGCGGTGAAGACGCGGGCCTGCTCGACGGGCACCAGCGAGTCGTTGCGGCCGTGCAGCACGAAAAACGGTGGCGCATCAGCGGATATGTACGTCATGGGTGATGCGGCGCGGTAGGTGTCCGGGAACCGGCGCCGGCTCTGCTTGAACACGTAGGCGCTCAGTGCCGGTGCCAGCAGCGGATGCAGATCAGTGTCGCCGGTGAAGTCGTAGATGCCGTAGAACGGAATCGCCGCCCGCACGCTGGTGTCGGCATCGGCGAAACCCGGCTGGAACCGGGGGTCGCCGGCCGTCAGCGCGGTCAACGCGCACAGGTGACCGCCCGCCGACCCGCCGGTCACCGCCACCCAGTCCGGGTCGCCGCCGTAGTCGGCGATGTGGGCTTTGGTCCAGGCCAGGGCCCGTTTGACGTCGACGATGTGGTCGGGCCAGGTGGAACGTGGGCTGAGCCGGTAGTTGATCGACACGCACACCCAGCCCCGCTCCACCAGGTGGGTCATCAGCGGATGTGCTTGGCCCCGTTTGCTTCCCACCATCCAGGCGCCCCCGGGAATCTGGAGCAGCACCGGCGCGCGGCCATCGCGGGGGAGGTCGCGGTGCCGCCACACATCGAGGGTGTTGCGGCCGCCGTATTCGCCGTAGGGGATGTCGGCGTCGGTGGCGTAGTCGCGGTAGACCCGCATCATGCGCACCAGCCCGGGCGCTTTGGCGATTTCGCCGTCGGGGCCCGGCCGCTTCCACAGGTCAGCGCCGTCGGTGCGCCGGCCCGCGCCGAGCTCGGCGTCCAGCGCCGCGGTGAGCGGCCGATTGGCGGTGCGCCCGGCGTGGCTCAGCCCGAGCAGGCCCAGCCAGGACAGCGCCGACACCACCCAACCGAACCGTCTTGCCCGCGGCGGCAACCAGCGCGACACCGCTGCCAACGTCGCGGACTGCCCGGCGATGAGTTGCAGCGGAAGCTCGGAGGCGAATACCCCGAACGCGAACGCATACAGCGACGCGTAGCCGTGCTTGGTCAGCGGGCGGTAGCCGTTGAGGGTGGTGGCGAATCCAGCCAGCGAGCCGAGCACGGCCAGAAGCCTCGTCATCACGCTCCTCTGCGTCGTGGGACACCCTGATTCGGCACCCTACCGAAGAAGCCGGTCGCGTCCCCAGGTCAGCGCGCAGGGACCGACAGCGACCGGGCCGCCGGACCGTGCGCGGCGGGCCGGCGCGCACCCACCAGGAACCAGGTATGCATGACGCCCTTGCCCTTGACGTCGACGTCGCCGCGTTCCTCGAACACGAAATCACTGCTCAACCGCTCGTGGACCTCCCGCGGTACCTGGATACGGTTCGCGACGCCGGTGGACTCCATCCGGGAGGCCAGGTTCACCGCATCGCCCCACACGTCGTAGAAAAACCGGCGATTGCCGACCACCCCGGCGACCACCGGCCCGGCGGCCAGCCCGATCCGCAGCGACACCGGTCGGCTCAGCGGATCGCGCAGTTCGGCGACGGTGTCGGCGATGTCGAGCGCCAGCCGCGCCAGCGCATGCAGGTGATCCGGTCTCGGCTCGGGCACGCCGCTGACCACCATGTAGGAGTCGCCGCTGGTCTTGATCTTCTCCAGCCCATGCGCGTCGACGAGCCGGTCGAGACCGGTGTAGAGCTCGTTGAGGAATTCGACCAGCCGGCCCGGATCGGTCTGGCTGGCCCGCCGGGTGAAGTCGGCGATATCGGCGAACAGCACCGAGGCGTCCGGATAGCTGTCAGCGATCACGTCGACGGCCGGGTTCTTCAGCCGGTCGGCGACCGCCGTGGGCAAGATGTTGGCCAACAGCGCTTCGGAACGTTCGTACTCGGCCTCCATCGCCGCTTCGGCGTGCGCTATCTCGCGCAGCGCGAACCAGACCGTGGCGACCACCATGAAGCACGCCGAGACCACCACCAGCGCGAAGGACAGGTTGTGCAGCCAGGCCGGCTGATTCAGCTTGTCGGCAGGGACCAGGAACTGCAGGGCGATCGTCAGCGCGGCGCCGAGGCCTGCCACGACGGCGGCCAATGTGATCCGGTCGACGCCGAGGATGAGCACGCTGATCGATGCCGACGCCAGGAAGTAGAACTGGATGCCCGAGCCGGTCCCGACCACCCAGCAGATCACGAACGTCGTCAGGTAGGCGATGCCGACGAATGTCAGGGGCGCGATCAGCTCGCCGTAGTGGTAGAGCAGCGGGGTCAGCACGAAGGCGGCGGCGGCGATCAGATTGAGCGCACCGATCCACCAATAGGTGGGATCGGCCCAGATCTCCAGCAGCCCGAAGCCCGCACTGATGATCGCAGCCAGCCCGGCGGAGACCTTGAGGATCCGCAGCCGCTGCGACAGCCGCGCCGCGTAATGCCGGGTGCGGGCCGGTATGCAGTGCGAGTGCCGGTAGGGGCCCTGGGCCTCGGCCGGCACCGCCAGGAACCGCTTGACGGTCACAATCGACAGCCTAATCCGGTGAGCTGCGCAGTTGGCGGTTTCACCGGGCGGCTAACGTCGGGGGCCATGGTGCTGCGTTCGATCGCGCTGTTCGTGCTCGCCGCCGTCGCCGAGATCGGCGGCGCCTGGCTGGTGTGGCAGGGGGTGCGTGAACAACGCGGCCTGCTGTGGGCCGGGGCCGGGGTGATCGCCCTGGGGTTGTACGGGTTCGTGGCGACGTGGCAGCCCGACGCCCACTTCGGCCGGATCCTGGCCGCCTACGGAGGCGTCTTCATCGCAGGTCTTCGCCTACTCTTGAGTCGTCGACTACAGCGGTGCGCGCCTACGTGGGTTAGGACTTATGAGATTCAGCAAGTTGCACATACAAAATTTTAAAGCTATTCGTAGACTTGGCATCGATGACTTAACAGATTTCATACTTATCGCGGGGCCTAACGGCTGTGGGAAATCGTGCGTATTCGATGCAATTCGACTGCTCAAATCTATCTATGGTGGATACGATGGCGCAGAATGGATGCAGTGGTTCGGCGAATTTCAAATTGACATGAACGATCGTGAGCAGTTCAGGCGACTCTTTCGCGACCCGGAAAAGCCAGTGCATATCGCCGCCACCATTGAACTGCATGATTCGGAGAAAGATTACCTCGATGCTAATGCGGAGCGGGTAGTAGAACCTGCCGCCTGGGCCTTAGCAATCGGACAGCCAATACCAAGCGCTGCCTTTTCCCCAGCCGTGGCAACTCAATTTCGTCAACATGGTGAGGCTGCCCAGCGGAATATCGTATCTCTTGCGCTCGCGCTACGCCAAACGCTTACGGAACCCGAACACCACATATCTCTCACCATTGGCTCCGACCTGAAGCTTTTGCACACCCCAAATTTTATTGTGGAAATGATCTTTCAGACATACGCGCCAGATCACTTGGGCGTAATTGAGTATCATAGCGCTTCGCGCGCCTATCAGCGAGAAGCCATCGGCGAGGTCAATTTAGACGCGAAGCATATCGATTCGCAACGCAGACAGCAGTCCCTATATAATTGGCAACAGAAATACGCCAACGTCAAGACCCAGTTGGCCACGACATATATCCGTGACTTGATTTCGCGAGAGTCCGGCGCGCCATCCGGTCAATCGGATCTGAACGAAACGCTCAAAGAACTGTTTCAGACATTCTTCCCTGACAAAAAATATTTGGGAGTCGAACCGGATCCTAACGGCGGACTGAAGTTCCCCGTGCGCACCAGAGGCGGGCAAGTGCACGACATCAACGAACTCAGTTCAGGGGAAAAAGAAGTACTCTACGGCTATCTTTGGCTACGCAATTCGACGCCTCGAAATTCGATGATACTGCTAGATGAGCCGGAGTTACATCTAAACCCTGGCCTTCTACGCGGATTTCCCGACTTCTATCACAAGCACCTGGGCAAGGCGAGGGATAATCAATTATGGCTTGTCACCCACTCGGACGCATTGCTCCGTCAAGCTGTTGGGAACCCCAACTACAGCGTATTCCATATGACTGCGGCCGATACTGAGGACTTCGCAGACAATCAAGCCGTGCCAATTACGGCACACAACGAGTTAGAACGTGCAACCATAGATCTTGTTGGCGACCTCGCGATGTACCGCCCGCAAGGAAAGGTGGTGCTATTCGAGGGCGGCGGCGATACTGACACTGATGTGCGGATTACTGAAAAGCTCTTTCCAAATTTCGCGAAGAGCGCAAATCTTGTGAGCGGCGGCAGTAAACAACGTGTTCGAGATCTCTATGAGGTTCTGGCGCACACTGCCGAGCGGGTAGGTTTGGCTAGAAGATTTTTCGCCGTTACCGATAGAGATTCAGCACCATGGGAATCGTCGCCGCAAGGTGCCCACCACTTAAGCTGGGATGCCTACCACATCGAGAACTACCTGTTAGAGCCCCGTTTTGTCCGCGAGGCTGTCGGTGTTCTCTTGGGACGTCCAAAGTTCGATTCCGACGACCAGGTCACAGAAGCGCTCGTAGGTGCAGCAAGGGATGTTTTACCAGGACTTGTCGTCACCAGGCTGAGGAAAATTGTGAACGACAGGATCGTATCGTCGGTGAAACTCGGCGGCGACCCTAACAAGCAAGACGCGGCAGAAGCGCTCATTGCCTCGGTCGAGGCGACATTCGGCCGTCTAAACGATGCCCGAGGCACCATCGACATGACGTTCCTTCAGGAGCATGCAGCGGCCATCAGAGGTGACTTCGAGGCCGCTCTTGAGAACGGCACATGGGTGAGCGAAATACCTGGCCGGTCCATCTTGCAGCGCTTCGCCGCTCGGGAGCTGTCCGGTGCCGGCAGCTACGAGGGGTTCCGCAACGTCATCGTGGACCAAATGGTTGATGCCGCATACGAACCGCCGGGAATGCGGCTAGTGATCGACTTCATCACGGCAACCGACCCAGCGCTCGGTCCGGCCGCTTAATGCGGACCCCGCCAACGTCTGATTGCTGGGTGTGACCCGCCGGCTGAGGCGCCCGCAATGAGACTGCCCGACCTGCTGGTTCCTGTGGGTGCCCTCGGTGAGATTCGAACTCACACTGTACGGGTTTTGAATCCGTTTCCTCTGCCAGTTGGGATACGAGGGCGTAAGCGCTTGGGCGCGGGTCTCCACCTTAGACGATGCCCCGCGGGGTTGCCGCGGCCGCCAGCCGCGACAGAATGGGGTGGTGACTGCGTCGACATCCGAGAGCGCCGCGCGCCCTGCCCGCCGGGTCCTGATCGCCGAGGACGAGGCGCTGATCCGGCTGGATCTCGCCGAAATGCTGCGGGAAGAGGGCTACGAAGTGGTCGGCGAGGCCTGCGACGGCCAGGAGGCCGTGGAGCTGGCCGAGCTGCTGCGCCCGGACCTGGTGATCCTCGACGTGAAGATGCCGCGCCGCGACGGCATCGACGCGGCCTCGGAGATCGCCGGCAAACGCATCGCGCCGATCGTCATGCTCACCGCGTTCAGCCAGCGCGACCTGGTGGAACGGGCCCGCGACGCCGGGGCGATGGCCTATCTGGTCAAGCCCTTCACCGCTGGTGACCTGGTCCCGGCCATCGAGTTGGCAGTCAGCCGCTCCGAGGAGATCGCCGCGCTGGAACGCGAAGTCAGCACCCTGTCGGAGCAACTGGCAACGCGCAAGCTCATCGAGCGGGCCAAGGGCCTGCTGCAGGCCAAGCAGGGACTGAGCGAGCCCGAAGCGTTCAAGTGGATTCAGCGGGCGGCGATGGACAAGCGGACCACCATGCGGCAGGTGGCCGAGGTGGTCCTGGAAACCCTCGACACGGCGGCGAACCCCCCGGCCTGACCACCGTTGCGGTTGCTCAACGGCTACGCTCGATGACGTGCAGCGCAGAATCATGGGCATCGAGACCGAGTTCGGTGTCACCTGCACCTTCCACGGCCACCGGCGCCTGTCGCCCGACGAGGTGGCGCGGTACCTGTTCCGCCGGGTGGTGTCGTGGGGCCGTAGTTCGAATGTCTTCCTGCGCAACGGCGCTCGGTTATACCTGGATGTCGGCAGCCATCCCGAGTACGCCACCGCCGAGTGCGACAACCTGACCCAGCTGGTCACCCACGACCGGGCCGGTGAACGGGTGCTCGAAGACCTGCTCATCGATGCCGAGCAGCGGCTGGCCGATGAGGGCATCGGCGGCGACATCTACCTGTTCAAGAACAACACCGACTCGGCCGGTAACTCCTACGGCTGCCACGAGAACTATCTGATCGTGCGGGCCGGAGAGTTCTCCCGGATCTCCGATGTGCTGCTGCCGTTCCTGGTGACCCGCCAGCTGATCTGCGGCGCCGGCAAGGTGCTGCAGACCCCCAAGGCCGCCACGTTCTGCTTGTCGCAGCGCGCCGAACACATCTGGGAGGGCGTCTCCAGCGCGACCACCCGCTCCCGCCCGATCATCAACACCCGCGACGAGCCGCACGCCGACGCCGAGAAGTACCGCCGGCTGCATGTCATCGTCGGCGACTCCAACATGTCGGAGACCTCGACCCTGCTCAAGGTCGGCAGCGCGGCGCTGGTGCTGGAGATGATCGAGGCCGGCGTGCCCTTCCGCGACTTCTCGCTGGACAACCCCATCCGGGCGATCCGCGAGGTCAGCCACGACGTCACCGGTCGCCGGCCGGTGCGGCTGGCCGGGGGACGCCAAGCCGGCGCCCTGGACATCCAACGCGAATACTTCGGGCGGGCCGTGGAGTACGTGCGGACGCGGGCCAGCAACCCGCAGCTCGAGCAGGTCATCGACTTGTGGGGCCGCCAGCTCGACGCCGTGGAAACCCAGGATTTCGCCAAGGTGGACACCGAGATCGACTGGGTGATCAAGCGAAAGCTGTTCCAGCGCTACCAGGATCGCTACGACATGGAGCTGTCGGACCCGAAGATCGCCCAGCTGGATCTGGCCTATCACGACATCAAACGCGGCCGCGGCGTGTTCGATCTGCTGCAGCGCAAAGGCCTGGCCGCCCGGGTCACCACCGACGAGGAGGTCGACGAGGCGGTCGACACCCCGCCGCAGACCACCCGGGCCAAGCTGCGCGGTGAATTCATCAGTGCCGCACAGGCGGCCGGACGCGACTTCACCGTCGACTGGGTGCACCTCAAGCTCAACGATCAGGCCCAGCGCACCGTGCTGTGCAAGGACCCGTTCCGGTCCGTTGACGAGCGGGTCAAACGCCTGATCGCCAGTATGTAGCGCCTATCCTCTCTTCTCATGGCGACCGCCAAAGTCGAACGGCTCTTGAACCTGGTCATCGCGTTGCTGTCCACTCGCGGTTACCTCACCGCGGAGAAGATCCGCACCAACGTCGCGGGCTACGACAGCACCCAGAACCTCGACGCCTTCTCCCGGATGTTCGAGCGCGACAAGAACGAGCTGCGTGACCTGGGCATTCCGCTGGAGACCGGGAAAGTGTCGGGTCTGGACCCGGTCGAGGGCTACCGGATCAACCCCGAGGCCTACGCGCTGCCCGCGATCGAACTCACCCACGAAGAAGCGGCCGCGGTCGCGGTCGCCGTCCAGCTGTGGCAGTCGCCGGAGTTGCGCGCCAACGCCCAGGGCGCGGTGACCAAACTGCAGGCCGCCGGTGTCGACGTGGACGCGGACCGCGCCGACGTGCTGGTTGCCCCGCCGGCGGCGCTGCCGGGCATCCATCGCGCCGAGCCGGCGCTGCGGGCGCTGATGGACGCCGTCCAGGCGGGGCAGGCCGTGCAGTTCGGCCATCGCCCGTCACCGGTGGCGCCCTACAGCACCCGCACCGTGGAGCCGTGGGGGGTGGTCACCCACGGCGGACGCTGGTACCTGGTGGGCCACGACCGCGACCGCGATGCGGTACGCACCTTCCGGATGTCGCGGATCGCCGACGATGTCACACCGATCGGGCCGCCGGGCGCGGTCACCCGCCCCGACACCGCCGATCTGCGCCAGATCGTCGCGGCCGCCGTAGGGGAGGCTCCCAGTGGTCTGCAGGCGCGTATCTGGGTCGCCGACGGTCGGGCCGTGGCGCTGCGCCGAGCCGGCACGGTACTGGGCCGCGAGGCGTTAGCCGGCCGCGACGGCGACGTCATCGGCGTCGACATCGGCACCCACGACCGGCTGGCCCGGGAGATCGCCGGGCATGGGGCCGACGCCGTCGTCCTGGACCCGCCCACGCTGCGCGACGACGTGGTGGCCCGCCTCACCGCTTGCGCCCGGGGGGTGCCGGCGTGAGCCCGCTGTCGACCCGGCTGGTCCGGCTGCTCAACATGGTGCCCTATTTCCTGGCCCGCCCGGGCATCACCAAAGAGCAGGCCGCCGCCGAACTCGGGGTGAGTCTGGGCCAGTTGCAGAGCGACCTGGAGCAGCTGGCGGTGTGCGGGTTGCCCGGTTACGGGCCCGGGGACCTGATCGACCTGACGTTCTACGAAGACCGCATCGACGTCTACGAATCCGCGGGAGTGGATCGGCCCTTGCGGCTGACCTCGCGCGAGGCCACCGCCATGCTGATGGCGCTACGGGCGCTGGTCGACATGCCCGGCATCGTCGACCCGCGGGCCGCCCGCAGCGCGATCGCCAAGATCGAGAACGCCGCCGGCACCGCGGTGCAAGAAGCCTCCGAGGCCGCCGGCGACGACAACGCGGCCGCCGACGTGGTCCGCGACGCCGTGCGCCGCCACCGTGCCCTGGCCATCGACTACTACGCCGCCTCGCGCGACACCTCGTCGCACCGGGTCGTCGACCCGATCCGGGTGGTGCTGATCGCCAACCACAGCTACCTGGAGGCCTGGTGTCGCGAGTCAGCCGGTGTGCGGTTGTTCCGCTTCGACCGCATCGACGGAGCCGAGGTGCTCGACGAGCCGTCCACGCCGCCGGAACCGGCGCGGCAGGCTGAGACCGACACGTCGTTGTTCGATGCCGATCCGTCGATGCCGGTCGCGACCGTGCGGGTGGCGCCCTCAGCAGCGTGGATGTTCGAGTACTACCCGATGCGTCTGGTGGCGGAGCTGTCCGACGGGTGGCGCGAGGCGGAGCTGACGTACGCCTCCCACGAGTGGTTGACCCGGCTGCTGCTGGGGATGGGCGACGAGGTGCAGGTGGTGGCGCCGGAGTCGCTGGCGGCCCGGGTGCGCGATGCCGCGGCGGCCGCACTGGCGGTGTATGGCGGGGTACGTACCGGCTCCGGCTAACAGCCCGCGCTGCGCGGAGGCGGGCCGACCTGCGGTACTGCGGTAGCATCGAGGCGACGTCTGGAGGTATCCGAAGTGGGCAGTCTCAGTCCGTGGCACTGGGCAATCCTGTTGCTCGTAGTGGTCGTGCTGTTCGGCGCCAAGCGGCTCCCCGACGCGGCACGGTCGCTCGGCAAGTCGCTGCGAATCTTCAAATCCGAGATCCGCGAACTGCAGGGCGAGAGCAAGGCGGAACCATCTGCCACGCCATCACCAGTACAGTCCGAACGCGTCGAGCCACCGGCTGACCCACGGTCGGCCTAGGCTCTCGTCTCCGCAGCGCCCGAGCGCCCCGTGATGGTGCGTGCCACCAGCTTCGTCAAGCGGCTTGACCCACGCCAACGGCGCAGCCGCACCAATCCCGACGGGACGATGTCGCTCGTCGACCACATCCGTGAACTGCGCACCCGGTTGCTGCTCTCACTGGCCGGGATCGCGGTGACCACCGCCTTCGGGTTCGCCTGGTACTCGCACGGCTTCCTGGGGATGGAAAGCCTCGGCGAGTGGCTAAGACATCCCTATTGCGCGCTGCCCGACTCCGCGCGAGCACAGATCGCTTCTGACGGGCACTGCCGACTGCTGGCCACCGGGCCGTTCGATCAGTTCATGCTCCGGCTCAAGGTCGCTGTCGCCGCCGGCGTGGTGCTGGCCTGCCCGATCTGGTTCTACCAGCTGTGGGCCTTCATCACACCGGGGCTGTACCGCAAAGAGCGCCGCTTCGCGGTGGTGTTCGTCGTGTCGGCGGCCGTGCTGTTCGTCACCGGCGCCGTCCTGGCTTATCTGGTGCTGGCCAAAGCGCTGGGCTTTCTGTTGACCATCGGCAGCGACGTCCAGGTGACCGCGCTGTCCGGCGAACGCTATTTCGGTTTCCTGATCAACCTGCTGCTGGTGTTCGGGATCAGCTTCGAGTTCCCCTTGCTGATCGTGATGCTCAATCAGGTCGGCGTGCTCAGCTACGCCCGGCTGGCCGCATGGCGGCGCGGGTTGATCTTCGCAGTGTTCGCGTTCGCGGCGGTCGCCACGCCGGGCTCCGATCCCTTCTCGATGACCGCGCTGGGCCTAGCGCTGACGCTGCTGCTGGAGCTCGCGATCCAGATCGCCCGGCTGCACGACAAGCGCAAGGCCAAGCGGGAGGCGGCCGCACCACTGCCCGACGACGAAGCCTCGCCCATCGAAGCTCCCGCCCCCGTCGCCGCGCCGCATGAGTAGCTGCCCGGCATGACCGAACTGAGCCGGTTCGCCACGGAACTGCCGTTCGGGCTGGACGACTTCCAGCGCCGGGCATGCCAGGCCCTGCAAGACGGCCGAGGTGTGCTGGTGTGCGCCCCGACCGGCGCCGGCAAAACCGTGGTCGGAGAGTTCGCGGTGCACCTGGCCCTGGCCGCCGGCGGCAAGTGCTTCTACACCACCCCGATCAAGGCGCTGAGCAACCAGAAGCACACCGACTTGGTCGCCCGCTACGGCAAGGACCGGGTCGGGCTTTTGACCGGTGACCTGTCGGTCAACGCCAACGCGCCGGTGGTAGTGATGACCACCGAGGTGTTGCGCAACATGCTCTACGCGGATTCGCCTGCTCTGCAGGGGCTTTCGCATGTGGTGATGGATGAGGTGCACTTCCTGGCCGACCGGATGCGCGGCGCAGTCTGGGAGGAGGTCATCTTGCACCTGGCCGATGAGGTGCGGCTGGTCAGCCTGTCGGCCACAGTCAGCAACGCCGAGGAATTCGGCGGCTGGATCCAGACCGTGCGCGGGGACACCACCGTTGTCGTCGACGAGCACCGTCCGGTGCCGCTGTGGCAGCACATGATGGTCGGCAAGCGGCTCTTCGACTTGTTCGAATCCGGGCCCGGCGCCGAGGGGCCGGGCCGCCCGCGCGTGGACCCACAACTGTTGCGGCACATCGCCCACCGCCGCGAAGCCGACCGGCTCACCGACTTCTCACCACGCCGCCACTCGGGCAGGGGCGGCCCAGGGCGCCCGGCCTACCGGCCCCCGATGCGCCCCGATGTGATCGCGGTGCTGGACTCGGCCGGGCTGCTGCCGGCGATCACCTTCGTGTTCTCCCGCGCCGGCTGCGATGCCGCAGTCAAGCAGTGCCTGCGTTCACCGCTGCGGTTGACCACCGAGTCCGAGCGCGCCCGGATCGCCGAGGTGATCGACCACCGCTGCGGTGACCTCGCCGACGACGACCTGGCCGTGTTGGGCTATTACGAATGGCGCGAGGGGCTGCTGCGCGGGCTGGCGGGCCACCACGCCGGGCTGCTGCCGGTGTTTCGCCACACTGTCGAGGAGTTGTTCGCCGCCGGCCTGGTCAAGGCCGTGTTCGCCACCGAGACCCTGGCGCTGGGCATCAACATGCCCGCCCGCACGGTGGTGCTGGAACGCTTGGTCAAGTTCAACGGCGAACAGCACGCCGCATTGACGCCGGGGGAGTACACCCAGCTGACCGGGCGGGCCGGCCGGCGCGGCATCGACGTCGAGGGCCATGCGGTGGTGCTGTGGCATCCGGGGGAGGCCACCGCCGATCCCGACCAGGTGGCCGGGCTGGCATCTACCCGTACCTTCCCGCTGCGCAGCTCGTTCGCGCCGTCGTACAACATGACGATCAACCTTGTCCAGCAGATGGGCCCCGAGCAGGCCCACCGGTTGTTGGAGCAGTCGTTCGCCCAGTATCAGGCCGACCGCTCCGTGGTCGGCCTGGTGCGCGGCGCCGAACGCGGCGAACGGATGCTCGATGAGATCGCCGCCGAACTCGGCGGCCGCGACGCGGCGGTACTCGATTACGCCCGGCTGCGGGCGAAGATCTCCGAACGGGAACGCGCCCAGGCGCGTGCCTCCCGGTTGCAGCGCCGTCGGGCCGCCAGTGATGCCTTGGCGGCGTTGCGGAAAGGCGACATCATCACCTTGACCCACGGCCGCCGCAGTGGTCTGGCGGTGGTGCTGCAAGCCGACCGGGACTCCGACGAACCGCGGCCGCTGGTCCTCACCGAGCACCGGTGGGCCGGCCGGATCTCCTCGGCCGACTACTCCGGCGCCATACCGCCGATCGGCACCATGAGCCTGCCCAAGCGGGTGGAGCACCGCCAGCCCCGGGTCCGTCGCGACCTGGCCTCGGCGTTGCGGTCCGCGGCGGCCGGGCTGGTGGTGCCCAACCCGCGCCGGCGGCGCGGCAGCGGGCCGCCGGAGGAACCGGTGGATCCGGAACTGGCCGCGCTGCGCCAGCGCATGCGCGACCACCCGACCCACGCCGAGCCGGATCGCGAGGCCAAGGTGCGCACCGCCGAGCGCTACCTGCGGGTAGAGGCCGACAATGCGCAGCTGCGCCGCAAGGTCGAGGCGGCCACCAACTCGCTGGCCCGCACCTTCGACCGGATCGTCGGGCTGCTCGCCGAGCGGGACTTTATCGCCGTGGGTGACGGTGATCCGAAGGTGACCTCCGACGGCCGGATGCTGGCCCGGATCTACAGCGAGAGCGACCTTTTGGTCGCCGAGTGTCTGCGGACCGGGGCGTGGGACGGTCTCGGCCCGGCGGAACTGGCCGCAGTGGTCTCCGCGGTGCTCTACGAATCACGCGGTGCGGACGGCCCGGGTGGGCCGCCCACCCTGCAACCGCCCACCGAGCCGGTGCGCCGGGCGCTGCATCAGACCCGCAGGCTCGCCGCGGCGCTGCGGGCCGACGAGCGCCGGCACGGCATCACCGCGAGCCGTGAGCCCGACGAGGGCTTCGTCGCCGCGGTGTATCGCTGGGCTCGCACCGGCGACCTGGCTTCGGCGCTGGACGCTTCGGACGCGGCCGGGGCCGGTTCGCCGTTGTCGGCGGGTGACTTTGTGCGCTGGTGCCGCCAGGTGCTCGACCTGCTCGATCAGCTGCGCAATGCGGCGCCCGGAGCCGACCTGCGCGCAACCGCAAAACAGGCCATCGACACGGTTTTGCGCGGCGTAGTCGCCGTTGACGCCGGGTAGGCTGGTCCGGGCGCTACGGTGGAGAGCCGGCGGTGATCAGCACCCGCTACGTGAGAGGACTCGAGGAACAACGATGAGCGGACCGCAGGGATACGACCCGACGCAGCCGTGGCAGCCTCAGCAGCCCGGACAGCCCGAAGAACAGCCGGGCACCGGCCAGAGTCCTGCAACCGGCGCCGAGCAGCAGTGGCAGCCGCCGGCCTACACGCCGTCGCAGTACCCGCAGCAGACGTCCTACCCCTCGGCGCCGCAGTATCCCGGCTATCCGCAACCGGAGCAGTACGGCCAGCCGGCCCAGTATGGCCAGTACGGGCAACCCGCTCAGTACGGCCAGCCGGGTCAGTACGGGCAGCCCGGCCAGTACGGCCAGCCCGGCCAGTACGGGCAGCCGGGCCAGTACGGCCAACCCGGTCAGTACGGTCAGTACCCCCAACAGCCGGGCCAGTTCGGTCAAGCCGGGCCGGCGAACAAGCGCCCGACCGCGCTGGTCGGCACCGTGCTCGCCGCATGCGTGGGCATCGCCGCTCTGGTGGTGCTGGTGCTGGGGTTCTGGAAGCCCGGGTTCTTCGTGACCACCAAGCTCGACGTCGAAAAGGCGCAGCAGGGCGTGCAGCAGATCCTGGCCGACCAGACCAACGGCTACGGCGCGAAGAACGTCAAGGACGTCCGGTGCAACAACGGTCAGAGCCCGGTGGTCAAGCAGGGCGACACGTTCAACTGCGAGGTCAGCATCGATGGCACCAAACGTCAGGTGACCGTCACCTTCCAGGACAACTCGGGTACCTACGAGGTCGGCCGGCCCAAGTAGCTCAGTCCGGCAGCGTGTCGAGTGCCCGCTGCAGCCGGGCGATCGAGGATCCGACGCCGAAGCGGTCGGCCAGTTCGGCGACGCGAGCGGGGTCGGCCGCCGCCAGCGGCAAGGTGTCCGACGGTGTCGACAGCTTGACCGGGGCGTCGGTAGCCACCCGCACCACCGGGCCGGCGGCGGCGATATAGTCTTGCGCCGCCTGCAATTTGGCTCGCACTCCCTTGGCCATCGGCGAGCCCGGATCAGCCGCGGCGTCCAACACGGCCGCCAGCGAACCGTACCGGGCCAGCAGCCCGACCGCTGTCTTCTCGCCGATCCCGGGCACACCGGGCAGCCCGTCCGACGGGTCCCCGCGCAGCAGCGCCATCTCGGCGTAGGCGGCGCCGGCGCGCTCGGCGGGCAGACCGTAGCGCTGCGCCACCTCCGCCGGGCCGAACAGGGTCGCCTGCGCCAGCCCGCGCCCGAGGTAGAGCACCGACACCGCAACCGGGCGGTCGGCGACCACCTGCAGCAGGTCACGGTCGCCGCTGACCACGATCACCGGATCCTTGCGTTCGGCCGCGGCCAGCGTGCCCAGCACGTCATCGGCCTCGAAGTCCGGCGCCCCGGCGGTGGCGATCCCGAACGCGTCGAGCAGATCGGCGATCATCTCCACCTGGGGACTCAGGTCGTCGGGGACCTCCTCGACATCTGGGTCGTCGGGCACTTCTTCAGCCACCCGGTGCGCCTTGTAGGAGGCGATGAGGTCGACCCGCCACTGCGGCCGCCAGTCCAGATCCAGGCAGACCGCCAACCGGCCGGGACGCTGCCGGGTGATCAGGGTGGCCACCGAGTCGAAGAAGCCGCGCACGGCGTTCACCGGACGGCCGTCGGGAGCGGTGATCGAAGACGGCACCCCGAAGTAGGACCGGAACCACATACTGGCACCGTCGAGCAGCAGCACGGGAGCAGGCATGATTGCCACCCTATTTCCCCCCGCGAGTGGGAATACCACGACGGCACTCAGGCGTGTCGCCTCGTGAGATTCGCACTCGCGGGCCGGTTAGCCTGGTGTGCGTGACTTCCCGGTTCGACAGCTCCGTGTACGCCGACCGCCTGGCCGCCGCGGCCGCCGCCACCGCTGACGCCGGCCTGGACGGGATGGTGATCACCCCGGGCTACGACCTGCGCTACCTGATCGGGTCGCGCGCCCAGACCTTCGAGCGGCTGACCGCGTTGGTGGTGCCCGCGTCCGGCCGGCCCACCATGGTGGTGCCGCGGCTGGAGTTGGCGGCGCTGCGCGAATCGGCGGTGGCCGACCTGGGTATCGCAGTGCAGGACTGGGTCGACGGGCAGGATCCCTACCGCCTGGTGGGCGCGGCGCTGGGTGCATCGCCGACTTCCGCGGCGGTCACCGAGTCGATGCCGGCCTTGCATCTGCTGCCGCTGACCGATGTGCTGCGGACGACTCCGGTGCTGGCCACCGAGGTGTTGCGCGAGCTGCGAATGATCAAGGACCCCAGCGAGATCGACGCGCTGCGTAGGGCCGGTGCAGCGATCGATCGGGTACACGCCCGGGTGCCGGAGTTTCTGGTGCCGGGCCGCACCGAGGCCGACGTCGCCGCAGACATTGCTGAAGCGATTGTCGCCGAGGGGCATTCGGAGGTCGCATTCATCATCGTCGGTTCCGGGCCGCACGGCGCCGACCCGCACCACGAGTGCTCGAACCGCGAGCTAGAAACCGGCGACATCGTCGTGGTGGACATCGGCGGCCCGGTCGAGCCTGGATACCATTCCGACTCGACCCGGACCTACAGCCTGGGGGAGCCGGATCCGCAAGTGGCGCAGCGGTATTCGGTCTTGCAGCGGGCGCAGCGCGCGGCGGTCGAGTGCATCCGCCCCGGGGTTCCGGCGCAGCAGGTCGACGCGGCGGCACGCGATGTGCTGGCCGAAGCGGGATTGGCGGACTACTTCGTGCACCGCACCGGCCACGGCATCGGCTTGTCGGTGCATGAGGAGCCCTACATCGTCGCCGGCAACGACGTTGCGCTGGCCGCCGGGATGGCGTTCTCGGTCGAGCCGGGCATCTATTTCCCCGGCGAGTGGGGCGCCCGGATCGAAGACATCGTGATCGTCACCGAGGACGGCGCCGAGCCACTGAACAACCGGCCGCACGATCTGGTAGTGGTACCGGGCTAACGGTTGCCGCGATCGAGCAGGTCGGCCGACCCGAGCACGCGCTCTACCTGCACTTCGATCACCACGCGCTGCGGGTTCACCCGCGGCGTGCGGTATCGCTGGGCATAGCGCAGCTCCGCGTCACGCACGGCGGCGGCCGCGTCGTTGACGCTGGCGCGGCCCTCCAGCGAGAGCCAGCGCGCGCCGTCGACTTGGCTCAGCACCGCCACCCCGGCGCGCTCGGCGTTGACCGCCTTCTGCGAACCGCCGGTGGTGATCACCCGGGCGATGTGGGTTTTCGGATCAAAGGTGAAGCCGACCGCGACGACGTGTGGAGAGTTGTCGGCGCGCAGGGTGGTCAGCATCGCCAGGTGGCGTTCAGTGAGAAACGCCAGCGCGTCGCTGGTCAGCCGGGTCGTCGCGTTCGCCATCACCGTTCACGCTAGCGCAGGCGATAATCGCAGCCGTGAACGACACGGTGGACGGGCCGGTGGTGATTTTCGGCGGGCGCAGCGAAATCGGCGTGGAGTTGGCGTGCCGACTGGCGCCCGGCGCGACGGTGGTGCTGGCCGCCCGCGCTGCTGACCGGCTCGACGCCCAGGTCGCCGCGGTGCGCAACGCGGGTGCCGCGGCGGTGCACACCATAGAGTTCGACGCCGACGACCTGGCCGGGCACGGCCCCCTGGTCGCGGCCCTGATCGCCGAGCACGGCCCGATCGGCACCGCGGTGCTGGCCTTCGGGATCCTGGGCGACCAGGCCCGCGCGGAATCCGATGCCGCGCACGCGGTGGCCGTGGTCCACACCGACTACGTTGCACAGGTCAGCTTGCTCACCCACCTGGCCGCGGCGATGCACGCGGCCGGCCGGGGCCGCCTGGTGGTGTTCTCGTCGATCGCGGGGGTGCGGGTCCGCCGCGCCAACTACGTCTACGGCTCGGCCAAGGCCGGTCTGGACGGGTTCGCCAATGGACTTGCCGATGCCTTGCACGGCACCGGCGTGCAGTTGCTGATCGTGCGTCCGGGGTTCGTCATCGGGCGGATGACGGCCGGTATGAAACCGGCTCCGCCGGCCAGCACGCCGGCCCAGGTGGCGGACGCAACCGCTCGCGCGCTCGCCCGGGGCCGACGCATGGTCGCCGTGCCCTGGCTACTGCGGCCGATGTTCGCCGTGATGCGGCTGGTGCCGCAGGCCCTCTGGCGGCGGATGCCGCGCTGACCGGGCGAAGATGATCGCAATCCGATGCTCGTAACGTGGCAGGAAACTGACATCAATGTAAGAAAAGCCGAGGAATCTGGTACGCTGGTCTGGTCATCGCCCTTCTAACAGGACTATGGTCTAAAACCATGGACGATCGTGATAAAGACCCGTCGGTGGTGCTGCCCTATCTGATCGGTCGGCCGCTGCCTGCGACCGAAGTCTATGAAGCTTTCGGTTACCGCAAGTCCGCCTACTACAAGGCGGCACACGAAGGCCGGCTCATCACCGCCGACAACCTGCTCCGGGTCGCCCAGCACTTCGGCCTCAACGCCGTTGATCTGCTGGTCCGCTACGGTCTGATCTCCGCCGACGCGGTGGCCGCCTACGTGGACTCGGCCCAGCCGAAGCCCGCGCTGCCCAAGCTGGCCGAGCTGCACCCGCTGCCGAGCCGGCCTCCGCTGTAGCCCGGGCCGACTCGCCCCGTTGTCACGCTTCCGGCGCCGCGGCTCCGGGCGGGTAGATTCGCGTCCGTGGCACCGACCTTTGCTGACCTCGCCCAGTCCGACTACCTGCTGCTGACCACGTTCACCAAAGACGGCCGCCCCAAGCCGACTCCGGTGTGGGCGGCCGCCGACGGCGACCGGCTGTTGGTAATCACCCAGGAATCGTCGTGGAAGGTCAAGCGGATCCGTAACACCCCGCGCGTCACCCTGGCGGTCTGTGACATGCGGGGCCGTCCCAAAGGTGAGGCGATCGAGGCGCTGGCCACCGTCCTGGACAAGTCGGACAACGGCGCCGTCTACGCCGCGATCGGCAAGCGCTATGGGCTCATCGGCCGGGTGTTCAACGTGTTCAGCAAGCTGCGGGGCGGCATGCATAACAACGTCGGGCTGGCGCTGACCGCCGCCGGCTGAGGACGCGACCGGGTCACATATAGTGGACTTCAATCATTGAAATTGCCATTGTTGGATTGACCCGCCGACAACCCAGGAGTTCTCGTGGCCGCCTTCACCTCCGACCAGATCCTTGGCGACATCGTCACCGCCGACCCGTCGACCACCCGCATCCTGAGCAGGTTCGGGATCGACTTCTGCTGCCATGGCCAGCGCACGCTCGGTGACGCGTGCGCTGCCGACGGTGTCGACGCCCAGGAGCTGCTCGCCGCGCTCAACAGCTCCACAGCGCCCGCTCAGCGCGCCGACTGGGCCGGCTTCGACGACCCTGCGCTGATCGCCCACATCGTCAGCACCCACCACCGCTTCCTGTGGGACGAGTTCCCACGGCTGGCGGAGCTGGTCGACAAGGTGGCGCGGGTGCACGGCCGCAACCACGGCGAACTCGTACGCGTCCGGGAGCTCTTCCACCAGCTGCGCGCCGGCATGGAGCCGCATCTGCGCACCGAGGAGACCATGCTGTTCCCCGAGATCAGCCTGCGGGCCGGCCGGCCGGACCGTCCGCTCTCCGACGAGTTGCGCAACGAACTCGCCGCAAACCAGCGGGAGCACGACAACGCCGGCCGCCTGCTCGCCGAACTGCGTGAGCTCACCGACGGCTACACCATTCCGGCGGACGCCTGTGCCAGCTACACCGCGATGCTGTCCGGCCTGGCGGACCTGGAGAGCGACATCCACTTGCACGTGCACAAGGAGAACAACGTCCTGTTCCCGCGGGTGCTCGCCACGGCGGCCACCGCTTAGTCGCCGCTGTCGGCGCGCAGGTGTTCGCCGAAGAACGCGAATACCCGTGCCCAGGCATCGGCGGTCGCGGCTTCGTTGTAACCGAAGCCGGCGATGCGGATCAGCGGCTGGGCCGGCAGCTTGTTGGCGAAGCTGTGTCCGGCGCCGGGGTAGACCTTGATGTCGTGCGGGATGTTCTTGTGCTCGACGATCCGTCGTAACCGATTGGGTGCGCCGATACCCATCGGGTCGCGTCCCCCGAAACTGGCCACGATCGGGCAGGCGCCCTCGAGCGTCTCGCTCAGCTGCCGGGGCAGCGGGGTGCCGTAGAACGGGGCGGAGGCGCCGAATCCCTTGGGCGACAAGATCAACGCGAATTGTCCGCCCATACAGAATCCGGCGATCCCCACCTTGCCGGAGCACTCCGGCATGCCCAGCAGGTGATCGCGGGCGGCGATGATGTCATCAAGCGCGCGGCCGCGCTGGGTCAGCAGCTCCCGGAACACCCGGGTGATGCAGCGGGCCCGCCCGCCGCGCGAGTACAGGTTCGGCGACACCGCGAGATAACCCGCCTCGGCGACGTGCCCGGAGATGGCCGCCATGTCCGCGGCGTATCCGATGGCGTCGTGAATCACCACCACGCCGGGCCATGGGCCCGGCCCGTCCGGAATATCCAGCAACGCGTCGATGGGTCCGTCCGGGGTGGCGAGTTCGATGGTCGTCATCGCATCAACGTATGCCCCGGTGTGCCCAGAGGGAACCTCCTCGGCGTCCCGGACGTTGGGGTGGCATGGCGAGCGCTGTGTTGCGGATGTTTGTGGTCTACGTCCTGGCCGAGTCGGCCGCGGTTGCCGCGCTGATCTGGGCAATCGGATTCGGCTGGACGCTGCTGCTGCTGCTGGGCGCCTTCGTGGCGGGGCTGGCGCTGTCGGCCGGGCAGCTTCGCCGCCAGATCGGCCGGCTGCGGTCGGGCCTCAAGCCGGGCGTGCTCGCCGATGGCGGGCTGATCGCGGCGGGCACGCTGCTGATCCTGGTTCCGGGGCCGCTGACCACGCTGATGGGCTTGCTGCTGCTGGCGCCGCCCACCCGGACCGCCGCCCGTCCACTGCTGGCTGCGGCGGCCACCGCCGGGCTGGGCCGGCATACGCCGCTGGCGGCCGCCACGGTCGCCGGCGGACGCTGGTATGCCGCTCGGCGCGCTCCGGGCCGGCGAGCCGACTACATCGACGCCGAAGTCGTCGACGTTTCTGACGTCACCGACGTGCGCCCGCTCCAGCCGCCCGCCCTGTCGGTCGGCTGATCCGGCGTCATCGGCACCCCGTACGTTTTACGACGTGACAGTCGTGTCCGGGGCCCCCACGTTGCTGCTGCTCGGCGGCCGCATTCACAGCCCGACGCATCCGGAGGCCACGGCGATGGCGGTCCGCGACGGGCTGGTCGCCTGGCTGGGCAGCGATGCGGTGGGCCGCGAGCAGTTCCCCCGGGCCGAGGTGCTCGACCTCGACGGGGCTTTGGTGACACCGGCTTTCGTGGACAGCCACGTCCATGTCACCGAGACGGGGCTGTGCCGCACCGGCCTGGATCTGCGGCCGGCCACTTCCCGGCGGCACTGTTTGCAGCTGATCGCCGACCACGCGGCGGCCCATCCCGATCAGCCGATCTGGGGCCACGGCTGGGATGAAACCGGCTGGCCGGACGGTGCGGCGCCGGACACCGCGGCGCTCGACGCGGTGGTGGGGGACCGGCCTGCCTACCTGTCTCGCGTCGACGTCCACTCCGCGCTGGCCTCCAGCGGGCTGCGCCGCCGGGTGCCGGGCCTGGAACACCACCCCGCGACGCCGCTGTCCGGTGCGGCCCACCACCGGGTGCGTGCGGTGGCGCGCACTCTGCTCACCGCCGAGCAGCGCGCCGCTGCCCGCACCGCCGCGCTCGACGCCGCGGCCGCGGCCGGCATCGTCGCGGTCCACGAGTGCGCCGGCCCGGATATCGGTGGCCTCGACGACTGGCGAGAGCTGCGGGCGCTGGACCACGGTGTCGAGGTCATCGGTTATTGGGGCGAACCGGTCCACAGCGCCGCCCAGGCCCGAGAACTGCTCGCCGACACCGGCGCCCGCGGTCTGGCCGGCGACCTGTTCGTCGATGGCGCTTTGGGCTCGCACACCGCCTGGCTGCACGAGCCCTACGCCGACGCTGCAGACTGCACCGGCGTGTGCCACCTGGACGCCGACACCGTCGGCGCCCATCTGTGGGCCTGCACCGAGGCGGGCGTGACCGCCGGGTTCCATGTCATCGGCGACGCCGCGGTGTCATCGGTCGTTGCGGCTCTGGAACAGGTGGTCGAGCGCTTCGGCGTTGCCGCGGTGGCGCGCTGCGGGCACCGGCTCGAGCACCTGGAGATGGTCAGCGCCGAGCAGGCCGCCAAGCTGGGATCCTGGGGCGTGATCGCCAGTATGCAACCCGTTTTCGACTCGCTCTGGGGCGGCGAGGACGGGATGTACGCCCAGCGGCTGGGCGCGCAGCGCGCCGCCGGGCTGAACCCGTTGGCGCTGTTAGCATCCCAAGGCGTGCCCCTCGCGTTCGGTTCCGACAGCCCGGTGACCACGCTCGATCCCTGGGCCACGGTGCGCGCGGCCGCACACCACCGCACCCCGGGCAGCGCGGTGTCGATGCGGGCGGCCTTCGCCGCCGCCACTCGCGGCGGCTGGCGAGCCGCCGGGGTCAACGACGGCATCAGCGGAACCCTGGTGCCCGGTGCACCCGCGTCCTACGCGGTCTGGGACGTCACTCGGCTGGCCGTTCAGGCGCCCCGCGACTCCGTTCAGCGCTGGTCGACCGATCCGCGCTCCCGGGTGCCTGCGCTACCGGTGCTGGAATCCGATGACGCGCCGCGGTGCCGGCGCACCGTGCACCGGGGAGTGATCCTGCATGGCTGAGGCCGCCGACGATCCGGCCGGTCCCGACGCCGACGCCCAGTCAGAGCCTGCCGGCCCGAACCGACTGGAGCGCCTGGGCGTTGCGACCGCCGACCGCTGGGCCCAGCTGGCGGCCGCGGTGGGTGCCGGCATGCTGCTGCGCGCCGGCTTCCCTCCGCTGAACTGGTGGTGGGCGGCGATCCTGGCATTCGCGCTGCTGGGCTGGGTGCTGACTCACCGCACGACCACCGTCGCCGGGGGTTTCGGGTACGGCCTGCTGTGCGGTCTGGCGTTCTATCTGCCGTTGCTGCCCTGGGTCGGCGGTCTGGTCGGCGCGCTGCCGTGGCTGGTGTTGACGCTGATGTGTGCGCTGTTTCCCGCCGTGTTCGGTGCGGCGGCGGTGGTGGTGCGCGGCGTTCCGGGCTGGCCGATCTGGTTCGCCCTGCTGTGGGCGGCCCAGGAATGGGCGAAGTCGGTGATCCCGTTCGGCGGGTTCCCTTGGGGCGCGGTGGGTTACGGGCAAACGGCGGGACCGCTGCTACCGCTGGTGGCCCTGGGCGGGGTTCCGCTGCTCTCGACCGCCGTGGTGCTGACCGGCGGCGCCGCCACCGCGCTGACCGTGGAGATCGTGCGGTGGCTGCGCGAGGAACCGACGACCCGCGGCGCCGACCGACCGCCGGCGGTGCTGCTGCCGGGCCTGTGCATCTGCCTGGTGCTGCTGGCCGCGATCGTGGTGTGGCCCGGTGTGCGCCGCTCGGGGGCGGGCGCCGGTGATGATCCGGCGATCACCGTGGCGGCGGTGCAGGGCAACGTGCCGCGCCTCGGACTCGACTTCAACGCCCAGCGCCGTGAGGTGCTGGACTATCACGTCCGCGAAACCCTGCGGTTGGCCGACGACGTCGAGGCCGGCCGGGTCCCGCACCCGCTGTTCGTAATCTGGCCGGAGAACGCCTCCGACATCGATCCGACCGCGAACGCCGATGCCGCTCAACAGATCACCGTGGCCGCGCAGGCGATCGATGCCCCGATTCTGGTAGGCACGGTGCGGGCGGCACCGGGCTGGACCCGCGACAACCCGGAGGCGACGAATTCGGTGCTGGTGTGGGATCCGCGCACCGGGCCGGGGGACAGCCACGACAAGCGGATCGTCCAGCCGTTCGGGGAGTACCTGCCGTGGCGCGGGTTCTTCCGGCACTTGTCGGGCTACGCCGACCGCGCGGGGTATTTCGTCCCGGGCCATGGCGACGGGGTGGTGCAGGTCGCCGGCGTTCCGGTCGGGGTGGCCACCTGCTGGGAGGTGATCTTCGACCGCGCGCCGCGGCAATCGGTGCTGGCCGGCGCCCAGCTGCTGGCGGTGCCGACCAATAACGCCACCTTCGACGAGACGATGAGCGAACAGCAGCTGGCGTTCGCCAAGGTGCGCGCGGTCGAACACGACCGCTACGTCGTGGTCGCCGGCACCACCGGCATCAGCGCCGTGATCGCGCCGGACGGTCGCGAGCTGGCCCGCACCGGGTTCTTCGAAGCCGCCTACCTGGACAGCCACCTGCGGCTCAAGACCTCGCTGACCCCGGCGACCCGGTGGGCGCCGATCCTGCAAGGGGTGCTGGTCGGCGCAGCTGTTGCGGGCCTGCTGGCGGCCATACTGCAAAATGGACACTTCATGCGCGGCCGGAAGCGGCAGTGGTTCAAGGGGCGTCCTGCCGGCGCCGAGGTAAACAGGAGGAGCGGCGCCGATGACTGAGCGTCCCAGTCTGCACACCCTGGTGGTGATCCCCACCTACAACGAGCTGGAGAACCTGCCGATCATCGTGGGCCGGTTGCAGCAGGCCCGCCCGGACGTGCACGTGCTGGTCGTCGACGACGGCAGCCCCGACGGCACCGGCAAGCTCGCCGATGAGCTGGCGGTCGCCGACCCCGAACGCATTCACGTGATGCACCGGACCGCCAAGGCCGGGCTGGGCGCGGCCTACCTGGCGGGTTTCGCCTGGGGGCTGGCCCGCCACTACGAGGTGATCGTCGAGATGGACGCCGACGGCAGCCACGCCCCCGAACAGCTGTACCGGTTGTTGGACGCCATCGACGCGGGCGCCGACCTGGCGATCGGTTCGCGCTATGTCGACGGCGGGGCGGTGCGCAACTGGCCGGTGCGCCGCCTGGTGCTGTCCAAGACCGCCAACACCTACGCGCGGCTGCTGCTCGGGGTCGGCATCCACGACATCACCGCGGGCTACCGCGCCTACCGGCGCGGGGTACTGGAAAAGATCGGCCTGGACGCGGTGGACTCCAAGGGCTACTGCTTCCAGGTCGACCTCACGTGGCGCGCCGTCAACAACGGCTTCACCATCACCGAAGTGCCGATCACGTTCACCGAGCGCGAACTGGGCGTGTCGAAGATGAGCGGCTCGAACATCCGCGAAGCGATGGTCAAGGTCGCGCGCTGGGGGATCGGCGGCCGGGTGAACCGGCTCCGCAACGGACGCGGCTAAGGCGGTCTAGCTCCGCCGCTTCGACTTGATCAGCTCCAGCCGCTCCTTGAGCAGCTCTTCGAGGTCTTCGATCGAACGACGCTCCAGCAGCATGTCCCAGTGCGTGCGCGGCGGCTTGACCTTCTTCGGCTCGGGCAGGTCGCCCTCGACGAGGGTGCCTTCCAGGCCGTTGCGGCACATCCAGGTGCCGGGAATCTCCGCGTCATCGGCGAACGGAACCTCGAACTCTTCGCCGTTTTCGGTGCGGTACCGCGCGATGCGGCGCGGCGCCAGGTCATGGTTGCGGTCGGTCTCGTAGCTCACGGCTCCCAGCCGACTGCCCCGCAGAACACGATCAGCCATCGACCCACACTCCTTATGCCTGTCAGTGAAAATGTCTCGCGGTAGTCAACGCGAACGGGCCCTATGCAGTTCCCGGCGCATGCGGCGCGACCCTCAATGATACCGGGATCCTCCCGGGTACCGGACTAAGGTAGTCAGCCGTGCCACGCAGTCCCCGCCCGCAACCGTGTCGATGGTGCGGCCGTGACGTGGGCGACGCCGGTATCGGACGGCGCCGGCAGTATTGTCGGCAATCCTGCCGGCAGCGCGCCTACGAACAGCGGGCCCTGATCAGCAGCGGTAAGACGACCGCGCTGGCCCCCGACGCCGTGGTGCTCTCGGCCGAGGAGGCCACGGCCCTGTCCGACCGGGTGTATCAGGTCCGCTGCGCGGCCGAAGACATCGCGACCGCGCTGGCCGAGGACGCTCCCCGCGAGGAGCTGCAGCAACTCTGTGACGCGCTGCTACGCGCCGTCGACTCCGCCGACCGCTGGCGCTGAGCGTCAGCTTGCGCAGCTGAACAGCTTGCCGGCGTCGGCGGGCGGCGGAACCGGGCGCAGGCAGCCGAAAACCGCGATGTCCTCGGGGCTGAACCGCACCGCCGAGCGGTGGGCGTAGTTCACGCAGAACAGCCCAGCGCGATCCGCCCGGCACCGGTAATCGCCGAACGACAGCGTCGATCCGTCGGGCAACTCCGCCCCATCACCGTGCACAAACCGGCCCGGGTCACCGTGCGCGGACCCCACCTGCAGCGTGTTGCCGCCGTAGTCGACCCAGCCGCCCTTCCACTGCCCGTAGATCTCTGCGGGCTGCGCCGGCGGATTGACCAGGTCCACCACGCAGGCCAGTGCGCCATCAGCGGACCCGGAATCGGTCATGCAGTTGGTGGCGCGGTGCGGCGCGGCCGGCACCGTGAAGGCCACCTCGTCGACGAGGTCGGTGGTGACCCCGTCCCGGGTGGCGCTGTGGTAGCCCGCCGCATCGACGGGCCGTCCGGCCTCGATCCAGGCGATCACCTCGGCGATCGCCGCACCCGGAGCCGGCGGTGCCGACGGGACGGATGACGACGACGTCGGCGAGGCGGGCACCGATGATGCGCCGGTGGTCGTTGCCGGGCTGGACGGGCCGGTCGCGCTGGGCTCCGGTTCGCCGACGGTTGCGCGGGAACACCCGGCGATCAACAGCAGCACAGCGATGAGCCCGGCGAGACGCATGCCGTTAGGCTAACCGCCGGGTTTACGCGGCGGTCCAGCATCACCTCTCCTTCGTCGAGGTTCGCTAACCGCCGGGCCCAAGCGGCGGTCCAGCATCACCTCTCCTTCGTCGAGGTTCGCTAACCGCCGGGCGGTTCGCTACCGTTCGCTCATGCATAACCACCCTGTGCAGGCCAGCATCGCCACGGGCGTCGTGGAGGGTTTCGCAAGTGGCGGGGTGCGTCGATGGCGCTCAATTCCGTATGCCCGGCCGCCGGTCGGCCCGCTGCGGTTCCGGGCACCCCAGCCAGCGCAGCCGTGGTCGGGGGTGCGGCACTGCCACGGGTTCACCAACTGCGCACCGCAGGAGCGGATGTACACCATCCTGAGCCCGGGTCGCTTCCAGCCGACCGGCGAGGACTGCCTGACCCTCAACGTGGTGGCTCCCGACGAGGCCGGTGCCGGCCCGCTGCCCGTCATGGTGTTCATCCATGGTGGCGGCTACATCCTGGGCAGCTCGGCGACCCCGATCTACGACGGGGCGGCGCTGGCCCGGCGCGGCTGCGTCTACGTCTCGGTCAACTACCGGCTCGGGGCGCTGGGATGCCTGGACCTGTCGTCGCTGTCGACCTCCGAGGTCACCATCGACAGCAACCTGTACCTGCGCGATCTGCTGCTGGCCTTGCACTGGGTGCGGCAGAACATCGCCGCCTTCGGCGGTGACCCCGAGAACGTCACGATCTTCGGCGAAAGCGCCGGCGCGCACATCGTCGCCACCCTGCTCGGGGTACCCGAGGCCGAGGGCCTGTTCGCCCGCGCGATCGCCGAAAGCCCCGCCGCGGGAATGGTCCGCAGCCCCGAGATGGCCGCGGAGTTCGCCCGCCGCTTCGCCGCCCTGCTCGGGGTCCGCCCCGCCGATGCCGCGCCGACGCTGCTGCGGGTGTCGCCGACGGAGTTGGTGGCGGCCCAAAACCGATTGCTCACCGAGGGCACCCGCGACATGCTGGGCGCGTTCCCGATCGGCCCGGTTTTCGGCGACGACCTGCTGCCGCTGGATCCGGTCGAGGCGATGCGGCGCGGTGCGGCCCACCGGGTGCCGCTCATCGTCGGCAGCAACGCCGAGGAGGGACGCTTGTTCACCCGGTTCCTGAAGATGCTGCCGACGACCGAGCCGATGGTCGAGGCGGTGCTGGCCAACACCGAGGAAGGCGTGCGCGACCGCATCATCGCCGCCTACCCGGATTATCCGAGCCGGACGGCCTGCATCCGGCTCGGCGGCGATTTCGCCTTCAACGCGGCAGTCTGGGAGATCGCCGAGGCGCACGCGGCTCATGCGCCCACCTACGTGTACCGCTACGACTTCGCGCCGCGGGTGCTGCGCTGGTCGGGCCTGGGCGCCACCCATGCCACCGAATTGTTCGCCGTGTTCGACGTCTACCGCAGCGGTGGCTTGGGCCGCTTGCTCACCGCCGGTGCGGATCGCCGGGCGGCGCTGCGGGTCAGTGGCCAGGTGCAGCGTCGCTGGCGGGCCTTCAGCCGCGACGGGGTGCCCGGCGACGACTGGCCGGTCTACACCCCGACCGACCGTCCGGTGATGGTGTTCGACCGTACGACCCGGGTGGAATTCGACCCGACGCCCGAACGCCGCAGGGCCTGGGAGGGATTCTCGCTGGCCCGCTGATGGTTGCAGCCCGCCGGCCGGCGGACCGTTGAGCGGTCGGCTCCGGCGTGCAACGATCCGGGAGTGCCCGTGCCGTTCGGCTGGACCTCGGCATATGCCTGGCCGCGTCAACCCGTTGTGGCCGGCAACGTGGTGTGCACCTCACAGCCGCTGGCCGCCCAAGCCGGCCTGCAGATGCTTGCCGACGGTGGTAACGCGGTGGACGCCGCCGTCGCCGCGGCCGTCACTCTCACCGTGGTGGAACCGGTCTCCAATGGGATCGGCTCGGACGCGTTCGCCATCGTGTGGGACGGGCAGCGGCTGCACGGACTGAACGCCTCCGGTCGCTCACCGGCGGCATGGACGCCGGACTACTTCCACGGCAACGCGATTCCAGCCCTCGGCTGGAATTCGGTCACCGTTCCGGGCGCGGTATCGGGGTGGATCGCACTGCACGGCGCCTTCGGCAGACTCCCGTTGGGGCGACTCTTCGAGCCGGCGATCCACTACGGCCGCAACGGCTTCCTGGTCTCGCCCACGGTTGCCCACCAATGGGCGGAGCAACTGCCGCGGTTGGTGGCTCAGCCAGGCTTCGCCGAAACGTTCATGCCCGGCGGCCGCGCCCCCAAGCCCGGCGAGCGCGTCAGGCTGGCCGACCATGCGCTGACCCTGGAGAAGATCGCCGCCACCGGGGGTGAGGCGTTCTATCACGGAGAATTGGCGGCGGCGATGGCGGCGCACGCAGCGGCCCACGACGGTGCCCTGCGGTCCTCCGATCTTGCCGCGCACCGCGCCGACTGGGTCGGCACCATCGCCGGCGATTACCGCGGCTACACCGTTCACGAGCTCCCGCCCAACGGGCAGGGAATCGTCGCACTTATCGCCCTGGGAATTCTCGCAGAGTTCGATATGGCCTCAGCCCCAGTCGATTCCGCCGACAGCGTGCATCTTCAGATCGAGGCCGTCAAGCTGGCCTTCGCCGATGCGCACGCCTATGTCGGCGACATCGACCACATGCGGGTGCGTCCCGAAGCCCTGTTGGACCGGGCGTATCTGCAGCGGCGCGCCGCCGAGATCGACCGGGGCAGGGCCAAGCCGGCCGTCGCGGGCGCGCCCCGCGGGGGCACCGTGTGTCTCACGGCTGCGGACGCCGCGGGGATGATGGTGTCGATGACGCAGTCCAATTACTGGGGCTTCGGCTCGGGTGTGGTGGTCCCCGGCACCGGCATCTCGCTGCAGAACCGTGGTGTGGATTTCGTTGCGACACCGGGACATCCGAACCAGGTCGGTCCCGGTAAGCGGCCGTACCACACGATCATTCCGGGCTTCATGACCAAAGCCGGCGCGCCGGTGATGAGCTTCGGTCTGATGGGCGGTGCTATGCAGCCGCAGGGACACGTGCAACTGGTGGTGCGCATCGTCGACCATGGGCAGAATCCGCAGCAAGCCTGTGACGCGCCCCGGTTCCGCTGGCTGCAGGGTGAGCAAGTGGCGCTCGAAACCGGTTTTGCCCCGGCAACTCTCGATGAACTGCGCCGGCGCGGCCATGAGCTGGTCGTCGTCGACGACTACCACCGGTTCGGCAGCTGCCAGGCGATCTGGCGGCTCGATGACGGTTATTTCGCTGCTAGCGATCCGCGCCGTGACGGCCAAGCCGTCGGATTCTGACTCTCGAGAACGCGATCAGTCCCGGATCACCCGGGTGCCGCCGGCCAGCTCGTCGTGCTTGCCCTGTTTGGTCGGGCTGCCGCTGATCGTCACCGCGATCACGACGTAGGCCACGAAGGCCAGCAGCGGGCCCAGGTAGGGCAGCACCGCCAGCACGGTGAAGGCGTTGCGGACGGCCGACTGTCCCAGCGTCGGCTTGGACACCCCGTCGGGCCCGCGCACCGCCAGGCCGAGCAGGCGCTTGGCCGGGCTGGCTCCCTGGGTGACCTCGAACAAGACGAAGTAGCCGTAAGTCAGCACACCGGAGAACAGGCCGGTCACCAGGAACGGATAGTCGTCGGCGAACACGAACAGCGACA
The DNA here is from genome assembly GCF_001667945.1 of Mycolicibacter sinensis. Taxonomy (GTDB): domain Bacteria; phylum Actinomycetota; class Actinomycetes; order Mycobacteriales; family Mycobacteriaceae; genus Mycobacterium; species Mycobacterium sinense_B. Next base: position 79,003 of record NZ_LZJK01000039.1, on the reverse strand, counting down.
GGGCGAACGCCACGATGCTGACCAGCACCCCGTCGATGAGCCGGGCCCAGAAGCGCCGGCCCAGCCCGCCCGGCTTCTGCCCCTTCGCCGGCGGCTGCCCCCAGCCCTGCGGCGGCGGATAGGCGCCGGGCTGGCCATAGCCAGGGCCATAACCAGGGCCATAGCCGGGGACGTTCGGGTCAAAACCGCCGGTTGTCATCAGATCCGCTCCTGACTATCAGGTGTCCGCCAATGTACCGTGGCGGTCGCAGACGGAAGCGAATTCTGCGTACGGCGAAACGGCGGGCCTTCTAGGACCATGTACCCCATCGCGGTGGTGCTCATCGTTGCAGTGCACCTGGCCTTCGTCGGCTACGTCATCGCCGGCGGGTTTCTGGCACTGCGCTGGCCGCGCACCATCTGGCTGCATATCCCGGCGGTGGTATGGGGGCTCCTGATCCTCACCGCCCACCTGGACTGCCCGCTGACGTGGCTCGAGCGCGGCGCCCGCGCCGCCGCCGGGATGGCCCCGCTCCCGCCGGAGGGTTTCATCGCCCAGTATCTGGCCGGTGTCGTCTATCCGGCCGCCTGGACCGCAGCAGCCGAGGCCACGGTGCTGGCGGCCGTCATCGCGTCCTGGATGCTCTACGCGCGGGCCGCACTGCGGCGCCGACGATACGGTGGTGGTCATGCGGGCGCTGATCATCGTCGACGTGCAGAACGACTTCTGTGACGGGGGCGCCTTGCCGGTGAGCGGCGCCGTCGACGTCGCGGACGGCATCACCCGCTACCTACACGGCGCGGCCACCCGGGACCGCTACGCCCACGTGGTGGCGACCAAGGATTGGCATATCGATCCCGGGGACCACTTTTCAGCGCACCCGGATTACGTGACGTCCTGGCCGCCGCATTGCCGCGCCGGAACCGCCGGCGCCGATCTTCATCCCGCGCTGAGCACCGACCGGATCGACGAGGTCTTCACAAAAGGCCAATACGACGCCGGATACAGCGGATTCGACGGCGTCGACGGTGACGGCACCGCGCTGGCCGACTGGTTGCACCGGCATGAGGTGGACCGCGTCGACGTAGTCGGCGTCGCCACCGACTACTGTGTGCGCCACACCGCCGAAGACGCGATCCGCGCCGGGTTTGCCACCGCGGTGCTGGCGCAGTTGACCGCGGGGGTGGGCGCCGAATCGTCGGCTGCTGCGGTGGCGGCGATGCGCCGCGCTGGTGTCGTTGTGGTGGAGGCAGCCGGATGACGGACTCGATAGCGCAGGATCTGCTGGTCACGGTCGAGCAGTCGCCGGCCGCCGCGGCCGCCCACGACCGCAGCGGCTGGGTGGGCCTGTTCAGTTCCGACGGTCAGGTGGAGGACCCGGTGGGTTCGCGCCCGCACGTCGGGGCGCAGCAGATCGGCCGCTTCTACGACACGTTCATCGGGCCCCGCGACATCACCTTCCACCGCGACCTGGACATCGTGCACGGGACGACTGTCATCCGGGACCTGCAGCTCGAGGTGGCGATGGGCCCGTCGGTGGTCATGCACATTCCAGCGATCCTGCGCTATGACCTGACCGAAGACCTCACCGAGGCCGGCAGCCGATGGAAGCTGCGTCGGTTGCGCGCCTACTGGGAGCTGCCGGCGATGATGCGCCAGTTCCTCGGCAACGGCCTGGCGGCGGTGCCCGCCGGGGTTGGGCTGTCGCGATCGCTGCTGCGCAACCAGCGCCTCGCCGGCAGCGCCGGCTTCGCTGCCGGGTTTCGCCGGCCGGCCGGTCGGGGCAAGCATCCGGTGCGCACATTCCTCACCGCGATCAGCTCGGGTCAGCTATCCACCGTGACGGCGGCGCTATCGCCCACTGCGACAATGACTTACGGCGACGACACCGCGATAGATCTTGCCGAGCTCGGCGCCCGGCTCGACGGTGCGCGCCCGACGAAGCTGCTGGCGGCCGGCGGCACCGTCGCGGTCTCGATGACTTCGGCGCAGCAGCGCGCGGTGCTTTTCGCCGACGTCGACCGCCGGGGCCAGGCGATGACGGCGATCCGGTACTTCGCACAAGCCTGAGCCAGCGGGCCGGCGAGGATAAGCTCAACGACGTGCCAAGCTTTCGAATTGCCGAAGTCGCCGAACTGCTCGGGGTCAGTGACGACACCGTCCGGCGCTGGATCGACTCCGGTCGCCTCTCGGCGACGACGGGAACCGGCCCCCGGATGGTCGACGGCGCCGAGCTGGCGCGGTTCGCCCAGGAGCGCGCCTCCGTCGAACCGATGTCGCGCAATCCGGTGGTGGGCCAGTCTGCCCGCAACCGGCTCGTCGGGTTGGTCACCAACGTCACTCGGGACACGGTGATGGCACAGGTCGACGTTCAGGCCGGCCCATTCCGGCTGGTGTCGCTGGTCAGCCGGGAAGCCGCCGACGAGCTGCAGTTGCAGCCCGGCAGCCTGGTCGTCGCCTCGGTCAAAGCCACCAACGTCGTCTTGGAACTGCCGCGGCGGGCCGGTTCGGCCGGCCACACCGACCCGGCGGCCGAATTCGGATAACTCAGGCCAGCAGCATCATCAGCGACGCCGTCGACAGCGCCAGGTAGGCGGCCGGAAAACCGATGTTGTACAACACTCCGGCCCGCAGATGCGTCACGACGGCCCCGATGAAGAAGGCGACCAGCCCGGCCGCGGCGGCGACGCCGATCCAGGCCACGCCGGCCAGTCCGATGACCAGGCCGGCGCCCCCGGCCAGCTTCAGCCCGCCCAACAGCGGCAGCCAGGACCGGGGCACCCCCACCTGCGCCGAATTGGCCAGGACGAACTGCGCCGGAATGAAGTCGGCGATCGCGATAGCGATGGTGACGACCGCGGTGACGGTGATGACCGCGAGGTAGACGGTCGATACGCTCATGAGGTTGCTCTTCCTTTCGTCGGCGGATGTGGCTATTCCTATGACTGACGACTCCCGGAACCGAAAGGTGACCCATGAGCAACCCGGGAACGCTGGAGAATCTGGCCCGAGAGTTCGAAGGCCACCGGCCTCGCCTGCATTCGGTGGCCTTTCACCTGCTCGGCTCGACCGCCGACGCCGACGACGCCGTACAGTCGGCCTGGCTCAAAGCCAGCGGCGCCGACTTCGCTGCCGTCGACAACGTGGCGGGCTGGCTCACCACGATCACCGCCCGCACCGCGGTCGACCAGTTGCGCGCGCGTGCCCGGCGCGGCGAACAGCCACTGCCTGACCCCTTGGGCAACGCCGGCAGCGCCGCCGCGCCCGCCGCCGACGAGGAGGTGCTGCGCTCCGAGGCGGTCAGTCGCGCGCTGCTCGTGGTGCTGGACCGATTGTCGCCGGCACAACGGGCGGCCTTCGTCTTGCACGACCTGTTCGACGTCCCCTTCGAGCAGATCGGTGCACTGTTGGACAAATCCCCGGATGCCGCCAAGAAGCTGGCCAGCCGGGCACGCGCCCGGCTGCACGCCGGGCCGGCCGCCGAGCCGCGGCGCCGTGCCGAGCACCTGCAGATCGTCACGGCGTTCCTGGCGGCCTCCCGCGGCGGCGATATCCCCGCGCTGCTGGAGCTGTTGGCGCCCGACGTGGTGCGCCGGGTCGATCCGGTGCTGGTGCCGGCCGGTGTCGCCACCGAAATGCGCGGCGCCCCCGACGTCGCCACCGAGACCAGGCGCTTCACCAGACGCGCACGCGCCGGTGCCGTCCTGCTGATCGACGGCGCCCCCGGGATCGCGATCGCGCCCGGGGGCCGGCTGTTGGCTGCGCTGCACATCGGAATCGGTGCCGACGGGCGCATTCACACCATCGACATCGCCGGCGAGCCGGATCGGCTGCGCCTCCTGACACTGCAACTGCCGGAACCGATGCCCGGTTCTGCTTTGATGGGTCACGCGGACCGATTCGGCGGTTAAAGGGGGAATCCCATGCCAGAGGAAGCGAAGGCTCCCGAGGAGAAGCCCGTGGCGGTCAGAGCGCGCGGGATCTCGATGACCGGCCCGTGGGGGCGGGTTTTCGGGCCACTCGACTTGGACATCGAGGCCGGTGGGGTCACGGTGCTGGTCGGCCCGCCCGGCTCGGGACGCACCGCGCTGCTGATGAACCTGGCGGGCCGGATGAAACCGTCTACCGGAACGGTCGCGGTGTTGGGCCACGACAAACCTCGCGACATCTTCGGCGTCTCCGCCCTGGCTGGAGTCGAACAACTCGACGCGATCTTCGAATCGGTGACGGTGCGCGACCTGATCACCGAACAACTCCGCTGGGACGCACCCTGGTATCGGCTGGTGCCGCGCGCCGGCGAAACCGAGCGTGACGCCGTCTGCCGGCCGGTCTTCGGCGAGCTGCCACTGCCGCAACTGCACGCCTACGTCGAGCAGCTCGACGAACTGACCGGGCTGCTGTTGCGCATCGCGCTGGCCAACACCGCGCGGCCACCGCTGTTGGTGGTCGGCAGCATCGATCAGGTCACCAGCGACCGCGACCGCGCCACCCTGATCGGCCGGCTGGTCGCGCTGGGCGAGCAGCAGACCGTGATCACCGCGTCGGCCAACGCGGTGCCAGAAGGCTCGGGCGTTGCAGCGCAGATCCATGTCGAGCATCTGGAGCCGGCCGAGCCGGCCCACAGCAGCCACGGCCGCCACGAGAAGGGGGACGAGTAGACCATGCTCGCCGGAATGTCGCTGGGCACCGACCTCAAACGCTACTCGCGCGGCACCATGCCGCGGCTGGCCCTGATCACCATCATCGTGCTGCCACTGCTCTACGGCGCCATGTACCTGTGGGCGTTTTGGAATCCGTTCGCCGCCATCGACAAGATCCCGGTCGCCCTGGTCAACCAGGACAGCGGTGCCACCGTCTCCGGAGACCAGTTGCACGCCGGTGACGAGGTCACCCGTGCACTCGTCGACTCCGGCCAGCTCGATCTGCATCAGGTATCGGAAAGCGAAGCTGCCAAAGGGGTTTCCGACGGCACCTACTATTTCTCGATCACCCTGCCGCAGGACTTCAGCGCGGCGGTGGTGTCGCCCGCGGGTCCGCACCCGCAGAAGGCGCAGATCCAGTTCCGGTTCAACGACGCCAACAACTATCTGGCGTCGGTCATGGGACAGAACGCCGCCCGTGAGGTCCTCAACGAAGTCAGCGCCAAGGTCGGCCAGCAGGTGATCGGTACCGCACTGACCCAGGTGACCGACGAGGTCAAGAAGGCGGCCGACGGCGCCAGGCAGCTATCCGACGGCTCAAATCTGTTGGCGGACAATCTCGGCACCGCACGCGACGGTGCAGCGGCACTCGCCGACGGCAGCCGCAGGCTGGCGGCGGGGATTCAGCAGGCCACCGATCCGCTGCTGAAGCTGACCGACGACCTCGGCGCCATGGGCTTGGACCCGAACGCCGCGGGCGCTGCCGCTACCGCATTGAGCGGCAACATCAAATCCGTGTCCGACCGGATCGCGGCGCTCAACGTCAACTACCAGCAGGCCGCTGGAATCGTCAACCAGGTGGTGGACGCCTTGCACGCCAACCCCGACCCGGCGGTGCGCGGTCTCGGCGACACGTTGGCCGGTGCGCAACGTCTCCTCGCCATCAAGGGAATCGACCCCGCCACCGACGAGGGCCTCGCCAAGCTGCGCGCCAACACCCAACAGCTGGAGAGCGACTTGGCCGACCCCAACAGCGGGTTGCGTACGCTCATGGCCCACGCGCTGGACGGTGGCCTCAAGAACGATCTGGTCACGCTGCGCAACGGCGCAACCGATCTCGACGCGGGCACACACAAGCTCAGCGACGGGCTGGTCCAGCTGGCCGACGGCGGCAACCAACTCAAGGACGGCGCCGCGCAGTTGGCCACCGGGCTGGGTGAGGCGGATCAGCGCGCCTCGACGATCACTGACCAGCAGCGCGTCGAGGTGGCGCAGATCCTGGCCAGCCCGGTCGGGGTCGATATGGACTTCACCCATCACGCCGCCACGTTCGGCACCGGCTTCGCCCCGTTCTTCCTGCCGCTGGCGTTGTTCATCGGCTCGCTGATCGTGTGGATGTTGCTGACACCGCTGCAGACTCGCGCCATCGTGAACGGCCTCGGCGCACTGCGGGTGGTGTTGGCCTCCTACTGGCCCGCCCTGCTGCTGGGCCTGTGCCAGGTGGTGCTGATGTATGCGGTGGTGCATTTCGGCGTCGGGTTGCAGGCGCGCTACGCCGCGGGGACGGTCGCGTTCCTGGCCTTGATCGCCGCGTCGTTCCTGGCCCTGATCCAGGCGTTCAACGCCGTGCTCGGTGTGGCGGTCGGCCGGGTGTTCACCCTGGCCTTCCTGATGTTCCAGCTGGTGTCGTCCGGCGGGGTGTATCCGGTCGAGACGACGGCGAAACCGTTCCAGATCCTGCACCCCTACGATCCGATGACCTACGCGGTCAACGGTTTACGTCAGCTGACTGTCGGCGGTATCGATGCTCGGCTGTGGACGTCGGTGGGGGTGCTGGCCGGGATTCTGGTGGTGTCGTTGGCGGCCAGCAGCTGGGCCGCGCGCCGAGATCGCCAGTACACCCTCGAACGGCTCTATCCGCCGATCGAAGTGTGACAGGCCTTGCAGCGGCGCACGTTTCTGCGCGGTGCCGGCCTCGTCGGCGCCGCCGCCGCCCTGGCGCCCGTCCCGGCGGCGTGCAGCGCCGACGACGACGCACTGACCTTTTTCTTCGCGGCCAACCCGGAAGAGGCCGACACCAGGATGGGCATCGTGAAGGCATTCGAGCGCCGGCATCCTGGCATCCGGGTGCGCACCGTGCTGGCCGGGGGAGACCCCACGCAGCAGATCTCGACCTTCTGCGCCGGCGGCCGATGCCCCGATGTGCTGATGGCTTGGGAGTTCAACTATGCGGGACTGGCCGACCGGGGCGTGCTGGCAGACCTCAATCCGCTGTTGGACGCCGACCGGGAGTTCGCCGCGGCCTTGCGCGCCGAGAGCATCCCGGCGCTGTATGAAACCTTCGGCTTCAGCGGTGGCCAGTACGCCTTCCCGGAGCAGTGGTCGGGGGCGTTCTTGTTCTACAACACCCGGCTCTTCGCCGAAGCCGGTGTGCCGCCACCGCCCGGACGCTGGGACCAGCCCTGGACGTTCGACGAATTCCTAGACACCGCAACCGCGTTGACCCGCCGCGCACCCAACGGCCGGACTACCCAGTGGGGGTTCGTCGACACCTGGTCACCGCCCTACACCGCGGCCCTGTTCGGGATGAACAACGGCACGCCGTGGGCCGTACCGCGGCTCAACCCTACCCACCTCAACTTCGACGACGGCGACTTCCTCGACGGCATCCAGTTCTACGCCGACCTGTCCAACCGGCACCGAGTGGCCCCCGCCGCATCCGACACCCAGGCGATATCCACCATGGGCCTGTTCACCGCGGGCCAGGCGGCGATGGCGCTCGGCGGCCACTGGCGCTACCAGACGTTCGCGCAGGCCGAGGGGCTCGACTTCGACGTGGCGGTCTTGCCCACCGGGCCGGCTGCGGCCGCCAAGGGGATGGCTGCCCGCTCAGCGATCGGTAGCACCGGCCTGGCGATCGCCGCGGCCAGCCGCCGCCGGGAACAGGCTTGGGAGTTCGTCAAATTCGCTGCCGGGCCGGCGGGACAGGCGCTGATCGGGGAGTCCGGCCTCTTCGTTCCGGTGCTGCGTTCGGCGATCGCCGCACCCGGGTTCGCCGCCGCCCACACCGGTATCGGCAATCTGGCGGTGCTCACCGGCGGGCCGGCCCACGCCGAGGGACTCCCGATCTCACCGGAGTGGCAGAAGGTGCACGCCCTGATGGACCGGGCCATCGGGCCGGTGCTGCGCGGGAAACTGCCCGCGGCGAGTCTGAAGACCGAGCTGTCACCCCAGATCGACGAGGTCTTGGCCACCGCATGAACCCGACACGCAGGCGCGCACGGGCGGGACGCTGGTTCATCGCCCCGAACCTGGCGGCGGTCGCGGTGTTCATGGCGTTCCCGCTCGCGTTTTCGCTCTACATGAGCGTCCAGCACTGGGACCTGTTCAGCCCGCCGGAGTTCGTCGGCGCGGTCAACTTCCGCGACCTACTCACCGACGATCCGCTGTTCGGTATCGCCGTCCGCAACACGGCGGTGTTCACCGTCGGCACCGTGCTCCCGACGGTGGTGATCAGTTTGGCGGTGGCGGGCTTGTTGAACCGCAAGATCACCGGCATCGGGCTGTTCCGGGCGATCGCCTTCCTTCCGCTGGCGGTGTCCTCGGTGGTGATCGCGGTGGTGTGGCAGTTCGTGTTCAACACCGACAGCGGGTTGCTCAACATCATGCTCGGCTGGTTCGGCATCGCGCCGGTGCCGTGGCTGACCGAGCCGCACTGGGCGATGGCGTCGCTGTGTCTGGTCAGCGTCTGGAAGAGCGTGCCGTTCGCGACGGTCATTCTGTTGGCAGCCATGCAAGGTGTGCCGGAGTCGCTGTACGAGGCGGCCCGCATCGACGGCGCCGGCGAGTTTCGGCGCTTCGTGTCCATCACGGTGCCGATGATCCGCGGCGCCGTGTGGTTTGTGGTGGTGATCTCAGTCATCAACGCGTTTCAGGCATTTGATCTGGTTTACGTCCTCACCGGAAGCAGCGGCGGCCCCGAGACCGGCACCTACGTGTTGGCGATCATGCTGTTTCAACAGGCGTTCGCCTTTTTGGACTTCGGTTACGCGTCGGCGCTAGCGTGGGTGATGTTCGCGGTGCTGCTGACATTGACGATCATCCAACTGCGGTTATCCCGGCGAAACGCGGTAGACCAATGACACGCCCAGCATCGCGGTACCGTATCGCGCGCTTGCTCGGCGTCTACGCCGGCCTGGCCGGCGTCGCCGCATGCGCACTGTTCCCCATCCTGTGGGCGCTGTCGGGATCACTGAAACGCCAAGCCGAGATCAGCCAGCCGATGCTGTTACCCGCGCACCCCCAGTGGTCGAACTACCTCGACGTGTTCGCCCGAATGCCGTTCTGGCGGATGTTGTTCAACACCGTTCTCTATGCCGGCGCTGTGACCGCAGGGCAGGTGTTCTTCTGCTCGCTGGCCGGCTACGCGTTTGCCCGGCTCCCGTTCACCGGACGCGACACGCTGTTCGTGCTGTACCTGGCCACGCTGATGGTGCCGTTGACGGTCACCGTGATTCCGCAGTTCATCTTGATGCGGGTGTTCGGGTGGACCGACACCATGTGGGCGATGATCATCCCGGGGCTGTTCGGCAGTGCCTTCGGCACCTATCTGATGCGGCAGTTCTTCGCGACGCTACCCATCGACTTAGAGGAGGCGGCCATTCTGGACGGATGCTCGCCGTGGCAGGTCTATTGGCGGATTCTGTTGCCGCACGCCAAACCGGCGGTGATGGTGCTCGCGGTACTGACTTGGATCAACGTCTGGAACGATTTTTTGTGGCCGCTGTTGATGATCCAACGCAAGAGCATCGCCACCCTTACCCTCGGACTGGTGTGGATGCAGGGGGAGTACGTCGCCGAGTGGCCGGTGCTGATGGCGGCGTCCATGCTGATGCTGGCGCCGCTGATCCTGATTTACGCGGTGGCCCAACGCGCCTTCATCAGCGGCATCGCCGCCACCGGATTCGGTGGACGCTAGCCATGGCTTCGGTGACGTTCGATTCGGTGACCCGGCGCTATCCCGGTGCCGACCGCCCCGCGCTGGACGCCTTGAACCTGGCCGTCGAGGACGGCGAGTTCATGGTGCTGGTAGGGCCGTCCGGCTGCGGCAAGACGACCACGCTGCGGATGCTGGCCGGCTTGGAACCGGTTGATGCGGGCCGGATCTGCATCGGCAATACTGATGTCACCGCGACCGACCCCGGCGCCCGCGATATCGCCATGGTGTTCCAGAACTATGCGCTATACCCGCACATGACGGTGGCGCAGAACCTGGGTTTCGCCCTCAAGGTCGCCAAGACGCCGAAAGCCGAGATCCGCACCCGGGTGACCGAGACCGCTCGGCTGCTGGGCTTGGAAGCGCACCTGGGTCGCAAGCCCAAGGATCTGTCCGGGGGTGAGCGTCAGCGGGTGGCGATGGGCCGGGCGATCGTGCGTCGCCCGCAGGTGTTCTTGATGGACGAGCCGCTGTCGAATTTGGATGCCATGCTGCGGGTGCAGACCCGCAATCAAATCGCCGAACTGCAACGCCGGTTGGGCATCACCACCGTCTATGTCACCCACGACCAGGTGGAGGCGATGACGATGGGCGACCGGGTGGCGGTGTTGCGCGACGGGGTGCTGCAACAGTGTGCGCCGCCACGCGAGCTCTACCGCACCCCGGCCAACGTGTTCGTCGCCGGGTTCATCGGCTCACCGGCGATGAACCTGTTCACCGTGCCGGTGATCGATGGAGCGGTGACGTTGGGCGGCTATACCGTGACGGTGCCGCGCGAAATCGCCTCGAGCCCAGCTGAACTGGTGATCGGCGTGCGGCCAGAGCATCTCGTGCTCAGTGACGGCGGTTTCGACGTCGAGGTGGATCTGGTCGAGGAACTCGGCGCTGACGCCTACGTGTACGGCGGAATCATCGAATCAGGGGCAACCTCGCGCCGGCCCGTTACCGCCCGGGTTGGGGGCGACAACTCCGTGCGGCGCGGTGAGCGCCTGCGGTTGCGCCCCGACCCTGAGCACGTGCACTTCTTCAGTGTGGACGGCATGCGGCTCGGGTAGCGCAGCCCGCTGCATATCTCGGCAAAACGGTGTATATTCGAACATATGTTCGATATCAAGCTTCCGTCGCTGGCGGGGATCCGCGAGTGTGATGACGCGGGCTTGGTCGATGCCATGCAGGCCGCGGCGCGTCTGCAGGCGGCGTTCCTGGCGCGGGTGTTTGCCGCGGGGGCGGAGTTATATCACCGGCGGTTGGCCGAACAGGAGGTCGCGCGTCGCGAGATCTGGGCCATCGATGGTTGGGAAGCAGTGGCCGCCGAGGTGGCGGCGGCCCAGGGCATCAGTCGTGGGCGTGCGGCGGGGCAGTTGCGGATCGGTCTGGCTCTCGCGGAGCGGCTGCCCAAGCTCGCGGCGCTGTTTGCGGCAGGTCTGGTGGACTACCAGGTGGTCGCGGCGGTGGTGCATCGCACCGAGTTGATGATGGATCCGGATGCCATCCCGCGGATGGACCGGTGGTTGGAGCGCAACGCCGCCCGGTGGGGCACCTGGTCGCGCAGCCGCATCGTCGAAGCCGTCGACTACTGGGTGCAGGTCCTCGAACCAGCTGCGGTGCGCGAAGCGCGCACCTTCGAACGATCTCGCCACATCGGTGTGATGCCGCAGCATTCGGGTTTGGCCGAGATCTTCGGCGACGTGCGCACCCCCGACGCGTTGGCGTTCGATCAGCGGCTCAGCGAACTGGCCGCGACCGTGTGCAAAGCCGATCCGCGCACCAAAGGCGAGCGGCGGGCCGACGCCTTGCGGGCGCTCACCGCGGGCGCCGCCACGATGGCGTGTGAATGCGGCTCGCCGGAGTGCCCCGCCGCCACCGGCGATGCGCCCGTGGGTGCGGTGATGATCCACGTCATGGCCGAACAGGCCACCCTCGACGGGAGCTCCGAGGCACCTGGTTACGTCCCCGGGTTCGGCGGCATATCGGCGGAGGCGCTGCGCGAGGTCGCCAAGTCGGCCAAGGTGCGCACGGTTCGTCACCCGAAGGATGCGCCGCCGGAGCCGGGGTATCGTCCGTCGACGGCGCTGGCGGACTTCGTGCGCTGTAGGGATGTGACATGCCGGTTTCCCGGCTGCGGGCGCCCGGCAGAGTGCGCCGACATCGACCACACGGTGCCGTATCCGCTCGGACCGACGCACGCATCGAACCTCAAACTGCTGTGCCGTCCGCACCACCTTTTGAAGACGTTCTGGACTGGTGAGAACGGCTGGCGTGATCGGCAGGAGCCGGATGGAACCGTCACCTGGATCGCCCCGACCGGGCACACTTACGTCACCAAACCCGGAGGCGCCCTGTACTTCCCCCAGCTGGCCATTCCCACTGGGGAACTGGAGCTGCCGGTATGGTCACCGGTCGGCGACCGCGGGTTGATGATGCCGACCCGCAAGCGCACCCGGGCGCAGGATCGAGCAACGCGCAGGCAGTGCGAGCGCAACCGGACTGAGGCCCGCCTCGCCGCCGAAGCCGCCGAAGCGGCCCACCGACGCGCACTCGCGGCCTGCAACGATCCACCACCCTTCTAGCGCGCCCCGGGCCCGAGGGTCACCACCAGGTGATGCAGCATGAGGACGAACGTGATCGTCCATGCGGCCAGCGCGATCCAGCTCTGCACCGAGCCGATGTAGTAGACGATCGGCAGGTGGTCGGCCTGCCCCAGGTAGTGGCTGCCCACCCCGTACATGCCCAGTGGGAAGATCACGCTCCACCACGGCGCCTCATAGCGCAGTGAGATCCGGTGCACCACATGCCGCCACACCCCGGCGGCGATCAACGGCGGGATCAGCCAGGTGCCGAACGCCCAGAACAGCACCGACGTTCCGGCGATCAGACCACGGGTCGCGGTGACCATCGGAGCCTCGGCCATCTCGACGATCCGGGCGCCGGCCAACACGGTGATCGCGCTGGCGCCCATCCCCACCCAGTACTGCGGAATGAGTTCCTCGGGCAGCAGTGGGTAGAGCAGCAACCGCAACGCCACGAAGACCCCCGCGGCGCCGTAGAGGAACACCCCGATCGACCAGGACACCACCGCGAGCAGCGCCAAACTCTGGCGCCACGGACCGTCGATGTCGACCTCGAGCACCGCGGCCAGCACCGCGACGGACTGGCTGGCCACCACCCAGATGAACCAGGTGCCGTTGGCCCGTCGCACCACCGGGCGCTCCGAGGTGCCCAGCACCGCGGTCCACGGAATGAGATAGCCGAGCACCAGCCACGCCAGCGAGCTGACTATCAGCAGCCCGGCCGCCACCCTCGTATGCCCGTCGATGACGAGGCGGGCCCCTAGCACGTTGGTGGCCGAGACGAACGTGAACAGCCCGAAGGCGCGGCCGGAATCGGACAGGTCGGCCCGGAACGCGTGGGGAAAGGCGATGATTCGTACCGCCGACACCGTCACCAGCACCAGGTAGGACAGCACGGTCACCCACAGCAGCAGCACCGACAACCGGTAGGCCTGCTGGTGGTACATCGCCATCGACACCATGCCACTGGCCATCACCAGCGCGAAGTAGCCGGGGTTGAGGGTGCGAACCGCCTCCCGGGTGCCGCCAGCACCTCCCACGGTCAGTTGAGTATCAATACGGGACACCGATTTTCCGCCACTTTCCGCCGGTTCCCGGCTCCTTGGGTCGGGTCGCAACCCGGCTACGCACCACGATGTAGGGCCGCCACAGGTACCACAGCGGATAGCTCCAGGCATGAACCAGGCGGCTGAACGGCCAGACGAAGAAGATCGCCCACGCCGCGATGGCGTGCACCTGATACATCAGCGGCGCGCTCGCGATCGCCGTGACGTTCGGGTCCATGGCGAACAGGCTACGAAACCAGACACCGACCGTGTTGCGGTATTCGTAGTGCGAGGTGTTCTGGATGCCCAAGGTCAGATAGATGCCAAGCAGCACGATGATGCCCAGCAGGATCAGCGTCAGATAGTCCACCGCGCTGGTGGTGGCGCGCACTCTCGGCACCGCGGTGCGCCGCAGCAACAGCACCCCGCCACCGATCAGCACTCCGATCGCCGCGGCCGACCCGCCGATGGCCGAGAAATCTTGGTACCAGGTCTCATGGATACCGAGCCAATCGGTGAACGACTTGGGAATCAGGATTCCCATGACGTGGCCGGCGATCGCGGCGAAAGTGGCGTAGTGGAACAGCGGGGCACCCCATTTGAGCAGCCGCCGCTCCTGTAACTGGGTGGAGCGGCTCGTCCAACCGAACTGGTCATAGCGCCAGCGCCAGATGTGCCCGACGATGAAGACGGCGATCGCCACATACGGCAGGATCACCCACAAGATCAGCTGCCAGGGGGTTATCTGTGGCATTGCGCACCTCCCAGGGCGTCGGAGCCGGTTCCGTAGCCAGACAGGTAATCCGGAGGAGCGAACGGCTCCAAACCCACCTCTTCGGCTGGGGGTCCTGCCTTCCAGGCCGCCTGAACCCGCCCCAGCTCGCGCTTACCGAGTTTCGGCAAGGCGGCGGTGACCGCGGCGATGACGTCGGCGTAGGGCGACTCGGCTTTGACCAGGGCGCGACGCAACAGCTCCAGGTCACTGCGATGGTTCGCCAACAGCCGCTCACCCTTCGGGCACAGCGCGGCGAAATCCAAGACGATCGGCAGGAAGTCGGGCAGGTCGTGATCGCAGACCACGAAGCCGGCGTCGCGGTAGGCAGCCTTGAACACCACCATCGCCATACCCCGCTTACGGGTGTCGCCGTAGCGGTAGTAGGTCAGGTAGAGCGCGCACCGTCGACGCAGGTCGAATGTCGCAACGTAGTGCGCGGCGACGTCGGTTGCGGGTGTGGCGCCCAGCCAGTTCAAGAACGTCCCGAAGGACTCCCGGGCCGCCTTGGGACCGGCGGTCGCCGCGAACCGTTCCAGTTCGGGCAGCCCGTCGAAGAGCGCTTCGGTCGGATACTGCAGCAGCACCGATGCCAGTTTCGCGGTCGCGGTATTCACGCCGAACCCGGTTCCGGGAACATTCCGGGTGCAGCGTCCCGGCCATTCCAGTTGAGCAGGTTGAGCCGGCCCGCCGGGCGGCCGGCATGTTTGGGGGTGTTCGCCGCGGAATCGGAATCGGAATGCGGCGGATGGTAGGCCCCGATGCCGTGCGGGCCGGTCGGGCCCATACCGCCCATGCCCGGGCCGCCGTCGGTGTCCAGGCTGCAGAACAACTGCTCGTGCTGGCCCATCAACCGGCCCGCCTCCTCGGCGTGCGCGGGCGGGATAACGTAGCGCTCTTCATATTTGGCGATCGCCAGCAGCCGGTACAGATCGTCGAGATCGTCAGCGGTCGCCCTCACGCTGGCCGGCAAGTCGGTGTCGATGGACAGACCAAGCTGGCCTGCCCGCTGGATGGCCCGCACCGCGGCGAGCTTTCGCAGCACCGTGCGCACCACGTCGGCATCGCCCGCGGTGAACAGGTTGGCCAGGTATTCAACCGGAATGCGCAGCGCGTCGATGGTGGCGAACACCTTGTCCGGGTTGTCGACGTCGTAGCCTTGGGCGCTCACCACGTCGGCGACCGGTGACAGTGGCGGGATGTACCAAACCATCGGCAGCGTACGGTATTCCGGGTGCAACGGCAGCGCCACCCGGTGGCGTACGGCCAGCTCGTAGCACGGTGAGCGTTTGGCTGCCTCGATCCAGTCGTGCGGGATACCGTCGCGTTCGGCGGCGGCCTGCACGTCGGGATCGTGTGGGTCCAGAAACACCCCGAGCTGGGCTTCGTAGAGGTCCTGCACATCCGGGACGGCCGCGGCGTCGAGCAGCTTGTCGGCGTCGTAGAGGAACAACCCGAGGTAACGCAGCCGGCCCACGCAGGTCTCCGAGCAGATGGTGGGCAGTGCTTGTTCGATGCGGGGATAGCAGAAGGTGCATTTCTCGGCCTTGCCGGTGCGGTGGTTGAAGTAGACCTTCTTGTACGGGCAGCCTGACACACAGAACCGCCAGCCTCGGCACCTGTCCTGATCGACCAGCACGATGCCGTCTTCGGCGCGTTTGTACATCGCCCCGGAGGGACAGGAGGCGACACATGACGGGTTGAGGCAGTGCTCGCAGATCCGCGGCAGGTAGAACATGAAGACCTCTTCGAACTCCATCTTCACCTGTTCTTCCAGGCCCGCGAGGTCGGGGTCGCCCGGAGCCAGCTCGGGAGCGCCGGCGAGATCATCGTCGAAGTTGCTGCCCCACTTCACTTTCATGTCACGGCCGGTCAGCGCGGAGATGGAATGCGCTGTGGGGTTCGGTGTGCCCAGCGGTGCGTCGATGACGGTCTGATAGTCATAGGTCCAGGGGTCGCCGTAGTCGTCGATGCTCGGCAGGTCCGGGTTGTAGAAGATCGACAACAGCTTGCGCAGCCGGCCACCGGCCCGAAGCTGCAGCCGGCCTTTGCGGTCCAACGTCCAGCCGCCGTGCCATTGGTTCTGGTCCTCATAGCGTTTCGGGTAGCCGATGCCCGGCTTGGTCTCGACGTTGTTGAAGTAGACGTACTCGGTGCCGGGACGGTTGGTCCACACCTGCTTGCAGGTGACCGTGCAGGTGTGGCAACCGATGCACTTGTCGAGGTTCATCACCATCGACACGTTGGCCATCACCCTCATTGGTATTGCACCTCCTGGGCGCGGCGGCGGATGACGGTGATCTCGTCACGCTGGTTCCCGGTCGGGCCGTGATAGTTGAACCCGAACGACTGCTGCGCATAACCGCCGATCATGTGGGTCGGTTTGATCACCAGCCGGGTCAGCGAGTTGTCACCGCCGCCGTGGTAGTCCGACACCTCGGTCTTCGGCGTCATCAGGTGCCGGTCCATGGCGTGGTACATGAACACGGTGCCTTCCGGCATCCGATGAGTGACCACCGCCCGGCAGGCCACCACGCCGTTGCGGTTGAACGCCTCAATCCAATCATTGTCGGCCACATCGATTTTCGCTGCATCCTGCGGGCTCATCCAGATCACCGGCCCGCCGCGGAACAGCCGCAGCATGTGCAGGTTGTCCTGGTATTCGGAGTGGATCGACCACTTCGAATGCGGCGTGAGATAACGCACCGTGATCTCGCGGCGGCCCTGGGCACGCATGCCCTGCTCACCGAAGTGGCGCAGGTAGTTCAGCGGTGGGCGGTAGACCGGCAGCCATTCTCCGTATTCGGCGATCCAATCGTGGTCGAGAAAGAAATGCATCCGACCGGTGAGGGTGTGCCAGGGCTTCTTTCGCTCGACGTTGACCACGAACGGCGAGTAGCGCCGGCCACCGGTCTCGCTGCCGGACCATTCGGGTGAGGTGATCACCGAGCGGGGCTGGGTCTGGGTGTCGTCGAAGGTGATCTGCTCACCGGAGCGCTCCGCAGCCAAGTCCGCCAACAGCATTCCGGTACGTTCCTCCAGTGCCTGCCAGCCCTGCATCGCCACCTCGCCATTGGTGGTGCCCGACAGCGCCAGAATGGCCTCGGCCATATGGATGTCGCGACCCAGCGACGGTCGGCCGTCCCCGGGGCCGCCGTGCACGATTCCGTTCTGCCGGCCCAGCCAGTCGACCGCGGTGGTCGGCTTCCACGAGATGCCTTTGACCCCGGTGCCGACCGTCTCCACCAGCGGGCCGAGCGCGGCCATTTTGGCTGCCACGGCGGTGTAGTCCCGTTCGACGGTGATCAGTCGGGGCATCGTCACCCCGGGTATCGGGTCGCTCTCACCCCGGGTCCAGTCGGCCACGACCCCGCCGGGTTGCGCCAGCTCGTCCGCCGAATCATGCATCAACGGTGCGGCGATCACATCGGTGCGGGTGCCCAGATGCTCGCTGGCTAACCGGGAGAAGGCGCGGGCGATCGTGGCGAAAGTATCGAAGTCGGTGCGGGCTTCCCACGGCGGGGCAATGGCCGGGTTGAACGAATGCACGAACGGATGCATGTCGGTGGTGGAGATGTCGTACTTCTCATACCAAGTCGCCGCCGGCAACACGATATCGGAGTAGGTGCAGGTGCTGGTCATCCGGAAATCAAGGGTGACGGCCAAGTCCAGCTTGGCGGTCGGTGCGGTGTCGCGCCAGCGCACCTCCGACGGTCGCAACGCCTCCGGGGTCTCCTCGGCACGCACCGCATTCTGGGCACCGAGAAGGTGTTTCATGAAATACTCCATGCCCTTGCCCGAGGAACCCAGCAGGTTGGCCCGCCACACGGTCAGCACCCGCGGGAAGTTCACCGGGTTGTCCGGGTCCTCTCCGGCGAAACGCAGCCGCCCGGCCGTCACCTCGTCGACCACGTAGTCGGCGACGCTCTTGCCCTCCTGCGCGGCGGAGGCAGCCAGACTCAACGGGTTCCGATCGAACATCGGGTGCGACGGTGTCCAACCCAGTCGCGTCGCCTGCGCCAGCGCGTCGGCCATCGCCCGGCCGCGAAACAGGCCGGGGCCCAACGGTGAGGACAGCTCGTCGGCGCCGAATTGCTCGTAACGCCATTGGTCGGTGTGCAGGTAGAAGAACGACGTGCCGGTCATCTGCCGGGTCGGCCGTTGCCAGTCCAAGGCGAATGCGACTTGCTGCCACCCAGTCAGCGGTCGCACCTTTTCCTGCCCGACGTAGTGCGCCCAGCCGCCCCCGTTGACGCCCTGACAACCGCACAGCATGGTCAACGTGAAAAACGTGCGGTAGATCTGGTCGGAGTGAAACCAGTGGTTGGTGCCGGCGCCCATCGCGATCATCGACCGGCCGTGGGACAGTTCGGCGCTGCGGGCGAACTCCCGCGCCACCCGGGCCGCGGCGGCAGCCGGCACCGAGGTGATCGCTTCCTGCCAGGCCGGCGTATTGGGTTGAGCTGCATCGTCGTAGCCGGTCGGCCATTGTCCGGGCAGGCCGTCGCGGCGCACCGCATAGTGGGCCATGAGCAGATCGAAGACCGTCGTCACCAAATGCTCGCCGATACGCAGCACCGGAACACCGCGCCGGATCGCCGACCCGCCCTCGGTGGCGCCGATATCGAAGCGCGGCAGGTCGATCCGGGCCGATTCGGTGCCATCACGGCCGTACAGCGTCAGCACTGGATCCACCTCGCCGAGGTCGAGGTTCCAGCTGCCCTTGCCGGATTCGCTGAAGTGGTCGGCCACCGTGCCGTTGGGCACGACGGGTTCCCCGGTGGCCGAGTCCAGCAGCACGGTGCGGTGGGCGGCGTGCTCAACATCGCGGCCGAGGTCGGCGGCGGTCAAGAAACGGTCGGGGACGTAAGCGTCCTCGCGTTGCCGCAGGGTGACCAGGAACGGCAGGTCGGTGTAGGTCTTCACGTAGGACTGGAAGTAGGGCACCTGCCGGTCCCGGAAGAACTCGGAGAGCACCACGTGCCCCATCGCCATCGCCAGCGCGCCATCGGTGCCGGGGGCGCACGCCAGCCAGTCGTCGGCGAACTTGGTGTGGTCGGAGTAGTCGGGGCTGACCACCACCACCTTCTGGCCGCGGTAGCGCGCCTCGGTCATGAAATGCGCGTCCGGGGTACGGGTGATCGGCAGGTTGGTGCCCCAGATGATCAGATAGGCGGCATTCCACCAGTCACCCGATTCCGGGACATCGGTCTGATCGCCGTAAACCTGCGGTGAGGCGATCGGCATGTCGGCGTACCAGTCGTAGAACGACAGGATGGTGCCGCCGATCATCGACAGAAACCGGGTCCCCGCGGCGTAGGAAACCTGCGACATCGCCGGGATGGGGGAGAACCCCACCACCCGATCCGGGCCGTATTCGGAGATCGTGTGCACATGTGCGGCGGCGATCAGCTCGCTGACTTCGGCCCAGGACGCCCGCAGGAAGCCGCCCTGACCGCGGGCCGACTTGTAGCGGGCTGCACGCTCGGGATCGCCGGTGATCTCCGCCCAGGCGGCCACCGGGTCACCGAGCCGGTGGCGCGCCTCCCGCCACATCGCCAGCAGCGGCTCCCGGATGTAGGGGTAACGGACTCGGGCCGGCGAATAGGTGTACCAGGAAAACGATGCGCCCCGCGGGCATCCGCGCGGCTCGTACTCGGGGCTGTCCGGTCCCACCGACGGGTAATCGACCGCCTGGGTTTCCCAGGCGATGATGCCCTCTTTGACGTAGATCTTCCACGAGCACGAACCGGTGCAGTTGACCCCGTGGGTGGAGCGCACCACCTTGCCGTGCCGCCAGCGCTGCCGATAGAACTCCTCGGCGCCGCGCCCGCCCCGGCGATGTACCTCGCGGTGATCCGGTGTCGGGGTGCCGGGGGTGAAGAATTGTGCGCGGCGCAGCAGCGATTCGATCGGCTCGCCGCCCGGTAGCAGCGGCGCCAACGACGCCTGTGGTGTGCTTGCCGTCATCGCCCCGGCCTCCGTTCGTCGCGGATCTCACCGTGGATCAGATTTCGCCCGGCCTCGACGTTGGGGTCAGCACCATCCCAGCGAGAGCAGCACTGCGTCCCGGTATACCACCGGAGCCGATCCGAAAACGCAGATCGAGTCGCTTCGTACCGTTTTCTTCGCGAGCGCCGAACAGCCGAAGCCACTATGTCTCGTGGTCATGGCTGTGCGGTGCCATCGGACCCGGGTCGACCGGGATGTGGCCGCCGCGGCGGTAGGCGGCGTGCAAGGTGCGCACCCACTGGCACAGCGCGTCGACGGTGCGCTGGTCGTTGCGCGACAGGGCCAGGACGGGGGCGCCGGCGCGGGCGGCCCGGGCATCGGCAATCATCTGCCGCACATCGACTTCGACGTAGGCCCCGAGGTCGATCTTGTTGATCACCAGCAGGTCCGCGCGCGCGATTCCGGGTCCGCCTTTGCGTGCGACGTCTCCGCCGCCGGCGACATCGAGGACGAAGATCTGGGCGTCGACGAGGCCGGGGGAGAAGGTGGCGGTGAGGTTGTCGCCGCCGCTTTCGATCAAAACGATGTCGAGCGGAGCGAAATCGCGTTCGAGGTCTTCGACGGCAAGCAGATTCATCGTGATGTCGTCGCGGATCGCGGTGTGCGGGCAGGCGCCGGTTTCCACGGCGCGGATCCGCTCGGCGGGCAGAATTCCTTGCGCCCGCAGAAAACGCGCATCCTCGTCGGTGTAGATGTCATTGGTGACGACACCGAAGCGGTAGACGCCGGACAAGTTGCGGCACACCGTGGCGATCAGGGAGCTCTTGCCGGTGCCCACCGGCCCGGCTACTCCCAGCCGTAGCGCACGCGAGTCGGGGTGGATTGGTTGGGCGTCAGGCACTGTGCGGCTCCTTCTCGAGTGGGACTTCATCGGATTGCCACGGAGTCCCGAGGTCGTCGAGGCCCGCGGTCAGCGACCGGCGCAACGCGAGGCTGTCGTCGGCAAGCGCGCAGACCAGCGCCGCCGGGCCGGCCAGCGGCAGCAGCGCGGCCGACGGGCACAGCGTGGCACTGCGCTGCGTCGTCCAATCCCGTTGCGGATCCACCACCAGCACCGAGCCCACGGCCCGGTGGTCGGCGGCGACCGCCGCACTGTTCCAGCCCGGGGCGTCGGCCCCGATATGCAGGTCCTGGCGGTAGAGCGGCTGTCCGGCGCGCCGGATCCGCAGCCGCTGGAAGATGGTGCCCGGTTGTTCGCCGTGGCGGCCCAGTACCAGCTCTTCACGCAGCAGCAACCGGGCGGTGTCGGCCAGGTCGACCTGCACCTCGTTGAGGTGGTTGCAGTTTGCCGCGGCGATCAACGGCTCGGCCAGCCAGACCAGGGTGGCGCCGTGTGCCACCCGGACCCGTACCGAACTGCGGGAGCAGCGCCCCTGCGCGCCCGGCAGCAGCACGGTGGCGGAGATGTCGGTGAGGACCAGGGAGCTGTTGGCTCCCACATCGATGTCGAAGTGGGTTTCGTCGCCACCCACCGGTCCGGCGGCGCCCGCGGCCACACTCACCCGGACCGGCGCGGGTAGCCGATCCGCCCACGGCTGCGGTTCCTTGGGCCCGGTGATGCGCGGGACGATCGAAGCCTGGGCGCGCAGGGCGCTGACGTGGCTGATCCACTGTCCGTCGCCGCCGATCGTGGCTTCGGTGGCCAGCCGTGCGTAGGCGCGCATCTCGCCGGGTTGCGGTTCAGGAAGCAAATAGCCGCGCCTCCTGCCGGACGTGATGTTCAGCGGCGATATCGAGCAACGGGGCGGTGTGCGCCGGCAAGTCCGGCGCCGGGGTGTCGGCGTGACCGGCAGCGGTGGCGGCCAGGGCATCGAGGTCGGCCAGCAGATCTGCCAGCACGGCATGGACTTCGAGCGGATCGAGGCTGATCAACCGGACCGCGGCGGCGGCCGGCCCAGCCACGCTGTCATACAGCGTCGCCGTGGCCGCCTCTCGCGCATCGAGGTCGAAGACGGCGGCGACCACCCCCATGGCGATCGGCTGGTGCGGGTGTCGGCCCAGCGCATCGAGCTGGGGGGCCGGCCGGATGGTGCGCATCGCCCGCTGCAGTTGACGGCCCAGGGCACGCGAGACGCTGCGCAGCGCCGGTGAGGGCATCCGGGCATCGAGTTCGGCTTCCAGGCCGGCAAGTCGCGGGATGTTGTCCGCGGTGGCCGCGCTGCAGGCCGCGGCGGCGAATGCGGCCGCGACGGCACCCGAGGTGGCGGCCCGTCCGCGCAGGAAGTTCTCCAGGCTGGCTCGGTCATGTACGCGTCCCGCCTGAACCGATGCCTCGACGCCGCCGGAGTGCGCGTAACCGCCGGCCGGTAGCCGCCCGTCGGTGAGCAGCAGCAGCACAGCGGGCGTGGTTGGCATGTCAGTAAAGGAAGTAACGCTGGGTCATGGGCAGCTCGGTCAGGGGTGGATGATTGGCCACCTGCCCGTCGATGCGGACCTCGAAGGTGTCGGGGTTGACGTCGATGGTCGGCAGCGCATCATTGTGGGGCAGGTCGGCTTTGCTGCGTCCGCGCATGTTCTTGACCGGCACGAGCCTGCGTTCGACGTTGAGCCGGTCGGCCAGCCCGTCGTCGAGGGCGGCGGGCGCGACGAACGCGACGCTGGTGGCCGCTGCGGCGCGGGTGAAGGTGTTGTAACCCAGCCGCGGCAACACCGGCTCGGGGGTGGGCACCGCCGCGCTGGGGTCACCGAGCAACGCCAGCGCGCCCATGCCCCCTTTGAACACCGCGGTCGGCTTGACCCCGAACATGGCCGGCGACCACAGCACGAAGTCGGCCAGTTTGCCGACGGCAATGGATCCGATTTCGTCGTCGAGGCCGTGGATGATCGCCGGGCAGATCGTGGTTTTGGCGACATAGCGCCGGGCGCGCTCGTTGTCGGCGCGCTCGTCCGAGGTCAGCGGACCGCGCAGTTGCTTCATCGCGTGGGCGGTCTGCCAGGTACGCAACACCGTCTCGCCGAGGCGCCCCATCGCTTGCGCGTCAGACGACATCGCCGAGATCGCGCCGATGTCTTGCAAGATGTCTTCGGCCGCGATGGTGCCGGCCCGCACCCGGCTCTCGGCGAACTGCAGCTCCGCGGGAACCTTGGGATTGAGTTGGTGGGCCACCAAACACATGTCGAGCTGCTCATCGACGGTGTTGACGGTGAACGGGCGGGTCGGTGTGGTCGACGACGGCAGCACATTGGGCTCACCGGCGATCCGGATGATGTCGGGAGCATGGCCGCCGCCGGCGCCCTCGGTGTGGTAGCTGTGAAAGCTGCGGCCTTTGACCGTGCGCATAAGATCTTCGACGAAGCCCGCCTCGTTGAGGGTGTCGCTGTGGATGGCAACCTGCACGCCGGCCTCGTCGGCGACCCGCAAGGCGGTGTCGATCACCGCCGGTGTCGCCCCCCAGTCCTCGTGGACCTTGAGCCCGGCGGCGCCGGCGCGCAACTGTTCCCACAATGCTTCCTCGCTGATCGTGGTGCCGCGTCCCAGAAACGCCACGTTGACCGGCCAGGGGTCGAAGCCCTCCAGCATCCTGGCCAGCCACCACGAGCCCGGAGTCGCCAGGGTGGCTTTGCCCCCGTCGGTGGGTCCACTGCCGCCGCCGACCAGTGTGGTGATGCCGGCTTGCAGTGCCACCTCGCACATCTGCGGGTTGACGAAGTGCACGTGGGTGTCGATGGCGCCGGCCGTCATGATCATTCCGGTGCCGTTCATGATCTCGGTCGAGGGACCGATGACCAGGCCGGGGTGAACGCCGTCCATCACGTCGGGGTTCCCCGACTTCCCGATCGCGGTGAATCGGCCGTCACGAATTCCGACGTCCGCCTTGATGATTCCCCAGTGATCGAGGATCACTACGTTGGCGATCACCAGGTCGGGGGTGCCCTGCGCGCGGGGAGTATGTGATTGGCCCTGGGATTCGCGCCCGGATTTGCCGCCGCCGAACACGATCTCGTTGCCGCCGACGCAGTGGTCCTCTTCGATCTCGATGAACAGGTCGGTGTCGGCCAGCCGCAGCTGATCGCCCTTGGTGGGGCCCAGCATCATCGCGTACAGCTGGCGGGGGATTTCAGGCATCGAGCGGGCCTTTGCATTCGCCGCGGAACCCGGCGGCGATTCGGCGGCCACCGAACGGAATGAGCTCGATCTCCTGGGTCACGCCGGGGTCGAAGCGGCTCATGCCGCTGGAGATGATGTTCTGCCGCTTACCCCAGGCCGCCTTGCGGTCGAACTCCAGCGCGGGGTTGGCCTCGGCGAAATGGAAATGCGAGCCGACCGAGATCGGCCGGTCCCCGGTGTTGACGACCTTCACGGTCGTGATCTCGCAGCCGAGATTGATGGGCACCGGGGCGTCCCCGAAGATGATGGCACCCGGCGCCGAGGGTTTCATGCTCGAGGTGGGGCCCGGCTGCACCATTCCGATCGGCGCCTTGCCGGTGCCCATCGGAATCGACTTGCCGGAGCCGGAGCGTCGGCGCCGCAGCGGGGGCACGTGGCGCTGCGTTGCCGAAACCAGTTTCTCCAGCCGGGGATTGCGCTGCAGGACGCGTTGGGTCCGGGCGACCGTCCGACTGGCCGCGCCCGGCAGCCACGAGCTTTTCTGGGCCCGCTGCATGCGGTTGGTGAGGGTGTCCCTGATCTTGTCGGTCAATCCGCTCATGGCAGCTGCTCTCGTCGCGTCCCGTCCCGAAACATGTTGGCAACTAAGGCGTTCGGCGACGTCAATGAATGGGCTGGGGAACGGTCACCAATTTGGTGCCGTCGGGGAACGTCGCTTCGACGTCGATCTTCTGCAGCATCTCGGCGATGCCGTCCATCACGTCTTCGCGTTTCAGGACGTTGCGCGCCGCATCTTGTAGGTCGGCTTTCGTTCGGCCGTCGCGGGCTCCTTCGAGCACGAACTGGGTGACCACCGCGGTGGCTTCGGGCAGGTTGAGCTTGAGGCCGCGCTTGCGGCGTTTGAGCGCCACCTCCGCCGCGGTGTGGATCAGTAGACGTTCCTGTTCCTTGAGCGTCAAGAACATCGCCGCTCCTTTCGCCGGGCGCCAACGCCTATACGCCACACCACGGTGCGGGGCTACCCGGCCGTTGAGCGCGTTAAACGCAGGGCATCGGCTTACCCGCCTGCCGACTTCTGCTGCACAGATAGTGGTTTCAGCTTCAGTCGAGCAGCTGCCGCAGCACGTATTGCATGATGCCGCCGTGCCGGTAGTAGTCGGCTTCGCCGGGGGTATCGATGCGCACCTTGGCATCGAACTCCACGTCGCCGGCTTTGACGTGCACGGTGTCGGGGATGCTGTCGGCCAGTGCGGTCACCCCGGTGATGTCGAAGGTCTCCTCACCGGTCAGGCCCAGTGAGTCGGCGTCGGCGCCGTCGGGGAACTGCAGTGGAAGCACACCCATCCCGATCAGGTTGGAGCGGTGGATCCGCTCAAAGGAGACCGCCAGCACCGCCCGCACCCCGAGCAGCGCGGTGCCCTTCGCGGCCCAGTCGCGCGACGACCCGGATCCGTATTCCTTGCCCGCCAGAATCACCAACGGGACGCCGGCCTCGAGGTAGTTGACCGACGCGTCGTAGATGGTCGACACCGGAGCGTCCGGCTGGGTGAAGTCGCGGGTGAAGCCGCCCTCGGTGTCGGGCGCCAACTGATTGCGCAGCCGGACATTGGCGAACGTGCCGCGGATCATCACCTCGTGGTTGCCGCGCCGCGAACCGTAGGAGTTGAAGTCCTTGCGCTCAATGCCGTGTTCGGACAGGTACTTTCCGGCCGGGGAGTCATACCGGATCGACCCGGCCGGGCTGATGTGATCGGTGGTGACCGAGTCGCCCAGTTTGGCCAGCACCCGGGCGCCGGTGATATCGGTGACCGGTTCCGGCTCGCGGGTCATGCCGTCGAAGTACGGCGGCTGGCGTACGTAGGTGGAGTCCGGGTCCCAGGAGAAGGTGTCACCCTCCGGCACCTTCATCCCGCGCCAGCGCTCGTCGCCGGTGAAGACGTCGGCGTAGCTGGCGGTGAACATCTCGGCCTGCAGGTTCTCGTCGACGACGGCGCTGATCTCCTCGGTGGTCGGCCAGATGTCACGCAGATACACCGGCTCGCCGTCGCTGCCGGTGCCGAGCGGGTCGCTCAGCAGGTTGACCCGCAGCGTGCCGGCCAGCGCGTAGGCGACCACCAGTGGTGGGGAGGCCAGAAAGTTCATCCGCACCTCGGGGTGGATGCGGCCCTCGAAGTTGCGGTTGCCCGACAGCACCGAGCACACCGTCAGGTCGTTGTCGACGACGGCCGTGCTCACCTCCGGGATCAGCGGGCCGGAGTTGCCGATGCAGGTGGTGCAGCCGTAGCCGACCAGGTTGAAGCCGAGCTTGTCCAGGTACGGGGTCAGGCCGGCCCGGTCGTAGTAGTCGGTGACCACCCGCGACCCGGGTGCCAGCGTGGTCTTCACCCAGGGCTTGCGGGACAGACCCTTGTCGACGGCGTTGCGGGCCAGCAGGGCCGCGCCGATCATCACCGAGGGGTTGGAGGTGTTGGTGCAGGAGGTGATGGCCGCGATCACCACGTCGCCGGTATTGATGTCGGTGCTGGTGCCGTCCGCCAGCTCGACGGCGACCGAGGCGGACGGCCAGTCGCCGTCGACGCATTCGCTGTGCGGCTTGCGGGGCCGGCCCTGGGGACTGCTGGTGTCACCGAAAGCGATCGGGTCGCTGGCCGGGAAGGAGTCCGCGGACGCCTCGTCGAGCTCCGACAGCGCCTGTTCGGTCGTTTCGGCACCGCCGAGCAGTGCGCAGACGGTCTGCGGGGCCAGCTTCAGCGGGATGCGGTCCTGCGGGCGTTTCGGCCCGGCGATCGACGGCACCACGCTGCCCAGATCCAGTTCGAGCACTTGGGAGTACGCCGGCTCGTTGTCCGGGTCGTGCCACATGCCCTGCTCTTTGGTGTAGGCCTCCACCAGCTTGATGCGGTGTTCGGATCGGCCGGTCAGCCGCAGGTAGTCCAAGGTGACGCCGTCGACGGGGAAGATCGCGCAGGTGGCCCCGTACTCGGGGCTCATGTTGCCGATCGTGGCCCGATTGGCCAGCGGGACGTTGGCCACGCCGGGGCCGAAGAACTCGACGAACTTACCGACCACCCCGGTGCGCCGCAGCAGCTCGGCGACGGTGAGCACCAGGTCGGTGGCGGTGGTGCCAGGCTGCAGTTCGCCGGTGAGTTTCAAGCCCACCACCTGGGGGATCAGCATGCTCATCGGCTGGCCCAGCATGGCGGCTTCGGCTTCGATCCCGCCGACGCCCCAGCCCAGCACCCCGAGGCCGTTGACCATCGGGGTGTGCGAGTCGGTGCCGACCAGGGTGTCCGGATAGGCCAGCGGGCCGTCCGCACCATCGCGGGTGAACACCACCCGGGCCAGATATTCCAGGTTGACCTGGTGACAGATGCCGGTGTCGGGCGGCACCACCGAGAAGTCGTCGAAGGCCTGCTGTCCCCAGCGCAGCAGTTGGTAGCGCTCGGCGTTGCGCTCGAATTCCAGCTCGGCGTTGAGCGCGAACGCGTCGGTGCGGCCGAAGACGTCGGCGATCACCGAGTGATCGATCACCAGCTCGGTGGGGCACAGCGGGTTGATCCGTTTGGTCTGCCCGCCCAGCTCTGCGATCGCGTCGCGCATCGCCACCAGGTCGACGACGCACGGCACCCCGGTGAAGTCCTGCATCAGCACCCGCGCCGGGGTGTAGGCGATTTCCCGGCCGTGCTCGGCCTTGGGATCCCATGCCGCCATCGCGCTGATCTGTTCGTCGGTCACCAGGTGGCCGTCTTCGTTGCGCAGCAGGTCTTCCAGCAGAACTTTGAGACTGTAGGGCAGTCGCGCTGACCCGTCGATGCGATCGAGCCGCCGGATCTGATAGGTGGTGTCGTCGACGGCTAGCTGGTCTTTGGTTCCGAAGCTATCGAGAATGTCGTGTGCGGCCATGAGCGGCCCCTCTCGCCGGTCGGATCGGGATACCAACGACGATAGTCCGTAGAACCGGCGGGGCTAGGGCCCAAATACGACGCTTATTTGTGAACGGCGAAATGCGTGATGGCACCGGAACATTCGAGTTCGCCGACGGTCAGGCCGGCTTCGGTGAACCACCGTCGGGCGTCGTCCAGTGTGCCGCCGGGACCGAAGGTGCCGCTGGCCCGCATCAACACCATGTAGGCGTCAGCGCGGCGGACCTGGCCCCGGGTGGCGAAATCGCCGACGAGCCGGCCGCCCGGTTTGAGGCATCGGGCGATCTCGCGGATGGCGGCGGCCGGATCAGGCAGGCAGTGCAACCCGTTGAAGCACACGCAGAGGTCGAACTCGTCATCGGCGAACGGGATCGCGTCGATGCTCGCCTCGATGAACTCGACGGTGTCGCTCTGCTCGGGGCGCAGCCGCTGGCGGGCGTAGTCGAGCATGCCCGCCGAGATGTCCATCGCGACGTAGCGGACGCGTTGGCCGGGTTTGAGGCGGGCGATGGTGATGCCGCCACCGCAGGGCACATCCAGTACCGCAGAGCCGTCGGGCAGGTCGGCGACGATGTTCATCGCCTGGTAAATGCGGTCGACGTCGGTGCCGAAGAGCAGCCGACCGGCGACGCGAGCCGCCCCGGGCTGTTCAATCGCGCGGGCGTAGGAGGCGCCGACGGTCCGGGCGAACAGCCGGCTCTGCCAGAGCTGGCTGACGTTCATCAGCCGTGCTGGGCTGCGGCCTGCTCGAGCACCGGCCGCTTGTCCGGGCAGTAGGTGTGGATCGAGGCGCCCAGGAACTGCCAGGCCTGCGGCTGGGTGGTGCCCTTCTGCAGGTTGGGGGTGATGAAGCGGACCGACTTGGCGGCGTCGCCGTCCACCCCCTTGTCCAGGCGCTCGCAGACGATCTTGCCCAGCCAGGCGTTGTAGTCCCGTGGGCCGTAGATGCCGTAGGTGTGCAGTTCGTTGGCGAAATCAATGTCGGGGTCGGCCTGCGCAGGTGCCGCCAGGGCCACCGCCAAGCCCATGACCGCCGCGGCAAGGGTCGTCGACTTCATGGGGTGCAGTCTAAACCCAGCTGCTTAGGTGGTCTACCTTTGCCGCTGTGCGCTGCGCCACCCAGGGTCCGCTGATCTGCACGAACGGTGCACGGGCGGCGGCGAAGGCGGCAGCTGCTGCGGCACGCGATTCTAAAATGTTTCCTGAGCTTTATAAATTTGTGACTATTAGCCAGATTTCTCGTATCCTATCTACCCGTGGGCCGACACGAGTTAGCCAGCGAGCGCCGAAAGTCATCGGCATTGATGGCCGTAGTCATCGCACCAGTGGCAGTGTTCTTTGCTGTGGGCGGCAGCGCCAATCCCACAGTCCCCACCGAACCCGCACCGGTGGTTGCTGAGGCCGAGTCCCCAAGCGGAATGCAGCTGGTCTCGGCGCCCGCCGACTACCTGCGGCAGGGCACGCCCGCCGGGGTCGCGGCGGCGTCTCGAATGCGGGTGGTTTCGCGCTTCCTGCCCGCCGGGGTCGCCCCGGAACGAGGCCTTCAGGTCAAGACGATCCAGGCGGCCCGCAGCATCAGCGACGCCTTTCCGCAGATCCACCAGATCGGCGGCGTACGTGCCGACGCGTTGCGCTGGCACCCCAATGGGCTGGCGCTTGATGTGATGATTCCCAACCCCGGCAGCGCCGAGGGCATCGCGCTCGGCGACTCGATCGTGGCCTACGTGATGGAGAACGCGGACCGGTTCGGCCTGCAGGACGCCATCTGGCGCGGCGTCTACTACACACCCGGCGGGGGAGCGCAGCGCGGCGGTTATGGCCACTACGACCACGTCCACGTCACCACCACCGGTGGCGGCTATCCCAGCGGCAGCGAGGTCTACCTGCGCTGAGCCGCAACCGGCTCAGCGCGCCTCGGCGCCGCCGCCCTGCGGCCGGTCGACGAAGAAGTCCATCAGCGGCGCAGGCCCACCGCCGTAGCCGGACAGGTCGGTCACGCCGGCCTGGGCCAGCACGTCGGCGTCGATGTAGCACTGCCCGCTCGCCTCGGCGGCCGGGCGTCGCAGAATCGCCACGGCGGCGTCCGCCATGATCTGCGGGCTGCGGGCCTGCTCCAGCAGCTGGCCGCCGGCGGGGGAGTTGGCGACCGCGGACGTCGCGATGTAGGTCTCCGGCCACAGGCAGTTGCAGGCGATTCCGGCCTCGGCGTACTCGGCGGCCCAACCCAATGTCAGCAGGCTCATGCCGTACTTGGACAGCGTGTAGGACGGGTGGAGGCCCAGCCAGTACGGGTTCAAGTTGAGCGGGGGAGCGATCGTCAGCACGTGCGCCGCGGCAGACCTCCGCAGATGCGGCAGGCAGGCCTTGGTCAACAGGAACGTGCCGCGGACGTTGATGTCCTGCATCAGATCGAACTTCTTGGCCGACAGCTGCTCAGTCGGCTCGGTGGCGATGGCGCTGGCGTTGTTCACGCAGATGTCGATGCCGCCGAACCGGTCCACGGCGGCGTCGACGGCGCGCTGCACGTCGTCTTCGCTGCGCACGTCGCCCACCACGGCCAGAGCTTTGCCGCCGGCGGCTTCGATCTCGGCGGCGGCGGTGTGCACCGTTCCCGGCAGCCGGGGGTGGGGTTCGGCGGTCTTGGCCAGCAGCACCACGTTGGCGCCCAGCCTCGCCGCGCCGAGTCCGATCGCCAAGCCGATGCCCCGGCTGCCGCCGGACACCACCATGGTGCGGCCGGAGAAGTCACTGCCCGTCATGGTGTTGTCTCTCCTGTTCGTCCTGCCCTGGTGATCCGGCCGAAAGCGTGACAGTTTAAGGACGATTTGTAAAGGCCTTGGTCGGCGCGGCGGCGCTCACGCACAAGCTACTGCTCATCACCTGCGACCGGCGAGCGGAGCCTTCCTGACTGCCTCTATCCTCGGCGGAGTGCCCGAGCCCTCCGTCGCTGAACTGCGCAGCCGGCTCGACGGCCTGACGATCCGCGACGCCGTGCACTTCGGCAGGCGCCTGAAACAGCTCCGCAGCGCCACGCCGGACAAGCTGCAGCAGCTGGCAGACCAGATCACCGCCGCCGAATCAATCGTGGCGGCGCGACGAGCTGCCGTGCCGGCAATCAGCTATCCCGACCTGCCGGTCAGCGAACGGCGCGACGAGCTCGCCGAGGCGATCCGGGAGCATCAGGTGGTGGTGGTGGCCGGGGCGACCGGATCGGGCAAGACGACGCAGCTGCCCAAGATCTGCCTGGAGCTCGGCCGCGGCATCCGCGGCACCATCGGGCACACCCAGCCGCGCCGGCTCGCCGCGCGCACCGTCGCCCAGCGCATCGCCGATGAATTGTCCGTTCCGATCGGCGACGCGATCGGTTACAGCGTGCGGTTCACCGACCAGGTCAGCGACCGCACCTGCGTCAAGCTGATGACCGACGGCATTCTGCTGGCCGAGATCGGCCGTGACCGGCGGCTGCTGCGCTACGACACGCTGATTCTCGACGAGGCCCACGAGCGCAGCCTCAACATCGACTTCCTGCTCGGCTACCTGCGGGAGCTGCTGCCCCGGCGGCACGATCTGAAGGTGATCGTCACTTCGGCGACCATCGAGCCACAGCGGTTCGCGGCGCACTTCGGGGGGGCTCCGATCATCGAGGTGTCCGGGCGGACCTACCCGGTGGAAATCCGTTACCGCCCACTGGAAGTCGCGGTCACGGCCGGCGTTACCGATGATCCCGACGATCCCGACCAGGAGATCGTGCGCACCGAGATGCGTGACGAGATCGAGGCGATCGTCGACGCGATCGGCGAGCTGGAAGCCGAGCCGCCCGGCGACATTCTGGTGTTTTTGTCCGGCGAACGGGAGATCCGGGATACCGCCGAGGCATTGGCCGGCCGACGAAACACCGAGGTGTTGCCGCTGTATGCCCGGCTGCCGACCGCTGAACAACAGAAGGTGTTCGCGCGGCGCACCGCATCCAACATCACCCGTCGGGTGGTGCTGGCGACCAACGTGGCCGAGACGTCGCTGACGGTGCCGGGCATCCGCTATGTCATCGACCCCGGCAACGCCCGCATCTCGCGCTACAGCAGGCGACTGAAGGTGCAGCGGCTGCCGATCGAGCCGATCTCGCAGGCCTCGGCCGCCCAGCGTGCCGGCCGCTGCGGGCGCACCGCTCCCGGCGTGTGCATCCGGCTGTACTCGCAAGCCGATTTCGAGGCCCGACCGGCCTACACCGATCCCGAGGTGCTGCGCACCAATCTCGCCGCGGTGCTGCTGCAGATGGCGGCGTTACGGCTTGGCGCGGTGGCCGACTTCCCGTTTCTGGACCCGCCGGATGCGCGCAGCATCCGCGACGGTGTGGCGCTGCTGGTCGAACTCGGTGCATTCGACGCGCAGGGGCAGATCACCGATCTGGGTCGCCGGCTGGCGCGGTTGCCGGTCGACCCGCGGCTGGGCCGGATGGTCCTGGCCGCGGACGAGGAGGGCTGTCTGCGTGAGCTGCTGGTGCTGGCGGCCGCGCTGACGATTCCCGACCCGCGGGAGCGGCCCACCGATCGGGAGGAGGCCGCCCGGGCCAAGCATGCCCGGTTCGCCGATGACGAGTCGGACTTCATGTCCTACCTCAACCTGTGGCGGTATCTCACTGAGCAGCGAAAAATGTTGAGCCGCGGTGCGTTCCGGCGGATGTGCCGCGACGAGTTCCTGCACTATCTGCGGATCCGGGAGTGGCAGGATCTGGTAGGGCAGCTGCGCAGCATCACCCGGGAAATGGGGTTGCGTGAGGCCGGTGTCGACGTCGAAGAGCCGGCTGGCCGCGCCCGCGTGCATGCGGCCCTGCTGGCCGGTCTGCTGTCGCACGTGGGTATGCGCCACGTGGACGGGCGCGACTATCTCGGTGCGCGCAACTCCCGCTTCGTGCTGGCGCCCGGATCGGTGCTGGCCAAACGGCCACCGCGGTGGGTGGTGGTGGCCGAGCTGGTCGAGACCAGCCGGTTATACGGGCGCACCGCGGCCCGTATCCAGCCCGAGGTCGTCGAGCGGGTGGCGGGCGAGGTGGTGCAGCGCAGCTACAGCGAACCGCACTGGGACGCCCAGCGCGGCGAAGTGCTGGCCTTCGAGCGGGTCACACTCTACGGTCTGCCGCTGGTGGCGCGCCGCCGGGTCGGCTACGCCCGGATCGAGCCGGCCGTCGCCCGGGAGCTGTTCATCCGGCACGCGCTGGTCGAAGGCGACTGGCAGAGCCGCCATGATTTCCTGGCCGCAAATGCACGGTTGCGGGCCGAGCTCGAGGAGCTGCAGGACCGGGCCCGCCGGCGCGACCTGATCGTCGATGACGACGATGTCTACGCCTGGTATGACGCCCGGGTACCAGCCGATGTCGCCTCCGCACGGCACTTCGACGGGTGGTGGCGCAAGCAACGGCACAAGACGCCGGACCTGTTGACCTTCACCCGCGCCGATCTGCTGCGCGCCGATGACAATGTCACCGCCGGCCGGCCCGACACCTGGCAGACCGGGGATGCGGCGCTGCCCCTGAGTTACCGGTTCGAGCCCGACGCCGCCGATGACGGCGTCACCGTGCACGTGCCCGTCGATGTGCTGGCCCGCCTCGGCGGTGACGCCTTCACCTGGCAGGTGCCGGCGCTGCGCGAAGAGTTGGTGACCGCGCTGATCCGCTCGCTGCCCAAAGAGCTGCGCCGCAACTTCGTGCCCGCCCCGGACACCGCCCGCGCCGTGCTACCCGCGCTTGACCCGGATGGCGGATCGCTGGTGGCGGCGCTGCAACGCGAGTTGCGGCGGCGCACCGGGGTCCTGGTGCCGCTCGAGGCGTTCGACGTCAGCAAGCTGCCGGCGCATCTGCGGGTGACGTTCGCCGTCGAAGCCCCTGACGGCTCGGAGTTGGCCCGCGGTGAGGATCTGCGCGGCTTGCAGGAGCGGTTCGCCGCATCAGCGCGCGACGCAGTGGCCGGTGCGGTAGCCGGCGATCTGGAACAAACCGGGCTGCGCGACTGGCCCACGGACCTCGACGAGGTGCCGCGGGTGATCGAGCATGTCGTCGGCGGGCGGGTGGTCCGTGGACACCCGGCGTTCGTCGATACCGGCGCCGCCGTCGACCTGCGGGTGTTCACCACCGCGGCCGAAGCGGCCGCGGCGATGCCCGGAGGTATCCGGAGGCTGCTACGCTGCAGCACGGCCTCACCGGTCAAAATGGTTGAGCGGCAGCTGGATCCGCGTGCCCGGTTGGCGTTAGGGGCCAATCCGGACGGGTCGCTGACGGCACTTCTCGATGACTGCGCCGACGCCGCGGCTGATGCGCTGATCGGCGAGCCGGTGTGGACGCGTGACGCGTTCGCCGCGTTGCGCGCCGCGGCCGGCAAAGCGCTGGTGCCGACGACGCTGGACGTTCTGGGCCGGGTGGAGAAGCTGCTCGCCGCCGCCCGCGACGTGGACCTGCTGTTGCCCGCCCAGCCGCCGGCTGCCCAACTGGACGCGGTCGCCGATGTACGCGACCAGCTGGCACGGCTGTTGGCACCCGGTTTCGTCGCCACCGCCGGGCGGGCACGCTTGGCCGACCTCACCCGGTATCTGGCCGCGATCCGTCGGCGTCTGGAGCAGCTGCCGCACGGCATCACCGCCGACCGGCAGCGGATGGCCCAGGTGCACGCCGTGCAGGACGCCTACGACGAGCTGCTTGCGGAGCTCTCCGCGACCCGCCGTGCCGCGCCCGACGTTCGCGACATCGGTTGGCAGATCGAGGAACTGCGGGTCAGCCTGTGGGCGCAGCAGCTCGGCACTCCGCGCCCGGTGAGCGAGAAGCGGATCTATCGGGCGATCGAGGCCGCTCGCGGGTCAGGTATGTGACGGGGTCGACGATTGCGGCGTAGCGCGATCCAGGGTCGAATAGCGCTGCGGGAAAGCATGATTCGCGTTCGACAACGCCCCGCAGAGTACCCCTATTACGTCACTGTGACGTAATGTTGCCGGGGAGCCCGCCGATTCGTGATTGCGGCGCCGTCGGAGCGGGTAGTGGTAATAGATCCCAGATGGGGGCTGGACACTATCGACGGAGGTCTCGATGGGCAACTTCATTCTTCGCGTGGCGTGCGCCGCGGCGGTGGCACTGGCGCCGGTGGCGTATGTGACAGCAGTGGCGCCTGGCGTCGGCTCGGCTCAGCCACCTGATTGCGGCCCGGGCAAATGGTGGAACCCGGGAGCCAATGCGTGCCAGCCCACGGCCCCGCCGAATTGCGGTCCGGGCAACTGGTGGAACCCAGCCGCCAATGCGTGCCAGCCGGTAGCGCCACCGCCGCCGCCACGGTAGACCGCCCGTTCCCGAGTCCGGTCGAGCCCGGCCGGTCGCGTTTCGATGGCGTGGTCGCATGGGTATGCGGAGCCGCGCGGCACACGCCAGATAGCGCCGTAGCAACCGGCCAGGGGAGGTCCATCCACATGTCCGACATGATCATCGAGACGCCCGACGAGGTCGTCGCATTGTTAAAAGCACAGCACAACCTCATCGAGGACATGTTCGATCAAGTGCTGCACGCAACCGATCCCCACGCGCGGGAGAAGCCCTTCGCACAGCTGCGTCAGTTGTTGGCTGTGCACGAGACGGCCGAGGAGATGGTCGTGCACCCACGGGTGCGCCGGGAGGTGGCTGCCGGCGATGCGATCGTCGACGCCAGATTGGGTGAGGAGCACTCCGCGAAGGAGCTGCTGTCGTCGCTGGAGGACCTCGACATCACCTCAGAGCAGTTCATCGACGAACTCGGCAGACTGCGCGACGCAGTGCTGGCTCACGCCGAGCACGAGGAACAGGAGGAATTCCCGAAGCTGCAACGCAAGCTCGACGCCGACGAGCGCAAGCGGCTCGCCACCGCGGTACGCCGAGCCGAGGCGATCGCGCCGACCCACCCGCACCCCGGTGTGGAATCGGCGAAGCTCAACTTCGCCGTGGGCCCGTTCGCATCGATGCTCGACCGCGCACGCGACCTCATCGGACGGTCCACTACGTAAATCCGCCGCGCGTGATGCCAAGCGGTTGTGCCCATGCTGCACAATTCGTCACTGTGACGTATTGACGCGGCTCACCAGGGGGCAGGAGTGTGGTCACCGGCGTTCGGTCATGGACGCGAGCGGCGGCAGGCGCATCCGACCGGGCGGGCCAACGCCGGATACGTGACCGGGCTGGCGAGCGCCGCGGTACTTGTTCGTCGTACGGTCGCGTTGGGAGCTGCGAGGGTGGTGATTGAAGACCGAGGCGCTTGCTGGTCGGCGTTTCGAGTTATCAGGCTTACCGGTTCCGCGACCGCCGGCGTCCAGTTCCAACCCGACGCCGATAATCGACATTATGTCAACTAGAGTACGCCCACGTTCGTCTTGTAAAGCCCCCACCGAATCGGACGGTGTTGTGCTGCACCCCAATAGCTTTCGTCCGACGATGCAATGCCGATAGCCTCGGATCACAGATCGAGGACAAAACGTCGAGCTTGGTCAATGGCCTGCATCTGATCTGGGCTGATCATTCCCTGACGAGCTGCCAGCCGTTCGACCGAGACGACTCGCAGTTGGTCGCAGCGCGCGTACGAGATGTGGTCCAGCCCGCTGGCCTGAGGCTCCAACTCGACATGGCTTCGCAGGCCGTAATCAGCAGTCGTGATCGGGACGACGACCACCAGACCACCCGGTCCGTTGTTGAGAATGTCCACCGACGCCACCACCGCCGGCCGGCGAAAGGCCGGCTCGTGTCCGATCGGCTGGCCGAGCTCGACGTTGTAGACCTCCCCTCGCCAGATCAAGCCAGCGTGTCCCACTCGCGACGTTCGGCCAGGTATCGCTCCCACAGTTCGGGCTCGTTGCGCAGGCGCTGGTAATCCCCGTTAAGCCCCCGCAGGAATTCCTGACGCTCCAAGGCGTCGATCGCTGCGTGCACGACATCGACCACGGCGATTTGACGAGCCTTGGCTAGAGATTGCAGCCGCTCGGAATCGGGACGGCGGACTCGGACAGTTGTGGTTTTTGCTGCCATGGAGCCAGACGAAATGTAGACACGGAGCACTGCGGATCATCCCGTGCTTTCAAAGCACATGAAACGCCAGGCAACATTCGGGGCCGCCAACCCCTTGCTCTTCTGCCCTGGGTGGGGCGCTCCCAGATTCTGAATCGAGGCGTCGGTGGCGATCCGCCGGACGGCCCGGGCAAGGAATACGGCGGAATCGAATACGGCGGGTTACCAGCAAAGCTTGCCGTATTGCACCTCGCCCCAACGGTTTCCATCCGATGTGACAGCGCAGCGCTCGGAGATCGAGCACGATCCGCAGCGCTGCATCAACGCGACGCGTCGCGTCCTCAGCAAGACTTTCCACTTCGGCGCGGATCGCCGCGCGGGCCTTCCGTCGCGCGGCATCGATACTTCATCGCGGGTACTCGTCCTCGGCGTCATCGCGACGCGCGGCCTCGATCACCTCAGGCGGTACCGGCCTACGCAACCACGCCTGCAGTCGCATCAGCCCGCTGGCGATTGTCCCGACAGCGAGCATGGCAACGATGATCCAGAGCGCGGTTGACATGCGGCAATTCTCCCCGGCCCAGGCGGTATGAGGCCGTATTCCCAGCTCTAAAGTTTCGCGCTGCGGTGTTTGCGCCCCTACTCCTCGGTGGCCGTGGTTTGGGATGCCGCGGGTGACGTTGAACGTACCGGCCTTTTCGGCGAGTCCGCGGTAGGTGATCGTGGCGCCGGCGACGTAGACGACCTGGTTCGCGATTTGACCACGTTCGTCGCGTCGCCGAGAGCGGCAGAGTAGGAATGATCAGCTCCCCCGTAGGCTCGCCGCATGCACAAGGTGACGCTGGCCAGCACCGGGGAACCGATGATGCTGACAGTGGGACTGTCGATCTATGCAGCGTTGGTCCTCGCCAGCATCGCGGTGGCGATCGATAGCGCCCGCAGACGCCGACGACGCCGCGCGATCTGCGCCTCGGTGATGGTTGGGATCCTGACCCTGGGCGGGCTGGTTGCGGCGATTTTCAGCAGCGTCGCGTGAAACCGACGGCCTCCAGGCCACCGGGCCCGTTGTTGAGAAGGTCGACCGACACCACCACCGCCGGGCTTGGATGCACGGTCCCGCCGGCCGGACGGCACCGCGTTTGCCCGCCTTTCCGCGACAACTCCCGTCAATTCCGGCTCATCGCAGCAATTGTCGCGCAAAGGCGGGCAATCACCACATGGTGGAAATTTCTGACCGCCCGATCTGGCGCTCGAACTCAGTCAACAAAGAAACCCCGGCCAGGGCCGGGCTGTAACCGATGACGGGAACCGCTACCGGCGTCGCGGTGCAGGCACTCCCCTAGGTCCGTAGCCGTGACGTAAGCAGTGCCGAGTCCGCGCAACCGTCTCTAGCTGCACAGATATTGCCGGTTGAGCATGCAATTCACCGGCGGCGAATACGGCCCGCTCAGCACGCCTCGGAAACCACCTCTGACCGAATCACCGGGAGCAATAATGCGGTTCCAATTCACCGGGGTCAGAACATAGTGCGTGCCGGACCGCGTAACGGTGCTACTCCACGCGTGCGAGACAGACTGCCCCATCGGCATGTCGAATTCAAGCTTCCAATCCGTCAGCGGAACCGTGCTGCGATTGGTGACGGTGAAGCGGGCGATGAAGCCGGTCTGCCAGGTCGACGTCACCGACAACGTCGCAGTGGCCGCCGCCGCCTGAGCCACGGCGGTGGTCGCGAGTCCCAGAACGACCACCATCAGCGCCGACAAGGCGACGTGAAGCGCTGTGCGCCAGCGCTTCACGCACCCGTCGAGTCCGGACATAGCAACCAACATTAAAACCAGACGGGCGATGCCGGCCCTCGCGCCACGGCTCGCCTGCCGGACCTTTGCCCAACCGCAACCGTCGTGAAATCTATGTCGCACAGCCTTGTGGCACTGGTCTGACCACTTGACCTCTGTCCAGTAATCCGGCATCGTGGCGGTATGGCCCTGCGGCAGGTGACGCGACGATCGGTGCCCGAACACGTATTCGAGCAGATCATGTCCGATGTACTCAGCGGTGAAATGGCACCCGGCGAGGTACTGCCTAACGAGCGCAGACTCGCAGAAGTGCTGGGCGTGTCCCGTCCGGCGGTGCGCGAGGCGCTCAGCCGTCTCAACGCGGCCGGACTCGTCGAAATCCGGCATGGCGACGCCACCACCGTGCGCGACTATCGCCGCCACGCAGGCCTGGATCTGCTGCCGCGCTTGGTGCTGCGCGGCGACGCACCGGACCTGGCGGTGGTGCGCAGCATTATGGAGGCCCGGCTACACAACGGACCCAAGGTCGCCGAACTGGCGGCCGAACGCAGCGGCCCGCAGTCGGCCGCGGTGCTCGACGGCGCTGTGACGGCGCTGGCCGCCGAAGAAGATCCGGTGGCGCGTCAGCGCGCGGCGCTGACGTTCTGGGACCACGTTGTCGACGCCGCCGACTCGATCGTCTTTCGGTTGATGTTCAACACGCTGCGCGCAACCTACGAACCCGCCCTCGAAGCCCTTGCCACCGTCATGGCCTCCGAGGTCAGTGACCCAGAGCCGTACCAGCGGGTGGCCCAAGCGATCGTCGCCGGCGACCCGGCAGGCGCCAAATGCGCCGCGATCGACCTCCTCGAGCCGGCCACCCGTAGCTTGCTCAGCGCTCTGTCCGGCTTGGACCACCAGCGATGACCCCGCAGACACGTAGCGGCGTCACCCTGTTCGCGGCCGGAAGGGAGTTTTGGCGCCACCCCTCCCCCTGGTGTTTGGCGCTCACGCTCACCGGGGCGCTGACCGCCCGGACCACCGTCGGCGACTGGCAGCTCACCGACGTCGCGCTGCCAGTGTTCATGCTCGCCACCTTTCCGGTTTTCGAATGGATCATCCACGTCGCCATCCTGCACTGGCGCCCGCGCACGCTCGGCCGCTTCACCGTGGATCCGTTGCTGGCCCGCAAACATCGCGAGCATCACCGTGAACCACGACGAATCGAGCTCATCTTCATACCGCAACAGACGTTGGTGTGGTTGATCCCGGCCGCCGTCGCTGTACCGTTGCTCGCCTTCAGTCGACTCGGTCTCGGGCTGACGTCCGTGGTCTGCTTGACGGCCCTCGGGCTGGTCTATGAGTGGACGCATTACCTCATCCACACCGATTACAGGCCCAAATCCCGGGCTTACCGCTCAATTTGGCGTAATCACCGGCGGCACCACTTCAAAAACGAGAACTACTGGTTCACCGTCACCAGCACCGGAACCGCCGATCGACTACTCCGTACCTACCCGAACCAGTCCGCGGTTCGGACCTCTCCGACCGCCAAGAACCTGCACGGCGCGACACGCTGACGCCGACAAACGACCATGGCCGGTTCTCGCCGCCGGAGTGTTTGAATAAATCGTGGCCGACCGGATCCACTCATGACCGCGCCGGATTCTCGCAGCGCGACGGCGATCTCACGGTTTCAGCTGTTTGCTGCGCTCGCAGTGATCGCAATCCCGGCGCTCGGCTGGTTCACCCAACATTGGTCCGGAGCCACAACCCTGGTGGTGTACTGGTTCGAGAACGTCGCCGTATGCCTGTTCGTAATGGCGCGCATCGCCGTACACCGGCGCTGGACGCCCAAATCTGGGCATTTCCGCTACCGCGCACCGCAATCCGGCGGCCCGGCGAATCAATCCTTCTTGGCCGGGTTCGCCCTCGTCAGCCTGGCCTTCTGTGCTGCCCACGGGATCTTCCTGGGGGCGATTCTGGCTCTGCTGACGCACAACCGCGCAGCCGCGCTTGAGCTCCTCGACCTCGACTGGCGCAGCGCCGGCTGGGGATGTCTGAACGTACTGTTGTTCCTGACGCTGAATTTCCTCCTCGATCTGGTCGATCTGCGCCGCTGGTCCTTCCGCGACGTCGAGCGCACCGCCGACATTGGACTGGGCCGAGTCATGGTCGTGCATCTGACGTTGCTGCTCGGATTCGCCGGGATCGCCGCCACCGATGCGCCCAGCACCTTGTTCGGGATTTTCGTTGTGCTCAAGACCCTCGCCGCGCTCAGCGCCGTAGTCCCCCAGTGGGAGCCGGATCGCCCGCCGCGCTGGCTCAGCACCCTGATGAACCGGATACCGAACGTGCACCCCGGCGAGCGCTTCGAGGATTTCTGGGTTCAGGATCGAGCACGCGAGCGAGACCGGCAGCGCCGCAACGAGCAGCCCTGGGAGACGACGCCGTAGCTCTAGCGGCCCGAAATCCCGCGCGCGATCTGGCCATAGCGCTCGAAGCGCTCGCGGTCGCCCAACGCGTTGTACAACACCAGGCGCGTCGCCACTTTCCCGTACTTGTCGATCAGCCTGTCCCCCAACTCATCCCAGGTCGCCTCCGTCGTAAACGCGGCCAGGTGCTCGTCGGTGATCTGCGCTGCCATACCTGTGAAGTCGCCGGCCTTCTGCTTCTCGCGGATACGGGCAGTTGTGCCCTCGAATCCGGCCTCATCCCAGATGAAGGCATAGTTCGGCGTGCTTCCGTAGAAGCTCAAGCTGGCGCGCACCAGCTCCCGTTCCTGATGGCGCTCTTCGTCACTGTCCCCGACGATCGTCATCGCCGGCACGATGATGGCGATGTCGGATGCTGAGCGGCCCGCCCTACCGGCACCTTCGGCGACCTTCGGCACAACGTGACGTGCCAGATACCCGGGCTCACCAAGCGGATGGACGTGCACACCATCGGCCACCTCACCTGCCATGCGCAGCATCCATGGGTTCACCGCCGCGATATCGACTTTGGGATCCGGTGCGTCGATCGCGCCCGGGCTCCACTGCGCACTGATGAAGTCGAGGTCATAGAACGGTCCGTGATGATCCAAAGCACCCGTTCGGAAGGCCGCGAAGCATGCCTTCACCGCAAGTACGTAGTCGCGCAGCCGCGGACCAGGATGGTCGAAGGTCGCACCGTAGCGGCGCACGACATGGGTACGCACCTGGGTACCGAGACCAAGTCGGAACTTGCCCGCCGTCGCCTCCTGCAATTCCCACGCCGCAGCGGCGGTGACGAACGGACTGCGCGGAAAGGCAACCGCGACGCCGGTCGAGAGCTCCAGATCGGGCGCGGCTTGAGACGCAATGGCGGCGTTGAGATACGCGGTCCGACCGGCCTCGGTGAACAACAGACCCGAGAAACCCGCAGCCTGGGTGTTGCGGGCCAATTCGCCGGCCTTCCCCAGATGCTGGGGAAGCGTCATGACGTCGACGTGCACCGGCAAAGCGTACGCGCCGCGGATGACCCATGCAGACCGTCGAGCGGATCGCCCGCACGCTGTTCGACGGCTGATCTGCCCCGACCGCGGCACTTTCGGCCACACCGCGAGCAGCCGGGTACAGACTGTCAGGCATGACCATCTCCGGCGACATCGTGGCCGAACGGGCGGCGCTCGCGGAGTCGTTACTCGCAGCCGGTGCCTCGGCTCACGCCGGCTGCGGTGAGTGGACCGCATTCGACCTCGCCTGCCACCTGGTCGCCGAGGAACGCCTCGGCGGTCTGACGACCTTCATCGCCCGCTGCCTGGTGGCGCGTGGGGTCTCCGTCACGGGTCCGCCGGCGTTGGTGGACAGCGCGATCCGCCTCGAGCGTCGCCACGGTTTCTCGGCCCTGATCGACCGGCTGCGTCTGCCGGTGCCGCGACTACTACTCCGGCCGCGGGTCGCGCCGCTGGCGTTGTTCGAGTACTGGACCCATCATGACGACCTCGTCGGCGCCGGCGAGGCCGCGCATGCGGCGCCGCCGACCCTGATCGAGGTCGTTCCCCTACTCCTGCGCCATCAACTCAGGAAGCTGCCGGCCGATATCCGGGTAACCGTCGGCACCGACGACGACAGCATTCGCTCATCGGTCGGTCCGGCCTCGGCTCCCGAGGTGGTCGTCCGCGGCAGCT
Source organism: Mycolicibacter sinensis (assembly GCF_001667945.1). GTDB lineage: Bacteria > Actinomycetota > Actinomycetes > Mycobacteriales > Mycobacteriaceae > Mycobacterium > Mycobacterium sinense_B. The sequence goes on along the minus strand of NZ_LZJK01000039.1, from coordinate 36,090 downwards.
CGGCGAACCTGGTGCGCTGGCTCGCGGGACGCAGGCCGCCAACCGACCTCACCATGGCCGGCCCCGCCGCCGAGGTGCAGAAGCTTCGCGCCTTCGAGGCTCACGTCTGACGCTGCCGTCAAATACTCGGGTGCGGTTCCGGTGAAACCACAGGTCAGGGGGCGCGTCGTCCGCGTCGCACCACGGCCGGTCCGGCGCCGGAAAGAAAACCCTAAAAGCAGCGTTTGAGCAGGCATTCACGGGGGAAAACAGCGCGGCAGTTGACGCGTTTGGGGGACGGCGAGTGCGTTCGGGAGATCAACTCAGCAGCGGGAGGCTCCGGTGCCCCTCGTGGGCCCGGTTCGGCCCGCGCCGGACGGACCATCCCCCATCCCCCGCGGGCGTCGCGGCGCCGTTCGGTGGTCGGCTATCCCGCCGAGCGCAACTCGTTGACCGCTGTGCGGCGGTTATCGCCAGTGGGCCCCTGTTGCCCCCACATTCGGACGCCGACTGACGAGGTTGCGGCGAACTACGGAGCGGGAGAACCTCATGACTGACACCGAACTCAAGCCCGACATCGCACATGTCCAGTCACACTACGACCGGTCCAACGAATTCTTCCGGCTGTGGCTCGACCCGACGATGACCTACAGCTGTGCCTACTTCGAGCGCGACGACATGACCCTCGAAGAGGCTCAGATGGCGAAAGTGGACCTGGCGCTGGGCAAGCTCGGCCTCAAGCCGGGAATGACACTGCTCGACATCGGCTCGGGCTGGGGGTCGACGATGCGGCGCGCGGTCGAGAAGTACGACGTGAACGTCATCGGCCTGACGCTCAGCGAAAACCAAGTGGCCCATTGCGAACGCAAGTTCGCCGAAATGGACAGTCCGCGGTCGAAAGAAGTGCGGTTGCAGGGCTGGGAACAGTTCGACGAGCCGGTCGACCGCATCGTGTCCCTGGGGGCCTTCGAGCACTTCGCCGACGGCGTGGGCACCTACGAACGCTACGACGACTTCTTCAAGATGTGTTATCACGTGCTGCCCGACGACGGGGTGATGCTGCTGCATTCCATCGTGGTGCCTTCCGAAGAGGAAGCCGCGCAGATGGGGCTCAAGCGCACGATGTCGCTGCTGCGCTTCATCAGTTTCATCCGCAAGGAGATCTACCCCGGCGGCCGGCTGCCGATGGTGTCGGTGGTCGACGAACACGCCACCCGGTGCGGCTTCGAGATCACCCGTCACCACATGATCGGCTCGAACTACGTGCGCACCTTGGACACCTGGGCCAAGGCCCTGGAAGCCCATAAAGAGCAGGCGATCGAGCTCAAGGGCGAGCAGATGTACGAGACCTTCCTGAAATACCTGACCGGCTGCCGGGAGCTGTTCCGGGACGGCTACACCAACGTCTGCCAATTCACCATGGAAAAACCGGCCGCGTGACGAGAGACAAGGTGGCACGACATGACGACGCAGCTGAGGCCGTACTACGAGGAATCACAAGCGGCATATGACATCTCGGATGAGTTCTTCTCGCTGTTCCTGGATCCGAGCATGGCCTATACCTGTGCCTATTTCGAGCGCGACGACATGAGTCTGCAGGAAGCCCAGAATGCCAAATACGATCTGGCGCTGCGCAAGTTGAACCTGGAGCCGGGAATGACGGTGCTCGATGTCGGGTGCGGCTGGGGCGCGGGTCTGGTGCGGGCGGTCACGCAGTTCGATGTCAACGTCATCGGTATCACGTTGAGCCGCAACCACTGCGCCTATAGCGCCGCTACCTTGGCGAAGTTGCCCACCACGCGGCACGTCGAGGCGCGGCTGCAGGGCTGGGAGGAGTTCGACGAGAAGGTCGATCGCATCTTCAGCGTGGAGGCGTTCGACTCTTTCAAGAAGTCGCGGTACGCCGCGTTCTTCGAGCGGGCCTACGAACTGATGCCCGATGACGGACGCATGTTGTTGCACAGCATCTTCACCTACCCGCAGACCTACTGGCGCGAACACGGCATCCCGATCACCATGGACGACCTGAGGTTCGTCAGGTTTTTGGGCAAGGAGATCTTCCCCGGCGGACAGATGGCCGGCCGTGACGACATTTACGACTACTCCCAGGGCGCGGGATTCACCATCGAGGACGTCGAGGTCTTTCCCGAGCACTACGTACGCACCTTGGACACCTGGGCGGCCAACCTTCGGGCCAACCGTGACCGCGCAATCGCCATCCAGTCCGAGGAGGTCTACGAGCGCTACATGCGCTATCTGACCGGCTGTGCGGGCCTGTTCCGCAAGGGCATCAGCAACGTCGGCCAATTCACCCTTACCAAGTAGCGAATCGGGAAACGAGGCGAGGAGATGGCGAAGTTCTCGACGGGACACGGCTTTCCCGACGTGGTCGTCACCGGAGTCGCGATGACGACGGCGCTGGCCACCAGTGTGGACGACACCTGGAAGAAGCTGCTGGACGGGCAGAGCGGAATCCGCAAGCTCGACGACGACTGGGTCGAGGAGTATGACCTGCCGGTGCGCATCGGTGGCCATCTGCTCGAAGACTTCGACCACGGACTGACCCGCATCGAGCAGCGCCGCTTGTCCTACCTCGGCAGTATGGCGACGATGATCGGCCGGCGGGTCTGGGAAAGCACCGGATCACCCGAGGTCGACACCCGGCGGCTGATGGTGTCCATCGGTACTGGCCTGGGCTCTCCCGAGCAGCTGGTCTGGGGCTATCAGGACATGGTGGCCCGCGGCATGAAGGGCGTCTCACCGCTTGGGGTGCAGATGTACATGCCCAACGCATCCGCGGCCGCCGTCGGGCTGGAGCGCGGCGCCAAGGCCGGCGTCATCACGCCGGTGTCGGCGTGCGCGTCCGGCGCCGAAGCCATCGCGCAGGCATGGCGCGACATCGTCTACGACGAGGCCGACATCGCGATCTGCGGCGGGGTGGAGAACAAGATCGAAGCGGTGCCGATAGCCGGCTTCGCCGCGATGCGCATCGTGTTGTCGACCAGCAACGACGACCCGGCAGGTGCGTGTCGCCCCTTCGATAGGGACCGCAACGGCTTTGTCTTCGGTGAAGCGGGCGCGATGATGGTCATCGAGACCGAGGAGCACGCCAAAGCGCGCGGCGCCCCCATCCTGGCGCGGCTGATGGGTGCCGGCATCACCTCCGACGGCTACCACATCGTGGCGCCCGACCCCAACGGTGAGCGGGCCGGTTACGCGATGACCCGAGCGATCGAGCTGGCCGGGCTGACCCCCGGCGACATCGACCACGTCAATGCGCACGCCACCGGAACCAAGATCGGCGACGTCGCTGAGGCCCACGCCATCCGTAACGCGTTGGGCACCCATCAACCGGCGGTGTACGCGCCGAAGGCGGCGCTGGGCCATTCGGTCGGTGCGGTCGGTGCCGTGGAGGCGATCCTGACCGTGTTGGCGCTGCGGGACGGGGTCGTGCCGCCGACCTTGAATCTGCAGACCCTCGACCCGGAGATCGACCTGGATGTCGTCGCCGGGGACCCGCGTCCGGGCAACTACCGCTACGCGATCAGCAATTCGTTCGGGTTCGGTGGCCACAACGTGGCGCTGGCCTTCGGTGCCTATTAGAAAGCCGCTGCACATATGCCCAAGGATCTCCAGCCCCATTTCGACGACGTGCAGGCGCACTACGACCTGTCCGACGAGTTCTTCCGGCTGTTCCTGGATCCGAGCCAGACCTACAGCTGCGCCTACTTCGAACGCGACGACATGACCCTGGAACAGGCTCAGCTCGCCAAAATCGATCTGTCCTTGGGCAAGCTCGGGTTACAGCCCGGAATGACACTGCTCGACATCGGTTGCGGCTGGGGCGCCACGATGCGCCGCGCCATCGAGAAATACGACGTCAACGTCATCGGCTTGACGCTGAGCAAAAACCAGGCCGTCCATGCCCAGGCGGCCCTCGACGCGATGGACACCGAGCGCAGCCGGCAGGTGCTGCTGGAGGGTTGGGAATGCTTTGACGAGCCCGTCGACCGGATCGTGTCCATCGGTGCGTTCGAGCATTTCGGTCACGACCGCTACCCCGACTTCTTCGCCATGGCCTACAACGTCTTACCGCCGGACGGTGTCATGCTCCTGCACACGATCTCCGGCTTGACGTTTCCGGAGATGGCGGCGCGCGGTCTGCCGCTGACGTTCGCGATCGCCCGCTTCATCAAATTCATTGTCACCGAGATCTTTCCGGGCGGCCGCCTGCCCACCATCGAAATGGTGCAAGACCACTCCGCCGCCGCGGGGTTCACCCTGACCCGCCGCCAGTCCCTGCAGCCGCACTACGTCCGAACCCTGGACTGCTGGGCGGCCGCTTTGGAAGCCCACCGCGCGCAGGCCATCGAGATCCAGTCCCAGGAGGTCTACGACCGCTACATGCATTACCTGACCGGCTGCGCCAATGGATTCCGTCAGGGCTACATCGACGTCAACCAGTTCACGCTGGAGAAGCGGGACTCGCAGTGAGCGAGGCAGCTGCCGAAACCTCGCGAATGCGACCGCATTTCGAAGATGTCCAGGCCCACTATGATCTGTCCGACGACTTCTTCGGCTTGTTCCAAGACCCGACCCGCACCTACAGCTGTGCCTACTTCGAGGAACCGGGCATGTCGCTGGAGGAGGCGCAGATCGCCAAGATCGACCTGAACCTCGACAAGCTGAACCTGCTGCCCGGCATGACACTGCTCGACATCGGCTGCGGCTGGGGCGCCACGATGCGCCGCGCCATCGAGAAATACGACGTCAACGTCATCGGCCTGACCCTGTCGAAAAACCAGCGCACTTACGCGCAGCGCCTGCTCGACGCCGTGGACTCCGATCGCAGCCGCCGGGTGCTGCTGCACGGCTGGGAAGAGTTCAGTCTGCCGGTCGACCGCATCGTGTCCATCGAGGCGTTCGAACACTTCGGGCATGAGCGCTATAGCAAGTTCTTCGCCAGGTGCTTCGATATCCTGCCCGATGACGGCCGGATGACGATTCAGAGCAGTGTCAGCTACCACCCCTATGACCTGAATGCCCGCGGCAAGAAGCTCACCTTCGAAACCGCGCGGTTCATCAAATTCATCGTCACCGAGATCTTCCCGGGCGGCCGACTACCCACCACCGACATGATGGTGCAACACGGTGAGAAAGCCGGATTCACGGTCCCCGAAGCGATCTCCTTGCGGCCGCATTACATCAAGACCCTGCAGATCTGGGGCGACGCCCTGGAAGCCCACAAGGACGCCGCTATCGCAATCCAATCCGAAGAGGTCTACGAGCGCTACCTGAAGTACCTGCGGGGCTGCCAACACTACTTCGCCGACGAGATGCTCGATGTCAGCCTGGTCACCTACCGCAAACCCGGATCCGGCTCCATCACGACACGGTGACGTAGCCCGACGGCGATCACCGGCGTAGCGCCACCGCGTATGCGGTGACCAGGCCGCCAACGCGACCGCAGCCGGCTCAACGCAACACGGAGGGAGTGAACATGAAAGCGGCGATCCTGCAGAAGGTCGGAGGGGTTCCGGCCGTCGGCGAATTCGATGAGCCAGACGGCAAGGTCGTCCAAGTGCGACTCGCGGGTTGCAATCCGGTTGATCTGGCTCGGGCGTCGGGGAAGATGGGGACGCCGGAAATTCCCTCGGTTGTCGGGCAGGAGGGCATCGGCTCCACCGCGGATGGCGCGCGGGTGTACTTCAATTCGCCGCCGGACCCCTTCGGTTCCTGGGCACAACGCTGCCGGATCGAACCCGGCCTGACCTTCCCGGTCTCCGACGCTGTCGATGACGACCTTGCCGTGGCCATGGGCATCGCCGGGCTGGCGGCATGGCTGCCGCTGACCCGGCACGCCAGCGTGGAAAACGGTGAATCCGTGCTGGTTTTGGGCGCAACCGGGATCGTGGGGCGAATAGCGGTGCAAGCCGCCAAGTTGCTCGGCGCGGGCCGTGTCGTCGGGGCCGGCCGTAATCCGGAGGCGTTGGAGCTGGTGGGTGAACTGGGCGCCGACGCCACGGTCACGCTCGGCAAGGGCAACGACGCCGAGGCGCTGAAATCCGAAGCCGGCGACGGTTACGACGTCGTCATCGACACCGTCTACGGGGACCCGTTCTTGGCGGCGCTAGACGCCACCGCTTCCGGGGCGACGCTGATCACCATCGGTCAAGGCGCCGGTCCCACGGCCGACGTTTCATTTCGGTCCCTGATGGGCCGCACCCATGTCGGTCATTTCAACAACGCCATGCCACCGGACGTGCTGCGCACCGGATATGAGGAACTCACCCGGCATGCGGCCCAAGGAAGGATTCGCGTCGAGACCCGGCGCTACAGCCTCGACGACGCCGCCGACGCCTGGCGCGCCCAGGCTGACGGACCCCATGTGAAACTCGCCATCGTTCCGTGACCGACGACGGCAGCGGTTCAGGTCCTGCAGCAGCGACATCTTCCGGAGGCACAACTATGGATTACATCGAGCGGACCATTGACTTGGCCCGACAGAACGTCAGCGAGGGCGGTCGGCCCTTCGCCGCGGTCATCGTCAAGGACGGCGAGATCGTCGGTGAGAGCGCCAACCAAGTCGCCCAGACCCGCGACCCGACCGCACACGCGGAGATCCTCGCCATCCGCCAGGCGTGCCGGGCACTAGGCACCGAGCAGCTCCTCGGCGCCACGGCCTACCTGTTGGCCCACCCGTGCCCGATGTGCCTGGGCTCGCTGTACTACTCCTCGCCGGATGAAGTCGTCTTCTTGGCCTCGCGTGACGACTACGCGCCGTACTACATCGACAACCGCAAATACTTCGAGATCGACACCTTCTACGACGAATTCGGCAAGGCCTGGGATAAGCGGCGCCTACCGATGCGTTACCAACCCAGCAACGCCGCCATCGCGGTCTACCAGTTGTGGCAGGAGCACAACGGCGGAGAGCGCAGCGCGACGCCCGTGACCGGCTGAACTCCGCGCGGGCCGTTCAGCTCAGCGCTGCGAGGGCCGCGTCGTAGTTGGGCTCGCTGGCGATCTCCGGTACCAGTTCGGTGTAGGCGACCTTGCCGTCTGCATCGATGACCACGACGGCACGTGCCAGCAGGCCGGCCATCGGCCCGTCGGCGATGGTCACCCCGTAGTCGCCGCCGAAGCCGGATCGGAAGGCCGAGGCCGTCGTGACGTTCTCGATGCCCTCCGCCCCGCAGAAGCGCTTCTGCGCGAACGGCAGATCGTTGGACACGCACACCACGGTCAGACCGCCGGCCGCAGCGCGTTCGTTGAACGTCCGCACGCTCGTTGCACACACCGGGGTGTCGATGGAGGGGAAGATGTTCAGCAAGAGCGGCTTGCCGCCGAACTGAGCACTCTCCACCGCCCCGAGGTCCGTGCCGGTCAGGGAGAATGCGGGCGCCGCATCCCCCACTGCGGGCAGCTCTCCGGTCGTCGTCACTGGATTTCCGCGCAAGGTTATCTGTGCCACATCGACAGTGTGCCAGGTGTGGCCACGGGCACGATGCCCGGTTCGCCTTCTCCTCCACCCCGCATCCGGGTAACGTGCGCCCATGGCCGAACGAAACCGCCGTTTCCTGCTTCGCGAACGCCCGACCGGCCGCATCGGCCCGGACACCTTCGAACTCAGCGAGCAACCGGTGCCGGCGATCGGCGACGGCGAGGCGCTGGTGCGTGTCAACTGGATCTCCTTGGACCCGACGAACCGCATGTGGATCAACGACACTCCGTCGTACCTGCCGCCGGTCGGCATCGGCGAGGTGATGCGCGCTGCCGGACTCGGTGAAGTGGTCGCGTCGAACCACCCGAACTATCCGGTCGGCCAGATCGTGCAAGGCCTGACCGGCTGGCAGGAGTACGTCGTCGTCTCGGACACCATGCCGTTGTTCCCGGTCGACGTCGCGGAAGGCGTCTCCCCCAGCGCATACCTGGGCGCGCTCGGAATGACCGGCCTCACCGCGTGGATCGGGATCCGCGACATCGGCAAGCCCAAGCCCGGCGAGACCGTCGTCGTCTCGGCCGCGGCCGGTGCGGTCGGTTCGGTCGCCGGTCAGCTCGCCAAGGCCGGCGGCGCGCGTGTCGTCGGGATCGCCGGCGGCCCGGAGAAGTGCGCGCTGTTGACCGATCAGCTCGGTTTCGACGCGGCGGTGGACTACCGCGCCGACGACTGGGCCGCCCAGCTGGCCGCCGCAACACCCAATGGCATCGACGTCGACTTCGAGAACGTCGGCGGCGACATCATGGATGCGGTCTTTGCGCGCGTCAATGTCGGCGCCCGAATCGCGCTGTGCGGGCTGATCTCCGGCTACAACGCCACCAACCCGCCGCCCGGGCCGCGGGCGTTCGGGAACCTGCTCATCCAGCGCGCCACCCTGCAGGGTTTCATCGTGCTCGATCACTTCCTTCGCGCGCCAGAGGCGAACAGCGAGATCGCCGCGCTGATCTCCGCGGGCAAGCTCACGCCGCTCGAGACTGTCGTCGAGGGCTTCGAGCAGCTACCGACGGCCATCAACATGCTGTTCGACGGCAAGAATGTCGGCAAGCTCGTCGTGAAGGTGTCCTAGACTCCCTGGGGCCAGCGCATGACCAGCGCCTCGGGCGTCCAGGCCGGCCAGGCCAGCTCCCCGATCTCGGCGCCGCCCGCGAACTGCGCCACAATCCGGGGACCGGTAGGGTGCGAATTGTCGTAAACCGTTGCGATATCGGCCTTTCCGATCGCTTCGGCAACCAACGGCCACAGTCGGTGGTAGCGGTCCCGGATCTTCTCCTCGGGAACCGCATGCCCGCCGGCGGCCACCCGATACCGCACCCGCTGCACGGCCAACGCCTCGGGGATGAGCACCGCATGCAGGACCACCGTGTAGTCGTGGGCGTGGGCCCGGCGGTTCAGCGAGGCTCGACGAAGGAGAGGCGAAGCTGGGACCGCCGCATGGGCAGTGCGGATCAAGTCGAGCTTCGACTCATGGGAGAACACCGTCTCGGCGATGAACGAACGTCCGTGTTCGATGAGTGCCAACCGGGTCTGCGCGGCCACCCGCGCGGCGTCGTACGCGCGCGCGGCGACCTCATCGGGCCAGCGACTCTTGGCGATCTCGTCGGCGTTGACGAACAGTGCGGCCGGCAGCAGCGGCGCCAACGTGAGGGCGACGAAGGTCGACTTGCCCGCCCCGTTCGGGCCGACGACGAGGTCGAGGCGCCTCAGTGGAACGCCTCCACGACCACTGAGGTGCCGTCGGGCCGGTATTCGACGATTCGACCGTCGTCATCGAGGGCGACGGTCGTGACGCCGCGCTCGGCGAGGATGTCGCCGTAGTTGGTGTGCGCCAAGCTCTCCTCGATCGCCGCGGAGATCTCCGCGTTGAACACCACGCCTTCTTCGCCGGTCAACGCACCGGGGTCCAGTTGGCCGGCCAGGGCCGCCTCGATCCGACGTCGCGCCGCGGTCTGGTGCGCCGAGACCGCTCGCCCGACCCGCGCCCAGTGGTCGAGCTGCTGTTTGGCCGACCTGCTTTGCCGAGCGCCTTCGGCGGCGGCACTGTCCACCAGGTCTGCCGCGAACCTGGTAACCCGATCGGCGCCCGATACCAGGAGCTGTAGCGTGGCGCAGGTGACTTCCTTTCGTGCACCCTATTTCGTCGCGTTCGCTGCCGGTGCCCTCTGCCTGGGCATGACGCTGACCGCCTGCGGCGGCTCCGACAACAACACCTCGTCGGAACGCACCTCCTCGGTCACGGATCTGTTCGTGCCGCCGACCAACCAGACACCGTCGGCCTGCCCCTCGGCCCCGCCGGCCGACGGCGGCGCGGCCGACTGGACGCTGCCCGGAGCGAGCGGCAGCGTTGCGGTGACCGGATCCACCGACACCGCCGCACCGCGGGTCGCCGTCGAAGCGCCGTTCAAGGTGACGCAGACCCAGGTCCAGACCCTCAAGGCCGGCGACGGGCCCGTCGTCGCCGAAAGCGCGAACGTGACGGTCTGCTACATGGGCGTCAACGGCCGCGACGGATCGGTGTTCGACAGCAGCTATGAGCGGGGCGAGCCGGTGGAGTTCGGCCTCGACCGCGTGGTGCCGGGCTTCCAGAAGGCGATCGCCGGCCAGAAGGTCGGGTCGACGGTGGCGGTGGCGATGATTCCCGACGACGGCTACCCCGAGGGCCAACCCGCCGCCGGTATTCTGCCCGGCGACACGCTGGTCTTCGCGATCAAGATCCTCAAGGCGCGCTGAGCCGCAGCCGCATGGAATCGGCCCGGGTGGATCGGTGGTTGTGGGCGGTCCGGATCACCAAAACCCGGCCGGACGCCGCCGCGGCCTGTCGCGGCGGGCATGTGCGCGTCAACGACCGGCCGGCCAAGCCGGCCACCCCGGTCTCGCCCGGTGACGTCGTGTGCGCTCGGGTGGGTGAACGCACCCGGACTGTCGAGGTGCTGCGCGTGATTCAGAAGCGAGTCGGTGCGGCCGACGCGGTGACGTGTTACCTGGACCGGACGCCCCCGCCCCCACCGGTTTCCGCGGCTCCGGTTGCCGCGCGGGACCGGGGTGCCGGGCGGCCGACCAAACGGGACCGGCGGGTGCTGGACAAGTGGCGGGCCCAGCAGCGCTGAGCCGCGCTCACTGGGGGTGCGCGGCGAGATACTCCTCGACCGGAATCCGGGTCGAGGACACATAGCCGATCGGCAGCAGCAGATCTCCGGCGGTGGTGCGGTAGTAGGTGTCCCACCGGTAGTAGCTTGCGAATCCGGCCGGGTCTCCCCCGATGACCGCGGCGTAGTCGTTGACGGCGCGTACGTAGTGGTCGGAATGGTTGTAGCCCCAGATGGCCTTATCGCGGTTGGTGGCAAAACCGTTGGCCGCCAATAGCCGTCCCGCCGCCATGATGGCATCGCGGGGTGAGTGGATGTCTCCGCCGTTACCGTAGGCGGCGAAGGTCGACGGCAGGAACTGCATCGGTCCCTGCGCGGCGTCGTCGCTGACACCGTTGATGCGCCCGAAGCCGGTCTCGACGAAGTTGATTGCCGCCAGATAGTTCCACGGCACCCCGGTGGCCGCCTCGGCCGCCCGGTAGCAGTCCAGCAGTTCGTTCGCCGGCACCGGCGGCACCACCCGCCACGGCGGCATGGTGGCTTTGGGCTCGGTGAGCGCCATGAGTTGGCGGCGGGCGTCGATATTGCGGTCGTAGACGGCCAGCAGTGCGGGCGGGATCTGCGGGCGGGCGATCGCGTCCCACTCCGGGTGCGCGCCGAGGGTGCGGTAAGCGATCTGTTGGCGACGGGCCGCGGCCGCCAGCACCGGTTCCGGTGCCGACGGGTTGCGCAGCGCCTGGTCGGCGGCGACCAGATCGGCGGCCAGCGCAGCCGGGTCCGGTCCCGGTGCCGCGACGGCCGGCGTTGCTGCGGTGGCGAGAACGCAGACCAGGGTGACGATGAACCGAAGTAACCGGGCAGCCATGCCGTTCATCTTGGCCGGTAACCGGGCGCAATCCGTGCAAGGCGGCAGCCTGGACCGCCCCGAGTCAACTAGAACGTGTTTCGTTTCCGGCGGCTTTGCGGATCATCAACGCTGGTCATCTCGTTCGTGAGAGGACTATCGACTGTTACATTGGGGGCCGATCAGCTCAGTGCGTCGAGGGGATAGCGCGTGACCACCAGTATGACAACCGACGTCGTCGTGGTCGGGTTCGGTGCAGCCGGCACCTCCGCGGCGATCACCGCCCGCGAACACGGCGCCGACGTCATCGCCGTCGACCGCGCCAACGGCGGCGGCGCCACCGCGATCTCGGGGGGCATCATCTACGCCGGAGGCGGGACCGCGGTTCAGAAAGCTGCCGGCGTCACCGACACCGCCGAGCAGATGCTGGACTACCTGCGCCTGGAAGTCGGGGACGCGGTCAGCCCGGAAACGCTGCAGCGCTTCGTCGACACCAGCCCGGAGATGATCGACTGGCTGCAACACCACGGGGTGCCGTTCAACCCGGGCCTGTGTCCCTACAAGACATCGTTTCCGAACAACCGCTACTACCTGTATCACTCCGGCAGCGAGAACGCCGGGGCGTTCCGGGCCCAGACTCCGCCGGTGCAGCGCGGCCACCGGGCCTACGGGAAAGGCACTTCCGGCAAGAAGATCTACGCACCGCTGGCCGCATCGGCGTGCAGACTCGGCGTGGACTTTCGCCCGCACACATGCGTCACCGAACTGCTGCAGGACTCGTCGGGGCGGGTGATCGGGGTGCGCGCGCTGACGATGGGCCAGGCGCCGCGGCGCGTCCAGCGGCGCTACGCCCTGCTGGCCGCGATCTCCTCGAAGCCGGGCGTCTACTACCCGCCACTGCGCGCGGCGATGGACCGCCTGTTGAGGAAGCTGGAGCGCCGGTACGCCCGGCCCATCGAGATCACCGCACGCCGCGGGGTGATCATCTGCGCCGGCGGCTTCATCGCCAACACCGAATGGCGCAAGCGCTTTGCACCGGAGTTCAACGGCGGCCTGCCGCTGGGCACCAGCGGCGACGACGGCAGCGGTATCGCGTTGGCGCAGAGCGCCGGCGCGGTGACCGACCGGATGGACAACGTCTCGGCGTGGCGGTTCATCACCCCGCCGAGCGCGTTCATCTCCTCGATCGTCGTCGACGAGAAGGGCAGCCGGGTGATCGACGAGACCCGCTATGGCGCGGCCCTCGGCCAGGCGTTGGTGAAAAACCATGGCAGTAAAGGCTGGATCCTGGCCGACGCCGCACTCATGTCGGAGGCCCGGCGGCAACTTCTCACCCAGACGCTGTGGTTCCAGCGCGCCCAGTCCGCCGCGCTGATGCTGACCGGCGCGGCGCGCGGTAAAACCTTGGCGGAGGTGGCCCGAGCCGCCGGCATCGACCCCGAGGGGCTAGAAGCCACCGTCGCCGCGCACAACGACGCCATCGACGCCGGTACCGAGGACCCGGTCGGAAAGCCGGCCGAATTCCGGCGTCGGATCGACAAGGCCCCGTTCACCCTGCTGGACATCTCGGTGCGGCCGAATGTGTTGCTGCCCACCCCGATGCTGACGCTGGGCGGGGTGCGGGTCGCCGAGGACACCGGTGCGGTGCTCGACGCCGACGGCGCCCCGATCCCCGGGCTCTACAGCGCCGGCCGCACCGCCATCGGGATCGCGTCACGGTCCTACGTCAGCGGGCTGTCGATCGCCGACTGTGTATTCGCCGGCCGCCGCGCTGGCGCCAGCGCCGCTTCGACGAAGTAGCCGCGCGGCGCGTCGGATCCGTCGCTTTCGGCCGCCGGCGCCTGCCACCGATCCCAGCGAATAGCCGGTTCGGACACGTCGGTCACGACAGCCGACCAGCCCAGGCGCTCGGCCAGCTCGCCGGGTGTATCCGAGCCGAAAAGCCACGGTGAGCCCTGCCGGGCCATGGACTGCAGCAGCGGCGCCATGGACGGCGCTTCCAACAGCGTCTTGCCGACAACGTCGTACAACAGTGCCGAGCCCGGTGCCGACAACGCATCGACGCGATCGAACAAGAGGTGTACCGCGTCGTCGTCGAGGTACTGCAACAGGCCCTCGATGAGCCAGACGCTCGGTGCGGTGGCATCGAACCCCGCCGCCTGCAGAGCGTTGGGCCAATCGTCGGCCAGGTCGATACCGATCGGCACGCGGCGGCACCGTGGCTGGTCTTCGGCCAGCAGATCCGCTTTGGCCGCCATCACCGCCGGTTGATCCACCTCGAAGACGGTGGTGCGCTCCGGCCAGGACAGCCGATATGCCCGGGCATCCATGCCCGCGGCCAGGATGACAACCTGTCTTATCCCGCTGCGCAGCAGGGCCTCGTCCCAGAACCGGGTGCGGACCACGATCTGCCAGGTCGACTGATCACCGGCCGCCGCGACGGCCCCGGCGAGCATCGCACGGCCCGCCTCCCCCGCCAATTTGGCTGCGAACGGGTCGCTGAACAGCGCGTCGGCGCGGGCGGATTCCTGGGCGCGGATCGCGGCGACCAGAATCCCCGTGTTCGCCACTGCGCCTCGGGTGCGGTACATGCCCCGATCATTGTGGATGCCGAGGCCGGTTGGCTTGTAAATTTCGGCCGCCCACCTCGGTCAAGTCGACATGGCCGGGCATCGGTGAGCGGCGTTGCAGGTATTGGGTCGGCGTCGTCGCGGCGAAGGCCCGGAAATCACGCACGAAATGGGCCTGGTCGAAGTACCCCAGATCGGTCGCGATCGCCGCACCGCGCGTGCCGCCGCTGTCGAGCCGTCTCAGTGCGGCCTGCAGGCGTCGGACCCGCACGTAGGACTTAGGTGGCAGGCCCACCTGCGCCCGGAATAGGGCGCTGAGCCGCTTCGGCGAGAGTCCGGTGAACACCGCAGCGTCCGAGACCCGCATGGACGGGTTGCGCTCGACAGCAGCCAATACCGTTGTCACATCGGGGTGCCGGGGAAAGGCGTCACAGCTCATGCGAGCCAACAAGAACGCTTCCACCAGTGCGATGCGAGATGCCGCGCACGGCGCGTCGATCAAGCGCTCGCGAAGTGATGTCGCTTCGCGGCCCCACAGATCTTCAAGCCCGACACAGGAATTCGTCAACTCGCCCAAGGGGACTTCCAGGAACGGCAGCGCGCCCGCCGGCCGAAAATGGACGGTCATGACCGTCTGCGCGGCCGCGACGCCGGTGACATAGGAATCGGTGCCGGCGCCGGCGATGAACACCGGCGGAACATCCATCCGGGTGCGGCCATCGGCATCGTAGAAATCCAGCTGCGGACAGCCACCGACATCGATGACGATGGTGGCCGCACCTCGTGGTAGTGCTCGACTCCGGTGGGCATCAGCGCTCCGGCCGTCCCAGTACCCGAAGTAGGCGATGTGTTCGGCCAGCGGTGGTCGGGGCCGATACAGCTGCGGGCCCGTCACCGGCCCTCAACCATGCTGCGGAAGCGCGCCGCCGGGCAGGTGGCCGCGCCGGCATCGGTGACCCGCTCAGCCAGCGTGATATCCGATGTCACGACCGTGATCTGGTGTGGCTTCCGGTCGCTTCGCACCAACCGGACGATCTCATCGTCGGCGGAGTCGGCGCCGGCCCTCGGCGCCGCGGTGATCTGCACGACGGTCGAGCTGATCGGCGGAGACGGTGGCCTCTCGAACACCACCGTGACGTTCCGGTCGTCGGCGGCCGCCCAACGTTCGAGCTGCAACGTCAACCCGACCATGGCCGCGTGGCGATCCTTCCACCAGCCGTCCGGCCGGGAACCGATCACATTCATCGCGTCGACGATCCACCGCACCACTGTGACGGTACGGTGCGGTCATGGGTCGCGCCACGACGATGCAGACCGCCAGCGATGAGGAGGAGTGGTGCCATGAGCCTGGTCACCTATGAGCTGGACGACCACGTCGCCACCATCACGCTGAACCGTCCCGAAGCCCGCAACGCCATCAACGGCCCGTTGCGCAACGACCTCAACGCTGCCTGGGAGCGATTCCGCGCCGACGAGGCCGCCTGGGTGGGCATCCTCACCGCCAACGGGGAGGTGTTCCGCGCCGGAGCCGACCTGACCGATTCGCAAGGGGCCGTCGGTACGTTCGCCGGCACGTTCTGGGAGAAGCCCACCATCAACTCGTTCGAATCCGGCCTGGAGCTGTTCAAACCGACCATCGCCGCCGTGCACGGCCCATGCATCGGCTACGGGCTGACCGGATTGTTGTTCTGCGACTTCGTGATCGCCAGCACCGAGGCGGTGTTTCGCTTCCCGGAGGTGTCGATCGGGGTGCCCACCATCGTCGGCGCGATCCGGCTGCCGCAGCGGGTCGGCTGGGCCAACGCGATGGAGCTGCTGCTCACCGGCGAACCGATCACCGCACAGCGCGCCTTCGAGATCGGGCTGGTGTGGAAGCTGGTCGAGCCGCCGGGGCTGCAGGAGGCCGCCCGGGACTGGGCTCACACCCTGACCAAGGCCGCTCCCCTGGCCCAACGGGCCACCAAAGAGGTGGCGTGGCGCAGCACGGATATGGGCTGGATCGAATCGGTGCGATTCGGCGAGACCATGCGCAAAGTGGCCGGTGCCACCGAAGACGTCGCGGAAGGACTGCAGGCCTGGCGGGAGAAACGCCCGCCGCGCTGGCAAGGACGCTGAGGAACGGCATGATGTCGCTACCCCGTAGGGAGCTTGAGCACCTGTTGGCGTTCGGAATCCACGACATAAACGTTTCCGGATAAGTCGGTTGCTACGCCCTCTGGGTCGGCGAGCGCGCCGAACGGCAGCATGGTCGGACGGTCAGACCCGACCAGCAGCCGTAGCACTTGGCGGTTGTTGGCGTCAGTGATGTAGACGTCGCCGGCGGTGTTCACCGCAATGCCGTAGGGCTGGCTGAGGCCGGTGAACGGAAGCACGGTCTGCTCGCCGGATCCGGCGGCCAGTTTCACCACCCGGTTGTCGTAGGTCCCGGTGTCGGTGGCGTAGACGTTGCCCGCCACGTCTACGGCGACACCTGAGGCGAATTCGAGTCCAGTGAAGGGCAGCACGGTCTGGTGTGTGGCCCCGGCTTCCAGCTTCACCACCGCGTGCTTGCGTCGGTCGGCGACATAGACGCTGCCCACACCGTCGACTGCCACCCCACGCGGGTCGATGAGGTCGGTGAACGGCAACTCGGTCTGTTCGGCGGATCCGGCCGCCAGCTTCACCACCGTCCCGACGGGATCGGGCCCGGAGCTGAAGGAGGTGACGTAAACATTCCCGGCGGCATCCACGGCCAGCCCGGTCAGATTCCCCAGCCCGGTGAACGGCAGCTCCGTCTGTTTGGCCGAGCCGGCCTCCAGCTTCACCACCTTGCGTTCGGCGGCGTCCGTGACGTAGACGTTGCCGGCGGAGTCCACCGCCACGCCATTCGGCCTCCCGAGGCCGCTGAACGGCAGCCTGCGCGGCTCGGAGCCGCGCGAAGACCACCCCGGGGCGGTATGGCCCGATTCGGCCGTTGTCGATACCAGCGAGCCGGGGGTGGTCCGGGTGCACCCCGGCAGTGTCAAACACGCCGTGACGATGGCGATTCCGAGACGCACGACCATGCGCGGCGTTGCGCGGTGGGGCCGTCGAGCGCGACGCGATGGTGCAAGCCTCCCATCCATGCGATGAAGGTAGTCGCGGTGTTGCAATCGGCCCACACCGGACGGCGCCACGGCGCTGGATGCGCCGCTGACCATCCCTTCCAGATCGGTGCTACTCGGGTAGTATTTCGGTATGAAACTGAGTGTGAGCTTGTCCGACGCCGACGTCGCGGCGCTGGATGCCTACGTGGCCAACACCGGCCTGCCCTCGCGATCCGCCGGCCTGCAGCGCGCGATCCGCATGCTGCGCTACCCCACCTTGGACGACGACTACCGCCGCGCGTGGGCGGAGTGGTCGGAAGGCGGCGAGGAAGAGGCCTGGGACCGTGCAGTCGCCGACGGGATCGGCGATGCGGCGCGGTGAGATCTGGCTGGTCGACCTCGATCCGGCTCAAGGTAGCGAAGCGAATAAGCAACGTCCCGCCGTCGTCGTCAGCAACGATCGCGCCAACGCTTCCGCTGCGAATCTGGGACGCGGCGTCGTCACCGTCGTACCTGTGACGAGCAACGTCACCAGGATCTATCCGTTCCAGGTGCTGCTGACGGCCGAGCGCACCGGCCTGTCCGTCGACTCCAAGGCGCAGGCCGAACAAATCAGGTCGGTGTCGGTCGGCCGAATGCGGCATCGCCTGGGGCGACTCCGCTCAAAGGAGTTGACACAACTCGACGATGCGCTGCGCCTGCACCTCGAATTATGGTCGGTCTGAGTCCAACTCAGACCAAAGCCGGCTCGGAGGACTCTGCCAGGATCGGCGGGACCGTAGCCGCCGCCGCGACGCTGATGTAGGCCACCGTGAAACAGCCGATGGTGTACCACAGACTTCCGATCGGGTCGCCGTCGGCGGTCACCCCGTCCACCGCGCCGAGGTAGGCCGGTAGCGCGGTCAGCCACAGCACCGTCATCACCGACAGGTACACCGCCGCATAGCGGACGATCAGCGGATTGTCGTGACGGCCGCCGACGATCAGGTTCAACCGCAGCCGCCGCCACTGCATGATGAGCACCGGCACGGCGATCACCGCGATGACCAGAAGCTCTGCGGCATAAGCGATCCCCAGCAGCCGGCCGTCGGTGGCGGCACCCAGAAGTGTTGCCGGCAGCGGCAGGATCCCGGTCCCCAGCGAGGCCAGCAGACCGATGACGATGGTTCGCACGAGCACCTGCGGGCCGCTGAACCGCCGGCCCTGGTCGACCTGGCGGCCGACGAGCAACTGGACGCAGAACGCCAGCGACGCCGGCCACAGCGCCGCGAACACGACCACGCTGCCCATCGGCACCGAGGCGAACATCGGTTGATTCAGCGGGTTGTCCACCGACCACTCCCACCAGCGCAGCTGCGGTCCGAGGTGATCGAAGATCTCATAGAAGGCGTGGTGGACAAAACCGACGCACACCGCGCCGACGACGACGCCGTAGCGGCGGAACACCCCCAGGATGCGAACGATCTCGAAGGCGACGGTCGCCATCATCGGATAGATCGCCACGATGTACAGCGGCAGCCGGCCCCACAGGAAGTCGACGCTGAACACGTTGTGCGCGAACATCGTATCGACGTGCCCGTCGATCCCGAACGCCGCCGGGAAGTACAGCGGCGGCTCGATGATGAGCAGATAGGCGATCGCGCCGAACCACAGCGCCAGGTTGGTGGCATCGCCGTGGCGGCGGAACCGGTTGATCGCGTAGCCCAGGGCCAGCACCGCTCCGATGATCACGGTGAGCTCCAGGACCGGCAGCGTCCAGTTCTCCAGGTGCGCTGGATTGCGGAACTCCACCAGGCCACCGGCCTCGGAGCAGGAGAACCCCAGCGCGTCGGCGAGGCGCTCGAAGGTCGGTGCACACAGGTCGGACATCAGGCGCTCTTCTCGTCAGCGGTGTACCACTTGGTCACGTCGTAGCCCTGGTCGTAGCGGGCGAACCACTCCTCGGCCAAAACGGGGATCTTCTCGTGTGCCGGTTTGTGATTGGGCAGCTGACTCCGCACGATACCGTTCACGGCGGTGAGTATCTCCCCCTTGGGCAGATGTTTGAAGGCATCGAGCACCGGGCCTTGATTGGCCGGCCAGCCGAACGGAATCCGCCGCCGCCAGGCCTGCTTGCCGCGGTAGGTGCTGAACAGCGACAGTGCGTCGACCTTGCGCTCGGCCAACGGGATGTGCTTGTTGAATCCTTCGCAGGCCACCTTGATGACGCTCATGACGTGTTTGAAGATCGACGGCGCCATCCGCATCCGGTACCACGGGTCGCCGACGACGGCGTCATAGATGATCAGCGCGGAACTGCGGTGCTCGACCTCTTCGACGAAGTGCCACAGGAACAGTGACGCCACCCGGTCATCGCCCGGGGCGAACAGGGTGTCGTCGTGGTCGAGCATCAGCTTGAAGACCGGGGTGAAGGTCGCCTCCAGGTCGGCGGTGTAGGCCAGCCGGTAGCGCAGCGGCGTCTCAGCGACCAGTCTGTCGAACATCGCGTTGCACTCGTTGAGGGTTTCCTTGAGCCCGGGATAGGCCTTGATGAGCGCCTTGGCGTGCCCGCGGTGGGCCATCGAGTGCTGGCCTTCCTGGCGGACGAAGGCATCGGCCTCCTCGGCGATCGCCGGGTCGGTGATCGTCGGCGTGACATCGGCCATCGTCGAGACGATCATCTTCTCGAAGCCGATCGCCAGAAGCGACACCGCATTGGCCATCGACGAGAACGCCGGGTTGGCTTCGTTCCACAGGAACGGCACGGGATGATCGGCGAATGCGAACCGCAACTTGCGCACGATCAGGTCGGTCATGGGCTACCTCGGCAATCAACATACAAACGAACGTCCTCGCGTATGATTGTTCGGTGCGAGACGGTTGTCAAGGGAATCACTGATGGCACGCCGGCGCGGCTGGGGCGGTAACCCGCCCCGCAACGACGAAGAAGCCAGCCAGCGGATCATCGCCGCGGCCGTGGATCTGGTCGCCGAGACCGGCTCGGCGGTGTCCCTGGCCGATGTCGCCAACGCCCTCGGGGTCATCCGGCAGACGGTGTACCGCTACTTCCCCACCGCCGACGCCCTGATGCGCGCCGTGGCGATCGCCTCGGTCGACGGCTTCCTCGACCGGCTGACCGAGCACGTGCAGGGGATCCATGAGCCGGCCGACGCCCTCACCGAAGGCACCCTCTACACCCTCGATGCGGTGGCGCGCTCGCCCCACCTGGGGGCAGTGCTGTCGTCGTCATCGCCGCACAGCCGGGAGCTGACCTCCGAGGAGGCCCGGGCGTTCGGGATGCGGATGATCGAGCGGTTCGACGTCGACTGGGTATCCCACGGCTATGACGAACCCAGCCTGCGCGAACTCGTCGAGTTCGTCCTGCGGATCATGTTGTCGTTCGTCGTGGCGCCCAACGGGCCCGAGCGTTCCCCCGACGAACTACGCCGGTTCCTGCGGCGCTGGCTGGGCGAAGCGGTCGCCGCCCAGAAACCGCGCAACTCCTAACTCGTTCCACGTCCCCCGAGGGCGCC
The DNA here is from genome assembly GCF_001667945.1 of Mycolicibacter sinensis. Lineage (GTDB taxonomy): Bacteria > Actinomycetota > Actinomycetes > Mycobacteriales > Mycobacteriaceae > Mycobacterium > Mycobacterium sinense_B. The sequence goes on along the minus strand of NZ_LZJK01000039.1, from coordinate 15,536 downwards.
CGCCGGCCCTATCGGATACCCTACGGGGTATGGTATCGACGTGGGATCGAAGCGGAGGTGCGCCGTGCGTGTGATAGCCGTGATCACCAAGCGGGCATGGCTGCCACTGGTGATGGCCTTGGCAGCGCTAGCCGGAGCGGTGGCGGTGATCAACCTGCGCGGCGCTTTCGGATCCGACGAGATCTTCCACTGGGACAGCAGCGGGTCGGCCCCGATCGCCTCGGTCAACGAAAAGCGGGTCGTCTACCAAGTTTTCGGCCCCGACGGCAGCACCGGTGGCGTCAGCTACCTCAACGAAGAGACCCGGGCGGTGCGCGCGACATTTTCACGGCTGCCGTGGAGCTACACCATCACCACGACGAGCCCCGCCATGATCGGCAATGTGGTCGCTCAAGGTGACGGCGACCGGATCGGCTGCCGCATCACCGTCAACGGCGAGATCAAAGACGAACACGTCGCCGTCGGGCGCCACGCCCAGGCCTTTTGTCTGGTCAAAGCCGCATGAGCGCCCACGACAGCCGTCGCCCGCGGTACATGCGCCTGGTCCGTCGGCTGGCCTGGCCGCTGATCATCTTCTGGCTGCTGCTGACTGTGGGCCTCAACGTGCTGGTGCCGCCGATCGAATCGGTGGCGCGCCACCACGCGGTGACGATGTCCCCGCACGACGCGCCGTCGCTGATCGCCGCGAAGCACATCGGCGCGAAGTTCGAGGAATTCGACTCCGATGCCATGGTGATGCTGGTGCTCGAGGGCCAGAGCGAACTCGGGCCGGAGGCCCACCGCTACTACGACACGCTGGTCGCGAAACTGTCGGCGGACCACGAACACGTCCAGCACATCGCGGATCTGTGGGGTGACCCGATCACCGCCGCCGGCGTGCAGAGCAGCGACGGTCGTGCCGCCTACGCGCAGATCAACACCGCCGGCGACCAGGGCAGCACGCTGGGCAACGAATCGGTCGACGCGGTGCGCACGATCGTCGCCTCGGTGCCGCCACCAGACGGGGTGAAGGCCTACGTCACCGGCCAGGCCGCGCTGACCACCGACATGACCGAGGCCGCCGACAAATCCATGCTCAAGATGATGGGCGTCACCGGCATCGTCATCATCATCATGCTCGCGCTCGTCTACCGTTCGGCTGCCACCGTGGCGCTGGCACTGGTGATGGTCGGTTTCGAGATGGGCACCGCCCGCGGCCTGGTCGCACTGCTGGGCGACCGTGGCCTGCTGGGGTTCTCAACGTTCGTCGTCGCCATGCTGTCATCACTGGCGATCGCAGCCGGCACCGACTATGCGATCTTTCTGATCGGCCGCTACCACGAAGCCCGCAACGCCGGGGAGGACCGCGAGGCGGCCTGGTATTCGATGTTCCGGGGCACCTGGCATGTCATCTTGGGCTCAGGACTGACGATCGCCGGGGCATCCCTGTGCCTGCATTTCGCCCGGCTGTCCTACTTCAAAGCGCTCGGCGTCCCGTCGGCTCTGGGTCTGCTGGTGGTGATCGCCGGTGCGTTGACCGTCGCCCCGGCCGTCGTCGCGGTCGCCGCTCCGCTGCTCGATCCCAAGCGGGTGGAAGGGCGTGGTTGGCGGCGCATCGGAACCGCCAACGTCCGCTGGCCCGGCCCGGTGTTCGTGGCCGCCCTGCTGGTCACCCTGGTCGGGATGCTCGCGGTGCCCGGAATGCGGATCAGCTTCAACGACCGGTTCTATATCCCCGCCGGCCTGCCGGCCAATGTCGGCTATGACGCGGCGGAACGGCATTTCAGCGCCGCCCGGATGAATCCCGACGTGCTGATGGTCGAAGCCGATCATGACCTGCGCAACCCCGCCGACATGATCATCTTGGACCGCATCGCCAAGAACATGTTCCGCACCCGCGGCGTGGAGCGGGTGCAGAGCATCACCCGGCCGCTGGGCAGTCCCATCGACCACACGTCGATACCGTTTCAGATCAGCATGCAAGCGGTTCCGATCCAGGAAAATCTGCAGTTCATGACCGATCGGCTCGCCGACATGCGCACGATGAGCGACGATCTGGGCGCCACGATCGAGTCGATGACCCACCTTCGTGACCTGGTCATCCGGCTGGGCGGCACCACCGGCCGGATGCATGCCGACATGGCCGACATCACCTCGACCGTCGACGAGATCCGGGACCACATCGCCGATTTCGACGACGTCGCGCGGCCGGTGCGCAATTACTTCTACTGGGAGCAGCATTGTTTCAACATCCCGGTCTGTCACGCGGTCCGCTCGGTGTTCGACGCCTACGACGGGATGGACCAGTTCAGCGAGAAGATGCGGCCGCTGCTCGATGACGTCAACGCCGTCGACGCGCTGATGCCGCAGATCGTCGAGCAGTTCACGCCGATGATCGCGGTCGCCGAGTCCATGCGCGCCAGCCTGCTGAGCATGCACAGCAGTTTCGCCGGGCTGGTGACCCAGATGGCCCGGATGACCGACACGGCCAGCGAGATGGGCCGCGCGTTCGACGCCTCGAAGGCGGACGACTACTTCTATCTTCCCCCGGAGGCGTTCGACAACCCCGACTTCCAAAAGGGCCTGGAGCTCTTCGTGTCCCCGGACGGCACGGCAGCACGGTTCATCGTGACCTACGACGCGGATCCCGCGACGCCCAAGGGGATTTCCTTCGTCGAACCGATGCTGGCTGCCGCCCATGACGCGGTGAAGGGCACGCCACTGACAAACGCGAGGTTCTATCTCACCGGGACCGCAGCGGTGTACAAGGATATCCAGGCCGGCTCCGTCTACGACATCCTGATCGTCGGGGTGGCCGCAGTGACGTTGATCTTCATCGTGATGCTGTTGATCACCCGCGCCCTGGTGGCCGCTGCCGTGATCGTCGGGACCGTGCTGCTGTCGCTGAGTGCGGCGTTCGGGCTCTCGGTGCTGGTGTGGCAGCACATCTTCGGGCTCCCGCTGAACTGGATCGCACCGGTGTTCGGGGTGATCATCCTGCTGGCGGTGGGCTCGGACTACAACCTGCTGCTGGTGTCCCGGTTCCAAGAGGAGATCGGGGCCGGGATCAAGACCGGGATCATCCGCTCCATCGGCGGAACCGGTTCGGTGGTCACCGCGGCAGGCCTGGTGTTCGCGTTCACCATGATGTCGATGGCGGCCAGCGACCTGTACTCGATCGGCCAGGCGGGCAGCACGATCGGGCTCGGATTGTTGTTCGACACCCTGATCGTGCGGGCGTTCCTGACGCCCTCGATTGCGGCGTTGCTCGGACGGTGGTTCTGGTGGCCCCGGGAGTTTGCGCGGGCGGTTCCCGCACGCCCGCCGGTGTCTACCCGGCCGCCGGTGATCGCGGAATCACGGTAGGGCGAAAGTCGTATTGGGTGGCGGTGGCGCCGATGCCACCACGGGCAGCCAGGTTGCCGAACGGAACCATTGGCGGGATCGCCGACGACGGCCCCGCCCCCACCGGAGGAGCCACGCCGGTCGCGGGCAACGCCGTGGCCGCCGGTCCAGCGGCCACCCCCATTCCCGTCCACGCCGGGGGCACTGACAATGCGCCGATCGAGGCGGCCCGGCCGACACCGGCGGTCGCCGCCGACCCGGTCGTGAAGCCGGTCAGCGTCACCGAACCGGCCGTTCCGGCGGCTGCGGCCGGCGCCGCCGCCAGACCGGCGGTGGCCCCCTTGGCGCCGTTGGCGCCGGTCATCAACATGCGCATGAGCATGCTCATCGGCATCATCGCCATCCGCAACGGCATCATCAACGAGGAGAGGCCGGCCAGCGATGACGTCGAGGCACCCGACGGTGTCTCAGTCGCCGGTGCCGCCAGACTCTGTAACGCCGCCGGGGTTGTCGAGATCAGCTGCGGCCCTTGGGACATCAACGTTTCAGTGTCGGTCCCCGTGGTGGCGGCAGCAGATTGCGCCAGCGAAAAGGCCTGGGTGGCTTGTCCGGACGGGTCGGTGGTCTGCGGCGGCGAGGTGAACGGGCTGACTTGGGTGGCCACCGCGGATGCTCCGGCATAGCCGTACATCGCCGCCGCATCCTGGGCCCACATCTGGAGGTAGTCGGCTTCGGTGGCCGCGATCGCCGCGCTGTTCTGCCCCAACACATTGGTCGCGATCAGCGTCGCCTGCAGGCTGCGATTGGCTGCGATGAGCGGTGGCGGCACCGTGGCGGCGAACGCGGTTTCATAGGCGCCAACCGCCGCGGACAGCTGGGCGGCCGCCTGCTGGGCCTGCGCCCCGGTCGCGCTGAGCCAGGTGATGTATGGGCCGGCCGCTGCCGCCATGGCCACCGAGGTCGGCCCCGCCCACGACCCGGCCGTCAGACCCGCGATCACCGACCCGTAGGACGCAGCAGCCGACTGCAGCTCGGCGGCCAAGTCCTGCCAAGCCGCCGCGGAGGCCAGCAGCGAACCCGGCCCGGCCCCGGCGTACATCCGCGCCGAATTGATCTCCGGCGGCAAGGCTCCGAAATCCATTGCCTCCCCTTATGTCCTGGTCGGCACCCAGGCCGACGAGACGATTTAGGAAGGTTATCTAGCTATTTTGGGTGCCCGGCAGGTCTGCGCTGTGCGCCCGCTGTGCGCGGGACCGTCAGGTTCAGCACGCCGGAAAGGTACTGCTCGCGGCAGGCGGTTCGCCCGAGCTTGCCGCTGGTGGTGCGTGGGATCGCCCCGGCCGGGACGAACCGGATATCGGCGGCGGTCAACCCGTGCACCCGCAACACCTCCGCGCGGATCGCCGCGATCGCCGGTGCCGGGTCCTTGCGGCCGGTGCCGGTGGCACGCTCGGCGACGATCACCAACCCGTCGCCCGCATCGGCCGGGGCGGTGAACGTCACCACGTAGCCGCTGCGCACCATCGGCGAGGCCTGCGCGACCGTGGCCTCGATATCGTGCGGGTAGTGGCTGCGACCGTCGATCGTCATCAAGTCCACCGTCCGGCCGGTCACATAGAGCTCGCCGTCGAGATAGAACCCCAGATCGCCGGTGCGCAGCCAGGTGACGCCGCTCGGCGTTCGCTCGGCGTGACTGCCCTGTGCCAACCGGCGCCGCAGCCGCGCGCCGAACACCTGCCGCGTCTCCTCCGGCCGACCCCAGTAGCCCGCGGTCACGTTGTCGCCATGCAGCCAGATCTCGCCGATGTGGCCGTCGGGCAGTTCGTGGCCGGCGTCGGCGTCGACGATCACCGCCCACAGGCTGCGCGCGACCCGGCCGCAGGACACCTGGGCCACCGCATCCGGGGCGTCGGCAGCCACCGGCACCGCGCGGCCCGCGCCGAGCTGCTCGCGACCCAGGTACAGCACGCTCGCCTCGGCGTCGGGGTCGATCGTTGCCACGAACAGCGTGGCCTCGGCGATACCGTAGGACGGCTTGATCGCGGTGCGAGGTAACCCATAGGGGGCGAATGCCTCGTTGAACGCCGTGATCGCCGACATGCTCACCGGTTCGGATCCGATGATCATCACCACCCGCGCCAAGTCGATGTCGGCTCCCGGTGCGGGCAGTCCGCGCGCCGCGGTCAGCTCATAGGCGAAGTTCGGCGCCGCGGTGACCACCCGGCCGCGGCGCGAGGCGTCCGACAGGGCGTTGATCCAGCGCTGCGGCCGGCGGATGAACGCGGTCGGCGACATCAGCGTCGAGTGTCCCCCATAAACGGCGGGAAACCCGATCATCGACAGGCCCATATCGTGGTAGAGCGGTAACCAGCTGAGCCCGTGGGTGTTTCGGTCCAGCATGTCGATCGACAGGATCATCTGCAGCAGGTTGGTTCCCACCGCTCGGTGGGTCACCTCTACACCGACCGGAGGCCGGGTGGCGCCGGAGGTGTACTGCAGATGCGACACATCGTCGACGTCGATGTCCACGGGCTGAAACGCCGCGGCGGCCGAGTCGGGGATTTCGTCGATGGCGATGACGCGGGGCTGCAACGGCCGCGGCAGCCCGCGCAGAAACTCTTCGACGATGGGCCGCACCGCCGCCGTGGTCAGCACCACGGCCGGGGTGGAGTCGCGCAATGCGGTATGGAGGCGTTCGGCATGCCCGGGCAACTCGGGGGCGAACAGCGGCACCGCGATGGTGCCGCACTTGACCGCGGCGTAGAACCCGGCGACGTAGTCGAGTCCCTGGGGAGCCAGGATCGCCACCCGGTCGCCGCGGTCGGTGACCTGTTGCAGCCCGGCCCCGATGGCGCGCAGCCGCTGACCGAACTGCGTCCAGGTCAGTTCGATGGCGCGGCCCTCGTCCGGTCCGGTGTAGTCAAGATAGCGAAAGGCCACCGCGTCACCGACATGGGCGATGTTGCGGTCGATCAGCGAGATCAGGGTGTCGTGCGGCGGTAAGACGATGCCGCCCTCGGAGTCCAGGCACTCCTCGATCTGGACCAGACCCGTCATGTCCCGCAGTCTAGGGGCCCGCTGCGCATGGCTTGTCCTTCCCAGGCCGCGCGTTGGCCGCGCAGACCGCAGGCAGGATCAGCGTGTCGATGACGCTGCGGACGAACTTCGCGTCGACGCGCTGACCGTTGATCGCGCGCATCAGCCCCATCCCCGTCAAGGCGTCAGCGATCAGCGACCAGTCCCGGCCGGGTGCGAGCTCACCGCGCGCCGTTGCCCGTTGCAAAATGGCCGTCACCACGCGGCGGCCCCTCAGCAATAGCAGGTCGTCGAGTGCTGCGCTGAGCGCAGGATCGTGCATCGCCTCCATCGCCACGCGCAACACCAGATCATTGGGGATCCGCTCGCTCTCGTTGCGTGCCGCACGCTCCACGAGCGCGTCGAAGTCCCCGGCCAGGCTGCCGGTGTCGGGGGCATCATGGTCGGTCAGGTCCGGCCGCCAGTACACCAGCGCATCGGTGATCAACGCAGCCTTCGACGACCAGCGACGGTATATCGCGGCCTTGCCGACGCCGGCTCGGGTGGCGACATCGTTCATATTCGTGCCGTTGTAACCGTGCTCGGTCAACGCGGCCAGCGCCGCGTCGAGGATCGCCGAATCACGCGAGCGATCGAGCCGACCGTCGGTGCGTTGGCGCAGTTGTGATCTCGCGTCCGTTTCCATGATCTTCATGCGGTAGGTATCGGAATGGGCGCGGTGTCTTCTCCGCCGCCCGCCGGTTTTGGTTCGGGTCCACGACCGCTCCGCCCGGTGATCTTAAAGGTGTTGAGCGGCCACCAGAACCAGCGGCCCAGCACAGCAGCGATCGATGGGGTCATGAACGCCCGCACCATCAACGTGTCGATGATCAGGCCGATACCGATCGTCATGCCCAGTTGGCCGACCACCCGCAGATCACTGACCAGCATGGCCATCATGGTGAAGGCGAACACCAACCCGGCGGCGGTGACGACGCGTCCGGTGGCACCGACACCACGGATGATGCCGGTATTGAGCCCGGCGGGGATCTCTTCTTTGAGGCGCGAGACCAGCAGGAGGTTGTAGTCCGAACCCACCGCCAGCAGAATCACCATCGACAGCGGGAGCACGATCCACTGCACCCCCAGGCCCAGGATGTCCTGCCAGAACAGGACCGACAAGCCACACGCGATACCCAACGATGCGGCGACGGTTCCCACGATTACCACGGCGGCCACCATGCTGCGGGTGATGATCAGCATGATCGAGAAGATCAGGATCATCGATGCGATAAGAGCGATCATCAAGTCGATGGCGACGCCGTCCTGCATATCGGAGTACAGCGACGCGGTACCGGCGAGCGAAACCTTCGCGGTGGCCAGCGGGGTGCCCTTGAGGGCGTCCGCGACGACGTCTTTGAGGTCCCGCACATGTGCGATGCCCTGTACCGACGCCGGGTCGCCCTGGTGGGTGATGATCATCCGGACCGCCTTGTGGTCCGGCGACATGAACATCTTGATCCCGCGCTGGAAGTCCGGATTGTCGAACACATCCGGCGGCAGATAGAAGAAATCGTCGTTCTTGGCCTGGTCGAAGTACAGGCCGATCTCGGTGGCGCCCTTGGCCAGTTCCTGCTGCTGGGCCTGGGTGCCGGCCATGGTGCTGTGGGTCGCGATCATGAAGTCCCGCATCGTCTTCATCGAGTCGATGGTCTGCTGCAGCACCGGCAACAGCTGCGGCATCAGCTCATCCAGGTGGTCCAGGTCGACGAGCAGGCCATCAATCTGCGCGGCGAGTTGATCGATCCCGTCGATGGTGTCGAAAATCGACCGCAGCGCCTGGCAAATCGGGATGTCGTAGCAGTGCGGTTCCCAGTAGAAGTAGTTGCGCAGCGGGCGGAAGAAATCGTCGAAATCGGCGATATGATCACGCAATTCGTTCGTGGTCTCCGCCATCTCCTGCGTCCTGCCGACCATGCTATGTGTGGTTTGGGTCATCTCCTTCATGATCGTGTACATGCGTTCCATGTTGGCGACGGTCTTGGACATCTCGTCGGCCTGCTCGAGCATCTGTGCCGCGTTGTCGTTGTTGAACTTCGCGGCCTGCAGGGTGCCGGCATTCTGCGCGCCGAGCAGGAATGGGATGGAGCTGTGCTCGATCGGTGCGCCCAGCGGCCGGGTGATCGTCTGTACCCGATCGATGCCGCGCATGCGGAAGACGTTCTTGGCAACCTTGTCGATCACGAGCATGTCCGCGGGCGTGCGCAGGTCGTGATCGGCCTCGAGCATCAACAGTTCGGGGTTCATCCGGGCCTGCGAGAAGTGGCGGTCCGCGACATCCATGGCCCGGTTGGCGGGCATGTCGGGCGGGGTGAATTTCTGATCGTTGTACTGCGGCACATAGGTCAGCAGGCTGACGAAACCGATAACGGCGACCGCGCTGGTCACCAAGATGATGGGAACGGGCCAGCGCACCGTGGCGGTTCCGACCTTGCGCCAGTTCCGCGTCGAGAGCTTCTTCCTGGGGTCGAGCAGTCCGAACTTCGACGCAACGACCAGTACCGCGGGGGCCAGTGTCAGTGCCGCGACGATGATGACCAAAACCGCGATCGCGCAGGGTGGGCCCATGGTCTGGAAGTAGGGCAGCGTTGTCATGCTGAGGCACATCAAGGCGCCGACGATGGTCAACCCGGAACCCAGGATGACGTGCGAGACACCGCTGTAGGAAACGTAGAACGCCTCTTCAGCATCGAGGCCTTTCGACCTCTCTTCGTGATATCGGCCGAGGAGGAAGATCAAGTAATCCGTGATCGCGGCCAGGGACAGCATGGTCACCATGCTCACCGCATACGGGGTCAAACCAACGATGTTCATGTTGCCGGCTACGGCCGTAACGCCCATGGCGGCAAACAGGCCCAGGCCGATGACCACCATCGACACCAGCATCGTCACCACCGAGCGGTAGATGGCCAGCAGCATCGCGATGATGATGGCGACCGACACCAGCTCCATCGTCGCCAGGCTTTGATGGCCGGCCACACTGGTGTCGGCATTGAGCACCGTATTGCCCGCGACGTGCGCCGTGATACCCGGCGGCGGGGTCACCGAAGCAACGATGTCACGCACCGCCGCCACCGACTCGTGGCTTTCGGTGGTGCCCTGCGAGCCGTTGAGAAAAATCTGCACGTAGGCCGACTTGCCGTCCACGCTCTGCGAACCGGCCGCGGTCAGCGGGTCACTCCAGAAATCCTGCACGTTCTGGACGTGCTCGTGGTCGGCCTCGAGTTTGGCGATGATCTCATCGTAGAACTTGTGCGCGGCGTCGCCGAGTTTGTCCTCGCCTTCCAGCACGACCATCGCGGTGGAGTCCGAATCGTACTGCTGAAACACCTTGCCGATATTGAGCATCGCTTGATACGACGGCGCGTTCAGCGGACTGATCGGCACCGAGCGGGTCGCCGCGACCTCGCCCAGTGAGGGGACCACGGTGCCCAGGACGACCGCGACGAACACCCAGAACAAGATGATCGGCAGCGAGAAGACCCGAACCATCCGGCCGAGAAACGGGCGATGCGAATTAGTGCGAAGGGCGCTCATACGGATTTCACCAAGCAGTAGATGAACGGTTTGACGGTGTCGTTGCTCGCCCGGTCATCGCGCACCTTGTCATCGACCGTCACCCGGCACCGAAGGCCGCTGACGTTGCGGTCGCCTTGCGCCATGATATTGGCCGACATTGACGGAAGCGTCGTCACGATCGTGAACGACCAAGGCAGCGGGGCGTTTTCGACGAGATTGGGTTGACCGTTCTCGTCGAGGTAGTTCAGGTTGACCGTCCCTCCCGTGCCGGTGACCTCGTAGGTGATGTGCTTCGGATTGAAGTTCTCGGTGATCGCCGAACCTTCCGCCAAATTTGGGCCGTGGTAGCCCAGGGACCCGCGGATCCGGCTGATCGCATAGCCGCCCAGTGCCACGACCACCACAAGCAGTAGCGGAATCCAGAACCGCTGCAACACTCGATACACGCCGGTGCGCACCTCCCCCTCTTGTCTTGTTCGGTCCGACGCCGGACGGTCCGATTCAGCCGAGATGATGGGCTCGCCCATCGACACGGAACCCGAGTTCCGTCATTGCGACGGTCGTTACCGTACCGCACTCGGGTGAGGGGTCTGCGCATCGAGGCCCGGCCGAAGCTCGCGTCGGGCCCGAAAGCCGGCGCAGCTCCGCCGGCGGGGGCTCACATCACCGGTTCGTGCAGCGCCAGGCTGATGAAGACGTAACCCATGCAGATCAGCAGGTTCAGCGCGGCGAGCATCAGCCCGGCCACGATCAGGGCGTGGACCAGGCGGCGCCGGGTGCGCTGGGAGCGTGCCAGCCGCTGCTCGCGTTGCATGGCGGTCGCGGCGAGGGCGAACATGTAGTCGATCGACTCCGCGGAGGCCAGCGGTGCGCCGGCCGTCACCTCACGCAGCCGGGCAGCCGGGATCTGGACGCCGACGCCGGCGAAGCGCCGGCTCATCCGCCGCGCGCTCCAGCGACCGACCGGGTGGTCCACCGAAGCAATGTGCTGCGGCGGCTGACCCCAGGGCGTATCCCAACGGTCTGACCGGCCCGTCATAACTCCTCACCATAGTCCGAAAACCGCCGAATCCCCCGGCTTCAGCCAACTTCCGTTGCAACGCCGGCAGCGTGCGGAAGATGTATGCCAAAACTGCGCAATCGCTCAGCGAGCGGCGGCACAATACTTGGGAGTAACACGCGCGAACCCGCCGCAGCAACCGGGCGAACAGGAGCCGATTCCCATGACGACCATCGAGACGAAAGCGACGAGCGCACCGGCCCAACCAGACGTCGAGGCCGACGTCGTCGCGACACAGCAATACTTCGACAGTCCGCGTTTCGAAGGAATCACCCGGCTGTACTCCGCCCGCCAGGTCGTCGAGCAGCGCGGCACCATCCCGTCCGACTACATCGTGGCGCGCGAGGCGGCGACCGCGTTCTACACGCGACTGCGCGAGCTGTTCGCCGCGAAGAAGAGCATCACCTCCTTCGGCCCCTATTCGCCCGGCCAGGCGGTGGTGATGAAGCGGGTGGGGATCGAGGGCATCTATCTGGGCGGCTGGGCGACTTCAGCCAAGGGCTCCATCACCGAAGACCCGGGCCCCGATCTGGCCAGTTACCCGCTCAGTCAGGTGCCCGAGGAGGCCGCCGGGCTGGTGCGTGCCCTGCTCACCGCCGACCGCAATCAGCACTACCTGCGATTGCAGATGACCGAGGAGCAGCGCGCCGCCACCCCGGCCGTGGACTACCGGCCGTTCATCATCGCCGACGCCGACACCGGCCACGGCGGTGATCCACACGTGCGCAACCTGATCCGGCGATTCGTGGAGGCCGGGGTTCCGGGCTACCACATCGAAGATCAGCGGCCCGGAACCAAGAAGTGCGGACATCAGGGCGGCAAGGTGCTGGTGCCGTCCGACGAGCAGATCAAACGCCTGAACACCGCCCGGTTCCAGCTGGACATCATGGGCGTGCCCGGCATCATCGTGGCACGCACCGACGCCGAGGCGGCCAACTTGATCGACAGTCGCGCCGACGAACGCGACCAGCCGTTCATCCTGGGCACCACCAACTTGAAGATCCCGTCCTACAAGGCGTGTTTCCTGGCAATGACCCGGCAGCTGTACAACTCCGGGATCACCGAGATCAATGGTCACCTGCTCTATGACCTGCCCGAAGGCGAGTACGCCGCCGCCGACGCCTGGCTGGAACGCAACGGCATCACCGCACTGGTCACCAAGGCAGCCGAGAGCTGGCGCGGCAACGGGGCGCAGTCGGTCGATGGACTCTACGACGAGATCGAATCGAAGTTCGTCGAGGCCTGGCAGAACGACGCCGGGTTGATGACGTACGGCGAAGCCGTCGCCGAGATGCTCGAGTTCGCCGAGGGTGAAGGCGAGCCCCGCGACATGACCGCCGCGCAGTGGCGTGAATTCGCCGAGCGGGCCCCGTTTTACACCGCCCGAGAGAAGGCCGCCGAGCTCAACGCCGACCCGGGCTGGGACTGCGAGCGGGCCAAGACACCGGAAGGCTACTACCAGGTGCGCGGCGGTATCCCCTATGCGATCGCCAAATCGCTGGCCGCGGCACCGTTCGCCGACCTGCTGTGGATGGAGACCAAGACCGCAGACCTTGACGATGCCCGCCAGTTCGCCGAGGCGATCCACGCGGTGTACCCCGACCAGATGCTGGCGTACAACCTGTCGCCGTCGTTCAACTGGGACACCACCGGCATGACTGACGAACAGATGCGGGCCTTCCCGGCCGAGCTCGGCAAGATGGGGTTCGTCTTCAACTTCATCACCTACGGCGGGCACCAGGTCGACGGCGTGGCCTCCGAGGAATTTGCGGCCACCCTGCTGCAGGACGGCATGCTGGCGCTGGCCCGGCTGCAGCGCAAGATGCGGTTGGTCGAGTCGCCCTACCGCACCCCGCAGACCCTGGTCGGCGGACCACGCAGCGACGCCGCGCTGGCCGCCTCGTCCGGGCGCACCGCCACCACCAAGGCGATGGGCGCCGGTTCCACCCAGCATCAGCACCTGGTGCAGACCGAGGTACCCAAGAAGCTGCTGGAGGAATGGCTGGCGTTGTGGGCTGAGCACTATCAGCTCACCGACAAGCTACGCGTGCAGCTGCGCCCGACCCGTCCCGGATCCGACGTCCTCGAACTCGGTATCTACGGCGACGACGAGGAGAAGCTTGCCAATGTGATCGTCGACCCGATCAAGGACCGGCACGGCCGGAGCATCCTGACGGTGCGCGACCAGAACACGTTCGCCGAGAAGTTCCGCCAGAAGCGGTTGATGACGCTGATCCACCTGTGGCTGGTCAACCGGTTCAAAGCCGCTGCGGTGCACTATGTCACGCCCACCCAGGACAACTTGTACCAGACCGAGAAGATGAAGGCGCACGGCATCTTCAGCAGCGTCCACCAGGAGGTCGGTGAGATTATCGTCGCCGACGTGAACCAGCCGCGCATCGACGAACTGCTGGCCTCCGACCGGGTGGCGCTGGGCAAGCTGATCCGCAAGGAGGACTGAACGCATCCGCCCCCGAGCCGGTTACTCGGGCCAGCTGTTGCTCAGGATGGTCTCGACGAAATCGCCCCGGACGAAGGTCGGGTCGTAGTGTGCGAGCACATCGGCGTTGACCGTGCCGAACGTGCTGTCCGGGCGGTGTCGGAAGCCGTCGGTGAACGCGTGCAGGATGCGGCGTTTGAAGTCGGGACGCGGATGCGCGGCGGTCACCGCGTCACGCAGGTCTGACGACAGGTCGTCGCGGCCGATGCCGAGCACATCGGTCTCCACCCCGGCGGTGACCAGGGCGATCTCCGGATCGAGGAACTCCGGGACGCCCGGGGTGGTGTGCAACGCGATGGCCAACCAGACCTTGCGGGCATCGGCTTCGTCGGCGCCGCGCTCCAGCAGGAAGTCGCGGGCGGCGTTGGCGCCGTCGACCTCGAAGCGCAGGGCGGAGGCGCGGTAGCGCTCGGTCAGGCCCAGATCGTGAAACATCGCCCCGACGTAGAGCAGTTCCAGATCGGGGGTCAATCCTCGTCGGAGGCCTTGTAGCGCACCGAAGAAGAACACCCTACGAGAGTGGTGAAACAGCAGATCGTTCTCGGCGTCGCGGATGTAGTCGGTGACCTCCCGCACCAGCGGGGTGTCGGGGATCGCGATCCCGGCGATGGTTTCCAGTACTGCGGTCATTGGTCCGGCTCCTTTCGATTCGGCGACTGTTGTTTACCCGGCGAGGCTTCCGCCGCCGTCCACCCGGACAATCTGGCCGGTGATGTAGCCGGCGTCCTCGTCCAGCAGAAAGCAGATCGCATGGGCGATCTCCGGCGGCGTGCCGACGCGGTGCATCGGAATGCTCTGCAGGAAAAGTCTTTCCCGTTCTGACCCGATCGGGCTGCGCTCCCGGTACATCTCGGTCTCGGTAGGCCCGGGCGCTACCGCGTTGACGGTGATACCCGTCTCGGCGAGTTCAGCTGCCCAGATCCGGGTGCAGGTTTCCAGCGCAGCCTTCGCTGACGCGTACGGTGTGCGCTCCGGGGTGCCCAAGGTGGTCAAGCTGGTGACGTTGACGATGCGCCCCCATCCAGCGGCACGCATCCCCGGCAAGACGGCCTGCACGACCTGAACGGCGGTGCGCACGTTGAGGTCGTAGGTGTCGAGCAGATGGTCCAGATCGACCGACCCGATCCGGCCGAAGTGCGCGAACCCCACGTTGTTGACCACCGCATCGACGGGGCCGTCGGCGACGATGGCCGCCAGGGTCGTCGCAGTGGCCGCGCGGTCGGCCAGGTCCACCGGATAGAACGGCCCCGGGAAGTTCTCCGGGGCGGTGCGGGCGATGCCGATCGGTTGAACCCCACGGGCGGCAAGGCGGTCCGCGACCGCCCGCCCGATTCCCTTGGACGCGCCGGTGATCAACACTCGTCGATCCGGCCTGTTCGCGGGCATCTGGTCTCCTCTCAACAACACGCTTCGATCCGATTCTGGTCACCCAGCCGGCGATCCAGTCATGGCGGATGTGCCGCAGTTCCCACAGAATGCGACGTCGATGTGCCCGCCTGGGCGGCAATGAAGACCACACGCGCCCAGGCGGTCGCTGCACCGCCTGGGCCGTGTCTGACTGGGCCGCCTAGAGATCCAGGCCGAGGAACGCGTCCCCCGGGTCCATCAGCGAGGAGGCGTCGAAGCCGCCGAACAGTGCACTGAGGTCCACGTTCCCCAACGGTGTCACGAGGATGTCGGTAACGGTGCCCTCGGCACCGTCTAGGCCGGGGATTGCGGTGTAGACGTTGGCGAAACCGCCGCCGAGATTGAACACGTCGTACACCGAGCCGATCGCGGGGAGATCCGCGGTGTCCACGCCGGCGGCGGCGGTGACAGCGTCGACGGTGAACGCGGTGTTGGTCAGGCCCAGCAGCTGCGTCACGGTCTCCTGGGTGTGCACACTGCCGAGTTGCTCGGCATCGGCGGCGGTCCCGTCGTAGACGTGGAAGTCCTGCTCGGCCAGTGTTAGCAGGACAGAGGTGCCGGGCAGGGTGGCAGTACCGCCGCCGATGTTGAGCAGCGGCGGGACACCGATCGTCTGAAAGACCGGAGCGAAGCCCTCGGTCGCGTCGTCCC
>NZ_LZJK01000038.1 GCF_001667945.1 Mycolicibacter sinensis | reverse complement strand
CATCACGGTGCGGCGATCCGCACCTGCACACCCACGTCATCCTGCCCAACCGGCAGGCCCGCGCCGACGGCGTGCTGGTGTCGATCGACTCCAAATCGCTGCATCACGAGGCCAAGGCCGCCGGCATTGTCTACCAATCTGTACTGCGTCACGAACTGCACGCCGAGCGGGGTTTCGAGTTCACCACGGTTGGTGAGCACTCCGGCATGGCCGAAATCGCGGGCATCACCAAGGCCTGCATCAAGGCATGGTCGCAGCGGTCGACGCGGCTGCGGGAATGGGCGCGCGAGAACCTCGTCGTTGTCGATGGGGAGCCCACCGCGGCGCAGCTGCAAGCCGCGCAAAAGGCGACGCGGCCGCGGAAACCCGAATCGCTCGCGTGGGCCGACCTCAAAGAGCAGTGGCGCGCCGACGCGCGCGGGTTGGAGATCGACCGCGCCGCGCACACCGAAGCGCGCCGCGCCAACCGCGGCGCATCACGTGATCTGATGGTGCGCCCGCGCCTGGCGCAGATGGTCGCGCGCATCGACAAAGCCGCGTTTACCCGCGCCGACCTGGTGGAGCTGGTCGGCGCGCTACTGCCCTACGACGCGCCCGGCAGCCCGCGCGAGCTCATCGAAAAGATCGTCGACACCGTCGCTATCCGCGTCTCCGCGCAGCGCGAACGCCACCACCGCGAAGGCCACGAGCACTTCACCGTGGACGCGATCATCCGCGAGGAAGAACGCATCTTCGAGATGATCGACGAGCAAGACACGCGGACCCGTATCGACGTGCGCCGCGACGACCTCGGAGACCTCTCCGCCGACCAAGCGCGGGCCGTCGGCAATATCGCGTCCTCGCCCTACCTCGTGCAGCCACTGCAAGCGCCGGCCGGCGCCGGCAAGACCCACTCCCTCAAAGCACTTCGTGCGGGCGCGCACCGCGGCGGCAAGAAGGTTTTGGTGGTGGCGCCGACCGGCCGGGCGGTGGACGAGGCCATGCGTGAGCAGGCCGGCGACCGCGGCCTGACCGTGGACAAAGCGCTCAACCTCATCGGCGACGATCAGCTCCGCCTCGATCGGAACACCGTGGTCGTCGTCGACGAAGCCGCCATGGTCGGCACGCCAAAGCTGGCGAAGCTTCTTCAAGCCACCACCGCTGCGCGGGCCAAGATCGTGCTCGTCGGCGACGCCTATCAACTCGCGCCGGTCAAAGCCCGCGGCGGAATGTTCGAGCAACTCTGCGCAGACCTGCCCTGGGCGCAACGCCTCTCTGAGGTATGGCGCATGCGCGATCCTGCCGAACGTGACGCATCGCTCGTAGTGCGCTCCGGGCGCGGTAATCGACTTCGCAAGGCGATCGGGTGGTACCGCAATCAGGGCCGCCTGCACACAGGCGATCAGGTGGCGATGGCCCAAGATGCCACCACCGCCTACATCACGGCTCGCGCAGAGGGCAAAGATGCCGCGATCATCTGCGACCGCTGGGAAATCGCCGACGCCATCAACCGACGCCTGCACGGCACCTACACCGACAACACCACACCAGGTGTGCGTGTAGCCCGTGACCAAGACGTCCGAGTCGGTGACATCATCATCAGCCGCAACAACGACCCGAGCATCACAGTCACCCCCGGCGCCGAACATGGGCGGGGCGACCGCATCGACCAGGTCCGCAACGGCAACCGCTGGCGAGTCGCCATGACCGACCCCGCGAAGGGACAGATCGCGGCCGAGCGCCTCACCGATAATGCCCGTGTCATCTTCGAGGGCGACTACCTCAAGGAGCACATCACCCTCGGCTACGCCACCACCGTTCACTCCGCCCAAGGCATGACCGTCGGAGGCCGCGACCGAGCCGGTGTGTGCTGGACGATCATGTCTGACCGCGCCAGCCGCGCCCTGGCCTACGTCGGGATGACCCGAGCCCGCGATGAAAACCACGTTGCGATATACCCGGCCGTGGCTAACGAAGCCGATGAACACGAGATATGGCGCGGCACCAAACACGAAGCCGCCGCGGCCCTTCACACAATCCTGACCGCCAAGGGCGACCGGGCCCAGACCATGCACGCCGAAGCCGAACGCTCCCAACGCGACGCACTCCCCGACATGGTCGCCGAGCTGCTCACGCGCAACGACGAACGGCGGCAAGCCCGCGCCGCCGAATGGCAGAAACACAAAGCCGACGACGCACGCCGCCAGGACCGCCAGGAAGCCCTCGCCCGGGCCATCAGCGACAGCATCACCAACCGTACACGAAACCGTAACCGCGGCCGCGACGAAGGATACGGGCTAGAACTCTAAAACCGTCGTGGTAGGGCCGTGTAAGACACAACGTGAGTAAGGTGCTCAATCTGGTTGAACGGCAACGGGTCGCAACCCCACAACTTGCACAACAACAGGGCGTAAACGCGCACCGAACCGTGCACCGCTCGAACTGCCGAATCTGGGTGCGGCACGCTGCAACCACGATCATCGATGTACATGTCCCCATCCCGGTCGGCCAGCGCATCGCTCAGTGCCGACGCCACACGTGCGGACCACTGCGGAGCGGCGCCTTCGGGCAGCACGGATAGCTCCAAGAACGGTGACGCTGCGTGTCCGAGCCGAAATGACTCGGCGAACTCCGCGGCGCCGGCGTACGTGGGCGCAGCCGCGCGCCCAAGCTCAACAATGGACGTATAAGCGTGGCGATCTGCGGCCATCTGCGCCGCAGCCAGGCCAGCGACGTGACGCAGCACCCCTTGGCTGTCCTCACCAGCCCACAACACCGCGGCCGCGGCCGCGGCAATCGTCTGCTCAGCCGCAGCCTCCAGCTGTTCCAGCTGTTCCCTAACACTCATTCGCGTTCCTGCTGGCCTACCGCCGAGTCATCTATTTGCCTTGCTAGATAAGCGATTTCCGGGTGCTTGATATCCGGACCGTCTGCATCGTTGTCGAGGTCCCAGAGCAGCAGGAGCTCTGCCAGCCGCGCCACATCGTGGCAGGCCCGCACATACGGGGAAGCGGCAGTGGTGTCCCCCGGCAGCCAGCCCGGCCGCAGTCCCGATCCCGTGCTCATCAACTGCACGGCCTCCGCTCGTAGTGTCTGCCACCGGCCGGCCGGTACTTGCACACCACTGCTCAGCAGCTCCAACACCTCCCGGATGATTGGTGGCACCGCAAGATCGGGCACCATCCCGGCCCGGCCCAGTGCCGTCTGCGCGGCGGCGACGGTGGTCATCCATGCTTCGGAACGATCTGGCATGCGGCCGTCTCGACCGAATCCGGTCAGCCGCGCGTATTCACCCCGGTCGATGGTCTCCAGCCGGTGAATATGTCCTTCGTCGAGATGCATCGGCTCAACGGCACCACTCGGGGATGGCTTCGTAGAGCATTCCTCGAAATGCGCAACACCGGCCGACCGGGCTGGTGCTGCAGAGCCGCCGTACTCCGTCGAGACCGCCAGCGCCCACAAATCGACCCCGCTGCCTTCGGCCGCCCACTCAGCGAACGCCAGCATCGTCTCTGCCGGATTGGCCCAGCTAAACCACCGCGACCGGAACCCGCCGGGTAGGCCCGGCTCGCTGAACAGCATCCGCGCAGAACGCGGCACAAACACGCCGCGCGGAATGAATCCAGCGCCCTCGCTACTCGTGATCACCGTCTCCGCGCCCGACCGGGTGAGAAACACACCGACGCACCAATCCAGAAACAGCCCATGGACCGCGGAGGCGCGCAGCAGCTGATCGACCAGCTCAGATGCCCTCACCAGCAATGGATCAGGCTCGGAGGACCGCACCGCCTCGTTGGCCACACCAGCTGATGCGCCAACACCCGATCCGACAACACCGGGTGGGAGCGAGACACCACCCGTGCCACCTGACGAGCTGGAGCCTGGTGAGGCGGACACAGCCGGCGGTCCTGTAGCCGGCGCCACGGGCGCCGACGCTGCGGTGCGAGGCACATCCGACCCGAACGGCGGCAACGGCCCCGCCGGCCCGGCCGGCACGCCGCTGGCACCCACTGCTGAACCAGAACTCATCAAGCCCATCGCTGCGGGCTGCCCACCCGCTGACGTGCCGCCCGCGGCAGCAGCCACCGGCGGAGGTGCCGACGACAGCCCGCCCCCCGGCCCAGCACTGCCGGCCGCGGTCGACGATGGCGGAGACACCGGCGGAGCGAACGGCGCGGCCGGCCCCCCGAGACCCGCGCTCAATCCGCGCGAGAAGTCCGACGACGACGCCACCGGACCCGGCCCGCCTCCACCCGATAGTCCACTACCGCCCAGGCCCGGAGAGCTCAGCCCTTGCGATGGCAGACCGCCACCGCCAAGCCCCGCCGGCGTACTCGCCGCTGGTGTCAACGGCATATTGAGCCCACCGCTACCCAAGCCAGCCGAAGCCGCCGAGGGCATCGACGACGACGACGGCGTACCGCCGTCGCCAGACCCGAGGCTGGGCACGCTCATTGGCGGCGACAATGCTGATGGGGTCCTAGCGGCGCCGTCATGCTCCTTGTGGCTCGCAGGCACTTCACCGGGACGCCGATTACCTGTACCCGCGATGTCACTCTGGCTGGAATCACCCGAGTCGGTTCCTTTTGATCCCGAACTCTTGTCCTCCCCGCCGTTGTGCTCGCGCCGCCAGGGTCCACCTTTCGTGCTGTCGCTATCGCGCGGCGCATCTTTTGGTGCTGGGCCTCGCCGCCAGCCAGCCGACATGCCATTGGCTGAGTCCGGTGCACATTTCTCAGGCGGTGCGCTCAGGCTTTCGCTGCCGGCGGCACGGGGGCCTGTAGCGTCGTCCCCGAGGTACGAGCTGTCATCTTGCGCGCTAATAGCGGCTGTGGCCTTCGTGGACAGCGCTGCCGCATCACGACGTGCTTGGGCGACGACCGCCGCGATCCGCTGTTGGGCCAGCACCGGATTCAGCGATCCCGAGAACATGGCCTGCATGATCTCGTCGATCTCAGCGTGCGCACGCGCGTCGAGATCCTCCAGGTCCTCCCGAAGCCCCGCCAGCAGCCCACCAACCGCCTCAGACACCCGCGACATCCCGAAATACGCATCGGCCTGGCGTGTGCACGTGGCCGCGGATCGGTGGCACGCATCGCAGAAGCCGGTGATCGCGTCGCCGGACTGCTCACCGGCGACCTGCGCTGCGACCGAACGGATCTGATCAGCGCAGCCCAACAATTCGACCCCCTTGCTGCGCTGCGCCTCAGACGCCGACTGGAAGCTCGCAGGGTCAGTGTGGGGCCACACTCCCCCGACAATTACTGCTGACCATTGGCGGCACGGCATCCCCGCCGGCGCCGATACCGCTACCACGTGACCCCGAGCCGCGCGCAGCCGTGCAGTGGGCTGCTGTATGCACCGACACTGTCGGAAAATAACGTGCGTAGGGATAGCGGGAGAGGACCTGGCTCCAGGTCCAGCACGATCAGATGCTTGTCGTCGATGAACCGCTGGAGGCTGCGGCGCAAAAATGGATCGGCGTCCTGGTGCTGATCAAGAATCGGCTGCACCTGTCTGATCCAGTCGAGGGTATCGGTGATGTACTTCGGAGTGGCAGCGTCGCGGGCAGGCGTACCGGAATCGCCCATATCGACGTAACCATTGTTTATTTCGTTCTCACTGGCGAGCAATGGTCCGATTGCGGTGCATAGTGCGCGGTCCGCTTGGGTCGTATCGCTTGCCGCCGGCGTACTGGAAGGCTGCGCGGCCTCTCGCGCCACGGCCGAACGCGTCGCCAAAGCGGCACTCCCCACCACCAGAGCAGCAATCGCGGTAATCAGCGCCACCACAGCCATCCACGAAAACCGCGGTCGGCTCAACTGTTGCTGAACTGGTGGTGGCCAAACGTGTGCAACACCGCGAGGGTCCATTTCTCCAGCGTAGGGCACCCAACCGACACACCCACGCGCTACTTTTCAAGGCCCGAATATCCGGATCAGCTTGGCAAACCCAGATATTCACACATTCACGACGGGGATCGATCCGCCGCCGACGTTCATCCAGTCGCTTTCACTCCCACGCACGCCGCATCACTTGAGGATCATCGAGATCTTCGGCGGCCATGCCCGCGCGCTCCAGATCGGCAACCGTCAGGTGCATCTCATCGCAGGCAGCGAGATCAACATTTGGAAGAGGTGCGTCAAAATCGTCCGGGACAACCAGGCCCGGCAGGCCGAACCGGCGCGGACCTCGATTGCTGAACTCTTCCACGCTAGTCGGGGCGGTGCTGTCCTCATCGAGAGAAACGACGGTGGCCACATCGACCTATGGCGGTAGTGATCAGACAGCGTTGTCTGGTCACGGGTTCCGTAGTTCTCGGTAGCGGGTGGGTGTCAGATCCTCGCTGTGACTGACGTGGAGCTGGCCGGGGCGGGTTCGTTGTTCGTAGGCGGTGATCACCAGGCCGACTCCGCCGGCCGCCGGCACCAGGACGCCCTGCACGTGCAGAAACCACGCAGCATGGCCCACTGCTTGGCAGGCTGACCAATCATCTCCGTAGATGTCGTCGTCTTCCAACCCCACCGCTTCGCGGGCGTCAGCGGTGGTGAGATCCAGGACGGCCAGGTCGGCGGCGTCGATGGTGTGTAGCCGGTAGCGCGCTTCGAGCAGCTTCTCTGGGGTCGTGGATGCCGCCTGTGCGGCGCGTTCCACCTCAACCATGCAGGCTTGCGCGGAATCGGCCAGGTAGATCGCCGAGAACAGCAAGGGCGGGTTCCACCTGCCACCGAATCTGCGTGCCCCCTCCCCTGACAAGGGATCACGGTGAGCTGTGGTGTATCGAGCACACGTTCCCGACCATTGGATGGTGCCACGCGCATCGATGCGCTGCACCAGCCCTTCGTCGAGCGCATCGCTCACACGAAGATTCCTTCGGCCATGGCGTCGATGAGGGCTAAGACGCGCTGATACTCCCCATCGCGTACCAGGTCGGCGGGCTTGCTGTGTGCGAGTAGTCGGTTCGGCGAAAACATCCACATGTTGGCTTGGTCGCGGGGAAGGACTTCAGTCAGCGCCTCTGCGACGTAGGCCAGCTCGATCAATCGTTGCTTGTTGAGGCGTTGCGGGACGACCTGACCCGCCGTCCAGCGCGCCACCGAGCGGGCCGACGCATCGACGATGCCGCCGACCTCCTCGTAGGTCAATCCCAAGTGTTCGATCGCACTCGACACGGTCGAGGCGAGCGCATTAACTCCCATAATGTCTGCCTGTCTTCCTTTTGTCAGTCATTATGTCATGTATTCTGACACGAAGTGATGCCGGCAGGCGAGAGGAAGTTTCAATGGGCGTTCAGTTTCGGCTCGGACCCAACGACCACAAGCCGGTCGAAGACTTCTTGTCTCGCGAACATGCCGGCGCCGCCGCCATCACCCTCGACACTAAGGCTGCGCGCCACCAAGCGGCTGCGGCTGCAGCCGCCGTCGACGCGGGCCTGCACGTCTATTGGGAACCCGCAGCCGAGCGGCTGGCCAACGACGGTTTTGGCCTCGATAAGTTCCCGCTGTGGACCGGTCAGCCCTACGAGATAAACACCCTTTCCGCTGACCAGGCGGCCCGCGCCGCCCTGGTCGGCCTGACGGTTGAGAAGCACCCTCCGCTGGTCACACACGTCACCGCGCCGCACTTCTACGTCACCGATGAGCGCACCGCGCGCCTCAACGTCGATCTCGCCGAACGCACCCGGCTGGCCGTCAGCGACAAGCCCACACGGGCCGTGCTCACAGTCTCGACCACCGCTGTGAGCCGCCTCGGCATCGATCTCGCCGCCGAGTACGCCGGCGCAGGGATCAGCAACGTCGAGATCCGCTTCTCCCCCTTCGGCGGTGACGATGAAGGTATCCGCAAGATCCGCGCCGCCTTCGGGGTTCTCGACCAGTTCCGCGAGTACGACATCACCGTCACGCTGGGGCTGTCGGGCAACATCGGGCGCGCCGCTCTGGCCATGGGCCACGCCGACGCCTACTCAGTCGGTCTGGGAATGCTTGAAAAGGTCAATCACGCTCAAACGATGGCCCGCTACCGCAAGGCCCCCGACCCCGACAAGGAGCAAAGCGGTGGTGCCGCCGGCGGTATCTATCTGCCCCGACTCGGGGCCACCGTGTCGGCCAAGTCGGCACGACAGCTGTTGAGCCACACCGATATTCGCACTCGCGTCGGGTGTCGTATTGGAGCATGCCGCAACAGCGTGACAGGGCCCCTTGACGACCGCCGGGCGCACTACCTGCACTCCCGGGCCAGCGAGGTGGCCGAGATGCTTCGTCGGCCCGCGCCGTGGCGCGGGGCGATGGAAATTGACCGCCTCAACGAGGCCATCGCATTGCGTGAACGCGTCAACGAGCACTACCTCAGCGACGACGTACACAAACTCGGCACGCGCACTCTACGCAGCCTCATCGACGAGATCGAACACGAACAGCAGCGGGCTTCTTGAGCGGCCCGAAGGGCGATAGGCCGTGGCTTAGGTCCGTGTCCGTGTCGTACTGCGAGGGTAAGTTTTCAAACAACCGACCCGCCGACAAGGAGAGCAGCATCGTGGCTGACTACGACGTCCAGTACGACAAAGATTCAGGTGACTGGGGCGCCAAACGTGCGGGGGCAGGGCGAGCTGCTGGGCGCTACGGCACCCAGGCTGAGGCGCACGACGCCGCCCGGGGCTTTGCGGAACGCAGCGGCGGCGGCGAGGTTCGAGACCACCGCAAGGACAACAACCGGATTCGGAACACTGACACAGTCGGGAAAAAAGACCCCTACCCGTCAAAGGGCTGAACCCCCGGAACAGACCATCAACTGGCCGCTGCAGGATTCTCACCGAGCGTCCGGTAGACGGTTGACCGCCCGACCCCGAGCAGCTGAGCTATCTCCCAGACCGGGAAGCCTTGAGCACGTAACTGCTGGGCGTGTGCCAGCCGCGCGCCCTTCAACACGGGACGGCGGCCACCGACCCGGCCGCGTGCCCGGGCCGCTGCCAGTCCAGCCACCGTGCGCTCCCGCATCACAGCGCGCTCGAACTCGGCCAGCGCACCGAACACGTGTAGGACGAGTCGGCCGGCGGCGGTGCTGGTGTCGATCTGCTCCCCCAGCGACCGCAGGGCCACACCACGGCCCGTCAGGTCCTCGACGAGGCGCAGTAGCTCAGGCAACGACCGGCCGAGCCGGTCGAGGCGCGCAACCACCACGGTGTCGCCCTCCTGGGCCGCGGCGAGAAGTTCTGCCAGAGCCGGCCGGTCGGCCCGCAGCCCAGACGCGGTGTCGGCGAAAACCCTTTCTGCGCCCGCGGCGTTGAGCGCATCGACCTGAGCCTGCGTGCTCTGCTCGGCAGTCGACACCCGCGCGTACCCAAGCAGGCTCACAGCTGGCCCTGGACGGCAGCGAACCATTCACGGGTCGCTGGACAGCCAGCGGCGATGTCGGCCTGGCCGTCGTCGAGGCCCCACAGGTCGCACGCCCACCGCGCCCAGGTCGATTCCAACGTCTCACCGATGCCAGCGAGAACGTCACCCCGCCCCAGTAGCGCAGCCACGGCCGCCACCTCGCCGGTTGACCACACAGACCGGTACTCATCCCAGCCGTAGGTACGCGCCAGGCCCGCACGGTGCAGCAAGTCCGCCGCCCGGCGTGCACGGTCCTCATCGGTCGGCCGGCGGAACAGATTGCTCATCACGTCACCCATGTCTCTGATGCTGCCCTACCCCACCGACATAATTGGGACACGATTACGGGACCGCCAACGCGCAGGTCGGCGACGCATCGCACCACGGTCCCAGTAACGATCGTTAATGAGACGCGCGTGGAGTCTGTTCCGCTCGGATTGGCGCGGAACGCAGCTCGAATAGTTATAGCGCTATAACGCTGTACCAATTTTCACTTCCCTATAGGTGCCTGACCAGGGCGAACGCAACGAGCCCTGTAATCCGATTCGCTTCGAGCGGTAATCGGTATGAGAGAGAAAAAGTTCACATGGGATGCCCGCGGCGCAGTTGCGGCTGGTATCGCCACCATCGCCCTCATCGCCACGATGCTTGCGCCGGCGGTATGGGCTCCACTGGTGAGCATCGCCAACACGCTCGCTGTCGCACTGGCGCTACGGCCCCGCCAACGGTGGGACAGGTGGGACGGAGCTGCGGTCGTCGTCGCCGGCGCCGCAGTCCTCATTGTGCTGATAGCGCCACTCACTGCACCGATCGTGGGAATCGCCAGCGCCCTGGTCATCGCACTGACCCTGCGCCGACGATGACCGGCTCTATGCGTGAGCTGCACTTATCCATTTATATGGAGCTATAACACTCCAACGCTCTAATGTTTTAATGCTCTAGCGTTACGGCGTTCAAGTGTTATGGTGCTTGAATGACTGCAATCGCCGTGTGCCACTCTCGAAAAGGGGGTGTCGGCAAGTCCTTCATCGCGTACGAGCTGGCAGCTCTGCTGGGCGCTGTGCTCGTCGACCTTGAACACGACGGTGGGGGGGTGACCGCGAAGTGGGGATACCGCCCCCAAGATCACCCTCGCGCTCGGCTGCTCGATGCGCTGGAACCAGGCATGACGGCACCACGGCCCTTGCGCGGATTCAAGAAGCCGGCGCTGATCCCCGGGCATCCCGATCTCTACGACCGTCAGCCTGATGCCACCACCATGGCCGACGCCCTCACTAAGTGGGCTCAGGAGTGGGACACAGACTGGATCATCGTGGATACCCACCCAGGTGCCAGTCCGGCCGCCCACGGCGCCCTGGCCGTGGCCAACATCGTGCTGGCGCCCACCGCTCTACGCACCGCTGAACTCGATGCCACCGCCGAGCTGGTCAACGAAATCGCGGACTACCCACTGGTCATCGTGCCCAACTTCGTGCCCACTACGCCGCCGGCCGCAGAAATCCAGCGGCTTCGCCAGATCATCGAGAACACCCCTGTGCAGGTGGCCCCACCGATCCCGACAGCCCTGCATGTCGGGACCCGGAAGAAGCGCATCGCGATCACCGCCGAAAACCCGCCAGCCAAATCTCTGCAACGTGTCGCCGACGCTCTCGGCAACCTGGCAACCTTCGTGAAGGGATACGTCGATGGCTGACGGGCTGGACTCGCTTACCGCGATGCGCACCAAGGCCACTACCTCGCGCCGTACCCTGCCACCGCCGCGGCACCAGCCTCGTCAAACACCTGTCCCAATGCCCGAGCCGTCACCACCCGCGCCGCCGCCCCCCTCACAAGAGGCTGTGACCACCGGACCTGCCCCAATGCCGGCGGCCGGCGGCAGCGAGCTGGCCAAGGTTTCGATTTATCTCGACGAGTCCACCGACACCTACCTCGAAACGGTCCGCGCCGCGGCACGGACCACCAGGCCACGCGTGGACGCCACCCGCAGTGCCGTCGTGCGCCTGGCTCTCAACCGCTTGGCCGGCCAACTGACGCCAGGCGAGGTCGTCGCCGAACTTCAACGCAATGTCGCAGGTCACACCGGGCCCGGCCGTAAACGTGCCTAGCGTTACAGCGCCGTAATGCCGTAATGCTGTAACCGCGTAGCGGCATAGATGTGAGCGCCGACCCTGCAATCGGGGATGATTCCGACCTAAATAGGTGTTAACCTAACTGCGAGCAAGGTATCGGCCCTCGGGATTCGTCCTGACAGCTGGTCTGGCCCCTGGTGATAGCTACGGCCCCCAGGGGTTGCTCTATTTCTGGGGCCAGGTGCGTGTCCGAGGTGGCGACTTAGGGCATCGGATCGATGATGTGCACCCGCTGTTGGATCAGCGAGAACAGCGAATTGTCGGCCCGGGTAAGCGTCCCGCGATAAGCCGAAGACACCAAGTCCGGCAACCACAACAGGTGCTCGTACTTCGGGGAGGTCAGCACCGCCTGCATGGACCGGTGCACCAGGCCTTCTGCTCTCATCGCCGAGATGTTCTTGCGGTCGAGATTGCTGCGGTTTCTCGGGTTGCGCTCTTCGAGCACCATCAGGTCGATCGACCCGCGTAGCGGGGCGGCCCCGATCGACAATGATGACGCCAGACCCCGCAGGCAGGCCCGCCGCGCTTCTTCCAGGTCGTGGTCGTCGTCGTCGATGCGGGAGTGATGCGCAATCACGCAGATCTCGTTACCCTCGCCAAGGAAGTTGAGCATCGAGGAGGCCTTCTTGCGGCCCTCCTCGGTGCGCAGCTCGTCGGTGGTGTGCCAGAACGTCCCGCCGGCGATGTCGCGGAGTTCCTGACGTAGCAGCGGCATTTCGGCCCGCTCCACCACCACCGCGGTGAACACGTAGAACCGGCTCCTGCCGTGTTGTCCATCATCAAATGTCTCATCGAGGTAGGCCACCGCGCCGGCGGTGTTGGCATACGCGCGGTCCAGAACTGGATGCGCGGGCGGCCGGTAAGCCATCAGCTGACCGCCCTGGTGGACACCACCGACACCGTGCCCTCGGCGGTCCTGCCCAGCCGCTTGACCTTCCGACGAAGATCTTCGCCCGCCTTAGGGGCCTCACCGCACGACACCGCCGCATCCGCCCAGGTACGGCCCTCTTGAGCCTTCATCCGGAGGATTTTGCGCTCCCGTTCCGTCAGCCTGCTAATGAGCCACACCAGCCGGGGATCGCTGATGTCATCCACACCCGCCGGCAGGGGAGGCGCCGGCACCACATCAACGAGCGAGACCCCGCTGGACTCATCCTGGGAGAGCTTCACTTTCCGGTCCAGCGACTCCACCGACCGGCCACACAACTCGGTCTCGCCTATCAGTCGAAAGTTCCGGTGCTCCCGGATCGTCAGCTGTCGAATCCGAGGGCACACGTCCTCATCGACTTCTAATTCCCCTGGTAGCCAGGCTGCCTCCTCCAGAAGCACCGCCGACGCCGCGTCGACCAAGGTCGCCGGGGTCCACTTGAACCCCAAGACCTCTTTCAAGAAGCGCACCACCGCGGCGACGTCGCCGCAGAGCACCGCACGCCGGGCCCGTAGCGCCGTCCGAAGTCCCTGCCAACCCCAGGCAACCCCATGATCAGCCAGCACTGAGAAGGACTGCAGCATCGTGGCGATCGACTGTTCCGGGGCCCGCCACAGGGCATCCATTGCGGCCCGGTGCGTGGTCTGCATCCACGACGACAACCCCTGCGAATGCACGGCCGAGGTCACTCCATCAAACACGCTGGTGCCCAACCGCTTCGACCACGACGGCCACTCATCGTTGGAAAACCCCGGCACTTTGCCGTTCTGCAGGTGATCGGTCAAGGAAAACCGCGGCAGTGAACCGACATCCAGCCCGGCGAACGAACCGAGATGCAGGTCAGCCAGCCCTTTCCCGGAGAGACCGGCGGTTAAGGCCGACACCACCGAGGACTGCGGACCGGCAGGCAGGAAAGATTTCGCCAGATCCGACAACGGCGGCTGCAGGGCCTTCCACGCCGGGGTCGCTGACCCGGCGATGTGCGAGCCCAGGCCCGGCGCACCGATACCCAGGTTGCTTATAGCCTCCCTTGCTCGGGCCGACGCCTCGGCCGCCAACTTCGCACCCAACCCCGGACCGCCGTGTAGCTCGCCCCACGCCCGACCCGGCTGGGTGGCCCACAAGTCCGTCAGCTTGAACGCTGCATCAGCAGCCCCCACCTGCGTCAAGCGGTCGCCGCCAATCAACTTCGAGATGCTTGACACTGTCTCGCTAGCTGAGGTCGTCGCCGCATCCATGACCGAGCGCAGCGCGGGGGAGCCGACCAAGAAATCGAACTTCATCCCCGCCCCCGCAGCCCCGGCTCTCCCGATCAACTGATCGGCCACCGAACTCATCCCCGGCAACGCGGCCGGCGACCGCAAGGCCTCACGGCGGGGTGGTGAATTCACCGGCTCACACTCAGTCTCATCGCCAACGGCGTGGCCCTCTTCCATCAGGCGGTCCTCCTCGTTGCATCGGCCTGCTCCATGCAGGAGCCCCTACACACAGGCCGCCACCAACGACGAAAACGACCAACTATGACCGACATCACATCTATCAGGGGTAATGCACCTCGACCAGCCATTATCTCAGCAGTAACCGACAAAAGCCGAACCACGAGTGTGTGCCGAACCAATCTCACCGTTGCGAGAGAGCGTCCACGCGCACTGATGACCTATTACGGGTCCAGCGGGGCCGTCGCCTCCTTGCCTGCACATAGTGGTGGACCTGATAGGTGCCGGCGACGCGACAACAGCGAGTCACCGTCATTACGCCGCAACGTACTTTCCCAGCCTTTTCTGAAACCCGGGCCGACACGCCGGTTTCCCGTGACGCTTTCGTGACCGGCGGCGTCGCGCCCAGTGGGCCGGTAGCTTTGCCTACCATGACGGTGCGCCTGGCGTCGGCGGAGCTGGTCCGCCAGCTGGTCCAGCATTTAGACCCGACTCTGGTCGCGGTCCTGGCCGGTGTCCGGGACCGTAAGCTTCCCCACAAGTGGGCCACCGGCGGTGGTCCTACTCCGCGACCTGAGGCCCTTCAACGCCTACAGGTCGCCCACCGCGCATGGGTCGCCGTTGCCGGTTCAGAAGGCGATGCCGTCGCCCGCGCATGGTTCATCGGGGCCAACCCGCGTCTTGACGAGGTACCCCCGTACGAGGCCATCCGCGATGGTGAATTCCGCAGGGTGATGGCGGCCGCGGCAGCGTTCGTGGATGGCGCCAACGACTGACTGTCGGTCGGCAGAGGCCCTTGTTTCGCAGATGCTGAAGTGTCTTGCGGCCGCGCTGGGGTGCGTCTTTCGGGCCGCGTGATAAGACCTGGCCGCGCAGCGGCGTCACTCCGCGACCGCCTGTTGGCGCGCATTGCGCCGCCGCCGGGCAGCGTCGCGTTCGGCCTCGGATTCATACGGGTAGTTCGGATTATCCTCAACGGCCGCCGCGTAGGCGGCGTCAAGAATCTCGTCGTGGACCTGCTCCATTGCTTATAACTAGAACGTATAACCGTTATTACGTCACGACGCCCCTTCCTGGCCTGCACATTGTGGCGACGTTCCGGTGGTGGGCGTCAAGGGCCACGGCCGCTACGCGGTCGACCACAGGCCGACCCTTGACTCCCACCACCGGAACGCACAAAAGCGGCCAGTACGAGGAAGGGGCAGCTAAGACCGACCGCGATAGCGACGGATCATTGACGATGACCGCAGTGGGAACACCGCCGATTCGGCAGTGCCGCTGCACGATTCACGCTCGTGAACAACGTCAACACCCCCAGCAAGACATGCGTCGCGGTCGCCCAGTCAACGGCCTGGGCGACGACGAGAGCACAGGCCATCGCGATAGCCACTTGCAGCGACGGTGACGCAGCCAGACGACGGGGGTTCTGCTCCGGTGGGTTCGGCTTTAAGATATGCACGAGGTTCCTTCCTTGTTTCCAGCAATCGGGACCGTGGAGCTGACCGACACCGCACGCCATGCACGGCGTGATATTCGGGTCGGTCAGTTTCCTTTTGTGCCCAACCGACAGGCACGGACCCCATCTTGAAGCCGACCAGAGACACGGCGCAATAGATGACACGGGGACAAGCCGACTTTCGACCTGACGCCGAGCCGCCGGTGCGGCCCCCGAATACGGATGATGCTTGGGCATACGAAGATCCTCACCCCACCAAGGGGTGAATATCCAGAGGACCCAGGCCGCGGCCACGCACCGCGGCGGTGGCTCAAGACAGGCCGTAGCGGCGGCGCAGCTCAACGCCGCTGAGTGTCTCATCCGCCGCGTAGGCACGGTCAGCCTCGGCGAGCTCACTGGAAACCCAAGAGCCGGCGGAAACCTCGTATGTGCGCTGAATACCCACGTAGTCATGCGGGACGGTAATCCAATCATCATCTTCTGGGACACGCCGCTTGACTGCACGACCATTCACAATCATGGAGAACTCGAGGTGCCAGAGCACGGCTGCGCCGGATGACCCTCCCGATACTCGCATGACCAACGGATCGTTGCTCGAAACACTGAAAATAATTGGGGCGATTCGCGTTTCGTTCGCATCGATGCACCAAACTCGACCAACGTTCAAGTCGATTTCGAGGGAAAGCACGTCGATCGGCCCAGCCAGGGCTTGTGTGAGTGCGATACCCGGCACGAACTGTGTAGCCGTTGCCCGCACGTCAATGTTGTCGATCACCACCGACACGCCGTCCTTCACCTGGACCACTACGAGAAACACGCCCGGACCAATCGGGGCCGCTTTCCTCCGCTGCGCCCAGCGCACAGCGGCCCGTGTGTTTTGAGCGAACGCGTCTGGTGACGGCGGCCGGCAGGCCTGAACATCGCACACATTGGGAACGAACACCGAATGCGTCGGTGAGAACTCCCGAACCGCTATCCGGACACCATCGTCGGGAACAACAGCCCGACGAACCCGCTTCACGCCGCCACCAAACAGCCTTGCCGCTGCAAACACTGAAGCAGGCTCCATCCGCCCAACCGTAGCCGCGGATACCTACCGAATCGACCCACACGGAGACCCCCGCATTAGGCTCAACTTACGAACTAACAAACTCACAGTCAGGCGAACATGTCGAGGAGCGACGACAAACCCCTGTCCGCGGACGGTTTCACCCCCGGGCAATGGGTCCGGTACGACCGGCTTGAGCGGAAAGAGACGCGGCTCCGCCCGGATCAGTACAGCTCACTGAGCGAATTGAGCCGCAGCCTCAACCGGCAACGGCAGGGTCGCGGCGACCGCATCACCGAAAACACGCTCATCCGAGTGGCCATCGACCTCCTGCTAAGCCGGGAAGCGGAGCTCGCCGGCGCCACCGAGGCCGACCTGCGGACCGCCCTCGGGCTCTGAGGCCGTCAACGAGCAACCCGGGCTTGCAAGGTCCGCATTAACTCTGTAACTTCGAAACATACGAAGTTGATATGTAGGGGTGCGTATGTCTGTCGATGATTCCGATGTTCAACAGGTAGTCCTCCACATGGCCTTCGACGTCATCAACCGACTCCTTGGCAATCCAGCGGACACCAAAGCCCAAGCGGCTGCGCGGCAAATCGTCCGCGGTCAATTTCCCTACAACGCACTGCTGCGCAAGTGAGACGAGCGCGGTCACAAAAACATCACGAAGCCGCGGCGTGTCATGGTCGCTGTACCTGGTACTGCCGCCATGATGGGCGTCATGGCTCAACCACACAAGGGCCCGCGAGAGCAGATTAAGACGCGGGTGCACGCGGAGGTCTACGCCGATCTGCGCCAGCTAGCCGCAGAACGCGGTTCGTCGGTAAGCCAGGTAGCGGCTGACCTGATTGCGGCCGCAGTCGGCCGCACCGACCTAGTACGCGACATACCGGAGGCCCTGCCGCTGGCGATGTGAACCCACCGCCCGATACCTGATCGGGAAGATGTGACAGCTCAATAAACGACGAAACCCCCGGCCGGCCAGCCGAGGGCTTCGGTGCCCCTCGAAAGGGACGTGTCTTGGTGGACTCGTCTCACGGTAGCGCATATCTGCATCAGATTCGAGTAGACGCGCAAACCCGTGACCACTGTGTTTCTAATATCCGCGTTGACCTGCGCGTTGCCGATAAGCAACATCGCCGCCGCGACTGGGTCACCCGCGCGGGCTCGTGCGCGGCTCGTGTACCGGTGTGGCGCAGCCGCCAGGCGTGGCTCGACGATGTACAGGCATGGGCGGCCACACCGCAGCTAGCGCAGGTGTGTCACAGCGAGCGCGTGTCGATTGCAGCCCCAACGCTCGTCGCGATCGCAACCGCAATGGCCGAGCACGCCGATCACGCCACCGGGCGCCACTGTGCGGCGACCCGCGCCACGATCGGCGCTGTAGCCGGCTGTGGACCCGACACTGTGACTGTGGCCTGGCGCGTACTGCGCGCCGCCGGCTGGGCACTGGAGGCCCAGCGTGGCCACGGTTCGCCGACCACCCCCGGGTGCGGTCGGCGGCCGTCGATCTACCACCTGATCCCGTCCCGCACAGCTGTGGAGTTTCCCGACCTACCGCGAAGCGGGGTAGTTAGTACTTCAAGTCCCGTAGGGACTCACTCACCAAGCGCGCATCAGCGCGCCCGTACAGAGAACCATCAACCGAAGAACCGCCGTCCGCGGCGCGGCCCACGGCCGCTGCCGCTACAGCGGCTCGCGGCTCAGCTCATCAACGCCTGCCACGGGCTATCCCACGGTCACGCCGGGGCGATCTGCGACGCCGTCAGTGCCGCCGGCATCGACCCACAGGTCTGGACAGCGCGCCAAATCACCACCGCCCTCAACGCCGACATGCGCATTACCGGCTGGACCTGGCCCGATCGCATACAGCGGCCTGGAGCATTCTTGGCATCACGGCTCAAACGGGTCGATTGGTCACCACCAACAGCCCCCAACGACGGCGGCTACGCCGCCGGCACCGACCAGGACCGCCGAGCGGCAGCTGCCGCCGACGCATGGCGTGACTATGCCGCTGGCCGAAAGCGCGGGAAAGCGGCCTTGACGGGACCTGGCCATGCAGCAGCAGTCGAAGCCCTGGCGCTCGCACGGCAGCGGTCCGCCTATCGGCACAGCCGCTTCAGCGAGACACCGCCCGACCACGGCTCACTGGCGATGGCCGCAGTGGGCACATCGCCTGTTCGCCGTTGCCGCTCGATTGATGCTCGTGAACACGCTCAGCACCGCCAGCAGGACATGCACAGCGGTGACCCAATCGACGGTCTCAGCGACCAACAGACCACAGGCCATCGCGATGGCGACCTGTAGCGTCGGCGCGAAATGACGGGGCTTTTCACTCGGGTTGTTCGGCTCTACCATGAACGCGGGTTCCTCTCAAATGTTGTTTCGACGCAACTGGGACCGTGGAGCTGACCGCCACCGCACGCCATGCCGGGCGTGACATCTCGGGCGGTCAGTTTCCTTTTGTGCCGGACTATCCGGCACGCCAGGCCACGTGGATCTCATATTGAGGGCCGAGTAGGACACGTGCAATAGGACTCAACCGACACGCCGACATTTCGATTCGACACAGGGTCTACAGATGCTCCGCCGCGCGTCGTAGGTGGATGTCTTAGGCATATGCCGATCCTGACTCCACCCCCAGCGATTTGGCCAACACTAACGCCACATTTCGTCAAAACCGTTTCTCGGGAGCCGGATGGTCGAACGTGGACGGAGTCCGATGTGTCGGTTTGCCAGCAGGAGCACTCCTGGTCTAGGAGCCCACCGTGCTCCACTACTCGCATATCGGCTTGATCCAGACGATGTCGGCACGTGCTGGCGATGGCATCGTGCCGTCGACAAGCCAGGACAGCACCCGTTCTGACACGTCGCCGCCGCGCTGCACCAACGCCTCCATCAACCTCACCTCCACACCCATCTCCACGTCACTTCCCCCACCCCACCATCAGCACCCTGCCTGCCCCGCCACCTTCGCTCCCTCATTCTCACACGCCCACCACCACACCTGACCGCTTCCCATCCCACTCACCTAAACACATCGGCACATTGGCACAAGTTGTGCAAGACTGGTTGCGGCCGCGCGGGGCGCGTCCACAACCGTCCCGTCCCCAGCGGGTGAACGGATCGGCCGGGTCAGGAGGTGGTCGCTCGTGTTGACGCTTTCTCGCCTCTCGCGCTCGAGCATCGCCTATTACGAGAAGACCGCGAGCGAGGCCAAGCAGGCCGCGATGGACCGGCAGGCCGCCGGTGGTGGGCTCGGTGAGTACTACACCGAGGGCGACACGCGGGTGCCGACCTGGATCGTCACCGGCGATGCGTCGCAGGTTGCTGAGCTGGCCGGGTTGACTGACGCCCAAGTCGCTGGCGGGTTTGCTGACGGTGACCAGGTGTCGGCCTGGCTGGACGACGGTATCGCCCCGAATGGGGCGACTGGGCGGGCATTTACCACCGGGTCAGTGCACGGTTTCGACCTGACGTTCGCTGCACCCAAAAGCGTTTCGTTGGTGCGGGCGCTGAGCACCGATCTCAATGAGAAGGTGGTCGCCGAGGCCCACATGCGGGCCGTCAAGGCGGCCCTGGACTACCTACATCAGCACGCCGGCTACACCCGAGTCCACAACCCGCTGACCGGCAACAAGGACTTGCAGCGGCTGCCGGGATTGACCGCCATCGCCTACCAGCACGAGACATCACGGTGCGGCGATCCGCACCTGCACACCCACGTCATCCTGCCCAACCGGCAGGCCCGCGCCGACGGCGTGCTGGTGTAGGTAGTCCAGGGCCGCCTTGACGGCCCGCATGTGGGCCTCGGCGACCACCTTCTCATTGAGA
>NZ_LZJK01000037.1 GCF_001667945.1 Mycolicibacter sinensis | reverse complement strand
CGCAGGCCCTCACCGTCACCACGCCCATCGCTGACATGCTGGCCGCCGCAGCACCGCGCTGGCCGCCCATCTGGCAACCCATCCGACCGCGGCCCAGCAATGGACGCCATCGCCAACACCGGCCTACCCGTCAGCTATGACGGAACCGGCGCATCGCTCTAACCCCTGAAAGGTGAACTAACACAATGACATTCCAAACTGACGCCGCAGCCGAACCGAAGGCACGCAGAGCAGTAACCGACCTGCAACGGTTCGGCGTGACCATCCCGACCTCCGTGCGAGCCGCACTCACCCGGCTCGATGAGCTGGCCGCCGCAGCACCAAAAGCCCCATCGCACCGCGAACTGGTCGACGCCCTCCTGGCCGGCGACGAAGCCACCGCCGGTGCCCTCGCCGTCGAACACGCCACCTACGACGTACGCCGCGCCGCCCACAGTGAAGCCGTCATGCGGGCCGCCCGCACCGTCAGCGACACCATTCGGGAACACCGGGCACCGATCGCCAAGCAACTCGGCAAACTCGCGCAGGGCTACGCCGACAAGATCGCCGCCGCCAGCCGCATCACCGGCACCCTGGAAGCGTTGATCCGCGCCGGCCGCATCGCCGACGCTGAACTGGTCACCGCCGCCGAACCCAACACGCAAGCACTCAACGCCCTGAACGCTTGGGCCGACCGGAACCTGGGCCGCCACCTCGACGTGACGGTGCCCGACCCGGACGCAGCACCGGCGGTATGAGACCGGGCGGCGCCGCGCAGCCCACCCACCTGGCCGGGGTTACTCCATTCCCCCTCCGCTGGTGGGCGGCGCCGGCGCCGCCCACCACCGGCCCCGGGCAGTCGCAGCCCCACCCACGGGAACGTCCCCGTTGCTGGCGCTCCTGCCCGGGGTCCGGCCACCAGCACCGCCCCCGGGTGTGTGTCAATCGGATTGCAGCCGTGCACACCCGGGGGCGGTTCACCCCAGAGAGGACGGACCCCATGACCGGGACCCCCACCACCACCGCCGCCCCCACCGGCCCGGCCTGCGCCAGATGCGGCGCAACAGGCGAACGACTCGCCGAACTGCGCAGCGCAGCACCCATGTGCATCAGCTGCCGCCAACACGTCAGCGCAGTACGCGCACGACAGCAGTACGGCAACGGCAGCAGCGGCGGTGACCGACTCGGCAAGCAACTCCGCAACCTGCGCCGACCACGAGGGAAACGACGATGACCACCACACCACCAACAGGCTGGCGCTGGTGCACACGCTGCGGCGACTGCATACGCACCAGCAGCGCCGACCGTGCTGGCAGGTGTCCAGCCTGCACACGGTCACGTGACCACATGGAACACGCAATCGCCACGATGAACCGCACACGATGAACAGCGGCGACACGCGACCACGAAGCGCGAACAGCGGCCAGCAACACGACGAACGCAGCACGACGAACGCAGCACCAGCAGCCCGACGAATGCAGACCGCACGACAGCGGCAGAGCAACGCGCTGCACCGCGGCAGCAACCGGCTGAACGCATGGGCAGCAGCACGACGGGCCGCGGTCCCAAGAGCAGGCTGTGAAGACGTTAGGAACCCCCTGGGGAAGGCACCCCGCCGCCCCCGGCGGCCCCGAGGCCGGCATATCGAGTGCCTCAGCGTCGATGCTGGGCGTTTTCTGGCGCCGCCACCAAAAATCACGAGAAAGGGCCGAATATGGCTATTTTGCGACGTTCCCGCTGCGCTGATCGGGTCGAAATCAGGGCCGCGATGGCGGCGAAATACGCGGCCGTGGAGGCGGTGAAAGCCGTTCTGCTGGACCTGGGGCCGGGTGCATCGGCGATGTGGGCGGCCGCTGTGGAACGCCACGCCGTCGAACTGCCACCCGACGACTACTGGCCGACCGATCCCGACGAGCTGCAAGCACTGGTGCAGGCGTCAGCGGGGCCGCGACTGATCGCATGGCTCGAAGGTGATGACGACGGGACGGGGCCGCTCCCACCGACGTGCTCGAACGGGCACCCGCTGCGGCTGTCCACCGCGGCGAAGCGGTACCTGACGCTGACGTATGCGCCTGACCCGGAAGCGGGACCGGATGAGTACGGGCGCTGATCGGCCGGCGTCGGCCGGTGAGCAGCTCCGCGCCGACCTCACCGACGCGCTGGCCCGCGAGTCGGCGACGACCGGCGTGGACCTGGTGTTCGATGAGCGTGAACAGCGGGCGGTGGATGCGGCGTGCCGGTGCGCGGACCACATCGAACTCTTGGAGCGGGTGATCGCCGGCGAGTCGGCGGCTGAGCAGCCGAACACGTCGGCGTTGTCGAAGGCGATCGCCGAGGTACGGCAGCTCGACAGGTCGATCATGGAGCACCTTGCCCGGCTCGACATGGGCAGCCAGTGGGCGGCCGGTGCGGCGAAGAATCCGCACACGCAGGCGATGGCCCGGGCGCGCTGGGGCGCTACGCCGCGGCCGGCGAGGCGGGTGAAATAGCGATGCCGATGCCGAACCCGAATCCGCGGCCGGCCCCGGTGGCCGGTGCTGTGGTTGGCCCGGCCCACACCGCCGGCGTGTACCAGTATTTGCTCGACGCCGAGGAGGCCGACTATCGGCAGTGGTTGGAGTCGGTGCACGGCAGCGCTCGGGGTGCACAGTATCCGCGGGCCAGACGGTTGGGGGCGTTGCGAGCTGGGCAGCCGATCATGGTGGCGGTGGCTGAGTTGCCGCCGGCGTTGCGGCCAGTGTGGGCGCCGACACCGCCGGGCTGGTTTGAGCCTGGGCGTTGGGTCGATCGGCAGCATCTGGCCGCCGAGGTTCACGCCGACGACCGGGTGGTGCAGATGCGGGCCGACGAAAGCACCGCGGTCGGTGCCCTAGACGAATACCGGGACCTGTGAACGCCGGCGACGATTCCACCGCCGAGTTGGCGGCGGTGCTGGGCGCCGAGCTGGCCCGCCGGCTACTGGCCCTCGAGGCCCGGGTGGCTGATTTGGAGCGGGAACGCCGGCGGCCGCCGATCCTGTCATCGGCGGCCGCTGGACTGTTGAACGTTCCCGACTAGAGCAGACCGGCCGTAGCCTTGGCCTGGTCCTCGGCGACCCTGGTGGCCCGGATCGCCGCGGCGATCTGCTGCCATTCCTCGGCGGTCGGGGCCGGTTTCGGGTAGACGTTGCACCACTCGGTGAGCACGTCGAACAGTTCGGCCCACTGGCTGCGGAGCCGGGTGGCCGGGGTGGCGACGTACCGGCCGCATTCGTCGCGGGCGGCGTGCAGCAGCGGCAGCGGTGGCGGGTTCCCGGTCATGATGCTGCCCCGCCGCACATGGCCCGGACCAGCTCGACGTACACGAGGTAGCCGAGGCCCTGCTGCACTGACACCCGCGGGTCGGTGGGCACGATGGTGCCGGCGCAGTCGAGACCGAGCACGGGTGCCGCCGGCTGGTCTGGCCCGCAGATGCCGTTGCCGTCGACGTGGCAGTCCCATGTTGGGCAGGTGTCGAAGCACATCGGCGGGTCGGCGGCCGCGGTTGGGCCGCCGCAGGCGCCGAGGGTGGCGCCGGCGATCAGGCCGGTCCAGATGGCTGTTGTCCAGCGGTGCCGCCGGCGGTGGTGGACAGGTTGGCCGTGGATGATGCGCAGCGCGTGTTCGCGTTCCCGTTGGCCGATGACGCCGAGCACGAGGCCGGCGTCGGGGTGGCCGGCGCGGTGTAGTCGGGCTGCGGCTTCGGCGACGGCGCGGGATGCGGCGGTGTCGGCGCGGTGTGCTGCGGTGGCCCGGTGCCAGACGGCGAGCGCAGTCAGCACGGCAACGACGGCGATGGTGGTGGCGGTCATCGGGCACCGCCACGGTTGGACGGGTGGCGGGCCATGCTGGCTGCCAGCTCGGCGCTGTCGTCGTCGCCGCTGCCGCCGGTGCGGAGGTAGTGGACGGCGGCGAGGTTGCGGGCGCTGTGTTCGATCAGTGTGGGCGGCCCAGACCAGCCGCATGTTCTGCACATGGCCTGCCAGCCGCGGCCGCTGGCGGTGAGGGTTACAACGGTGACGTTGTGCTCGGTGGCGCCGTGGTCGGCGGCCGCGGTCACTTCGCGCTCCCGGCGGTCAGCGCGGCGGTCAGATGGGCGGTCAGATGGGCGGCCAGCGCGGTGTTGACGCCGGCCAGCATGTCAGCGATGGGCGTGGTGACGGTGAGGGCCTGCGCGGCGATCAGTTCGGCGCGGGCCACGATCAGCGCGTCGAGGGCAGCCTCGACGTGCTGGGCGGCCTCAATGGTCGCGGTGGTGGTTGGGTTGGGTTGCATGATGCTCCTTGCGCTTTAGCGTTCTTAGCGCGTCCCGTTGCACCACCTACTCAAAACCTTCTGGACCGGCCCCACAGGCTGGCACGACACCCAACACCCCGACGGCACAATAAACTG
>NZ_LZJK01000036.1 GCF_001667945.1 Mycolicibacter sinensis | reverse complement strand
GGGGCCCCCCCCCCCCCCCCCCCCGCGCGCGCCCCCCCCCCCCCCCCCACACCTCCCCCCCCGGGGCGCGCGCCGCGCCCCCCCCCCCCCCCCGCGCCGTAGACTCCGGTCTCATGGCAGTCAGCGAGGCCGACCGGGAGTATCTGGCCCGCTGCGTCGAATTGGCGGGCGAGGCTTTGGACCACGGCGACGATCCGTTCGGCTCGATGCTGGTCGGCGCCGACGGCACCGTGCTCTTCGAGGACCGCAACCGGGCCGGCGAGGGCGATCCCACCCGCCATCCCGAGTTGGCCATCGCTCAGTGGGCGGTGGCCCACCTGCCGCCGGACCGACGTATCGGGTCCACCGTCTACACCTCCGGCGAGCACTGCGCCATGTGCGCGGCGGCCCACGCCTGGGTGGGATTGGGCCGGATCGTCTACGCGTCGTCGGCAGCCCAATTGACCGAGTGGCTGACCGAGCTGCACGCGCCGGCGGCGCCGGTGGCTCCGCTGCCGATCACCGCCGTCGCACCCACAGCGGTGGTCGACGGACCGGCACCGGAATTCGAAGAAGACTTGAAGGCGCTGTTTCGCGCCCGCTACCCGCGCCGCGGCGGCTCCGAGTCGGATCCGTCAAGTCGGTCCACGGTCACCGGATCCTCCGCTGCACCGAAATAGCGGTCCAGCACCGCGCGGAAGTCGCTGCACTGCTCACCGGGGCAGGCCCGGGCGAACAACGTCATGCACGAGCGCAGTTTGAGGTCATCGGGCCGCCCCAGAATCTCCTGGATCGACCGGCCGCGCACCGCATTGACCAGCCGCGTGCATTCGCGCAGCCGCGGGCCGAGCAGCTCGTGATCGAGGTAGGCGCGGGCTTCCGCGAGCGACGCGATGCCGTAGCGCTGTGCCATCGCGCTGCTGCCCAGACCGGCCAGCTGCGGAAAGATGAACCACATCCAGTGGCTGCGCTTGCGTCCGTCCCGCAGCTCGGCGACCACGGTGTCGTAGACGCTGTCCTGGGCGTCGACGAAACGCTGCAGCCTGAACGGATCGGGATGTCTCGCCATGGGTTCAACCGTGGCACAGTTCGAGGATGCAACGACGGTTTCCCCGAGTTCACGACCTCGCGCCGCTGATCCGGTTCCGCCGGCCCCGGCTGAACCGCACCGCGCAGCGGCTGGCTGCCGCGCTGACCGTCGAAGATCTGCGCCGCATCGCCGAACGACGCACCCCCAAGGCCGCGTTCGACTACACCGACGGTGCCGCCGAGGACGAGATCTCGCTGGATCGGGCGCGTCAAGCCTTCCGCGACATCGAGTTTCATCCGGCGATCCTGCGCGATGTCTCAGCCGTCGACACCGGCCGCGAGGTGCTCGGGGCGCCGGTGGCATTGCCGTTCGCGATCGCGCCCACCGGCTTTACCCGGCTGATGCACACCGCAGGCGAGCTGGCCGGCGCCCGGGCCGCCGAAGCCGCCGGCATCCCGTTCTCGCTGTCGACTTTGGGCACCGCCTCCATCGAAGAGGTCGCGGCGGCCGCCCCCGGTGTGCGCCGCTGGTTTCAGCTCTACATGTGGCGCGACCGTGACCGGTCGATGGCCCTGCTGGGCCGTGCCGCCGACGCCGGCTACGACACCCTGCTGGCGACAGTGGACTGCCCGGTCGCCGGGGCGCGGCACCGCGACACCCGCAACGGCATGACCATCCCCCCGGCGCTGACGCTGCGCACGGTGGCCGATGCGGCCGTCCACCCGGGCTGGTGGTTCGACCTGCTGACCACCGAGCCGCTGGCCTTCGCGTCGCTGGACCGGTGGTCGGGCACCGTCGCCCAATACATGGACACCATGTTCGACCCGAGCATGACCTTCGACGACCTGGCCTGGGTGCGGTCGCAGTGGCCCGGCCGCTTCGTCGTCAAGGGCATTCAGACCCTCGCCGACGCCCGCGCCGTTGTCGACCTCGGCGCCGACGGCATCGTGTTGTCCAACCACGGTGGCCGCCAGCTCGACCGGGCGCCGGTCCCCTTCCAGCTGTTGCCCGAGGTGGCGCGCGAAGTCGGGGCGGACACCGAGATCTTGCTGGACACCGGGATCATGTCCGGCGCCGACATCGTCGCCGCCGTCGCGCTGGGCGCCCGGTGCACCCTGATCGGGCGGGCCTACCTGTACGGACTGATGGCCGGCGGGCAAGCCGGGGTGCACCGCGTCATCGACATCCTCGCCGAACAGATCCGCCGCACCATGCGGCTGCTTGGTGTCCGCGAGCTGGCGGAGCTCGCACCGCAGCATGTCACCCAGCTGCAACGGTTGGTTCCGCGCGGCCGCTAGCGCCACGCTCAGAACGACGGTGCCCGCGTCACCAAGGCGGCGATCATGTCGGTGAGCACGCCCGCCTGGTCGGTGATGTGCTCGCCGCAGGCCTTGACATCGATCACCGTGTCGTCCACCGCATTGAGCACCCGCTGGCAGGTGTAGCCGTCGGGGTCCAGGGTGTAGGTCTGGGAGATCCGGGGCGCATCGCCCACCTCGTCGCCGACGGTCCAGCTGTAGGTGTTGTGGTCGGGGTAGCTCACGGTGACCCTCTGGCCCACGCAGCCCCGCCATTTCGCTACCGACTGCTCGACGAAGGCCGCAGCGCCACCGGAATTCGGGGCGAAGACCACGATGTCCTGGTCCACGAAGGGCCGGCCGTTGACCCCGGCGCGCTGCAGACCGCCCGGCTCCTCCAGCACCTTCCACGCCGCCCGCTGAGCCTGGCTGCCCTGATACACCTGGTCCACACCCGGATAGAGCACACCCAGGCACTCCGGCCGCGACACGTCGATGGAACTGCCCGGCTTGAACGCCTCGAGGTCTTGCTGCACGGTCACCATGCCGGGGGTGGCCATCGCGGCCTCGACGTCGCTGTCGTCGGCCAAGACCGGTGCGGCCGGCTCCGACGGCGTCCAGGTGATCTGGGCCGCCACCGCGCCCACGGCCGCGACCCCCACCACAGCACCGGCGACCACGACCTTCGTCTTCGTCCACCGCCCGAGCCGCCAGCGGCGGGCAGCGCTAGCTTGCGCATCTGCACCAGCCGATGCCCCCGGCGACAGCCGGGTGGTCGCCGGACGGGCACCGGTTACCGCGGCGACCGGCAGCCCGACGGTGGCCGCGGTGAAGCTCGGATCGTTGGCGGCCAGGACGGCGTCGACGTCAGCACGGGTGCGCACCGTGACGTCCGGCCGGTCGCGCAGCCGGCACAGCAACTGGATGATGTCGTTGCGCACTGTCGGATCGTGGCAGTCCTCGTCTAGCCGGGAACGAAGCTCGAGCACCAACTCGGCCTGCTTGCGGTAGCTCAGTTCCGGGCCCGACAGGTCGGAGGAGAGCCGCATCAGATAGGCGAAGGGCACCATCGGCTCTTCCGGTAGCTGCGCGGGCAGCGGCACGGCACGACGCGACAGGCTGTGCAGGGCGGCGACCAGCCGGGCATCGGCACTGGCATTGCGGTGCCGGTAGTCGATGATCTGGGTCGCAGCCAGCGGTGTGACCCGCACACTGTCGACCGGGCCGATCTGCACCGGCAGCACCGGCCGGAGTAGCGCCCGCGCGTAAGCCAGCTCCGCCTGACAGGGCTTGGATCTCAGCGAGTTGTTCGACAGCGCAACGACGAACACCGTGCAGCTCCGAATGCGCTCCAGGATCGTCTGCCACCACGCTTCGCCGCCGCCCAGTTCCTCGTCCAGCCACACCTGCTGCTCACCGCGGCGCAGGACCGCAACCAGGGGGTCGACCATTGCCCGATCCTGGCTG
This sequence comes from Mycolicibacter sinensis, assembly GCF_001667945.1. Taxonomy (GTDB): domain Bacteria; phylum Actinomycetota; class Actinomycetes; order Mycobacteriales; family Mycobacteriaceae; genus Mycobacterium; species Mycobacterium sinense_B. Next base: position 20,902 of record NZ_LZJK01000036.1, on the reverse strand, counting down.
GCGTAACTGACAAACAACATGATTCCCTCTCCGGGCCCCCGTGCATTCCGAAAGCGAACCGAAAAATCTCCGTATAGCAAGACCGATGGTCGGCAACGATCCGCGGGTGTCCGGGTTAGTGTACGAGAGGATAGGTGTCTGCGCGACGGGCGTCCGGCCCGTCGGCAGGCACGGAAGGAGCAACGTCGATGAGCGGTTCCGCGGCCGAGTCGGGAGCCCCACCTGGGCTGGGCCGCGAAACACCGCCGCCTGCGACTTTTCAGCACAAGCTACTGACCGGCCTCACCGATCCGCACTGGTACTGGCTGCTGATACCGGCCGGAATCGCGGCCTTCGCACTGGGAATGTGGGGCTACGGTTCGTATGCCGGCGGCGACCATTCGATCTCTGATGCGGTCTACGGCTCAGTCAAGCTGTTCTTCCTGCACGCTGCTCCCCAACCGGAGAACCACGTCGGCCTCGCACTGGACATCGCCCGCTTCCTGGCGCCGGTCGTGGCCGGGTGGGCAGCGCTCATCGCGCTGGTCTCGGTGTTCCGTGACCGGGTACAGCAGTTGCTGATCCCGTTCAAGCAGGGGCATGTGGTGGTCTGCGGACTGGGCTATGCCGGATTCGAGTTCGTCCGCAACTTGCGCGCCGCCGGCTACCGGGTGGTCGTGATCGAATCCGACGAGGCCAATCCACGGATCAGGACCTGCCGCAACTGGGGGTTTCCGGTCGTCATCGGAGACGCGCAGCTGAGCGCGACCCTGGAATCGGCCGGCGTCCGGCGAGCCGCCCGGTTACTCGCGGTGACATCCGACAGTGTCGCCAACACCGAAATCCTTGCGCTGGCACGCCGATTGGCGGACCGCCCCGCGCGTTCCGGACGGATTTTGGGCCGCGCGGGCGGGCACGTCCTGCGCTGTCTGGCCCGTATCGACGACCCCGGTCTGTGCGTGCTGCTGCGGATCGCGGAGTTCAATCGTGGTGACGACCAGTCGGTCATCGACTTCTTCAACATCGACGCCGTGGGTGCCCGGCTATTGCTGGACAAGCACCCGGTGCAGGGCACGCGGCGCCCGCACATCGCGGTCGCCCACCTCGACGGAATCGGAGCGGGTGTGGTCTTCCAGGCGGCCCGACACTGGCATGACGAACGCCCCGATGACCAGCCGCTGTTGGTGACGGTGATCGATGACCATGCCGTTGACCAGGTGGCCGCCCTGATCGCCCAACACCCGGCCCTGCAGGAGATCTGCGAATTCAACTGCTGCTCGCCCTCGATGCGCGACATCGACCAGTTGGCGCAGGAAACCGACCGGCCGATCACCCATGCCTACGTGACCGGCTACCGCGACGAGCGCAACGTGGAGGCGGCGCTGAACCTGCGCCGGGCGCTGCCCGACGCGGTTCCGGTCGTCACGACGATCTCGCGAGCCTACGGTGTGGCCGAACTGCTTGAGGAGAAGGCGGTGCTCGGCGGTGGCAGTGTCACGGTGTTCCGGACCCTGCAGGAGACCTGCACCGTGGAACTAGTCGAAGGCGGATCCCTGGAAGCCGTCGCCCACGAAATTCACCGGCGCTACTGCCTGATGCAGCCCCAGGGCACTGCCACGCCGCCACCGTGGTCGGAACTGGCGGACGCGCTGAAGGACTCTTGTCGGGCCCAGGCGCGCCACATCGGGGTGAAGCTCCGCAGCATCGGCTGTGTGATCGCGCCGCTACGCAACTGGCAGGCCAAGGACTTCCGGTTCACCGACGCCGAGGTGGACAAGTTGGGCACCATGGAGCACGACCGGTGGATGCAAGAAAAGCTCGCCGCGGGATGGACTCTGGGCGAAGAGGACCGAGCGCTCAAGAAGGACCCGCATCTGGTGCCGATGGAAGACCTGCCCTTCGAGGTCGCGGAGGTGGATCGCATTTTCGTACGGGCGATCCCCGAGATGCTGGCCGCCGTTGGTCTGGAGATCGTCGACGTCGCCCAGACGGCGCCGAGGTATCCGGCTTGCGACCTGGCCCGCTGACCGGCGGGCGCGCCGTGCGGGTTTGCCGTGCGACCGAGGCGGGTATTCCCGCGCGGTGCATAGCCACCAGGAACTGGTGCGCCGGCTGCTCCGGGGGGCGGGAAAGACTTACGCGCAGGAGGCCGGCATCCGGTTGCGCAATCAGCCGATGCCGCTGTTTCAACTGCTGACCCTGTGCATGCTCGCCAGCAAGCCCATCGATGCCGCTATCGCGGCCCGGGCCGCGCGTGAGCTGTTCAAGAGCGGTCTGCGTACCCCGCACAAGGTCCTTGAGGCCGATCGCCGCACCATGATCGAGGCGATGGGCCGCGCCCATTACCGCCGCTACGACGAGAGTTCGGCCACGCGGCTGGTTGAGATCGCCGAAGCGGTGCAGCGCGATTACCGCGGTGATCTGCGGCTGCTGGCCGAGCGAAGCGGGCGCAACGTGGAGGCAGCCGTCAAGCTGCTCAAGGGCTTCAATGGGATCGGCGATACCGGCGCCAGCATCTTCCTCCGGGAGGTCCAAGACGTCTGGCCCTGGGCCCGCTCCACCTTCGACGACCTGGCGCTGGCTGCCGCACGCGACCTCGGGTTGCCTGGTGACGCAAAGGAACTCGGTGCGCTGTCGCGTGGCCGCAATGCTGAGCTCGCCGCCGCGCTGGTGCGCTACTCCATCGACGCCGACGTCCGCGAGCGCCTCACCGATTGACCCGACAGCTGCCGGTATCGCCGGTAGGGTGGCTGATGACGTCGCGTAGAGCGGAGGATCTCGTGTCGGCATCAACCCCATTCGTGATCGTCGGCGCCGGCCGGGCCGGCGCCAAGGCCGCCGAAGCATTGCGCGACAAGGACTTCGACGGACCCATCGTGCTGCTCGGTGAGGAGCAGCAGCTTCCCTACGAGCGCCCGCCGCTGTCCAAGGAGTTCCTGGCCGGCAAGAAGACGCTCGGGGACTTCACCGTGCACCCTCAGGACTGGTACCGCGGCGACCGTGTCGATCTGCGGCTCGGTGCCCGGGTGGTGAGTTTGGATCCGGCCGGTCACACCATCGGCCTGGCCGACGGCACCAGCCTGGGCTACCAGAAGCTGCTGCTGGCGACGGGTTCGCGCTCACGACGGGTGCCGATTCCAGGCGCCGACGCCCACGGCGTGCACTATCTGCGCACGGTCGATGACGCCTCGGCACTGGATTCCGCACTGGCCGCGGGCAGCTCACTGGCGGTGGTGGGCGCCGGCTGGATCGGCATGGAGGTGGCCGCCAGTGCCCGGCAGCGCGGCGTCGACGTGACGGTGGTGGAGACCGCCGCGCTGCCGCTGCTGGCCAGCCTGGGCGCCGAGAACGGTGCCGTCTTCGCCGGCCTGCACCGCGAGCACGGTGTCGACCTGCGCCTGGGATCGGCCGTCGCGGAGATCACCACCGAAGGCGGTGCGGCCACCGGCCTGCGGCTGACCGACGGCTCGCAGATCAGCGCGGGCGCGGTGCTGGTGGCCGTCGGCGCCCAGCCGAACATCGAACTGGCCCAACAAGCCGGCCTTGCCACCGGTGACGGCGGAGTGCTGGTGGACGCGAGCCTGCGCAGCAGCGATCCCGACATCTACGCGGTCGGTGACATCGCCGCCGCACAGCATCCGTTGCTGGATACTCGGATCCGCACCGAACACTGGGCCAACGCCCTCAAGCAACCCGCGGTCGCGGTGGCGGGCATGCTCGGCGAAGCGGCCGAATATGCCGAACTGCCTTACTTTTTCACCGACCAGTACGACCTCGGAATGGAATACGTCGGCCACGCGCCCGACTACGCCCGGGTGGTGTTCCGCGGCGACACCGACGCCCGTGCGTACACCAGCTTCTGGCTCGGCGGGGATAATCGGGTGCTGGCCGGGATGAACGTCAATATCTGGGAGGGCCTCGACGACATCAAGGCCCTGATCCGGACGCAGGCGCCCGTCGATCCCGACCGGCTGGCCGATCCCGAGGTGCCGCTGGGCGACCTGTCCAGCTGAGCAACAACGCCCGCGTTACCGCAGCGCCGCGGTGCCGTCCTCGCGCACGTCGACCGCGGCCCCGGCGATGTCCTCATGCACGGCCGCTGCGGCGACGTCCGGCTCGCGGATCACCGCCAGGGTCCGGCTGCCCTCGGGGGTCTGGACCGCCAGGAACACCTGCTGCGGGCGCCCGTCGCGGTCGAACGGTGCCGTCCACGATTCGACCGCACCGGTCCCCCGCCACTGCGCGGCCGCCGGTCGCGTGCGGTGAGCGTCCACCTCGGGTTGCACATCCTCCCAGCGGAATCCGGACTCCGGCGGTTCGGTGCCGTACACCCCGAAGCTGTGCTTGGTCAGGTAGCCGCCGTTGGCGGTGATCAGGCCGCGCCGACCGGGGTTGGCGATCAGCAGTTCGGCCAGGGTGGCGATCGAATGCATCACGTAGTTGTTCCACGGCCCGCCGGCGAAGGTCAGTCCGCCGGTCACGGTCAGCGGCCGGCCGGGGTCGTCGGTGGGCAATCCGAGCTCGTTGGCGGCCACCTGCACCGCCGACGGGAAGCACGAGTACAGGTCCACATAGTCGATGTCGGCGATCGCGTCCGCGCCGGCCAGCTTGCACGCCCGCGCCCCGCCGATCCGGATCGCCGGTGAGCGGTGCAGTTCGGCCCGTTCGGCGACCGCGTAGGTGTCGTGGGCGTCGGTGCCGGCCTGCGGAAAGACCCAGCGCTCCGAGGGAACCCCCAGCTCGGTGGCGACTCGAACGGAGGTCAACACCAGCGCGGCGGCCTGGTCGACCATATTGTTGGAGTTCATCAATTTGGTGTACGGCCAGCTGATCATCCGGTTCGTCGGTCCGGTCTGCCAGATGTCTTCGGCGCCAACGGGTTCGCGGATCCAGGCGTGCGGGTTGTCGACGGCGACCGCATTGAACCGCGACCACAGTTCACCGATGCGCCGGCGATGGGCATCCACCTTCTCGCCCGTGGCGATGCGCAGCGCCTGCTCGAACAGCGGGTAGACGTAGGCGGGCCGGTCCAAGCCGATGCGCTCCTCGGCCGGACCCGACAACGGCACGTCCTCGCCTTCGCATTCGGCGATCGCGACGGTCTCGTCCTGGCGTGTCCAGCCGAGCTTGCCGCCGGCGGCCCGCAGCCGGGTCCGGGTGCGCCACATCTCACCACCGGCCAGCAGCACCACCCCGGCGCGACCGGCCTGAATGTCCAGGCAGGCCCGATTCACCAGGGACTGCGGCACATTGCCGCCGACGGGGCTGTAGCGGGTGGTGGGGTTCGCGGCCCCGATCCGCTGGGCGAGCAGCAGACCCGGGTCCCGGTAGCGCGCCGAGAACAGGTTCACCACCCGGATCGAGTCGACGGCGCGCAACACCCGCTCGGTGGCGGCTCGGCGCGCCGCCGCCGCCATCAGGTCGACCGGTTCGACGGGATCGCTGCTGTCGGGATGATTGATCTGGCCGTAGCCGATCAGCACCGGTGTCCGGGGGTCGACGGGCATGGGCGTAAGACTAACCGGCGGGTTCCTGCGGCGGTCCCAGCTTCGCCTCTCCTTCGTCGAGCCTCGCTGAACCGCCGGGTTCCTGCGGCGGTCCCAGCTTCGCCTCTCCTTCGTCGAGCCTCGCTGAACCGCCGGCGAACAGCACGCCCTCGGCGATCAGCCGCTCCGTCTGGTCGTCGTCGAGTCCGAGCACGCGTCGGCAGATCGCGCGGGTGTCCTGACCGGGTAACGGAGCCGGCCGCTGCCGGGCCGCCGGGATGTTGCGGAACGGTGCCGGGCCGGTCTCAGCGGGCAGGGGGTGCTCGATCAGCGGATGGGTCATGTCGGCGAAGACCGTGCGATGGGCCAGTTGCGCATCTTCGGCGATGTCGGGCGGGCGGTTCATCGGAGCGGCCGCCACCCCGGCCGCCTGCAGCAGCTGCCCGACGTCGGCCGGGGTGCGCCGGCCGGTATACCGACTCAGCTGCTCCACCAGCTGCGTGCGGTGCGCGGTGCGGGCCGCACCGGTACCGAACCGCGGATCGGCTGCCAACCCCTCGTCGTCGAAAGCCGCTGTGAGGCGGTGCCAGTCGTCGTCGGTGCGGATCGAGACCACGCACCATTCGTCGTCGCCGGCGCACGGGCAGACCAAGTCCACCGCGGTATCCGGTGCTACTGACGCTCCCGCGGCCCGCGCGACGTAGCAGGTGTCGAGTTGGTTGACGGCGGCCTCGGCCTGCGAGACGTGCACGTGGACACCGGCACCGGTGCGCCGGGCGGAGATCAGCGCGGCCAGCGCCCCGATCGCGGTGACCCGCGCGACCACGTGGTCGGGGAAGACGGTGGTGGCGTCGTAGAACGGATGGCGTCCCGTATCGGGTGTGCCCGCGGTGCCCGCCGGCGCTTTCCACAGCGCGGTGACGCCGGTGGTAGCGCGCACCAGCGGCCCGTAGCCCATCCGGTCGCTCCACGGTCCGGTCTCCCCGAACGCGCTGCTCTCGGCGAGCACCACCCGAGAGTTGATACCCCGCAGGGCGTCATAGGAAAACCCTAGGGCGGCAAGTGTTCCCGGTTTGAAGTTGGCGAAGACCGCGTCTGCGCCGCCGACCAGGCGGCCGAAGATCTCCTTGCCCGCCGGGCTGCGCAGATCCAATCCGAAGCCCAGGTTGTTGCGGTGCGTCCAGGCGAATGATTCGCTCATCGCCGATCCGGCGCGGGTCTGCCGCAGGCCGTCGGGGTAGGCCGCGCTCTCCACTTTGATGACCTCGGCGCCCAGGTCGCCGAAGAGCCGGCTGGTTTCGCCGCCGGCCACGATGACGCCCAGGTCGACGATCCGGATGCCGTCGAACGGCGACGAACCGATCGCGGCGGCCGCATCGGGAACCGGAACCGGCGCCGATTCGGTCAGCCAGCCGGTGTCGTTGGCACCGATCACCGGGGCCGGGGTCCGAAACCCGGCCCGGTGATCGTCGACCACGTAATAGCCGGTCGGGATCAGCGCCGGCACTCCCGGGGCCAGCTCGGCTGTGACCGCGGCCCCGGCCGCCGCGAAGTGCTCGCCGGCCAGCACCTGGGCCGGTTCGCCCACGGCGGCAATCGGCACGCCGCGGGCCTGCCCGGCCGCCACCAGCTCAGCCATATCCTGGTCGGCGAAGAGTTCGCGGACCAGCATGCTGATCTGCGGCCAGACCGCGAAGCGCTCGCCGATCACCCCGAATCGGGGATCGGCGTACTCGGCCGGCTCCCCCAGCCAGGCCCACAGGGCGCGCCACTGGCGTGGCGACATCACGCATAGCCGCACGTAGCCGTCCCGGCACGGATAGATCGGGTAGGCGTCCTGGTTGCGGGGCCGACCGCGCCAGCGGCTCGGCCCGCGGCGGGCCGCGGCGACCTGGCCTTGGGCGCCGAATATCGGGTCGAGCACCGTGACCACCGCATCGAAGCGGGCGAAGTCGATGTAATCCCCCGTGCCGCAACGCATCCTGTTGTAATAGGCGACCAGCACGGCCCAGGCGGCCTGGACCGCCGCGGTTGCCGAGGCGATCCCGTCCGGCGGCAGCACCGGCGTTCCGCTGGTGGGCCCGGACCTCGACAGCGCACCCGAAAGGCCGTAGAGCACCGCATCGGTCGCCCGCCAGTGTGAACGCGGCCCGCTCATCCCGAAGTCGGTGACTGACATCGTCACCAGATGGCCGAACCGGTCAGCGAGTTCCGCACACGAGGTGCCGAAATGCGACGTCCCGAAGTCGGCTGGGCCGCTGTCCACCACGATGTCGGCCGTCGCCGCCAGCTCGTCGAACCGGCGGCGGTCCGCCTCATCGGCGGGATCCAGGGTGAGGCTTCGCTTGTTGGCGTTGTGCAGCGCGAACGCGATGCTCACGCCGCCCAACAGCGGCGGGGCGGTACGCGCCGGACTGCCGCCCGGGGGTTCCACTTTGAGCACGTCGGCTCCCAGGTCAGCGAGCAACCTGGTGACCGCGTCAGCGTCACCACCGGCCAGATCAAGGACGCGAACCGATTCCAGCAGCACTCTGCCAGGGTATTGAATGGTTGCCGCGGTTCGGCTTCGACGCGGACAATCGCAGAGATGAGTGCAGAGACCACGACGACGGCACCGCCCACGCTCTCCGACGACGAACTGGCACGCATCGACGCCTATTGGCGTGCCGCCAATTATCTGTCGGTCGGCCAGATCTATCTGCTGGACAACCCGCTGTTGACCGAGCCGCTGGCCGCCGAGCATGTCAAGCCGCGGCTACTGGGGCACTGGGGCACCACGCCCGGGCTGAATCTGCTTTACGCCCACCTGAACCGGATCATCCGCGACCGGGACGCGAACATCATCTTCGTCACCGGCCCCGGCCACGGCGGGCCGGCGCTGGTCGCCAACGCCTACCTGGAAGGCACCTACAGTCAGGTCTACACCGGTATCGGGGAGAACACCGACGGACTGCGAAAACTATTCCGGCAGTTCTCTTTTCCCGGCGGCATACCCAGCCACGTCGCCGCCGAGACGCCGGGCTCCATCCATGAGGGCGGTGAGCTGGGCTACGCGCTGGTGCACGCGTTCGGCGCGGCCTTCGACAACCCCGAGCTGGTGGTGGCCTGCGTCATCGGCGACGGCGAGGCCGAGACCGGGCCGCTGGCGGCCAGCTGGCATTCGAACAAGTTCCTCAACCCCGCCGTTGACGGCGCGGTTCTGCCCATCCTGCATCTCAACGGCTACAAGATCGCCAATCCGACCGTGCTGGCCCGAATCCCGCAGTCGGAGTTGGAGGCGCTGCTGCGCGGGTACGGCTACCGGCCTATCACCGTCGCCGGCGACGACCCGGCCATCGTGCACCGGTTGCTCGCGGCCGCGCTCGACGATGCCTTCGACGACATCGCGGCGATCCGGCGCACCGCGCGCGCCGACGGCTCGGCCCTGCGGCCGGTGTGGCCGATGATCGTGTTGCGCACACCCAAGGGCTGGACCGGGCCGGCCGAAGTGGACGGCAAGCAGGTGGAGGGCACCTGGCGGGCGCATCAGGTCCCGCTCGCCCAGACCCGCACCAACCCCGAGCACCGCCGGCAGCTGCAGGAATGGTTGCTCAGCTACCGCCCCGCGGAGCTGTTCGATGATTCCGGTCGGCTACGGCCCGAGCTGGCGGCGCTGGCCCCGCGCGGGAATCGCCGGATGAGCGCCAATCCTCACGCCAATGGCGGGCTGCTGCTGCGCGACCTGGACCTGCCCGACTTCCGTGACTACGCCGTGCCGGTGCCGCGGCCCGCGGCCGAGACCCACGAGGCCACCCGGGTGCTGGGGGCGTTCCTGCGCGACGTCATCGACCGCAACCGCGACCGGTTCCGGTTGATGGGTCCCGACGAAACGGCTTCGAACCGCCTCTCGGCGGTGTTCGAGTCGACCGACCGGGTCTGGCTGTCGGCGACCGAGCCCGGCGATGACCACGTCGGCCCCGACGGGCGGGTTCTGGAAGTGCTGTCCGAACACCTCTGCCAAGGCTGGCTGGAGGGCTATCTGCTGACCGGCCGGCACGGCCTGTTCAACTGCTACGAGGCGTTCGTGCACATCGTCGACTCGATGTTCAACCAGCACGCCAAGTGGCTGGCCGTGAGCCGCGAGCTGCCGTGGCGACGGCCGATCGCCTCGCTGAACTACCTACTGACCTCCCACGTCTGGCGCCAGGACCACAACGGGGCATCGCACCAGGACCCGGGGTTCATCGATCTGGTGGCCAACAAACGCCCGGAGGTGGTGCGGGTCTATCTACCGCCGGACGGCAACACCCTGCTGTCGGTGGCCGATCACTGCCTGCGCAGCCGCAACTACGTCAACGTGATCGTCGCCGGCAAGCAGCCGGCCCTGGCCTATCTGAATATGGCCGACGCGGTGGCGCACTGTACCCGCGGATTGGGCATCTGGGACTGGGCCGGCACCGCCACCGGTGAACCGGACGTGGTGCTGGCCTGCGCCGGCGACGTCCCGACGTTGGAGACGCTGGCTGCCGCCGACATCCTGCGCCGGCAGTTACCCGATCTTGCCGTGCGGGTGGTCAACGTGGTCGACATCATGCGGCTGCAGCCCGCGACCGAGCATCCACATGGCTTGCCCGACAACGAATTCGATGCCCTGTTCACCCGCGACAAACCGGTGATCTTCGCCTATCACGGCTACGCCTGGCTGATCCACCGGCTCACCTATCGGCGGACGAACCACGACCAGATGCATGTGCGCGGCTACCGCGAGCGCGGCACCACCACGACACCGTTCGACATGGTGATGCTCAACGATCTGGATCGCTTCCACCTGGTGATGGATGTCATCGATCGGGTACCGGGCCTGGCCGAGCGCAGCGCGGTGCTGCGCCAGCAGATGGTCGACGCCCGGCTGGCGGCCCGGCTCTACACCCGCGAGCACGGCGAGGACGATCCCCGCATCGCCGACTGGAGGTGGCGAACGGGCGTATCCGACGCCGACGGCGAGATAAGGTGACGCCCATGACTGCTCACCCGTCCCCGGCCCGCAAGGCGATGTCGCTGCTGAGCGGCGCCCTGGTCGCATCGGCCGCGTTCACCGGCGTCCCGTCGGCCGGCGCCACACCCGACCACACCAAGGTGCCGGTCCGCTACGACCTGAGCGGCACCGGCGTCGCCGGGTACGTCACCTACCAGACTCAGAACGGTCAGGCGCACGCCACCAACGTCTCGCTGCCCTGGTCGATTCAGCTGACCGGGTCGATGACGAACATGGCCAGCCCCGCCTCCTACTCGCTGAGCGCCCAGAGCGCCGGGCCCGGGACGCTGAATTGCACGGTCCGCGTCAACGGGAAGGTGGTCAGCCAGAACACCGCGACCGGCGACCCGGCGCGGGTGCTGTGCGAGACCCACGGGCCCCGATAACACCGGCCGTCACCCACGAGACGACGCCATCGCCAGGCCGCGGGTAGAATCCCGTCCAATGCCTGGCCACGATTTCGCGGCGCCCGGGGGGCGGCATCCGTTGGTGTCACAACTCTCGGCGCTGCACCAGTTTCGCGCGTTCGTCGACGTCGCCGTCGTCGTGGTGGTTTTGGCGCTGGCCAATCTGGTCGCGCATTTCACGACTCCATGGGCGGCTGTCGCCACCGTCCCCGCGACCGCTGTCGGCCTGGTCGCCTTGGTCCGCTGCAACGGCCTGAGCTGGGCCGAACTCGGCCTGAGCCGCGCGCATTGGAAGTCTGGGATCGGCTATGCGCTGGCCGCGGTGCTGGTGGTGGTGTCGGTGATCGCCGTCGGCGCCCTGCTGCCCTGGACCCGGCCAATGTTCCTCAACAACCACTACGCCACCGTCTCTGGCGCCGTGGTGGCGTCGATGCTGGTCATCCCGCTGCAGACGGTCATCCCCGAGGAGTTGGCGTTCCGCGGCGTGCTGCACGGCGCCCTGCACCGGGCCTGGGGTTTCCGCGGTGTCGCCGCGGCCGGCTCGCTGCTGTTCGGGTTGTGGCATGTCGCCACCTCGCTCGGGCTCACCAGCAGCAACGTCGGTTTCACCCGGCTGTTCGGGGGCGGTTTTCTCGGCATGCTGGCCGGCGTGACGCTGGCGGTGCTGGCCACCGGGGCGGCCGGCTTCGTGTTCAGCTGGCTGCGCCGGCGCAGCGGCAGTCTCATCGCCCCGATCGCGCTGCACTGGTCGCTCAACGGGGTGGGCGCACTGGCCGCCGCACTGGTGTGGCAGCTGTCTGCATAAACCCGGCGGGGCTAGCCGCGGTTTACGCCAACAACACCGCGGCACCGGCGATCCGGCCGGCTTCGAGATCCGCCAGCGCCCGGTCCGCTTCACCCAGCGCATACTCCGGCGTGGTCACGTTGATGTGGTGGGTGGCGGCGAAGTCGAGGAATTCGCGGGCGTCGGCGCGGGTATTCGATGTCACCGACCGGATCTGGCGTTCGCGGAACAGGTCGCGCTGGTAGTTCAGCGGCGGGATGTCGCTGAGGTGGATACCGGCGATCACGCAGCTGCCGCCGGCATCCAGGGCCTGGCAGGCCGGCGGCACCAACTCGCCGACCGGAGCGAACAGGATCGCCGCGTCCAGCGGCACCGGCGGCGGGTCGGTCGCCCCTTGCGCCGAGGCCGCACCCAACTCCAGCGCCAGCTCCCGGGCTCGGTGACCGCGGGTCATCACATGCACCTCGGCGCCGCCGGCGAGTGCGACCTGCGCGGTGATGTGCGCGCTGCCGCCGAAACCGTAGAGGCCGAGCCGGCCGCCGGGCGGCAGGTCGGCGCGCAGCAACGCGCGGTAGCCGATGATGCCCGCGCACAGCAGCGGCGCCAATTCGCTGTCGCTGTAGCCACCGGGCAGGTGATGGGCGAATGCCGCGGGGACGGTGGCGAATTCGGCGTACCCGCCATCGTCGTCCCAGCCGGTGTAGCGGGACTGCGGGCAGAGGTTCTCATCGCCGCGGCGGCAGAACCGGCAGGACCCACAGGTATACCGCAGCCAGGCGATTCCGACCCGGTCGCCTACGGCGAAGTCGTCATCGGCTTCGACGCCGACCTCGACGACTTCACCGACCACCTCGTGACCGGGAGTCACGCCGGGCCGGTGGACCGGTAGGTCACCCTCGACGACGTGCAGATCCGTGCGGCACACCCCGCAGGCGCGTACCGCCACAAGCAGTTCCGAGGGTTGCGGTCGGGGTACTGCGGTGCTGACGCGGCGCAATGGCGCGTCGGCGATGGGCCCGGGCCGCTGCACCCGCCAGGCATGCATCGACGCACCGGTGAGCTGCGAAGCCATACCGCCCATGGTGCGCGCCCTAGGCGGCGATGGCTACGTCCGGCGGACCAGACCGACGATCCACAGCAAGACGATCGCCCCGCCCAGGGAGACGAAGAACGTGAACCATCGGCGGCCATGTTCGACATCGACACCGAACCAGCCGAGCAGCATGCCGCCGAGGAACCCGCCGATCACCCCGATCACGATGTTGAGCAGGATGCCCGAAGCGCCACGGTTCATGATGCGGCTCGCCAGCCACCCGGCGATCCCGCCGATCACGATATAGGCGAGCCAGCTCACCGAGGTCGGTGTGGACAGTGCCGCGAGATAGCTTCCGGCCATGGGCATCAGGTTAACGAGCCGGGGCCCGAATCAGCTGGGTTCAGGCCGCCGGAGCCGGCGGCGCCGGAGCGGGCTCAGGCGCCGGCGCCGGCGCGGGCGCGGGCGCGGGTACCGCGCCCGGGACACCGGGAGCCGGGGCAGGCGCCGGCTCACCCGGAGCAGCCGGAGCAGCCGCCAGCGGTCGGATCGACTCCGCCAGTACCTTGGCCGCGCCGCGGTCCACCGGGTTGTTGGCGGTCCCCAGCCACACCACGAACCACCGCTCGCTCTGCGCGCCGGTGCTGCCGTCTGCCGGCGGCACGCCGATCACGCCGCTCCAGATCTGGCCGACCGGTTTGGCGGGGTCGGTGAACTTGACTTCGTAGTAGGACGCGCTGCCGGTCAGACCGCCCCCGGCCAGCGGGGTGCTCTCCTGGTTGGCGCGGGTCCCCGGGTAGGGCATGAAGAACTCGCCCATGTCCGATCCCAGCCGGGTGGCGGCCTTGGCATTGTCGGTCTCGGCGCTGGCGTAGAGCCGCTGGTCGAGCTTGCCGAGCACGATCCGGGTGTCGTTGGCCACCGGCGCCGGCTGCCCCGGCAGGATCGGCTCGCCGGTCTTCTTGCTCAGCAGCGAGGACCCGTATTCGAGGTGGCTGGTATCGGATTGCAGCCAGCCGGCCGGCAGCACGTAGCTGAAGCCGCCCGCCACGTCGTCGACCCGGCCCACCTCGGGTGCACCCGGCTCGGCGGCCGGCGCTGGCGCGTTCGCGTCGACCGGCGGGTTGTGGGCGTCAACCGGTGGGGCGTCGACGGTGGCCGGCGGAGGAGGAGGCGGTGGCGGCACCGGGTCCGCATAGGCCGGCGACGCCATCGCGAACGCCAGCGCACCGGCGGTCGCGGCGGCCCACGTCGTCGCGGCCACCGCACGGATGCCCTTGTGGGCCACGGAGGTCAGGTCCACCTGCTTCATGGCAGAAAAACTACCGCGTCCGCACCGGTACGCAAGTTAATCCACGCCGGGGTGTGTCGCGCGCAGCGTCACCTCCTGCGCCTTGACACCGAACCAGACAACCTGCCCCGGTGCGAGCCGCAGCTCGGCAGCGGCATCGGCGGTGATGTCGGCGGCCAGCCCCGGAGTCCCGTCCGGCTGGTCGGGACCCCGGACTTGGACGGCACTGCCACGGGCCTGCAGTTCGGCCACCGTCAGCTCGATCAGATTGCGCGGACTGCCGTGCGACGGTGGCTCGCGATATACCGCAACCGCTTGCGGGCTGCTGACCGCGACGGCCGGGTGTCCGGCGGCCAGGCCGTCCTCCGCGGTTCCGTGCCACCGATCCCCCCACGCGGTGCCCAGCACGCCGTCGCTGTCGATCACCCCGGCCACCAGATTGACCCCGGCGATCCGCGCGCCGAATCGGCTGCGGGGCGCGGCAAGTACCTCGGCGGTGCCGCCGATCTCGGCGACCCGGCCCGCCTCGAGCACCACTACCCGATCGGCCAGTGCGAACACGTCGAGGAGGTCGTGGGTCACCAGCACCGTGGTGCGGTGGGCGGTGGTGATGACCTCGCGCAGCACGGTGCGCACCGCGGCCGCGGCGGCCACGTCGAGCCCGGCCAGCGGCTCATCGAGCAGCAGCACCTCGGGTTCAGCGGCCAGGGCACGGGCGATGGCCACCCGCTGTGCCTGCCCGCCGGAGAGCCGACGCGGTCGACGGTCGGCCAGCTCTGCGGCGTCGACGGCCCCCAGCCACGGCGCCGCCGCCGCGCGGGCGGACTGCCGGCGGCCGAAGCGACGCCGGCTGTGCGGCCCGAATGCCACGTTGGCCGCCACACTGAAGTGCGGAAACAGCAGCGGATCCTGCAGCAGCAGCCCGACCCGGCGGTCGCAGGTGGCGATGTGCACGCCGGCCTCGGTGTCGGTCAGCACCCGGTCCCCGACGCGCACCACACCCGCGTCGGGCCGCAGTAACCCCGCGATCACGTGCAGCACAGTGGATTTGCCGGCACCGTTGGGGCCGAGGACGGCCAGCACCTCACCGGGGGCAACCGTGAGCCGCACATCAAGGCCCCGCTCGGCCACCACCGCATGCACCGTCAGCCCGTCCACCATGGCGGTCACCAGACGCCGCCCAGCCGGCGAGCGCCCAGCCCGAGCACCACCACCGCGGCCACCGCCACCAACAACAGCGACATCGCCGCCGCCGCGTCGGCGTCGGTCACCCGCTGCAGATAAATCGCCAACGGCAGCGTCCGGGTGACGCCCTCGAGAGAGCCGGCGAAGGTCAGGGTCGCCCCGAACTCGCCCAGCGACCGGGCGAACGCCAGCACTGCGCCCGAGATCAGGCCCGGCGTCAGCAGCGGCAGCGTCACCCGCCACCACACGGTGCTCGGCCGGGCCCCCAGGGTGGCGGCCACCACCTCGTAGTCGGCGCCGGCGGTGCGGGCCGCACCCTCCAGCGCGATCACCAGGAACGGCAGCGACACGAATGCCTGCGCCAGCACCACCGCGGTGGTGGTGAACGCGATGTGGATCCCGGCCGCCTCCAGGTAGCGCCCCAGCAGGCCGAGTCGGCCGAACGCGTACAGCAGTGCGATGCCGCCCACCACCGGCGGCAGCACCAGCGGCAACAGCACCACCGGCCGCAACAGCCGGACCACCCGGGCCCGGCTGCGGGCCAAGACGAGCGCCATGGGCACGCCCAGCACCACGCAGAGCGCGGTACTGGCCGCGGCGGTCTTGAGGCTGAGCAGCAGCGCCGTCATCGCGGACGGGCTGGTGATCAGCGTCCAGAAATGCGGCCAGTCGACCCGGACCGCGATCGCCACCAGGGGCAGTACCACGAACGCGGCGCCGATCGCGGCGGGCACGTAGACCCAGCCCGGCAGGTCGTTGGGCCGGTGCACCGGCTCAGGGCTTGCCGAAGCCGGCCGCGTGCAGGATCTTCTGCCCCGCCGCGCCGGCTACCAGGTCGACGAACTGTTGGGCCGGGCCCGGTTGCGCGGCCGCTTTGACCACCCCGATCGGGTAGGTGTTGACCGCCCCGGCCGCCTCCGGGAACTCGACGGTGGCCACTTTGTCGCCGGCGTTGAGCGCATCGGTGCGGTAGACCACACCGGCGTCGGCCTGGCCGGTGGTGACCTTGTTGAGCACGTCGGTGACGTCGGATTCCTCGCTGACCGGGTTCACCCGGACCCCGGCGGCGTCTTCGACCTTGTGGGTCGCCGCCCCGCACGGAACCGGCGGTTGGCACACCACCACGGCCAGGCCGGGTCCGGCCAGATCGGCGAAGGACCGCACCGCGCGCGGGTTACCGGGGGCGGTGACGATCACCAGGGTGTTGGACGCGAACGGCACCGCCGGCCCGTCCAGCAGGCCGGCCTGGGCGACCTTGTCCATCTGTGCGGTGTTGGCCGAGGCGAACACGTCGGCAGCGGCGCCCTGGGTCAGCTGGGTGGCCAGGTCCGAGGAGGCGGCGAAGTTGAACTTCACCTCCACCCCGGGGTGGTCGGTCTTGAACTGCTCGGCGATCTCGGTGAACGCCGGCCGCAGTGACGCCGCGGCGAACACGGTGATCGACGGCGTGGCGGGGCCGGAGCTGCAGCCGGTCAGGCCCGTCGACCCCGCCGCCAGCATGACCGCTACCGCACCGGAGACCGCCCGGGTTCGCCACATGGCTCGCACTTTAGCGGCGATCGCAAGCGCGGCGAAGCCGCGCGCGGCGGGGTCCGGGGTCCGGGCGAGTGGCCGTTATTCACAGACCGTGGCCGGATCGTGTCTGTGCCGAGTCCCGCCTCCGGCTCGAAAACCGGCTACCGTCCAGTAACATAGCTGCGAACACGAGGAGGTCCTACCGATGGATGTGCTGGTCACCGGTGGTGATACCGAGCTGGGTCGCGCCGTTGCCGAAGGTTTCACCGAAGCCGGCCACAAAGTGACGCTGGCGGGTATGCGCGGTCCCGAACTCGAAGTCGCCGCCAAGGAACTCGACGCCAACGCCGTCGTCTGCGACAACACCGATCCCGCCAGCCTGCTGCAAGCCCGCGGCCTGTTCCCCCACCACCTGGACACCATTGTGAACGTCCCGGCACCGCGCTGGCAGGGCGGCGACCCGCGCGCCTACTCGCTGGCCGACCAGGCGGCCGCCTGGCGCAACGCCCTGGACGCCACGGTGCTCTCGGCGGTTCTGACGGTCGCGACCATCGGCGATCACCTGCGCTCGGGCGGCTCGATCGTGTCGGTGGTGCCGGACAACCCCCGCGACGGCGGTGCCGACGCGGCGGTCAAGGCCGCGCTGTCGAACTGGACCGCCGGTCAGGCCACCGCGTTCGGGACCCGCGGAATCACCGTCAACGTGGTCGCCGCCGGTGCGGGCGCGCGCCCGGGCTACGACGGGCTCACCGGTGTCCCGCCCACCGCGGCCACCGAGATCGCTCGCCTGGCGGTGTTCTTGACCACGCCGGCTGCCCGCCACATCACCGGCCAGACCCTGCACGTCAGTCATGGAGCGCTGGCGCAGTTCGGCTGAGGCCGCGCCGAGTGGTTAATCCCACAACCAGCGAATGCGGTGACCGCCAACCGGGTCGACTAGCGTATTTGTGAACGCAGTCGCCGTCGAGGAGCAACCGGATTCCCATGAGTGCCCAGCCAGAAGTCACTGCGCCAGTCACGCAGCAGAGCCGACGCCACCAGGTCGTCATCATCGGCTCCGGATTCGGTGGCTTGACCGCGGCCAAGAAACTCAAGCGGGCCGACGTCGACGTCAAGTTGATCGCCCGCACCACCCACCACCTGTTCCAGCCGCTGCTGTACCAGGTTGCGACCGGGATCCTGTCCGAAGGTGAGATCGCGCCGTCGACTCGTGTCGTGCTGCGCAAGCAGCGCAACGCCCAGGTGCTGCTCGGCGATGTCACGCGCATCGACCTGGACGGCAAGTTCGTCACCTCGGAGGTGCTTGGCCACACCTACGACACCCCGTTCGACAGCTTGATCATCGCGGCGGGCGCCGGGCAGTCCTACTTTGGCAACGACCAGTTCGCCGAGTTCGCCCCGGGCATGAAGACCATCGACGACGCCCTGGAGTTGCGCGGCCGCATCCTGAGCGCCTTCGAGCAGGCCGAGCGGTCCCGCGACGCCGCCCGGCGGGAGAAGTTGCTGACGTTCACCGTGGTCGGCGCGGGACCCACCGGGGTCGAAATGGCCGGGCAGATCGCCGAATTGGCCAATTACACCCTCAAGGGCGCATTCCGCAACATCGACTCGACCAAGGCGCGGGTGATCCTGCTCGACGCCGCTCCGGCCGTGCTGCCGCCGATGGGTGAGAAGCTGGGTCGCAAGGCCGCCGAGCGGCTGCAGAAGATGGGTGTGGAGATCCAGCTCGGCGCCATGGTCACCGATGTCGACCGCAACGGGCTGACCGTCAAGGACTCCGACGGCACCATCCGGCGGATCGAATCGCAATGCAAAGTATGGTCCGCCGGTGTGTCGGCCAGCCCGCTGGGCCGTGACCTCGCCGAGCAGTCCGGGGTCGAGCTCGACCGCGCCGGGCGGGTCAAGGTGCTGCCCGACCTATCGGTACCGGGCCACCCGAACGTCTTCGTCGTCGGTGACATGGCGGCCGTCGACGGCGTCCCCGGCATGGCGCAGGGCGCCATCCAGGGCGCCAAGCACGCCGCCAACACCATCAAAGCCGAGCTCGGCGGCGCTGACCCGGCCGATCGGGAACCCTTCCAGTACCTGGACAAGGGCTCGATGGCCACCGTGTCGCGGTTCTCGGCGGTCACCAAGATCGGGCCGCTGGAGTTCAGCGGTTTCCTCGCCTGGCTGGCCTGGCTGGGCCTGCACCTGATCTACCTGGTCGGGTTCAAGAACAAGATCAGCACGCTGCTGTCGTGGAACGTGACGTTCCTGAGCACCCGCCGCGGCCAGCTCACCATCACCGAGCAGCAGGCATTCGCCCGGACCCGCCTGGAACAGCTCGAAGTGCTGGCGGCCGAGGCGCAGCGCGGCGCCGAACGCGCCGTCAGTTAGCGGCGGCCGACGAGACTCAGGCGGGCAGGTTCTGCAGCCGGACCTGGCCGCGGGCGACGACCCGCTGGCCGGAATCGGTGATCGTCACCAGCCACAGTTGCTGGCGGCGCCCGCGATGGATCGGGGTGGCCGCGGCGAACACCGTTCCCGCCGAGACCGCCCGCAAAAAGTCGGTGTTGTTGTTGACCCCGACCACGGTGCCGCCGGCGTTGCCGCCGGAGTTCAGCCAGGTGTGTGCTGAGACGCTGGCCACACTTTCGACGATCGAGCAGTACACCCCGCCGTGCACGATCCCGGCGGGCTGGCAGAGCTTGGGCCGCAACTCCAGCGTGGCGCAGGCACCGTCGGGGCTGATCTCGGTGAAGACCAGGCCGATTTCGTTGTCGAAGGGCGCGGTGTAGGAGGGCGGGAATCCGCTGGCAGCCATGCCATGGTTCTACACGACGGTTCCCGGGCCGCCGGCACGCCCCAGCAGACCCACAGCTGCCCATACGACAGCCGGTAGTAATTAAGGGTAGGCTTGCTCCGTTGCCCAGGGAGTTGATTACCACATGGCGAAGCAGACCCACTTAGGGGATTTGGAACGAGCGGTGATGGACCACCTGTGGTCCGCACCCGAGGCTCAGACCGTGCGCCAGGTCCACGAAGCGCTGTCCGCGCGGCGAGACCTGGCCTACACCACTGTGATGACCGTCCTGCAGCGGCTGGCCAAGAAGAATCTGGTGTCGCAGATCCGCGATGACCGCGCGCACCGCTACGCACCGGTCCGGGGCCGCGATGAGCTGGTCGCCGGGCTGATGGTCGAGGCTCTCGATCAGGCCGCCGATTCCGGTGACCGCCGGGCGGCGCTGGTGCACTTCGTCGAACGCGTCGGCGTGGACGAGGCCGCGGCGCTGCGCCGGGCGCTCGACGAGCTGGAAGCCAAGCACCGCGTGGGGCTGCCCGCTGGCGGCCGACCCCCCTCCTGAGGGAGACTGACAGCGTGTCCGCGCTGGCCTTCACCCTTCTCGCGTTAGTGCTCGTGGGGCCGGTGCCCGCCCTGCTGGCACGTGCCGAATGGCCGCTGCGCGCCCCACGGGCCGCGGTGGTGCTCTGGCAGGCCATCGCGATAGCCGCGGTGCTGTCGGCCTTCAGCGCCGGCGTCGCCACCGCGAGTCGCCTGCTCATGCCCGGCCCGGACGGCCGGCCCACGGCGACGATTCTGGGCTCTATCGAGCGGCTGGGCTGGCCGTTGTGGACGTTCTACACGGTGGTTTCCGCCTTGACGCTCCTAGTGGGCCTGCGCCTGACGGTGACCGTGCTGCGGGTCGCGATCGGTACCCGGCAGCGCCGGGCGCGCCACCGCATGCTCGTCGACCTGGTCGGTGTCTCCGACACCGCTCCGGCGGCGCGCACCAGCGGCCTGCGGATTCTGCAGGTGATGCAGCCGCTGGCCTACTGCCTGCCCGGAGTGCGCAGCCGGGTGGTGCTCAGCTCTGGCACGCTGCACGCCCTCACCGACACCGAACTGGCCGCCCTGCTCTGCCATGAGCGGGCCCACCTGCGCGCCCGGCACGACCTGGTGCTGGAGGCGTTCACCGCGGTGCACACCGCCTTTCCGCGGTTCGTGCGCAGCGCCAGCGCCCTGGATGCGGTGCGGTTGCTGGTGGAACTGCTGGCCGACGACGCCGCCGTCCGGGTTGCCGGCGCCCCTCCCCTGGCCCGCGCCCTGGTGACCTGTGCGTCGGCCGCCACCCCGGCCGGTGCGCTGGCCGCCGGCGGCGTGGGTTAGCCCGCGATCAGTCGATGCAGTTCGGTCAGCCACGGTACCGCGAGCGCGATTGTCTGTA
>NZ_LZJK01000035.1 GCF_001667945.1 Mycolicibacter sinensis | reverse complement strand
TTGCCGCCATTACCAGCCGCCAACGTCGCGGTCGCAGCACCGCCGGCACCACCATCGCCGCCGTTGCCCCACATCTCGCCACCATGGCCACCGTTGCCACCATCAGCACCCAGACCGCCGGCTCCGCCGTCGCCGCCGTTGCCGATACCCCCGGCGTGCCCGCCGTTACCGCCGGCCACCCCCTCCAGGTTCGAGGTCCAGCCATCACCACCATCGCCGAACCACAGCCCACCGGCCTGGCCGTCGACGCTGTCGGCAGTACCGTCAGCGCCGTTGCAGATCATCCCGCAAAAACCCTCAGTGAACGGCGCCGTCAACTGGTTGATCACCCCATTGACCTGCGACCCGAAGTCAGAGTTGATCCAGTCCTGCAACGCCGCGTGCAGCGGCGTGTAGAACATGGTCTCCCACATCTGAGCCATCTCTAGGCCCGACGCATCCGCCGAACCGGACAGATCCCAATCCGAACCGGTGAACAGACTGTTGAAATCGTTCGACAGGTTGCCCCACGCACCCGGATCAAACAGATCCGTCAGGAAGTCCTCGAAATCGGCGTTGGCCACCGGCGCCGCCGCCAAGGGCGCCATCCCGAACGCCAAAAACGCCCCCACCGCCGAAGACGCACCCACGATCCGCCGGCCCCGCCGACCAGACCCGCCCGAGCTAGAACTCCCGCCGCCCGCAACGCCGCGCCGAACAACCACCATTGCCCCCGTTTCCCGTCGGTTCCTTGGCGCCGTGAACGTTGGTTAACACGCGCCTTAGGAACAGCACAGTACTTACGCAGGCGTCAATTGTCTACCAGAGGTGCAACAACCGGCTTCTTTCCGTCCCTTTAGTACGTCTTTTTGCTGGACAGTCGCGGAAGGTACACCCGAGCGGGTGTTTTCTCCCGTAGAGGCGCAAGGGTACGGGGCAAGGGAAGGAATTAAGAGCCGCCGCTGCGTCCCCAGGCGCCCCCGGCCATCCCCCGTGAGTATTGCTTCCTAGGCAGAGTTTTGCGGCCGGGCCCCGCACCAGACATGCGGGGCTTCGCCGACTACGTCTTCCTAGGGAGTGGCCCCGGCCCCGCCGGTGCCGCCGGCACCGCCCGTGGCACCACTCGCCGCACCACCGCCATCACCGCTGTCGCCGGAAGTGGCCCCGGACGCACCACCGGTACCGCCACTACCGCCGACACCACCGGCACCACCGCCCGTGGTCTCACTGTCGCCGCCGGCGCCACCGTTACCACCGACACCGCCGGTGCCGCTGTCACTGGCGCCCCCAGCGCCACCAGCACCACCGGCACCACCGGTCGCGGCCACCACGTTGGCGTTGTCGCCGCCGGCGATACCACCGTTGCCACCCGCACCACCGGCGCCACCGGTGCCACCACCGATCGCGGCACCACCGGCACCGCCATCACCGCCGGCGCCCGCGATCGCACCGCTACCAGTGATCCCGGTAGCACCGGTACCGCCCGGCGCATTGACCGTCACGGTGTTGCCGTTGCCACCGTTACCACCGGCACCACCATCACCCGGGGTGAAGCCGGCCCCACCGGCGCCACCATTCCCACCATCACCGGCCGAACCAGCGACATCGACGTTGCCGTTGTTGTAGTCGTTGGGCGTCGCGGTGAAGGCGTCACCACCGTTGCCACCGGCGCCACCGTCAGCACCATTGCCGACGTGGCCGTTCACCCCACCAGCACCGCCGGCACCACCGGCGCCACCCGCGCCGCCGTCACCGGCGACCGCACCATGCTGGCCGAAACCATGGCCGGCGTCGGTGTGCTGCGCCGCGCCGGACACACCACCATTCCCGCCGGCACCACCCTGGCCGCCGTTGCCGCCAATGCCGTCAGCCGCGGTAGCGGTACCACCGGCGCCTCCGGCACCACCGGATCCGCCGTTGCCGCCAGGTCCGCCGCTGAGGCTGAGGCCGGCGGACGGGACGGCGCCCAATTGACCGGAGCCCCCGTTACCCGCGTTGCCACCGGCCCCGCCGTTGCCGGCGGTGTGGGTGCCGTTGCCGCCAGCGCCGCCGGCGCCGCCGTTACCACCGGTGCCGCCGCCGGTCACACCGGTCACGTTGCCCTGGCCGTTGCCGCCGGAGCCGCCCGCGCCGCCGTCAGCGGTCGCGCCATCGGCCCCGGTAGTACCGCCGTTGGCGGTGCCGGCCACGCCGACATCGCCGCCATTGCCCCCGTTACCGCCCTTACCGCCGTTGGCGTGGTCAGCAGTGCCATCGGCGCCGTTACCACCGACACCGCCGGCCCCTGCGTCGCCACCGTTGCCGGAGTTGTAGCCATCGCCGCCTACGCCGCCGTCGCCACCATTGCCGGCATCGCCACCGTTGAACAGGGTGGTCGTGCCCCCGGCGGGATTGACCGCCGTCTGCGGGGCGGACATGCCGTTGCCGCCGTTACCACCGGCACCGGCGTCACCACCGTTACCTTGGTGGCCGCTGCCGAAGCCGGCGCCGCCGGCGCCGCCGTTACCGCCGTTGCCGCCGTCGCCGGCGGGCAGGATCTGGGCGGCGTTATTCGCGACCGGGCTGGACTCGATGATGTTGCCGTTGCCACCGGCGCCGCCGGCGCCACCGGTACCGCCATTGCCACCGAGCCCATCGACGGTGCCTGCGACGGCCTTGCCGCCGGCGCCGCCGGCACCGCCGTTGCCGCCGGTGCCCGGGGTGCTGCCAGCGGTGCCGCCGCCGAAGCCGCCGGCGCCACCGTTGCCGCCGTTGCCGGCGTGCAGGCCGGTGCCACCGACACCGCCGTCGCCGCCGCTGCCGCCCACTGCACCGTTCGGGCCGCTTTGGCCGTCAGGCCAGATGTCATGGACCCATGGTGCAGCCGCGCCACCGTCGCCGCCGTTGCCGCCGTCCGCGCCCTCACCGAGCTGACCGTCGGTGCCCTGGGCACCGCCTGCCCCGCCGACACCGGCGTTGCCGCCGTCACCACCGGCGCCGCCATTCCCGCCGGGGCGGTAGCTGTTGGTGTTGGTGACGCCGTCATTGCTGGTACCGCCCACACCGCCGGTGCCACCGTTTCCGCCGGTGCCGGCCGCGCCGCCATTGCCGCCGTTGCCGGTGGCGCTGAGCGCCTGGCCGCCGGCACCACCGTCACCACCGTGACCGCCGGCGCCGCCATCTTGGCCGGTGGCGTTCGCGGCGGACGTCAGGTCTGCGTCGTCAGTGCTGACCGCGCCGCTGCCGCCGGTACCGCCGGCGGCGCCGTTGCCGCCATCGCCGCCGTTGCCGGCGTTGCCGGCTTTGGTTCCGCCGTTGCCCCCAGCGCCGCCGTTGCCGCCGATACCACCGTTCTGGCCAGCGGTCGAGGCGGTGCCGCCGGCGCCGGGCGTGCCGTTCGTGCCCTCCGCGCCCGCTGCGCCGTTGCCGCCGGCGCCGCCGTTGCCGCCGTTGCCGTAGGCCCCGCCGTTGCCGCCGACGCCGCCGTTACCACCGTTGGTGCCGCTTGCGGCGCCCGAGTCGGCCGCGCCGGCATTGAAACCGTCGCCGCCGTTGCCGCCGTTGCCGCCGGTGGTCGGGGAGGCGCCGTCGGTGCCCGCCGCGCTGCCACCGGCGCCGCCCTTGCCGCCGGTGCCCGGAGCAGCGCCATTGCCACCATTGCCACCGTCGTGATGCGCCAAGGTGCCGGTCGCGCCGTCGCCACCGTTGCCGGCCGCACCCCCAGCACCACCGTTGCCGCCAAGCCCCAGGATCGACGAACCCGCACCACCATTGCCGCCATTACCACCGTTGCTGCCGTTACCACCGTTGCCATCACCACC
>NZ_LZJK01000034.1 GCF_001667945.1 Mycolicibacter sinensis | reverse complement strand
GTGGTGGGACCGGACGGGCACCTGTGGTCCACCGGCGAGACACAGGTCCAGGGGCCCGTCGCCAGCGTCGCGGTGCGCCCGCTCGGTCCGGCCGGCACCTACACCGTCAACTATCGGGTGACCTCCGCCGACGGTCATGTGGTGTCGGGTTCGTGGCCGTTCCGGTTGACGGTGGCCGGCACGGCCGAACCCGGCCCGGCTGTGACCGAGCACGGCGACGCACCGCCGCCGCTTCCCCGCCGATACGCCGACCCCGAGGGTGACCTGCCGATATGGCCGTTCGTGGCCGGCGCGGTGGCACTTGTCGGGGCTGGCCTCTGGCTGAATCGGCGCCGATCTTGATTGCTGCCCATCTCATGGCCGCAGGCAGATGCTGGCATGATGGGCAAAGTCGCCGGTGTCGCCGAGTTGATCTGAGACGAGAACGCGCCAGAGGAGCTGCCGTATGACCGACCCGCAGGGCCACCCCGATCACGAATCCGCCGCCGCACCCGAACCGCCTGCGCCGTCCGAACCCACTGTGCCGTCCGCCGCCGAACCCGCCGAATCCGCTGCACCTGACGCGCCCACCGCGCCGGCTGAGCCGGCTGGAGCCGCGGGGCCCGCCGAGCCACCGGCCAAGAAAGCCCCGGCCGAGCCACCGGCCAAGAAGGCCGCCAAGAAGGCACCGGCCAAAGCCGCCAAGAAGGCACCGGCTAAGGCGGCCAAGAAGGCACCGGCCAAGAAGGCACCGGCGAAGAAGGCACCCGCCAAGAATGCACCCGCCGCCGCCCCCTCACCCGCTCCGCGGCCCGCCGGCACCAATGGTTCGGGCCAACTCACCGATGGCGCCAAAGAAACGGCTGCCCAGGCGAAGTCGACGGTCGAGGCAGCCCGCAACCCGCTCACCCCGTCGGTGCCGCCGTCTCGCCGGTCGCCCGGCGCGGTGCTGGCCGCCGGCTTCCTCGGCCTGCTCGGCCTGCTGCTGATCCGCCGGCTGTTCCGCGCGCGCCGCGGCTGAGCCCCGGTGACCGTAGCTTTCCGGCCCACCGCCGACCTGGTCGACGATATCGGCGCCGCCGTACGCAGCTGCGACCTGCAGTTCCGTCAACTCGGCGGCCGCACCGAATTCGCCGGCCGGATCAGCACGGTCCGCTGCTTCCAAGACAACGCCCTGCTCAAATCGGTGCTGTCCGAGCCCGGCGACGGCGGGGTGCTGGTGATCGACGGCGCCGGGTCACTGCACACCGCCCTGGTTGGTGACGTCATCGCCGAGCTGGCCCGCAGCAACGGCTGGGCCGGGCTGATCGTGCATGGCGCGGTGCGTGACGCCGCGACGCTGCGCTCGCTCGACATCGGCATCAAGGCGCTGGGCACCAATCCCCGCAAGAGCACCAAGACCGGCGCCGGCGAACGCGACGTCGTGGTCGAACTCGGCGGCATCGCGTTCGTGCCCGGCGAACTCGCCTACAGCGACGACGACGGCATCGTCGTCGTGTAACGCAGATGGATGACACCCTGCGGGCACGCTGGGAACGGTTGCGAGAACGCGTCGACGACGCCTGCCGCGCCGCCGGCCGCGATCCCGGCGAGGTCACCGTGCTTCCGGTGAGCAAGACCTTCGGCCCGGACCTGATCCGGGAGGCTGTCGGCTTGGGGCTGCACCGCTTCGGCGAGAACAAGGTCCAAGAGATCCGGGACAAGTCCGAGGCGCTGGCCGAGTGCGCCATCGACTGGGTGATGATCGGGCACCTGCAGACGAACAAGGCCGGCGTGGTGGCCCGGCTGGCCACCGAGCTGCAGTCCCTGGACCGGCCCAAGCTGGCCGCGGCGTTGGATCGGCACCTGCGCACCGAGAACCGTGTCCTCGACGTACTGGTGCAGGTCAAGACCTCCCACGAGCCCAGCAAGTACGGGCTGGACCCAGCGCAGCTGCTGGGATTCCTCGACGAGCTGGCCGGTTACCCCACGCTGCGGGTGCGCGGCTTGATGACGCTGGCCATCAACACGTCCGACCCCGATACAGTCCGCGGCTGCTTTCGCCGGTTACGGCAGCTGCGCGACGACGCCGCCGCCCGTGGCCACGACCTGCCGCGGCTGTCCATGGGGATGAGCGGAGACTTTCCGCTGGCCATCGCCGAGGGCGCCACCGAGGTGCGGATCGGCACGGCGATCTTCGGCGCCCGCCCATACCCCGACTCCCATTACTGGCCCTGAACCCGGGGGGCCGGGGTGGGCGCTGCGCTTACGCCGCGACCGCGGCCCGGTGCTTGGAGAAACGCAGAACGTCGTCGTCGACCTTGCCGCGCCGGATCAGCTGGAGATCCAACAGGTAGTTCTGCTTGAGCCGCCAGGGTGCGCGTGATCCGGCCTTGGGCAGGTAGTCCAGCGCCCGAAGCACATAGCCGGGGGTGAAGTCCATCAACGGCCGGTCCTCGATATCGGCACCGGGTCGTCCCGGCACCACGGTGTCGAATCCGCGCTCGTCCATGTAGTTGAGTAGCCGGCAGACGAACTCCGATACCAAGTCGGCCTTCAGCGTCCAGGACGCATTGGTGTAGCCGATGGTGAAAGCCATGTTCGGCAGCCCGGTGAGCATCAGGCCCTTGTAGGCCATGGTGTCGTTGAGGCAGACCGGTTCACCGTTGCGCCGCACCTCGGCTCCACCGAACAACTGCAGGTTCAGCCCCGTCGCGGTGATGATGATGTCGGCGGGCAGTTCCGCACCGGAGCTCAACTTGATACCGGTCTTGGTGAAACGCTCGATGGTGTCGGTGACGACGTCGGCCTGTCCGCCCCGGATGGTCTTGAACAGATCACCGTTGGGAGCCAGGCACAACCGCTGATCCCACGGCTTGTAGCTGGGACCGAAGTGCTTCTCGACGTCGTAGCCCTTGGGCAACCGGCGCTGGGCCATGGTCAGCAAGGTCTTACGCATGAAGTTCGGGAAGCGCCGCGACAGCTGGTACTGGAAGGTGCTGAAACCGATCGCCTTCCAACGGTTGGCGACGTGCGCCGCGTGCGCCGGCAACAGCTTGTTGGCCCGCTCGGCGAAGGGATCGACCAGCGGGAGCGAGCCGATGTAGGTCGGCGAGCGCTGCAGCATCGTGACATGCCCGGCACCGGTGTTCACCAGACTCGGGATCAATGTCACCGCGGTCGCGCCGGAGCCGATCACCACAACCCGCTTGCCCGCATAGTCCAGGTCCTCGGGCCAGTGCTGCGGGTGCACGATGGTGCCCTCGAAGTCTTGCGCGCCTTCGAACTTCGGCGAATAGCCCTCGTCATAGTTGTAGTAGCCACTGCAGGCGAACAGGAACGAGCAGGTGAGCTGGCTCTGCTTACCGTCGCTTTCCACGGTCACCGTCCACTGGCCGTCGTCATCCGACCAGTCCGCGGCCACCACGTGCTGCCGGTACCGGATGTGGGAGTCGATGCCGTTCTCGGCAGCCGCCTCCTTGATGTAGGCCTTGATCGAGGCGCCGTCGGCGATCGAGTGCGCCGAGCGCCACGGCTTGAACCGGAAACCGAGGGTGAACATGTCGGAGTCGGAGCGGATGCCCGGGTACTTGAACAGATCCCAGGTACCACCGAGGTCGTCACGGCGCTCCAGGATCGTGTAGCTCTTGCTCGGGCAGCGGTTCTGCAGGTGCCAGGCCGCGCTGATACCGGAGATGCCGGCACCGACGATCACAACATCGAGGTGTTCAGTCATGGCGCCAGGTTATCAACGGGGTGTCGAGTCGGTCAACACCCTGTTGAATTTGTCGACATCATGTAAGGTAGCGGTCATGGCCAGCCCGAATGCGACCCGTCACGGACGCCGTGCGGTGCGGCCGTCCGGCGATGATCGTGAGCTGGCGATCCTGGCGACCGCCGAACGACTGCTCGAGCAACGGCCGCTGGCCGAGATCTCCGTCGACGACCTGGCCAAAGGCGCCGGGATCTCCCGGCCCACCTTCTACTTCTATTTCAAGTCCAAAGACGCGGTGCTGCTGTCGTTGCTGGAGCCGCTGATCGCGGCCGCCGACTCGGAGTTCGTCGGCGCTGTGCAACGGCTGCCGACCGACCCGCGCCGGATCTGGCGCAGCGGTATCAAGGCGTTCTTCATCGCGTTCAGCTCGCATCGGGCGATAGCCCGGGCCGGTACCGAGGCGCTGGCCACGAGTCCGGAATTCAAGGCGATGTGGAACGGCTTCATGCAGAAATGGATCGAGCAGACCGCGGCGATGATCACCGCCGAGCGCGAGCGCGGCGCGGCGCCGCACACCATTCCCGCGCTGGATCTGGCGACCTCGCTGAATCAGATGAACGAGCGCACCATGATGGCGGCCCTGGTCGCCGAGGAACCGTCGATCGCCCATGACCGGGTGGTCGACACCTTGACCCACATCTGGGTCAGCAGCATCTACGGCGAAGCGCTGTAACGGCTTTCGCCTCAGAACTCGCCGATGCCGAACCCGGCCAGCAGCACCGCGAAGCCGCCGATCTCACCGACGATCAGCAAGACCATGCCCAGCTTCATGAGCCGGCCGGCCTTCTCGAACTGGTTGGTGGTGTCGCGCAAGGCGCCGTGCAGCATGTAGCTGGCGATCGCGGTGACGAAGAAGTACACCATCACCATCGCCGCGGTCATGTTCACCCAGGTCGGCCAGCCACTGAGCTCGACGAACACCGCGACCAGCAGCGTGGCGAAGGAGTACAGCAACGCCGCCCGGTGGGCGATGTCGACGTAGATGTGAGCCTGGTGGTTCTCCGAGGTGGCGATCTGCTGGTATTTCCAGACCCCCAGCAGCAGCGCCAGCAGGAAGATCAGCCCGGCCGCCAACAGCGTCACCTTGGTGTCGATCCCCAGAGTCACCATGTCCACAGCGGGAGCCTATCGGGCGCCGACGTCCCTCCGCCGCGCAGACGCCCACGCCCCCATGGCGGCTTTCATGACTGGACGCGGGAAAAAGCACTAACCTCGGCGGAATGCGCTTCGCGTTCAAGACCTCACCGCAGAACACCACCTGGGCCGACATGCTGGCGGTCTGGCAGGCCGCTGACGGCATCGACGTCTACGAGTCCGGCTGGACCTTCGACCACTTCTACCCCATCTTCACCGACTCGACCGGACCCTGCCTGGAGGGCTGGACCACGCTGACGGCGCTGGCCCAGGCGACTTCCCGGCTGCGGCTGGGCACCTTGGTCACCGGCATCCACTACCGCCACCCCGCCGTGCTGGCCAATATGGCCGCGGCCCTGGACATCATCTCCGGCGGCCGGCTGGAGTTGGGCATCGGCGCCGGGTGGAACGAGGAGGAATCCGGCGCCTACGGAATCGAGCTGGGCAGCCTCAAGGAGCGCTTCGACCGGTTCGAGGAGGCCTGCGAAGTGCTCGTGAGCCTGCTCAGCCAGGAGACGACCGATTTTGACGGTCGCTACTACCAGCTCAAGTCCGCTCGCAACGAGCCCAAGGGCCCGCAGCGCCCGCACCCGCCGATCTGCATCGGCGGCAGCGGCGAGAAGCGCACGCTGAAGATCACCGCCCGCTATGCCCAGCATTGGAACTTCGTCGGGGGTCCGCCGGCCGAGTTCGCCCGCAAGCGCGAGGTGCTGGCCGGACACTGCGCCGACATCGGCCGCGACCCCAAGGAGATCACCCTCTCGGCGCACCTGCGGCTGGAACCCGACCGGGATTACCGCAAGGTGGTCGATGACGCCGCGGCGCTCGGCGCCGAAGGTCTGGACCTGGCGATCGTTTATCTGCCGGTGCCCTATGACCCGGCGGTACTGGAACCGTTGGCCGAGGCGATCCGGGATTCCGGCCTGTGGACGCCGGCCTCGTCAGAAGTCACGCCGCGGTAACGCCGCAGCAAACTTTCCCGCTCGGGTCGCCCCGCGCAGACCCGAAAACCTACGTCGCGTAGCGCATCAACTCGTCGGCCGTGATCAGGCGCTCATGCTTGGCCGGAAACTCTCGGCTCCGCCGTGGATGCCGCAGCAGTGACCAGGCCATTCGGCCCATCCGGTATCGATATAACGGGTTGACGTACACGGTGAAAAACCCCCGCCCCGGCTCGGACCAGATCGGAATAACGCCGACCATGTTAACACGCTGTTAACGCGGCAGCTATTGCTGACCATTAGACACCGCAGCGTTGGCAAACAGAACCCGACGCGCCGAAATGTGATGCAGATGTTATCTACGAGGTTATTGAGGTTTAGGCGGGGATCTGAGTCAGCGGATCGGCGTCGCCGTCGGCTTGATCGGAGCGGGTAACGCCGTCTTGCCCATCAGATACCGGTCGGCGCCCGCCGCAGCAGCACGACCCTCGGCGATCGCCCAGACGATCAGCGACTGCCCGCGCCCCATGTCTCCGGCGACGTAGATCCCCGGCACGTTGGTGGCGTAGTCGCCGTCCCGGGCCACGTTGCCGCGCTCGGTGAACTCCACCCCCAGGTCCGCCAGCAGCGCCGACCGTTCCGGGCCGACGAATCCCATTGCCAGCAGCACCAGGTCGGCTTCGAGTTCGAAGTCGGTGCCGTCGACCTTTTCGAATCCGCCGCCCTGTCGGCGCACCTGATGGGCGCGTAGCCCGGTGACATGTCCGTCGCGGCCGAGGAATTCCTCGGTGTTGACCGAGAACACCCGCTCGCCGCCCTCCTCGTGGGCAGCCGAAGTCCGCATGATCAGCGGCCACATCGGCCAGGGCGTGGACGAGTCGCGGGTCTCCGGGGGACGCGGCATGATCTCGAACTGGTGCACGCAGGTGCCGCCCTGGCGGTGCACGGTCCCCAGGCAGTCGGCACCGGTGTCGCCCCCGCCGATGATGACCACCTTCTTGCCGTGGGCGGTGATCGGCGGCTCGGACAGATCACCGGCCTGCACCCGGTTGGCCCACGGCAGGTACTCCATCGCCTGGTGGATACCGTCGAGCTCGCGGCCCGGGATCGGCAGATCCCGCCAGGCGGTAGCCCCGCCGGCCAGCACCACCGCATCGAAGTCACTACGCAACTGATCGGCCGTCACATCCACGCCGACGTTCACGCCGGCCCGGAACACGGTGCCCTCACCGGTCATCTGTTCCAGCCGCCGGTCGAGGATGCGCTTTTCCATCTTGAACTCCGGGATGCCGTAACGCAGTAGGCCGCCGATGCGGTCATCACGCTCGAACACCGTCACCGCATGCCCAGCCCGGGTGAGCTGCTGCGCGGCGGCCAGCCCAGCCGGCCCGGAACCGACCACCGCGACCGCCTTCCCAGTGCGCACCGACGGCGGAATCGGTTGCGCCCAGCCCTCTTTGAAACCGCGCTCGACGATCTCGTACTCGACCTGCTTGATGGTCACCGGGGGCTGGTTGATGCCCAGCACACAAGCCGGCTCGCACGGCGCGGGGCAGAGCCTCCCGGTGAAATCCGGGAAGTTGTTGGTGGCGTGCAGCCGGTCGAACGCCTCGCGCCAGCGCCCGGTGCGGACCAGGTCGTTCCACTCCGGGATCAGGTTGCCCAGCGGGCAGCCGGTGTGGCAGAACGGGATACCGCAGTCCATGCAGCGGCCCGCCTGCTGACGCAGCGCGTCCTCGCTGAACTCCTGATACACCTCGTTCCAGTCGCCCACCCGTTCCGAGACGGGCCGGCGCGACGGCAGGATGCGCAGCGGGTATTTGATGAAGCCTTTCGGATCAGCCATGAGCTGCCGCCATGATCGCCTCGTTCGGATCGGTGCCGCTGTCCTTCGCCTCGGCGATCGCGGCGAGCACCCGCCGGTAGTCGCGCGGCATCACTTTGACGAAGTGGCGGCTGTGCTTGCCCCAGTCGGCCAGGATGGTTTGGGCGGGTACGGAATCGGTGGCCTGGGCGTGGGCGGCCAGGATGTCGCGCAGCCAGCTGACGTCGTCGGCATCGAAATCGTCGAAGGCGTCCAGCTCCACCATCTCGGTGTTGAGCCTGCCGGGCAACTCGCCGTTCGGGTCATAGACGTAGGCGATTCCACCGGACATTCCGGCGGCGAAGTTGCGCCCGGTGCGGCCCAGCACCACCACCTTGCCGCCGGTCATGTATTCGCAGCCGTGGTCGCCGACGCCCTCGACCACCGCATGTGCCCCGGAGTTGCGGACCGCGAACCGCTCCCCGACCACCCCGCGCAGGAAGACCTCGCCGCTGGTGGCGCCGAACAGGATCACGTTGCCGCCGATGATGTTGTCCTCGGCGACGTATCCGTCGGGCGCATCGGCCGGTGGCCGGATGACGATCCGGCCACCGGAGAGGCCCTTGGCGACATAGTCGTTGGCGTCGCCGAGGACCCGCAGGGTGATCCCGGGGGGCAGGAAGGCCCCGAAGCTGTTACCGGCCGACCCGGTGAAGGTGATGTCGATGGTGTCTTGGGGCAGGCCTTGGGCGCCATAGGCTTTGGTGACCTGGTGGCCGAGCATGGTGCCGACGGTCCGGTTGACGTTGGAGATCGCGGTCGCGAACCGGACCGGGGTGCCGGAGTCGAGCGCCTCGCGGCTCATCACGATCAACTGCTGATCCAGCGCCTTGTCCAGCCCGTGATCCTGGCCGGAGCTGCAGTACAGGTCCTGGTTCATGAACGCCGACTCGGGCTCGTGCAGCACCGGCCCCAGATCGAGCTTGTGGGCCTTCCAGTGCGCGCGTGCCAACGTGGTGTCCAGTGCGTTCACCTGACCGACCGCTTCGTTGATAGTGCGGAAGCCCAGCGCGGCAAGGTATTCGCGTACCTCCTCGGCGATGAACCAGAAGAAGTTCTCGACGAACTCGGGCCGCCCGCTGAAGCGGCTGCGCAGCTCCGGGTTCTGGGTGGCGACCCCGACCGGGCAGGTGTCCAGGTGGCAGACCCGCATCATGATGCAGCCCGACACCACCAGCGGTGCGGTGGCGAAGCCGAACTCCTCGGCGCCCAGCAGCGCGGCGATCACCACATCGCGACCGGTCTTGAGCTGCCCGTCCACCTGCACCACGATCCGGTCCCGAAGGCCGTTGAGCAGCAACGTCTGCTGGGTTTCGGCCAGGCCCAGCTCCCACGGCGCACCCGCGTGCTT
The DNA here is from genome assembly GCF_001667945.1 of Mycolicibacter sinensis. Lineage (GTDB taxonomy): Bacteria > Actinomycetota > Actinomycetes > Mycobacteriales > Mycobacteriaceae > Mycobacterium > Mycobacterium sinense_B. Next base: position 83,765 of record NZ_LZJK01000034.1, on the reverse strand, counting down.
GAGTGAGGTCAGCGGCGCCGCGCCGGTGCCGCCGTCATGACCGGAGATCAGCACCACGTCGGCGTGCGCCTTGGACACGCCGGCCGCCACCGTCCCGACACCGGTCTCCGCGACCAGTTTGACGTGGATACGAGCATCCGGGTTGGCGTTCTTCAGGTCGTGGATCAGCTGTTTGAGGTCCTCGATGGAGTAGATGTCGTGGTGCGGCGGCGGCGAGATCAACCCCACACCGGGGGTCGCGTGACGCACCTCCGCGATCCAGGGATAGACCTTGTTACCCGGGAGCTGGCCGCCCTCACCGGGTTTGGCGCCCTGGGCGATCTTGATCTGGAGGTCCGTGCAGTTGACCAGGTAGTCGCTGGTGACGCCGAACCTGGCAGAGGCGACCTGTTTGATCGCGCTGCGCCGCCAGTCGCCGTTCTCCTCGGGCAGGTAGCGGTCGGCGTGCTCACCGCCTTCGCCGCAGTTTGACCGGCCGCCGATCCGGTTCATCGCGATCGCCAGGGTCTCGTGGGCCTCGGCGGAGATCGAGCCGTAGCTCATCGCGCCGGTCGCGAACCGCTTGACGATCTCGGTGGCCGGCTCGACCTCGTCGATCGGAACCGGGGGGCGCGCCCCGGTTTTGAACCTCAGCAGGCCGCGCAGGGTGGCCAGTCGCTCACTTTGGTCGTCGACCAGCTTGGTGTACTCCTTGAAGACGGCGTACTGCCCGGTGCGGGTGGAGTGCTGCAGTTTGAACACCGTCTCGGGGTTGAACAGGTGGTACTCCCCCTCGCGGCGCCACTGGTATTCACCGCCCACCGGCAGCTGCCGGTGGGCGCGCTCCTCGGGCCGGTCGAAGTAGGCCAACCCGTGGCGGGCGGCGACGTCGGCGGCGATGTCGTCGAGGGTGATGCCGCCGATCGGGCAGTACAGGCCTCTGAAGTATTCGTCGAGGACGTCCTGGGAGATCCCGACCGGCTGGAACAGTTGCGCGCCGGTGTAGGAAGCGCGCGTCGAAATGCCCATCTTGGACATGACTTTCAGTACGCCCTTGGCGGCGGCCTTGGCGTAGTTGGCCAGCGCCTTCTCCCGGTCGAGACCTTCGAGCAAACCCTGATCGAGCATGTCCTCGACGGACTCGAAAGCCAGGTAGGGGTTGACGGCGGCGGCGCCGAAGCCCAGCAGCGCCGCCAGGTGGTGCACCTCCCGGGCATCGCCGGATTCCACCACCAGCCCCACTTTGGTGCGGGTGCGCTCGGCGACCAGATGATGGTGCACCGCGGAGGTGGCCAGCAGGGACGGGATGGGGGCCAGCGTCTCATCGGATTCCCGGTCGGAGATCACGATGAAGCACGCGCCGTCCTCGATCGCCGCCGAAACCCGGGCACACACCTGCTTGAGTGCCGTGCGCAGCCCAGCCCCACCCTCGGCCACCGGATACAGGCAGTTGATGACGGCGGTGGACAGGCCGTGCGGCCCCCGGGAACCGATCCGCTGATCGGGGTGCAGGTTGATCAGCTTTGCCAGATCGGCGTTGCTCAGGATGGGCTGGGGCACCACGACCTGCCGCCAGGTGGGTTCTCCGGTGCTGAGCAGGTCACCCTCCGGCCCGACGGCGCCCTGCAGGCTGGTGATCACCTCTTCGCGGATGGCATCCAACGGCGGATTGGTGACCTGGGCGAACATCTGCTGGAAGTAGTCGAAGAGCATCCGCGGCCGCGCGGACAGCACCGCCACCGGGGTATCGGTGCCCATCGACCCGATCGGCTCGGCGCCGGTCCGGGCCATCGGCGCGAGCAACAGGTTGAGTTCCTCGTAGGTGTAGCCGAACACCAGTTGGCGCAACAGGATCCGGTGGTGTTCCATGCGCGGTGCGGGACCGGGCGGCAACTCGTCGATTCCGATCAGCGCCTCGTCGATCCACTGCTGGTAGGGGCGCTCTGCCGCCAGCGTCGACTTGATCTCGGCGTCGGAGATGATCCGGCCGGCGGCCGTGTCCACCAGGAACATCCGCCCGGGCTGCAGCCGCTGCCGGTGCACCACGGTGGCCGGATCCAGGTCCAGCACCCCGGCTTCCGACGCCATCACCACCAGGCCGTCGTTCGTGACCCAGATCCTCGAGGGCCGCAGTCCGTTGCGGTCCAGCACCGCGCCCACCAGGGTGCCGTCGGTGAAGGTCATCGAGGCCGGGCCGTCCCAGGGCTCCATGAGCGAATCGTGGTACTCGTAGAACGCCCGGGTGGCCGCGTCCATGCTCTCGTGGCGCTCCCAGGCTTCCGGGATCATCATCAGCACCGCGTGCGGCAGGCTGCGGCCGCCCAGGTGCAGCAGTTCGAGCACCTCGTCGAAGCGGGCCGTGTCGGAGGCGCCCGGCGTGCAGATCGGGAACAGCTTGTCGGCCGTGTTTTCCGCGGTCGCGGAGCCCGGATCGCCGAAGACGTCGGTGCGGATCAGCGCCTCCCGGGCCCGCATCCAGTTCTCATTGCCGGTGACGGTGTTGATCTCCCCGTTGTGCGCGATACGCCGAAACGGATGAGCCAGCGGCCACGATGGAAAGGTGTTGGTGGAGAACCGGGAATGCACGATGCCCAGTGCACTGTGCAGCCGGTCGTCGGCCAGATCGGGATAGAAGGCCTTGAGCTGCGGGGTCGTCAGCATGCCCTTGTACACCATTGTCCGGCCGGAAAGGCTTGGGAAATAGACGGTTTCCCGGCCCGGGCCGTCCTGGCCGGGCCCTTTGCTGCCCAGCTCGTGTTCAGCACGCTTGCGGACCACGTAGGCGCGCCGTTCCAGGGTCATCCCGGATGCCCCGCCGATGAACAGCTGCCGGAACGTCGGCATCGCGTCACGTGCCAGCGCGCCCAGCGACGAGTCGTCGATCGGCACGTCGCGCCACCCGAGCACCCGCAGCCCCTCGGCTTCGACGATCTTCTCCACCGCGGCGCAGGCCGCGGCCGCGTCTTTGGCCGACTGCGGCAAGAACGCGATGCCGGTGGCGTACGCGCCTTCCTCAGGCAGTTCGAGATCAGTGACCGCGCGCAGGAACCGGTCCGGCACCTGGATCAGGATGCCGGCACCGTCGCCGCTGTGCGGTTCGGCTCCGGCGGCGCCGCGGTGTTCAAGATTGAGCAGCGCGGTGATCGACTTCTCGACGATGTCGCGGCTACGTCGGCCATGAATGTCGACGACCATCGCGACTCCGCACGCGTCGTGTTCGAACGCGGGGTTGTAGAGCCCGACCCGGCTGGGTGCCATCACCACCTGACCCTTCGCACTTCGGCCTCAATTCGTCTGACCTAGACGATCGATTGCGGGTTGGTCCGTGCGACATTGAACGGCGGTTCGCCTGAAATTCTTCACAGGCAACGTCACGATATACCCGGAGCTGCGCAGCGTGCCACCTGCTGAATAAACGCCCGGCGGTGAGCTTTGTGTTACCTGCGCGCAATAACTGGATGATGTTCAGGAAATGTGGATTGCCTATCGTCTGGCTGTCTGCGCGCAAAGGAGACCTCTATGGCCGGCGATATTTTCCGACTCGTCGCCGACGAGTCGGTCGAGTATGTCGACATTCGGTTCTGCGATCTGCCTGGCGTGATGCAGCATTTCTCCATTCCGGCCTCGGCGCTGGACGAGAGCATCTTCGAGGACGGGTTGGCGTTCGACGGTTCCTCGATCCGCGGCTTCCAGTCCATCCACGAGTCGGACATGCTGCTGCTGCCCGACCCCGACACCGCGTGGATCGATCCGTTCCGGGCGGCCAAGACGCTGAACCTGAACTTCTTCGTGCACGACCCGTTCACCCGCGAGCCCTACTCGCGCGACCCACGCAACGTCGCCCGCAAAGCGGAGAACTACCTGGCCACCACCGGGATCGCCGACACCGCCTACTTCGGCGCCGAAGCCGAGTTCTACATCTTCGACTCGGTGAGCTTCGACTCTCAGATCAACGGCTCGTTCTACCAAGTGGATTCGGTCGCCGGGTGGTGGAACACCGGGCGGGCCACCGAGCCGGATGGCAGCCCCAACCTCGGGTACAAGGTCCGGCCCAAGGGCGGCTACTTCCCGGTAGCGCCCAATGACCAGTACGTCGACCTGCGCGACGCCATGACCACCAACCTGACGAACGCCGGCTTCCTGGTGGAGCGGGGCCACCACGAGGTCGGCACCGGCGGCCAGACCGAGATCAACTACCGGTTCAACACGCTGCTGCACGCCGCCGATGACCTGATGCAGTTCAAATACATCATCAAGAACACCGCCTGGGCACACGGCAAGACCGTCACCTTCATGCCCAAACCGCTCTTCGGTGACAACGGCTCGGGCATGCACGTGCACCAGTCGGTCTGGCAGGACGGCGAACCGCTGTTCTACGACGAGGCCGGCTACGCCGGGCTCTCGGACACCGCCCGCTACTACATCGGCGGGATTCTGCACCACGCGCCGTCGCTGCTGGCGTTCACCAACCCCACCATCAACTCCTACAAGCGGCTGGTGCCGCACTTCGAGGCACCGATCAACCTGGTCTACAGCCAGCGCAACCGCTCAGCGTGCGTGCGCATCCCGATCACCGGCACCAACCCGAAGGCCAAGCGGCTGGAGTTCCGCTGCCCGGACTCCTCGGGCAACCCGTATTTGGCGTTCGCGGCGATGCTGATGGCCGGCATCGACGGCGTCAAGAACAAGATCGAGCCGGCCGCTCCGGTCGACAAAGACCTCTACGAACTGCCGCCCGACGAGGCCGCCGCCATCCCCAAGGCGCCCACCCAGCTGGCCCACGTGATCGACAATCTGGAAGCCGACCACGAATACCTCACCGAGGGCGGGGTTTTCACCCCGGACTTGATTCACACCTGGATCGACTACAAGCGCGAGCACGAGATCACCCCGATCAACCTGCGCCCGCACCCGTATGAGTTCGCGCTGTACTACGACTGCTGAGGACTGCGGACCCGGGGCGGACGCGCTATCGGCGCCTGCGCGATTAAGCTGCAGGATTGTTGGGCCACCTGACCATGCCGCTGCCGGATGCCTCGAGGAGCCTATGAACGCCGACGACGACTTCTTGCGGGGCAACTTCATGCCTGGCAGCGTCCCGCCGCAACAACAGCCCTGGGGCCAGCCCCTACAGCAGCAACCGGCCGGGCAGGCGCCCCATCCGTATCCCGGTCCCGCGCCTCGGCCACGCCCGACCCGCGGCTGGCGGCGCGTGGTGTTGGCGGCGACGCTGGGGCTGGTCAATCTGGGCCCGTCGGCGGCCGAGCGCGAGGAGGCCGCCTACGAGGCGGCCATCCGATCCATGCCCAACGGCAGTTACAAGGTCGGCGTCCTGGGCAAAGGCGGCGTGGGCAAGACGACGGTGGCGGCCAGCGTCGGTTCGATATTCGCCGCGCTGCGCCGCGCCGACCACGTGGTGGCCGTCGATGCCGACACCGCCTTCGGCCGGCTCGGCAGCCGTATCGACCCGCGCGCCACCAGCTCCTACTGGGACCTGGCAGCCGATACCAGCATGCAGTCGTTCGCCGACATCAGCAGCCGGGTGGGCGCCAACGCCGCGGGGCTGTACGTGCTGGTCGGCGAGCCGGCCGCGGGGCGGCGCCGGGTCCTCGACGCGGCGCTGTACCGGGAGGCGGCGCTGCGCCTGGACCGGCACTTCACCATCTCGATCATCGACTGCGGTTCCACGATGGACTCAGCGGTCACCCAGGAGGCGCTGCGCGACCTGGACGCATTGATCGTGGTCTCGTCGCCGTGGGCGGACGGGGCGGGCGCGGCCGCCAAGACCATGGAATGGCTAGCCGACCGCGGCCAGGGCGGTCTGCTGCAGCGCAGCGTGGTGGTGCTCAACGACTCCGACGGCCACGCCGACAAACGCACCCGCTCCGCGCTCACCGCGCAGTTCCTGCAGCACGGGCAGGCGGTGGTCGAGGTGCCGTTCGATCCGCACCTGCGGCCGGGCGGGGTGATTGACGTGGTCAGCGAGATGGCGCCGGACACCCGCCGACGCTTCCTGCAGATCGCGGCGATCATCGCGCGGCACTTCTCTGCGCGCCCCGGCGGCCGGGAAGCCAAGAGCGGCCCGAGTCAGAGCATGTAACGTACGACACTCTCGGCGACGCAGGCCGGCTTGGCGCTGCCATCGATGGACACCGTGGTCGACAAGGTCACCTGATGGGCGCCACCGCCGGCGTCGGTCACCTCGACGACGGAGGTCTCCGCCCGGATCTTGGAGCCGACCGGCACCGGAGCCGGGAAGCGCACCTTGTTCAATCCGTAGTTGATCGCCAGTTTGACGCCTTCGAGCCGGTAGATCTGGTGCATCAGCTGCGGCAGCATGGCCAGCGTCAGATACCCGTGGGCGATCGTGGTTCCAAACGGCCCGCCGGCGGCCCGCTCCGGGTCGACGTGGATCCACTGATGGTCACCGGTCGCGTCGGCGAACAGGTTGACGGCGTCCTGGGTGACGGTCACCCAGTCGCTGTGGCCGATCGGCTCGCCCTGGCATGCCGCGAGTTCCTCGATCGATTGAAAAGTCCGCATTGGCCTTGCCTCCTTTGTCTAATCGGTTGCCACCGTGCCGCTTTGGCGCAGTAGGTCGATATCGTCGGGTGTCATTCCCAGCGCGGCCAGCACCTGGCCGGTATGGGCGCCCAGGCTGGGCGCGGCGACCGCGGGCGGGTGGGTGCCGTCCAGGGACGCCGGCAGCCCGGCCGCCAGGTACTCCCCGACCCGGGGCTGATGCAGCGCGGTGAACATCGGGTTGTCGCGCAGGCGCTCATCGGCGGCCACCTCAGCGAAGCTGCGGTAGCGGTCCCACAGCAGCGATGTGCCGGCCAGCGCTGCTTCGATCTGCGCGCCGGTCCGCTCGGCGAACCAGCCGTCGAACAGGCCGGTGAGCACGTCGCGGTGACGGTAGCGCTGGCCCTCATCGGTGAAGTCGATATCGCGTGCCTGGGCCAGGGCGGCAATGACTTTCGTTGTTCCGGTCAATTCCGTCAGGTCACGGAAGTGCCGGTCGGTGAGCGTGACGACCATGAAGGAGACCCCGTCACTGCCGGTGAAGGTCTGGCCGTACTGACCGTAGAGCGCGTTGCCGATGCGTTCACGCCGGGTGCCGTTGACCATCGCCTCGGTGAGGAAACCCAGCGCACTGGCGGTGCCCAACGCGACGTCTTCGAGCGCCAGCCGGATCCGGCACGGCTCGCCGGTGCGGTCCCGGCGGTGCAGCGCGGCGACCACCGCCAGTGCACCGTGCAGCCCGCAGGCGATATCCCAGGCCGGCAGGACGTGGTTGATCGGCGCACCGTATGCCGCCGGACCGGTCACCAGCGGAAAGCCGACACCCGCATTCACCGTGTAATCGACGGCGGTTGAGCCGTCGGCACGTCCGAGCACCTCGAGGTGAATCAGATCGGGGCGTTGCATCACCAACGTGTCGAAGGAAAGCCATTGCCGGCCAGTCATATTCGTCAGCACCACACCGCTTTCGGTGATCAGGCGCTGCACCAGACGCTGCCCTTCCGGCGCGCGCAGGTCGGCGACCACCGAACGCTTACCCTTGTTGAGCCCGGTCCAGTAGAGGGACGTACCGTCGTCGGTGACCGGCCAGCGGCGGTAGTCGGCCGCCCCTCCGATCGGGTCGACCCGCACCACGTCGGCGCCCAGCTGTGCCAGTGTCATGCCGGCGAGCGGCACCGCGACGAAGCTGGCGATCTCGATGATGCGCACTCCGGCCAGCGGTCGCGCGGCAGTGGGCTGCATGACCTGCTCCTTGTGTCGATGATTACGTCGACTATATGCCCACGCAGATGGCGGCTCCGCGGGGTGCGAGTCCGTGCCGAATCTCAATCGTTGCCGAACCGCGATATGAAAACCCGTGGCGGCGAACGGGTCACGGGCCGCCACCGTGTTTGACTCCGTGCAGAAGGGCTAGACCGCACGACATTGGGATGGGAAACAAGCTATGAAGAGCGTCAAGAAGTTGGGGCACGCGGCGAGCCGGCTACCGCGCCGGCTGATGGTCGCGGCGGTGGGGGCCGCACTGCTGAGCGGCCTCGTCGGGGTCGTCGGTGGTTCGGGCAACGCGTCGGCGTTCTCCCGTCCGGGGCTTCCGGTGGAGTACCTGCAGGTGCCCTCGGCGGCCATGGGCCGTGAAGTCAAAGTGCAGTTCCAGCCCGGCGGCACCCACGCCGTCTACCTGCTGGACGGCCTGCGTGCCCAGGACGACTTCAACGGCTGGGACATCAACACCCCGGCGTTCGAGGAGTACTACGGCTCGGGGCTGTCGGTCATCATGCCGGTCGGCGGCCAGTCCAGCTTCTACTCCGACTGGTACCAGCCGGCGTGCGGCAAGTCCGGCTGCCAGACCTACAAGTGGGAGACCTTCCTGACCCGGGAGCTGCCGGCCTGGCTGCAGGCCAACAAGAGTGTCTCGCCCTACGGCAACGCGGTGGTCGGCCTGTCGATGGCGGGCAGCTCGTCGCTGACACTGGCGGCCTACTACCCGCAGCAGTTCACCTACGCCGCAGCGCTTTCCGGCTTCTTGAACCCGTCCGAGGGCTGGTGGCCGACGTTGATCGGGATGGCCATGAGCGACGCCGGCGGCTACAACGCCTCCAACATGTGGGGTCCGTCCTCCGACCCGGCGTGGAAGCGCAACGACCCGATGGTGCAGATCCCGCGGCTGGTAGCCAACCGCACCCGGATCTGGATCTACTGCGGCAACGGCACGCCCAGCGAGCTCGGCGGCGACAACCTGCCGGCGAAGTTCCTGGAGGGCATGACGCTGAGCACCAACAAAACGTTCCAGCAGAACTACACCGCCGCCGGCGGCAACAACGGGGTGTTCAACTTCCCGTCCGACGGCACGCATGACTGGCCGTACTGGAACCAGCAGCTGGTCGCGATGAAGGCCGACATCCAGCGGGCGCTGGGTGTGGGTGTCGACCCGACCTGATCCCCCTCAGCCGAGACCGACGTTTTGCAGAAGAAACCCGAGAGCGGGCCTGCAAAACGTCGGTCTCGGCGTTTGGGCCGGCACTACCGCCACACGTCGCGGCGGTCGACGTAGCGGTGGGTGAACCAGATGGCCAGCACGCAGACGACCGTGGCGATGCCCAGCATCCAGGTGCCGCCGGCGACCAGGCTGATGCAGCCGCCGATGGCCGCGCCCGAGGTGTAGCCGACGAAGAGCATGAAGTGCCCGAGCCAGTCGTGGACGGTTCCGCCGCTGAGGTGGCGTTCGATGCCCTGCCCCAGTTTCACCACCGTGCCGGTGACGTAACTCAAGGGAATCGACACTTCGCCGTCGCGCACGAAGGTGGTGTTCAGCGCGCCGACTCCGAATGCGACCAGCAGGATCGGCAGCAGCGGCAGCGGCAGCGTCGGACCGCCCTCCAGGATCCAGTCGACCAGGGTCGCCGTCAGCAGCGCGGTTGCGGTCAGCAGCAGCGCACCGTGCGGATGCTGAGGCCAGACGCGACGTCGGCAGATCGATGCGGTCACCACTCCGGCCAGAAAGGAGAACAACAGGGCCGCGGCCGAGATCGACAGCCACTCGTTACCGTCGAACACCCCGAGCACCGCACGTCCGGCATTGCCGGTCATGAACGTGACGAAGTAGCCCTCCGAATGGGTGTATGCAGTGGCTGCCAGCACTCCGGCAAGCCCGGCAAGCGCCCAGGACAGCTTGGTTTCGCTGTCGTAGTGCTGGCGTATCACGTGCGCCTGGTACTGATCGGCTCTGCGGGCTTGGCCTCAGCCGACCGGGCCCGGAACCAGGGTGATATCGGCGCTGTGGTCGCCGCCCATCGGGCTGCGCCACGTCAGCGTGACGGTGTCGCCCGGGTGGCGCTGGTCGAGCACGTCGGTCAGATCGGTGGCCGAGTTCACCGGCCGGCCGTTGACCGAGGTGATGATGTCGTCGCGGGCGATGCCGCTCGCAGCGGCGGGGGTGCCGTCGAGCACCTGGGCGACGCGTGCCCCGCCGCCGTTGTTGTCCACCACGCCGACACCCATGAACGCCGTCTCGCCGATGTGCACGGTGGGCGACGAGACACCGGCCCGGATCTGGTTGGCAATGGCCATCGCCTGGTTGATCGGGATCGCGTAGCCTTCGCCGCCGGGCTGGGCGAACTTGTAGTTGTCCGACGCCGCGGTGTTCATCCCGATCACCTGGCCGGCCGCGTTGACCATCGGACCGCCCGAGTCACCGGGGCGGATCGCGGTGTCGGCCTTGATCATGTTGGTCAGCGTCTCGGTGCTGCCGGTCAGCTCATCGGCGGCCGAGACCGTCTGGTTCAGGCCGATGACATTGCCGGGCACCGCACTGGGCGTACCGCCCTGCCCGCCGGCGTTGCCCATCGCGACCACCGGGTCCCCGACGGCGACCCGCGACGAGTCGCCGATGTTGGCGGCCGGCAGGCCGGCGGCGCCGCGCAGCTGCAGCACCGCCACGTCGTGGCTGCGGTCGAAGCCGAGCACGTCGACCTCGTAGCTCTGGCCGTTGCCGACCGACACCGCGGTCAGCCCGGTTGCGCCGGCGATGACGTGGTTGTTGGTCAGCACGATGCCGTTCGGATCCAAGACGATGCCGGTTCCGGCGCCGACCGCACTCTGGTAACCCATCTGCGTGTCGATGTTGACCACCGCCGGGCCCACCTGAGCGACCATCGCCGAAGGGTCGAGCGGCGGCTTGGGCAGCGTCGGCGCCGCCTGAACCGGCGCCGTGGCCAGCCCAAGACCGGCCACTACCGCTGACACGCTGAGCAGCCACCACCGGCTAGGGCGATGCGATCCGCTCATTGGGTTACCTCCTGAGGTCAAGGTCAGGCGCCCCGCCAATACCCTGCGCGCCGCTCACGGTGGGTTAGCGAAACAAACACAGAAAGCTTACCGGAACCACCGGTATTGGCGGCTGGCTAGGCTGGCCGGATGGGCGGCCTCGACCCGCAAACCCGCTTTGCCGGGGCCCGCGTGGCCCGGCTGGCGACCATGGCGCCCGACGGCGGGCCGCACCTGGTGCCGATAGTTTTCACCCTGGCCGACGATGTGATCTACACCGCGGTGGATGCCAAAGCCAAGACCACGCGGCGGCTGCGCCGCCTGACCAACATCGAAGCCAACCCGCGGGTCAGCGTGTTGGTGGATCGGTACGACGACGACTGGTCGCAGCTGTGGTGGGTGCGCGCCGACGGGACGGCGACCGTCCACCGCGACGGCGCCGCCTTGCATACCGGCTATGCGGCCCTGCGAGCGAAGTATCCGCAGTACCGGTCGGTTGCATTGGTCGGGCCGGTGATCGCGATTACCGTCGAACACTGGACGGCATGGCGGGCCTGATCAGCACGGCCGGGTAGTGTGCCGGCATGGCCAACCGGGATCACGGCGACCCGGGCGACGCGCCCTCGGTGCCGCCGGCGCTGACTCCGCTGGCGAACGACGCCCGGCCGTCGGCGGCCGAAGAAGCCCGCACGATCACCGCCGCCACCAACGCCGCCACGCTGGCGACCCTGACCGCGGACGGTGACCCGTGGGCCTCGCTGGTCACCTACGGGCTGCTGGGCGGTGCGCCGGTGCTCTGCGTATCGCAGCTGGCCGAACACGGCCGCAACCTGGCCCGCGATCCGCGGGCCAGCCTCGCGGTGGTGGAGCCGGGCGCACACTCCGACCCGCTCGCCGGCGGGCGCGTCACGCTGGCGGGGGTGGTTCAGCAGCCCGTCGGCGACGACTACGCCGCGGCCCGCGACGCCTACCTGGCGCAGGTGCCGGCCGGCAAGTACTACATCGACTACAGCGACTTCTCACTGTGGGTGTTGCAGGTGCAGCGGGTGCGCTGGGTCGGCGGATATGGCCGGATGGATTCGGCGACCGGCGCGGAATACGCTGCCGCACAGCCGGATCCGGTTGCCCCGCGCGCGGCTGGTGCGATCGCCCACCTCAACGCCGACCACGCCGGGGCGTTGCTGGCGATGGCGAAGACACTGGGCGGGTACCCGGACACCACCCAGGCCACCTGCACCGGCGCCGATCGCTACGGCTTGGATCTCAAGGTCGTCACCGAACGCGGCGTGGCCTACACCCGGGTCGGCTACCGGCGGCCGCTGCGCGCCGCTGACGAACTGCGCGAGGCAACCAAGGAGTTGGCCCGGTTGGCCCGGGCCGGATCTGGCGAGTAATCGCCGGCGCTGCGTGCCCGGCGGCGCCGATGAGCAGATCGGGGCGGCTTTGGCCGTATTCCTTGTGCTGGGCGGTGGTTGGGGGAAGGGTGGCTATCAAACGATTGCCGGACCCCAGGAGCGGCACAGATGGCAGACAAGACGACCCCGCCGGGAAATGGTTCCGCGCCGCCCGCCGACAGCCCCGCCGCCATCCGTAACGTCGTGGTAGTCGGCCCGTCCGGCGGCGGGAAGACCACGCTGATCGACGCGTTGCTGGTCGCGGCCGGGGTGCTGTCGCGGCCCGGGTCGGTGGCAGCCGGCACCACGGTCTGTGATTACGACGACGCCGAGATCCGCCAGCAGCGATCGGTGGGCTTGGCGCTGGCTTCCCTGCCCCATGCCGGCATCAAGGTCAACCTGCTCGACACCCCCGGGTACGCCGACTTCGTCGGTGAGCTGCGGGCCGGATTGCGCGCCGCGGACTGTGCCCTGTTTGTCATCGCCGCGAACGAGACAATCGATGCCCCGACCAAAGCGCTGTGGCAGGAGTGCGATCAAGTCGGCATGCCACGGGCGGTGGTCATCACCAAATTGGATCATGCCCGGGCGAACTACCCTCAGGTGCTGGCCGCCGCACAAACCGCCTTCGGCGGCAAAGTATTACCGCTGTACCTTCCGGGCGGCGACGCACTGATCGGGCTGCTGAGCCCGGACGCGGCGCACGTCGAGTCGGTCGCGGAGCAGCGCGGCGCCCTGATCGAGGGGATCATCGAAGAGTCCGAAGACGAGTCGCTGATGGAGCGCTACCTCAGCGGTGAGCAGATCGATCGCGAAGTACTGATCGACGACCTGGAAAAGGCCGTCGCCCGCGGCTCCTTCTTCCCGGTGATCCCGGCGTGCAGCACCACCGGGGTCGGCCTGACCGAACTGCTGGACGTCGCCACCAGCGCCTTCCCCTCGCCGCTGGAACATCCGCTGCCGGAGGTCTTTACCCCGCAGGGCGCACCGCATCACAGTCTGCGCTGCGATTGCGCCGAGCCACTGCTGGCGGAGGTGGTCAAGACGACGTCGGACCCCTACGTCGGCAGGATCAGCCTGGTCCGGGTCTTCTCCGGAACCATCCGGCCCGATGCAAGCGTCCATGTGTCGGGTCACTTTTCGGCTATTTTCGGCGCGCCGAGCACCCATGTCGACCACGACGAGGACGAACGCATCGGCACACTGTCGTTCCCGCTGGGTAAACAGCAGCGGCCGGCGCAGACCGTGGTGGCCGGTGATATCTGTGCCATCGGCCGGCTCAGCCGGGCCGAGACCGGCGACACGCTGTCGGACAAATCGGAGCCGCTGGTGCTCAAGCCGTGGACGATGCCCGATCCGCTGCTCCCCGTCGCCGTGCAACCCCGGGCCAAAACCGATGACGACAAGCTGTCGGTCGGGTTGGCGCGGCTGGGCGCCGAAGACCCGACACTGCGCATCGAACAGAATCCGGAGACCCATCAGACGGTGCTGTGGTGCATGGGCGAGGCACATTCGGGCATGGTGCTCGACACGCTGGCTAATCGCTACGCAGTGGCAGTAGACACCGTTGCGCTCCGCGTGGCGCTGCGGGAGACGTTCGCCGCCAAGGCCAAAGGCCACGGCCGGCACGTCAAGCAGTCCGGCGGACACGGCCAGTACGCGGTCTGCGACATCGAGGTCGAACCGCTTGCGCAGGGCTCTGGTTTCGAGTTCGTCGACCGGGTGGTCGGCGGGGCGGTCCCCCGCCAGTTCATCCCCAGCGTGGAGAAGGGCGTCCGCGCGCAGATGCAGCGGGGGCTCACCGGCGAGTCCGGCGAGGGGTACCCCGTGGTCGACATCCGGGTCACGCTGCTCGACGGCAAGGCACACAGTGTGGACTCCTCGGACTTCGCGTTCCAGATGGCGGGGGCGGCGGCGCTGCGCGACGCCGCCGCCGTTGGCCGGGTGCGGCTGCTCGAGCCGATCGACGACGTCACGGTGCTGGTGCCCGACGACCTGATCGGTGCGGTGATGGGCGATCTGTCGGCCCGTCGCGCCCGGGTGCTGGGCACCGATAAAGTCGGTGCCGACCGCACCTGTGTGAAAGCCGAAGTGCCCCAGATCGAGCTGATCCGCTACGCGGTCGACCTGCGTTCGCTGACGCACGGAGCCGGTTCGTTCACCCGCGGGTTCGCCCGATACGAGCCGCTGTCGGAGTCGGCGGCCGCGCACGCCGCCGGCAGCAGCGCCTGACCCCGCGCTGGAAAACGAAAGGGCATCGATGTCGACAATCGCCGGGCTGCCCGCCCACGTCCTGCTGCTGCACTTCGTGGTGGTGCTGGTGCCGCTGACCGCGATCCTGCTCATCGTGTGTGCGGTGTGGCCGGCAGCCCGCCGGCGGCTGGTCTGGCTGGTGGCCACACTGGCCGGCCTGACGCTGCTCGTCACCCCGGCGACGGTCACCGCCGGCGAATGGCTGGCCGACACCGGCAAGGTCGGCGGATCGCCTGACCTCGACCGGCATATGGCTGCCGGCGAATACGGCCTCTATATGGCGCTGGGCCTGACCGCTGCGGCGGCACTGCTGGCCGGCCTGCACGTGGCGGTGTCCCGCGGCGGCAGGGTGGCGCCGGCGGTGCGGGTGGGCATCGTCGCGGTGGTGATCGCCTTGGCCGGAGCGTCGATGTTCGCAATCCACACCATCGGCGAATCCGGGACCAAGGCGGCCTGGGGCAGCCTGCTGGCGCCGGCGGAGAATCGCTAGATCTGCGCCGCACCCTTGCGCTTGGCACAATGGAGACCATGCACAAGGTGTGGCGGGGGTTTTTGGCGATGGCCGGGTCGGTGGCCCTGGTGATGGGAGCGTCCACCGGCGTCAGCCAGGCGGCGCAGACATCGCCGGCGCCGGGCTTCGCTGTCGCGGCGATCGAGCCGGCCGACGGTTCGGTGGTAGGGGTGGCCTATCCGGTGATCGTGCGGTTCGCCGGGCCGGTCGGTGACCGGGCCGGCGCCGAGCGTGGCATCCACATCGCGGCGTCCGGGAAACCGGTGTCGGGGACATCCGCCGGGCACTTCGAGTGGGTCGGCGACGACGTCGTGCACTGGGTTCCCGATGGCTACTGGTCACCGCACAGCAAGATCAGCATCGACGCCCACGGCATGTCGACGGGTTTCGAGACCGGTGACGCTGTGCTGGGAGTCGCCGATATCTCCGACCACACCTTCACCGTCAGCGTCAACGGCGAGACCCTACGGGTGATGCCGGCGTCGATGGGTAAGCCCAAGCGCCCCACCCCGATCGGTTCGTTCACCGCGTTGTCGAAGGAGCGCAAGATCAAGTTCGATTCGCGCACCATCGGCATTCCGCTCAACGACCCCGAGGGTTACCTGCTCAACGGCGAGTACGCGGTTCGGGTGACGTGGAGCGGGGTGTATGTGCACTCGGCGCCCTGGTCGGTGGACTCGCAGGGCTACTCGAACGTCAGCCACGGCTGCATCAACCTCAGCCCGGACAACGCAGCGTGGTACTTCGACACCGTGCACCTGGGCGACCCGATCGTGGTGCAGGCCTAGAGCGCGGCACTCAGCAGGCGCCCAGTACGGCCGTCGGCATGTGCGCCACGTAGCGCTCGGTGCGCTGCTGCGGGCTCATCTCCAGCGGCGCGCCCAGGTGGCGCAGCCGGCCGACCACGCGGCGGCTCGCCTGGCGGACCGCCGACCCGTGGATCGTCGAAATACGGTGGGTGACAACGAAGGCCATGATTTTCTCCTGCCGGGACGCCCGACACAACCCTTCCGGGTCGGCGGAATTCGCGGTTCAGGCCGCGGCGGAGACGCCGGGGCCGGTGAGGGACAGACGGGTTGAACACGGATACGGACCGTCACTGGGACTCACTTCGCCCTCACCTCCTTCCGGCCGAGACACACGGGGATGTCGTTGCCGTCCATCGTGGCATCGAAATCCGGGGCCGTCAAACGCAAACGCGCAGAAGCCTTTAAGCGCGCGCAGTCGCGAAAGCCCCCTGCGGGGGTTCCGTCAGGGAGCTTTCGCGGCTGCTCGCCGGGGTTAGGTCACAGCAACCCGAGCAGCTGCAGGTCGGTGATGTACTTGACGATCACCGCCGGCGTGACGTGCGGGATGTCGTTAGCCGCACCGATCCTGGCTTCCTGCACCGCTGCCCGGAAGCGATCGGTCGGTGCGATCGACCCGCAGATCGGCGGCTGCGGCTTCTGGTAGTTGTGCAGCAGCGGTAGCAGGGACGCCTGGCGCTGCCGCTCCGGCAATGCGCGCAGGGTGGTCTCGAACCGCTGCAGCCAGTCGCCGTAATCGTCGATCCGCCGAATCGGGTAGCCGGCCTCGATCAGCCAGTCCACGAACTCGTCCATGCCCAGGCCGTCGTCGTACGGGTTCATCACGTGGTACGTGGCAAACCCGTCACCGGCGCCGGCACCCAAGGTGGTGGACGCCTCGGCGATGAACTCCACCGGCAGCCCGTCGTAGTGGGCGCGCTGACGGTTGCCGTCGGCGTCCAGTTCGTAAAACGAACCGGGGGCGACACCGGAGGCGACCAGGCTGAACATCATCCGGGTGAACATGTCCGGCAGGTTGAGCTGGCCGGCGTAGCTGGTGTCGGCCAGGATCATGTCGCAGCGGAACACCGCTACCGGCAGGCCGCACAGGTCGTGGGCCTCGCGCAGTAGCACCTCGCCGGCCCACTTGCTGTTGCCGTAGCCATTGGCGTAACCGTCGTTGATCGCCCGCACCGGGCTCATCACCCGCACGTCGGCGTCCTCGGTGAACTTGCCCAGCGGGATCTGGTCACCGACACCGATGGTGGAGAAGTAGGTGAACGGCTTGATCTTGCTGGTCAGCGCGACCCGGATCAGCTCGGCGGTGCCGACGGCGTTGGGGCCGAACAGCTCGCTGTAGGGCAACACGTGGTTGACCAGGGCCGCCGGGTCGACAATCACGTCGACGGTATCGGCGAGCCGCTGCCAAACCTCTTGCTCCAAGCCGAGATTCGCCTCGCCCTTGTCGCCGGCGATGACTTCCAGGTGCTTGGCCGCCAGCTCGCTGTAGCGGGCCAGCAGCTTCGCGTCCCCGCTGTCGAAAACAGCGTCGAGGCGGCGGCGGGCATCGGCGTCGGAGCGCGCCCGCACCAGGCAGATGAGCTTGCCGTCCACCGGCGCCAGCCGCTCGAGCCACTCAAGGGCCAGGTAGCGGCCGAGGAAGCCGGTCGCGCCGGTCAGCAGCACGGTGCTCACCTGCTCGGACGGACCGGGCAATGAAGGTGCCGCCGCCAGGGTGGCCTCGTCGAGGAACTTGTCCAACGTCAGGTCGGCGGCAGCCACCTCGACGGCATCCCGACCGTGCACCGAGGCGAAGCTGGGCTGCCTGGACCCGGCTTGGGCTCCGCGCCGCTGCTCCTCGATGTAGACGGCGAGTGACGCCAGATCGCTTGCCGGGCTGACGATCACACCGACGGGCACGTCGACGTCGAAGATATCGCGCAGCAGGTTGCCGAAGGTCAGCGCGGACAGCGAGTCCCCGCCCAGATCGGTGAAGTGGGCGTCGGGCGCCAGGTCGGCAGCCGAGGCGCCCAGCAGCGCGGCGGCGGCCCGGCTGACGGTCTCCAGCGCGGGGCGGTCCGCTCCATGCGCCCGCAGTTCGCTCAGCTCGTTGGCCTGTCCCTCGGCCAGCTCGGCGTAGAGCCGCTCGAGGCGATCACCGTAGTGCGCCTTCAACTTTGGCCACGCCAGCTTGCGGATGCCGGTGAGCAGTCCGTTCTCCAGCGTGAACGGTTCGGTCTCGACGATGAAGTCGCGCGGCACCTCGTAGGACTGCAGGTCGGCGTCGCGAGCCACCTGCTGCAGGGAGTCGGCGATCGCCGTCTTGAGCCCGGCGGAATCCGGGAAGCGCGTCACCGCGTCCTCGGTCGGCACGACCACAGCCAGCAGGTAGGGCTGGGCGCTGTTGCCGTAGACGTAGATCTGGCGCACCAGCGGACTGTTGCCGAACTCCGCCTCCAGCTTCGCCAGCGTGACGAACTCGCCCTGGGCCAGCTTGAGCACGTTGTTGCGCCGGTCGACGTAGACCAGCTGGTCGGGTCCGACCTCGGCGACGACATCACCGGTGCGGTAGTAACCGTCGGCGTCGAACACCTCGGCGGTGATCTCCGGGCGCTTGTAGTAACCGGGGAACAGGTTCTCGCTCTTGAGCAGCAGTTCACCGCGCGGGTGCGGCGTGTCGGTGGAGAAGTAGCCCAGGTCGGGTACGTCGACCAGCTTGTAGTCGAGCACCGGGGGCCGCTGCACCACACCGTCGAAAAGCACCATGCCGGCTTCGGTGGATCCGTAGCCGTTCAGCACGTGCTGTTGGGTGAGTTCGGAAACCCAGGAACGCAAGTCCTCGGAGATCGGCGCGGAGCCGGTCATCGCGAAGATGCAGCGGCCGCCGAGCAGCTCGCGGCGCATCCGGTCCAGCACCTGCGCCTCGGCGGCCGGGTCGCCTGCAGCGCCGTCCACTTCACTCTGGAAGTGCTGGTAGAGCATCTCCCAGATGCGGGGCACGAAGTTCATCTCGGTGGGCCGCACCAGCGCGAGGTCCTCGAGGAAGGTGGAGAGGTCACTGCGGGCGCTGAAGTAGGCGGTACCGCCGTTGCCGAGGGTGCCATAGAGGATGCCGCGGCCCATGATGTGGCTCATCGGCATAAAGTTCAGCGTGATCGACGCGGCACTCGGGCCGAACCAGTTCTTGGCCGACCGCACCCACATCCGCGCCACATTGCTTTGTGGGTACATCGCGCCTTTGGGGGCGCCGGTGCTGCCGGAGGTGTAGACCAGCAGGGCCAGCGGGTCGCGGTCCGCACCGGGGTCGGGGGCCGGGAGGTTTGCCGGCGACAAGGCCCGGCCACGGCTGAGCATCTCGGCCAGCGGCTCGACGACGACCTCGACGCCGGCCAGCTGCGCACGGGCGTCGGCCAGTGCTTCCCGGTGGTCATCGACCTGCTCGTGGTAGTCGAAGACCACCAGGCGGGTCGGGGCGGGGCCGGATCGCACCAGCTCAACCGCGTCGGCCAGCGAGTCGACGCTGGCGGCGATGATGCGCGGTTGGGTCTCGGCCACGATCGGGGTCAAGGTGCTGACTGACGCGGAGGTCTGCAACGGCACCGAGACGGCACCGATCTGGCCCAGCGCCACGTCGATAACGGTGTAGTCGACGCTGGTGAAGCCCAGCACCGCGACACGATCTCCGGGCCGGACCGCGGCGGCGACCAGGGCGGCGGCCAGGGCGCCGATCCGGTCGGCCAGCTCACCGTAGGTGATGGTGTCGAAGTGGGGCTGCAACTGTGCGACGGTGCGGCCGGTCGCCGGGTCGGCGACGAAGTCGACGGCGCGCTGGCCCAGCGCGGGCCGCTCGGCGTAGCCGGCCAGCACGGTCTGCACGAGCTGCGGCAGGGCCAGTCCGGGCTGCGCGGCGGCGTCGGCGACGGCTGGGTCGGGTTGGGCGGCGGCGAATTGGGGGTCGGCGGCGGCCAGCTCGGCGACGCGGCGGGACTGCTGGTCGTTGGCAAAGGGGGTAGTAGTCGTCATAACGCAACCTCTAAAGGGATATCTCGCAGAAGTGTTTTTTGAAGGGGCGCGACGCTGCGCCGATAAAAACTACGTTAGCAAAACTAATTTTATTCCGGCACCTCGAGACCGCTGTGACGTTGCACTCAATGCAGGTCAGAGCCGGTGCTCGGCCACATCAGCTGATCGATTCCTCCAGCCACGGCAGCAGCCACTTCACCCCTTCGGGCGTGAGGTGAATGCCGTCGCTGCGCACCTTGATCCCGTCGATTTTCGCGGTGTAGGTGCCGTTCGGCCCCAGCTTCTTGTTCAGATCCATCACCGTCACGGCCTCACGCCCGGCGACCACTCGGCGCAGCAGGGCGTTCCAGCGGTCGACGCGTTTCGGATCGTCCTCCGGCCACAGGCTGCCGTCGGGCCGCTCGCCATAGCGGCTGTAGGGCACCGTCGTCACCACAACGCGGCTGCCGGCGGACTCCAGCACGTCGAGGGCGTGCCGCAGCTCCGCGGTCAGGTAGGCGTCAAACGTCGGGTCACCGATGTGGGTCCACTGGCCCTCGTTGACGCGGTCCACGGTCTCCCAGCGGCCGGCGAACAGCAGCACCACGTCGGGCTGGTCGGCCTTGACCTGCCGCGCCCACCGCGCCGGCCACCCGTCGCACTCGGACCCCTGATCGATGGTCTTGCCGGCCCAGCGGTAGGGCCCGGCCCGCACGATGCTGCAACCGACGACGGTGTGGTCAATGAAGTGGTAGCCGGGGGTGGGCGGCAGATAGTGCATCACGGTCCACCCGATCGAGTCACCGAACACCGAAACGGTGCGCGGCCGGTTGGGGTCATGGCGCACCGGCGCCGGACGCTGGCGGCTCGGCGGCGACGGGGACACCGCCGCGGCCGCGGCCACGTCGGGAATCACGCCGGTCTCGGCGGTGGGCCGCTCGACGACCGGAACCACGAACACCGTGACCGCCACCGCGGTGGCGCTCACCGCCGCACCCAGCGGCAGCAGGGAGACCTGCGCCGGCCGCCAGCGGCGGATCGGCTCCTCGATGGCCCACCAGGACACCCCGGCCACCACCAAGGTGACGGCGCACCGCGCGGCGAACAGCGTCCATCCCGACCATCCGGTGCGCTCGCCGGTGAGCACCAAAAAGACCGGCCAGTGCCACAGGTACACGCCGTAGGAGATGGTCCCCAGCCAGACCAGCGGAGCCCAGGCCAACGCGCGGGCCACCAGCCCGCTCTGGTGCAGCGCGACCGGCGCGATCACCGCGATCGCGGCGACGGCGACGGTGGTCAGCAGACCGCCCTGGAACTCCGCGGCGCTACCGGTGGCGCGGTGTGCGGCCACCGCCAGCACGGCCAGCCCGGCCAGCGGCAACAGCCGGGCGACCCAGCGGCCCCGGCGGGTGCGGACCACCGACCAGCCGGCCGTCAGCGCGGGCCAGTCCGCCACCAGCAGCGCCGCGGCCGCGGCGCCGATCAGCAGCGCTTGCGCCCGGGTGTCGGTGCCGAAGTAGACGCGGTCGCGGGTGGCGTCAGAGGCCAGCACCTCGGCCGCTGTCGCCGACACTGCCGCGCCGGCGCTGGCCAGCAGAAAGACCGTCAGGCGCACCCCGCCGACGGTGGCCAGGCGGCCGTGGCGCCGGGCCCGAAACGCCAACAGCAGGGCAACGGCGATGAGCAGCAGCGGCCAGAGGAAGTAGTACTGCTCCTCGACACCCAGCGACCAGGTGTGCTGCAGCGGTGACGGCGTGCCCGCCTCGGTGAAGTAGTCGGTGTGCTGGGCGACGAATCGCCAGTTGGCCACCCAGAAAAACGCCGCGACCGCGTCCTCTCGTAGCCCCACCACCGCGTCCGACGGCAGCAGCTCGTGGGCGATCGCGACGGTCAGCACCATCAGCACCAGGGCGGGCAGCAGCCGTCGGCCGCGCCGGATCCAGAATCCTCTGAGGTCGATTCGCCCGGTCCGGTGCAGCTCGTCGACCAGCAGCGAGGTGATCAGGAATCCGCTCAGCACGAAGAACAGATCCACGCCGATGAATCCACCCGACACCCCGGGGACGCCACCGTGATCGGCCAGCACCAACGCGACGGCTACCGCGCGCAGGCCGTCGAGGGCGTGAATGCCCGGCCGTCGCCGCTCCCGCCGAATCCGGTCCGCGGCGCGTGCAGTGGTCAACCGGGCGGCACGCGGGGCCGGCGCAACCCAGCGGGATTTGCCCGAGGTGCGCATCGTGGTGGCCCGGCGAGTCCGGTTCCCGACCGGTCGACTCATCTCATCCTGGTCGCCGTTGGCGCCGATTGGTCGATCCTCTCGCTGGTGGACCACCGAAAGCTTAGGGGGCAAGCAGGCGTCCTACCGGGAGGACACGCTTGAGGTCAGGCGACCAATTCGGCAGTGCGCCACCAGATCAGCGCAACGAACAGCGCCAGCAGCGCAAGACTGGCCCAAGCCTGGATGCGAGTCCGGCTCTGCTGCGGGGGATACACGTAGGCCAGCGCGACCACCAACCCGGTGAGCAACCCGCCGACATGCCCCTGCCAGCTGATCCGCGGGATGGTGAAGGTGAACACCAGGTTGATTCCGATCACCGCGGCGACCCAGCCCACGTCCATCCGCAGCCGTCGACCGACAATCAACGTCGCGCCGAACAAGCCGAAGATGGCGCCCGAGGCGCCGGCGGTGGCGGTGTTCAGCGGCGCCAGCAGATAGACCGCGACCGAGCCGCCCAGCGCGCTGAGCAGGTACAGCGCACTGAACCGTATCCGGCCGAGCATGCTCTCCAACGACGGGCCGACCACATACAGCGCCCACATGTTCAGCAGCAGATGCATCGGGCCGTAGTGCAGGAACGCCGACGTCAGCAGGCGGTAGAGCTGCCCCTCGGCGACCGCTGGTGACCAGAGCACCAACTCGGAGTCCAGCTGGTGAGACGACATCTGCCCGATGAAGGCCAGCACGTTCAGCGCGATCAGCCCGTAGCTGATCACCGGCGTCCCAGAGGCGGCCCGGACCAGCGGGCGGGACCGGCGCGGCGCGGCGTCCTGCTGGGCACAGTCCACACAGTGCTGCCCGACGGCGGCGCTACGCATGCAGTCGCCGCAGATGTAGCGCTCACATCGGGTGCAGCGCAGCGCGGTGGGCCGGTCGGGGTGCCGGTAGCAGACGGTCATGGTTACACCTTCTCATCGACGCGGCGGTAGATTTCACGCCGTGGCAGCTCCCATCCCGCGCAGAGGATTCAACCACGCGATCACCCGGTTCTGGACCTGGGCTGCGCCCGCCTACGATGCCCGCTACCTGCAACGCTGGGTGTATCGGCCGGCCCAGGACGAGCTGGTCGCCGCGCTGCGCACGCACCAACCGTCCCGCGTCGCCGACATCGCCTGCGGCACCGGCATCCTCGCCGACCGCATAGAACGCGAATTGCGGCCCGAAGCCGTCTACGGCGTGGACATGTCCACCGGGATGCTCAACGAGGCGCGGGCGCGCTCGACGCGGGTGCAGTGGCTGACCGGTCCGGCCGAGCGCCTGCCGTTCGATGACGGGGCGCTCGACGCGGTCGTGACCAGCTCGGCGTTTCACTTCTTCGACCAGCCGGCGGCGGTACGGGAGTTCTATCGGGTGCTGGCGCCGGGCGGGATGGCGGCGGTCACCGCGCTGAGCCCCCGCCGCCGCATTCCGCTGCGCCGGTTGCTGGGCGGCCGGTGGAGTCCGGCACACCAGCCGACGCCGACCGAGATGCGCACGCTCTTCACCGACGCCGGGTTTACCGTCGCCGACCAGCACCGGGTGGCGCGGCCGGCCTGGACGCTGCTGGTGTCGGACCTGCTGACGGTCGGCGTCAAGCCGTAGCCTCCTCCGGGTCGGTACCCTCACCTGGTATGAGACCGAAGAAGTTGGCCGGGCCGGCGGCGGCCGTGCTGGCGATGACCTGGGCGGCCGGCGGGGTCGCCGGGGCCGAACCGACGCCGACTCCCCCACCGGCGCCGAAGTCGGTGATCGACACCGACGGCACGTTCACCGTCGGCAAGGACATCGCCCCGGGGACCTACCGCTCCGACGGGCCGCGCGACGGGAATGCCTGCTATTGGCGCCGGGTCAGCGGCGACAAGATCGTCGACAGCGCGATGACCAAGAAGGCGCAGGTGGTGCTGATCGAACCCAGCGACACCGCGTTCCGGACCGACCGCTGCGCGCCCTGGCAGTTGACCGAATGCCCGCCGACCTGCGCTCCGGCACCGCAGCAGTCGGTGGGCCTGCCCGACGTCCTGAAGGGCTTCGTGCCCCAGCCCCGGCCGCCCGCCCCGTCTCCCGCTCCCAGCGGCGGCTAACTGGAGAACAGGTCCTGCCGGGTGCTGCTGCTCGTCGGACGCGGCCGTCACTTCTTGATCAGCTGGTGCGGGCAGTAGGTGTGCGCTGCGATGGCGGCAAATTGCGCCGCACCGTCGGTGGTGAAACCCGGATTGTTGTCCTTCAGGTCGGAGAGCACCTGTAGGGCGGGTTCGCCCCGGTCGACCAGGCCGCAGACCGCGCGAGCAGCCTCGATGGCCTGACCGGAGCTGCTGTAGGTGATCCCGGCGGCCCGCAATGACTCCAGGAAGGCCGCGTCGTGGATAGCGCCGGCCGCGTCTTCGGGATCGGGATGGGCGCCCCGTTCGGGGTCGGCGTACCCGGGAGCCGCACCGGCAAGGCAGAGTCCCGCCGTAACAGCCAGGGCCAGTAGCAGTTTCACGGGCCCGCTACCGTCGCTGCGGCCGAGCCTGCGGCCCCGGTGGCGCCGCTGTCTTTGGCGGCCTTCTTCAGGTGCACCGCGTGGAAGCCGGGTTTCTTGGACAGTTCCTCGAGCAGGTCATCCAGGCCGGCCTCGTCGATCTGCCAGTGCTGGACGGCGTCCTTCTGCTTCTGCAACTGGGCGATGACGCGGTCGAGCTGCACCGGGGCCTGGCCCTTGCCGGGTTTGCCGGATCCGCGGAGGTTGGCGCCGTTGATCAGCTGCGAGCCGGGAGCGCCCAGCGCGCCGCCGGTCAGCGCGCCCAGGGCGGCCGGGTTGAGCAGGCCGGTCGCCGCGGCCATCGGTGTCGCGGCGGCGCCGGCCGCCGGCAGCGAGGCCGCGGCCAGCCGGATGGCGGGGGTGGCGGTGGCCCAGCCCTGGGGCACCGACAGTGCCCCGACCGACGGCGCGGTGCCCACACCGGCCGTCACCGCGCGAGTCATGCCGGCGTTCATCCCGCTCCCGCCCAGCCCAGCTATCCCTTTCCCGCCCAGCCCAGCCCCCAGCGCGGACTTGGGAATCTCCGGCAGCACCGCCTGTGGCTTGTAGAACGTCTTGAACTGGACCATGCCGAAGTTGGGCCCGCTCAGCACGAAGTTGCCGAGGCCGCCGAACTTCATCACCCCGCCGAGAGTGCTGAACAGCCCCTCATAGATCCCGGCGATCTCGGAGGCGTCCCCGGCAGCGGCGGCACCCGGTCCGGTGTTGCCGGCCTGTGGCGGCGGCGCGAACGGTGTCAGCCGGGTGGCGGCCGCCGCGGCGGCCTGATAGGTGAACATCGCCGCGGCGTCCTGGGCCCACATCTGCGCGTACTGCGCGTCGGCGGCCGCGATTGCCGCGGTGTTCTGCCCGAAGGTATTGCTCGCCAGCAACGCTGCCCGCAGGCTGCGATTGGCCGCGATCACCGGCGGCGGCACCACCGCGGCCAGCGCCACCTCGAATGCGCTGGCCGCGGCACCGGCCTGCACCGCCGCTTGGGTCGCCTGCGCTGCCGCGGTCGACATCCACTCCACGAACGGCGTCGCCGCGGCGATCATGGCCGCCGCCGAAGTGCCGACCCACGCCTCGCCGGTCAAGCTGGTGAGCACCGCCCGGTAGGAGGTCATCGTCGAGTGCAGCTCGGCGGCCAGCCCCTCCCACGCGGTGGCGGCGGCCAGCAGCGATTCGGCGCCCGGGCCGGTGTACATCTGGCCGGAGGTGACCTCCGGCGGTATCAGCGCGAAATCGATCACGGCGCACCTCCGTCCTCGGGCACCGGGATGACCAGGATGGTGGCCGTGGTCAGGGCCTCGGTGTCGGGCGCCTTGTCGATCACGCGGCCGGCGCCCCCCGCGACGGACTGCACGGCGGTGCCGCCGACGGCGCGGCCGGCCAGGCTCGACAGCGCCATTTCGTTGAACATCGCGCTCGATGAGCCCTCGACGGCGAACGCCGAGGCACTGGAACTGACCGAGCTGCCCGACAGTACCGCCGGCAGTGCCTTGCCGGCCGGAGCCGCGGTGGACCAGCTCGCCGGTACCGACAGCGACCCGACCAAACCCGCCTGTCCGGTGCTGGCCGCCACGGTGGCACTACCCGCCGAGCCCAGCGCCGAGAGTGGCAGCTGGGAGGAGATGTAGCCACCCGACAGCGGCCCCAGGGCACCGGTGATCGGAGCCGGACCGCTGAGCAGGCTGGCCACCCCGGGCGGGTTCTGGGCCAAGCCGACCAGCTGCCCGGCGATCAACCACCCGCTGCCGAGGTTTGCCAGATGTCCAAGCGGCGAATACGGCCCCGCGAGGTCACCCAGGAACTTGGCGAGATCCCCGAGGCCCGAACCCACGTCGCCGAGTGATGGCGCGGCTTGCGCCGGGGACGAGGTGAGGTCACTCAGTGTTCTGGGCACCGCCGACAGCAGCTGCGAAACCTTCGACGGGGCGGCCGAGGCGGTCCGGGCCCCGGCCGCCTCGGCCGCGGCGACCAGCTGGGTCGAATCAGAGGCCAGGTCGGCGGCTTCCGGCGCCGGGTCGAACACGCTGAGCTGCGTGGCGGCCGCCGCGGAACCCGCGTAGCCGTACATGGCGGCGGCGTCCTGTGCCCACATCTCCGCGTAGAGGGCCTCGGTGGCCGCGATCGCCGGGGTGTTCTGGCCCAGCAGGTTGGTCGCGACCAGAGTCAGCAACAGACTGCGGTTGGCCTCGATCACCGGCGGCGGAACGTGTGCCGCGAATGCCGCCTCGTATGCCGCGGCCGCCGACGAGACCTGGGCAGCGGCGTGCTCGACGCGAGACGCGGTGACACTGATCCATTCCGCATACGGGGTGGCGGCCGCGGCCATCGCCATCGCGGACGGCCCGTGCCAGATACCGGCCAGGTCGGCGATCACCGATCGATAGGCCGCAGCCGCCGTGTGCAACTCGCCAGCGAGCGCCTGCCACGCGGCCGCGGCGGCCAACAGCGGTCCAGGCCCGGCGCCCGAGTACATCAGGCCGGAATGGACCTCCGGCGGGATCGCTCCAAATTCCATGTCATCCGGCCTCCGCGTTTGGCGCTATTTGGTCATACATGTAACAAGGAGATGAAGTTACGGTTACCAGCTGGAAGGTAGCCGGGAAGAACCTGTGAGCGATCCTGCCGATTCGTGTGGCAGCGATCACATAGGGCAGCGGACGCGGGGGCGGGCCCCGCCACCGTTGGCGCACGTCGGCGCCGGTGACGGGCTCAGGCGCGGGCCAGCAACAAGGTCGCGGCGTCGACCAGGGTCCGGATCACCTCGTCGGTGCTGAAGTCACTGAGCCACAGATTCGGCGCGTCACTGCGGTGCAGCATCGCCACGCCGTGCAATGCCACCGACAGCGCGGCGGCGATCCGGTCGGAGTCCGGATCCGAACCGGCTTCCGGCGGTTCAGCGAGGCTCGACGAAGGAGAGCCGACGCTGGAACCGCCGTACGACGAACCCCGCGGTTCAGCGAGGCCCGACGAAGGAGAGCCGACGCCGGAACCGCCGCACGGGGAACCCGGCACTTGTCCCCGGCAGGCCAGCAGCCCGCGGGTGACCACTGCGAGCGCCTGGCGCGCGGCCGGCGGCGCATGACCGTCCTGGGTCATCAGGGCATAGCGCAACGGATGGCGTTGGGCGAAGGACACATAGACTCGGCAGCCGATCAGCAGGCGCTCCCGGGGATCGGTGGCCGCCTGCACGTGGTCTGCGATCTCCTCGGAGACCTGGACCCAGCTCGCTTCGGCGACGGCCTCGAGGACCCGGTCGCGGTCTTCGAAGTGGGCGTAGACCGACGGCGCCGCGATGCCGGCCTCCCGGGCGATGCGCCGCAGCGAGACCTCGCCTTCGCTGTCGGCGCTGTCGATCACCCGGGTGGCCGCTGCCAGGATCTCCTCGCGCAGCAACCCGCCGTGACCTCGCAAATTACGCCGCCGAGTGGGACTGGGCACGCCTTCATCCTAACGACCGTTAGCTATGCCGCGCCGGCGTGCTGAACAACACCCGAGAGTGCTGGTGTGAGCCGCCACAACTAACTTTACATGTGTTTCCTTATGGTCGTAAGGTTAGCGGTCATGAGCGCACTGCTTAAGCTCCTTCAGCGGCTGTGGATCGTGCTGGTGATCGTCCCGGTCGCGGCCGTGGGCGCGCTGGTCATCTACCGGTTCCACGGCGTCTTCGGCGCCGGCCAGTCGGCGACCGCCGCCGGCGCGGGCGGTGAGATCGTGTCCACCGTCCCGAAGTACGTCACCTACGAGATCTACGGCCCCGCGGGCACCGCGGGGATGGTCAGCTACGTCGACCAACGCGCACAGGCCCAGGAGGCGAGGTTTGACTCCCTGCCGTGGTCGGTGACGTTGACCACCACGCAGCCGAGCGTGTTCGCCAACGTGATGGCCCAGGGCGACAGCCACGAGCTGGGTTGCCGGATCACCGTCAACGGCGAACTCCGCGATGAGCAGCAGGCCGATGGCCACAGCGCGGCGACGTTCTGTGTGGTCAAGGCCGCATGAGCGGCCAGCACAGCACCGGGTCCTCCGCGGTCAAGCCGCCGCTGTTTCCGCGGCTGATCCGTGTCCTGGCCGTCCCGATCATCCTGTTCTGGCTCGCCGCGGCCGCCGCGACCAACCTGCTGGTACCGCAGCTGGAGATCGTCGGCGCCGAAAACGCCGTCTCACTCTCGCCGCAGGATGCGCCGTCGGTGATCGCCATGAAACACAGCGGGGAGAAGTTCGGCGAGTTCAGTTCCGATTCGGTGCTGATGATCGTGCTGGAAGGCGACACCGAACTGCGTGACGACGCCCACCGCTACTACGAACGGCTGGTGGCGAGCCTGCAGGCCGACACCGCACACGTCGAGCACGTGCAGGATTTCTGGGGCGACCGGGTCACCTCGGCGGGGTCGCAGAGTGAGGACGGCCGGGCCGCCTACGTGCAGGTGCACCTCGCGGGCAACCAGGGCTCCGCCCAGGGCGTCGAGTCGGTCGACGCGGTGCGCGACATCGTGGAGCACTCCGCGCCCCCGGTCGGCCTGCGCGCCTACGTCACCGGTCAGGCCGCCCTGGTCGCCGACACCAACGAGGCGGGCGACGCTTCCATGGTGAAGATGACCGGGATAACCCTGGCTGTCATCGCGGTGATGCTGCTGGTGGTCTACCGCTCGATCGCGACCACGCTGATCGGGCTGCTGGTGGTCGTCACCGAGATGAGCGTGGCCCGTGGGCTGATCGCGGTGCTGAGCAACGCCCACGTCTTCGCGATCTCGACCTTCGTGGTCAGCATCCTGACCGCGCTGGCCATCGCGGCCGGAACCGACTACTGGATCTTCCTGATCGGGCGCTACCACGAGGCCCGCAGCGCCGGCGAGGATCCCGAAACCGCCCAACGCACAACGCTATCCAGCGTCAGCCACGTCATCCTGGGTTCCGGGTTGACCATCGCCGGTGCGATGCTGTGCCTGCACTTCACCCGGCTCAACTACTTCAACACCTTGGCGGTGCCGTGCGCGCTGGGGATGTTCACCATCCTGGCGATGGGGCTGACCTTCGCACCGGCGGTGCTCGCGGTCAGCAGCCGATTCGGGCTGCTGGACCCGAAGCGGGCCACCCGGACCGGCGGCTGGCGCAAGGTGGGGACGGCCGTGGTGCGCTGGCCACTGCCGATCTTGGCCGCCGCCAGCGCCGTTGCCGCCGTGGGCGTCCTGGTGCTGCCGGGTTACAAGACCAGCTACGACAACCGGCACTACATCCCTGCTGACGTGCCGTCGAATATCGGCTACGCCGCAGCGGAGAAACACTTCAGCTCGGCGCGGATGAACCCGGACATGCTGATGGTCGAGTCCGATCACGACATGCGCAACCCGCGCGACATGCTGGTGCTGGATCGTATCGCCCGCAACATCTTCCGGGTTCCCGGCATCGAGCGGGTGCAGTCCATCACCCGGCCGCTCGGCCCGCCGATGGAACACGGGTCGGTGCCGTTCCAAATCAGCGCGCAGGGCGTCACGATGCGCGAGAATCTGCAGTTCTTGCACGCCCGCCTCGACGACACCGAAACCATGGCCGATCAACTCTCCGCAATGGTCGCGGTGCTGGATCGGCTACACGGCCTGACCGTGCAGCTGTCCGACGCCACCCACGGCACCGACCAGGCCACCCACGACATGCAGAGCACTATGGCCGAAGTCCGCGACCATATCGCCGACTTCGACGACGAGGTCCGACCGCTCCGCAACTATTTCTATTGGGAGCCGCACTGTTTCAACATCGGCGTGTGTAACGCGTTCCGGTCGATGTTCGACGCCACCGACGGCTTCGACAAGCTGGCGGAGAACACCCAAGCGCTGGCCGATCAACTGGACCGGGTCGACGGGATCACCCCGGCGATCGCCGACCAGATCCCGCCGATGATCGCCATCGCGACCAACATGCGCGACCTGATGCTGACCATGCACAGCAGCTTCGGCCAGGTGGTGACCCAGCTCGAGCAGATGACCGACACCGCCGCGGTGATGGGACAGGTCTTCGACGACGCCAAAAACGACGACATGTTCTACCTGCCACCGGAAGCCTTCGACAGCCCCGACTTTCAGCGCGGGATGGAGCTGATGATGTCACCGGACGGCCAGGCCGCCCGCATCCTGATCACCCACGACACCGATCCGGCGACGGTCGACGGCATCGCGCACGTCGACGCCGAACTGTCAGCCGCCAAGGAGGCCGTCAAGGGCACCCCGCTGGCCAAGGCGAAGTTCTACCTGGGCGGCACCGCCGCCACCTACTCCGACATCCAGACCGGCGCACACTATGACCTGCTCATCGCCGCCATCGCCGCGATCATCTTGATCTTCGTGGTGATGCTGCTGATCACCCGGGCGCTGGTCGCGTCCATCGTGATCGTGGGCACCGTGGTGTTGTCACTGGCCTCCTCATTCGGACTGTCGGTGCTGTTGTGGCAGTACGTGTTCGGCATCGAGCTGCAGTGGCTGGTGATCGCGATGAGCGTGATCGTGCTGCTGGCGGTGGGCTCGGACTACAACCTGCTGGTGGTCTCGCGGATGAAGGAGGAGATCGGCTCGGGGTCCAAGGCGGGCTTGAAGACCGGGCTGATCCGCGCGATGGGCGCTACCGGCAAGGTGGTCACGGCGGCGGGCATGGTGTTCGCGTTCACCATGATCGCGATGATCGCCAGTGACCTGCGTTCGGTCGGCCAGATCGGCACCACCATCGGGCTGGGCCTGCTGTTCGACACCTTCATCGTCCGCAGCCTGATCACCCCGTCGGTCGCGGCACTGCTCGGCCGGTGGTTCTGGTGGCCGATCAACGTGCACCGGCGGCCGTCCACCGCCCCCGCCGAGACCGACACCCCCGCCGAACGTGAAGCTGCCTTCACTCCCGGCGCCGAAGGTGAAGGCAGCTTCACGTTCGGCCCCGCAGCCCCGCTCCCGGCGAGCTAAGAATCTTACTGTTACGCCAAGATACTCTTATTTTTCTTAATTTGTGTGTATCGTGGGTCCCTTGGTCGCGGAGAGGGGCTTACGTTGAGCGAATCGAGGGCGTCGGCAGTCGTGCTGGGAGCCGGGATGGCCGGGCTACTGGCGGCACGGGTGGCATCGGAGTTCTACGACTCCGTCACGGTGGTAGACCGTGATCGGCTGCCCGATCACCCGTCCCACCGCAAGGGAGTACCGCACGGACGGCACTTGCACAGCTTCCTGTCCCGCGGGACCGGTGTCCTCGGCGAGCTGTTCCCGGGCATCCTCGATGACCTCGCCGCCGCCGGCGCGGTGGTCATCGACCACGCCGACCTGTCCGGGCGCTATGCCCGCATCGGCCGTCACGAGCTGAACCGGACCGGCAGGCTCGCCGACCCCCGGGCCCTGGCCGTCTACAGCGCCAGCAGGCCGTTCGTGGAGTTTCACGTGCGAGAGCGCGTCGACAAACTCGGCAACGTCGCGTTTCTCGACGACCACGACGCGCTCGGGCCGGTGCATGAGCGTGGAGTCGTCACCGGGGTGCGGATCAGGAATCGGCGCAACCGACTGACGCAGATTCTGCACGCCGATCTCCTTATCGATGCGACGGGGCGGGCTGCCCACACCGCCGAATTCGTGACCGAGCACGGGTTCGGCAGCGTGCCCGAGCAGCGACTCCGGCCGGCCTGGGGCTATTCCAGCCAGTTGCTGCAGGTTGCGCCCGGACGGATCACCGACAAGATGGTCTTCATCAACCAAGGCCGGGCCGCCCCGATGCTGCTGCTGATGGCCTATGAGCAGGACACCTGGATGCTGGCCATCGCCCGCCACGGCGACTACGGCGCTCCCCCAGCCGATTTCACCGCCATGCTGGCTGCAGCCAAGCAACTTCTTCCGCCGGTCATCATGGCCGGACTGCGCGACGCCACCCCGGTGGGCGACATCGCGGTCTCGCGCGACACCGGGGCACTGTGGCACCGCTACGACCGGATGCCGCGCTTCCCCGCCGGAGTGGTGGTGATCGGCGATGCACTGTGCCGGCTCAATCCGATCTACGGGCAGGGCATGACGGTGGCCGCGCTCGAGGCGCTCGCGCTGCGCGACTGCCTGCGCGAACGCGGTTCAGACCTGCCGCAGCGATTCTTTCGGGCGGCGGCCCGCCAGGTCGCACCGATCTGGGCCGCGAACGCCGCTAACGGTTCATCGCCGGGTCGCCCGCACCCGATCCGCCACCGACTGCGCGGGTGGTTCGCCGCCGCGGTGGCCACCGCCGCCACCCGCGACATCGCGGTCACCGAACGCTTCCTTCGGGTCCGCAACCTCGTCGACCCGCCCGCGCGGCTACGCGACCCGGTGCTGCTGTGGCGGATCCTGCGCGCGAACCTGCCGGGCGCCCAGCACACCACCCGCCCGGCACCCACTGGAACGCGTTTGGGCACACTGACTCCGATACCGACTGCGGGAGGCTCCCATGCTTGACGCGATCTACCGCGCCGCTCGCGACCGGATCGGGAATTTGGCTGCCGGCCTCGGCGACCACCAGCTACGTACCCCGGTTCCGGCCACGCCCGGCTGGACGGTGCACGACGTGCTGGCCCATCTGGTCGGTGG
This sequence comes from Mycolicibacter sinensis, assembly GCF_001667945.1. Lineage (GTDB taxonomy): Bacteria > Actinomycetota > Actinomycetes > Mycobacteriales > Mycobacteriaceae > Mycobacterium > Mycobacterium sinense_B. The sequence continues at coordinate 50,717 of NZ_LZJK01000034.1, read as the reverse complement.
TGCCGCCGATGTCTTAGCCGGCCGGCTTGACGGCGCACCGGGCGATTCCTGGACCGCGCGGCACGTCGCCGAACGGCGCGATCACCCGGTCGAGGAGTTGCTCGCCGAGTGGGAACGCGCGGCCCCGGCGGTCGAAGCGAGCCTGCCCAAGCAGCACACCGGCCCGAACCTGGCCGCCGATGCGATCTGCCACGAAGCCGACCTGCACGAGGCGCTGGGCCTGCCGCGCACCGACCGTGCGCACTGGCAGCCGTTACTGGAGGTGATGGCCCGTTTTCCCGGCAGGCGGTTGGGTGACACCGCGACACTGGTGATCATCGACGAGCTGGGCCAGCAATGGCGTAGCGGCTCAGGAGAATCCGTGACCCAGCTGCGCGCCGACGGCTACGAGCTGATGCGGGGCGTGTTCAGCCGGCGCTCGCGTCGCCAGATCGCCGGCTGGGATTGGTCACCGGAACCGCCCAGTGCAGTGGTCGACGGTTTCGGTGCGTTCGGGCCACGCGACGACGACCAGCCGGTGCCGACCGGCTGAGTTCACCCGGCGCAGGAGGTGAGCCGCGGTGGGGAGAACGTCACCGAGCCGACGCCACCGACGATCATCCCGTTCTCGGCCAGCGCCATCGCGGTCACATACGAGCAGGTCTGAATCTCGGTCAGCCCGTTGAGATAGACGACGTCGAAGGTGTAGGCGAAGTTGCGCACCAACTGTCCGGCCGTCCACGGTACGTCGACGACGAAACCCAACGACGACCCCGACGGTGCGCCGAGCACCCGGGGTCCCCGCTCACCGATGTGTGGCGTGATCGAGAACGGCACGCCGTCACGTTTAGTGCCGGTCAGACCGTCGCTGTTGATCCGGTAGCCGGTGGCGGCCGCGGGCACCGACGGCCCGGGCCGGATGTTGGTGCTGAACAGAATGGAGTAGTTCGTGCCGCCGGCGACGGCGGTGGTGCTGAAGCTGGTCGAGGTGAACTCTTCGGGTAGCTGCACCACGCAGTTCTCGATCAGCTCGGTCGGATCACCGCAGTCCTGCGAGCCGGGCGGCGCCGCCCGGGCGCGCGGCGCAGCCAGCGCAATCGCCACCGCGGGCACCGACCAGGCGGCGCCGCGCACGAAGGAGCGTCGGGAGAGGGCGTTGTTCGCAAAGTCGGTCACGGGTGACCCCTTCTTCTGAGCGACGCGGTCATTCCCCCAGTGCCGAAATTACCCGCTTTCCGAATTCGGCAATCGTCTCCGGCGCAGCGAAATCGGCGAACCACACGTAAAACCGCTGCGCGCCTTGACTGCGCAGGCCGGTGAAGTAGTCGATCAGTTCGTCGGCGCGGCCACACACCAGCCCCGGGCCGAGCTGACTGAAGCGGCGTCGCGCCTTAGCGGTCACCGCATCGGCATCGGCACCGTCCCCGATGAAGCCGACCATCTGCTGCACCGACACCCGCGCCGAGCCGACCCTGGGCGACAGGTCCGGCAGTTGATCGACGTGGGTCGCCGGAAGATTCCACCAATCAGCATGACGGGCAACCAGTTCCAGCATCCGCGGTCCCCGGCCGGCCAGCAGCAGCGGGATCGGATTGCTCGGTGCCGGCAGCTGGGTGTCGGCGCCGCCGGCCCAGTAGCGCCGCAGGGCGGTCACGGTCTGTTCCAGGGCGCTGACCCGCTGGCCGGCGGTGGGCGCACCGAGCCCGAACCGGGCCAGCTCGTCGGGCATCGACCCGGACCCCAGCCCCAGCTCGAAACGTCCTCCGGAGGCTTCGGCCAGCGTCACCGCCTGCTTGGCCAGCACCGCCGGATGCCGAAAGGCGTCGCAGAGCACCAGATGGCCGATCCGCAGCCGCTGCGTGTGCGCGGCGACCCAGGTGGCAATCGTCATCGCCTCCCAGATCGGGGCGTCGGGGGCCATCGGCGTTTCCAGGTGGTCGATGAACGCCACCCCGTGAAAGCCACTGGCTTCGGCGGTGCGTGCCCGCGTCACGATGTCGTCGATGCCCAGCCTGCTCTGTGGCAGGAACAGGAACCACTCGATCATTACGAGCCCCCGCCGGCTCTACAGCGCCGCCCAGATCGACTTGGTCTTCAGGTAGGCCTCGATGCCCTCGTAGCCGAACTCCTTGCCGATGCCGGACTGTTTGTAGCCGCCGAAGGGCACGTTGTGGTCGAACGTCAGCTGACAGTTCAGTCCCACCATGCCGGCGTTGAGCCGCTTGCCCAGGTTGTGCGCGCGGGCCAGGTTGGTGGTCCAGGCGGTGGCGGCCAGCCCGTAGCTGGTGTCGTTGGCCATCGCGACGGCCTCGTCGTCGTCGTCGAACGGCAGGATCGTGACGACGGGGCCGAAGATCTCCTCCTTGTACAGGCGGCTGGTGGCCGGGTCAACGCCGGTGACCACAGTGGGTTTGATGAAGTAACCCTTGCGGTCCAACCGGTAACCGCCGCTGACGATCTCGACGCCGTCTTGGCGGCCCTGCTCGATGTAGCCCATGACGCGGTCGAGCTGCTTCTGGCTGACCAGCGGGCTGATCATGGCACCCTCGTCCTGGGGCCCACCGAGCACCAGGTTGTCGCCGATCATCGCGATGCCGGCCACCACGCGCTCGTAGACGCTGCGCTGCACGAAGACCCGCGAGCCGCACACGCAGCCCTGCCCGGAGTGCACGAAGATGCCCATCGAGGCCATCATGATCGCCATGTCCAAGTCGGCGTCGGAGTAGATCAGCACCGGAGACTTGCCGCCCAGCTCGAGGGTGACCTTGTTCAGGTGGTCCGCGGCGTTGCGCATGATCTGCTTGCCGACCTCGGTCGAGCCGGTGAAGGCGACCTTCTCCACGTCGGGGTGGGCGGTGATCGCCGCGCCAGCGGTGGCGCCGTAGCCGATCACGAAGTTGGTAACGCCCTCGGGCACACCGGCTTGCGTGATCAGATTCTCCAGCAGCACCGCTGACAGCGGCGTCTCCTCGGCCGGTTTGACGACGCTCGAGCAGCCCGCCGCCAGCGCCGGGGCGACCTTGGCGCAGGCGTTGAACAGCGGACCGTTCCACGGGTAGATCAGGCCGACGACCCCGTAGGGCTCCTTGTGGGTGTAGGCGTGGAAGTTGGCGTGGGTGCTGTTGACCCCGCCCTCCATCTGCACCTGGTAGCTGGTGCCATTGAGCTTGGTGCACCAGCCGGCGTAGTAGCGGAAGAACTCCGCGCAGGTGGAGACGATCATCTCGGCCTGAGCCGGCGGCATCCCGGCGTCCAGGGATTCCAGCTCGGCGAATTCCTTGGCATGCTCGTCGATCAGGTCGCCGAGGCGCCACAGCACCTTGGCGCGCTGGCGGGCCGGGATGTCGGTCCACACACCGGACTGGTAGGCGGCCTTGGCGCGGGCGACGGCGGCGTCGACGGCTTCGGGGCCGGCGTCGCGGAACTCGGTGATCTGCTCCTCGGTGGCCGGGTCGATCACCGGGATCACCTCGCCGGTGCCGGGGCGCTTCGCCAGATCATCGATTACCGACTGCAGTGCCATGGCGGGACCCTTCTAACGACGACAGCGGAGGTGCTGTGCATCTGCTTAGCATCCGGCGGGCGGCCGGGTCAACAGTGAGACAGTTTATCCACAGTTTGTAACGCTGCGGTATGTGCTGGCGCTGGTCAGGACAACTCCCGGGTAAGGACACCGAAACGGTGCGCCTTTGCCGTGCAGCTTCCGGCTGATCGCGGTGGGTACCGTTCCGGCTATGAAGCGACGTCGGCCCCGGGCACGGAGGCTCTGATGCGTACCCGAGGTTGGGGCGGCGATGTGCCCGCCAGCGATGAGGAGGCGGTGGCGCGGATTCTCGACGCCACCCGGCGCACCATCGACGAACGCGGCGAGCAGACCAGCATCGCCGACGTGGCCCGCACCCTCGGCGTAACCCGCCAGACCGTCTACCGGTACTTCCCCAGTACCGAGGAGCTGCTGTCGGCCACCGCGATCGACGGCGTCGGGGATTTCCTGGATCAACTCGCCGCGGCACTGGCCGGCATGACCGACCCCGGCGATGCGGTCGCCGAAGGTGTCGCGCTGACTTTGGAACGGCTCCCCGACGATCCCTACGTCGGCCTGCTGCTGCGCGCCCAGCAGCCCAGTGCCTTTGCCGTCACGGTAACCACCGATACCGGCCGCACCTTCGGGCATTCGCTGCTCGAGCGGCTCGATGTCGACTGGACCGGGTTCGATGACCAAGCCATCGACGACATCATCGAGATGGTGCTGCGCACCTTACAGTCGTTCATCCTGGCGCCGCTGCCGGCCCCGGGTGACGAGTTGCGGCGCCTGCTGCGCCGGTGGATCGCGCCGGCGGTGACGGCCGCCCGCGGCGCTACGAAGGTTCGCGGGTCATCGGGTAGGTCACGCCGGTGAGGTCTTCGGCGATCTTCCAGAGTCGCTGCTGGGCTTCGATGTCCTGGGCCCGGCCGGCGGCGCGGACCAGCACCGGCGGCCCGATCTGCTCGAAACGCCCTCCGGGGCCGTAGAACTGGCCGCCCGTCGCGGTGGGGTCGGTCGCTGCCCGCAGCATCGGCAGCGCACCGCCGGTGGGGTCTTGGGTGAACCATCCCGTCAGATGGCGGAACCGGCGGTTGAACACCCAACGCACCGAACGGGGTTGCTCGCGCAGGATTCCCGTGCGGGTTCCGCCGGGGTGTGCGGCCAACGAAATCGCCGTGCTGCCAAGCGCTTCTAGCCGACGCTGCAGTTCGAACACGGCCATCAGCTGGGCGAGCTTGGACTGGGTGTAGGCCACCGCCGGGGTGAACGACTTCTCCAACTGCAGATCGTCGAATGCGATCCGGCCGCCCCGGCTGGTCTTGCTGTTCACCGCGACGATCCGCCCGGCCGGTGAAGCCAGGACGCGGTCGAGCAGCAACCCCGTGAGGGCAAACGGCCCAAGGAAATTCGTCCCGAAGTCGCCTTCGAAGCCATCGGCGGTCAGCTGCCGGCTCTGGTGCATGACACCGGCGTTGTTGACCAGGACGTCGATGACGGGGTAGCCGGCCCGCAACTCCTCCGCGCAGGCGCGCACCGAGGCCAGGTCAGCGACATCCAGGCCAACGACGTCGATTCGCGCGCCCGGAACGGTCCGCAGAATGTCGTCGCGGGCCGCCGCCGCAGCATCGCCGTTGCGGCAGGCCAGCACCACGGTGGCCCCCAGTGTCGCCAGTCCCCGGGCGACTTCGAGACCGACGCCGGTGTTCGCGCCGGTCACAACGGCGGTCCGGCCATACTGAGGCGAACCCTGCTCCAAGGTCCAGTCCGTCGCACTCACACGCCGAACTATAGACGGGACACCAACACCTGTGTGTATGGTCCTCGTTGATGCACCACGACATCGACCTCACCGACCTGGACCGCTTCACATCCGGATTCCCGCACCACGTGTTCGACGTGCTGCGCCGCGAATCCCCGGTCTGGTTCCATCCGGCGACGGCGCACTCCCCCGGCGGTGAAGGATTCTGGGTGCTCAGCCGCTACGCGGACATTGTGGCCGCGTCCACCGATCAGCAGACCTTCTCCTCGGAGACCGGTGGCGGGCGCGACGGCGGCGGCACCACCTTAGAGGACATGCCGCTGGGTTTCGCGGTCGGTGCACTGTTGAACATGATGGACGATCCGCGGCACGCGAAATTCCGAAAGCTCCTGATGCCCAGCATGTCTCCGCGCGCCCTGCGCCGGATCGAGCAGGATCTGCGCCGGCGTGCGGTCGCGATCGTCGAGGCCGCCCTGGCCAAGCGGGAATGCGACTTCCTGGTCGATGTCGCCGCGGAGCTGCCGCTGCAGGCGGTCGCGGAGCTGGTGGGCGTCCCGCAGGAAGACCGACACGAGCTGATGAACTGGGCCAACGTCACGCTGGACTACCAGGATCGTGAGATCGGCGAGGTGAATGACCGGATGGTGCAGGCCCAGGCCCGGATGTTCGCCTACGGCGCGAACCTCTTGGAGCGCAAACGCGCCCAGCCCGCCGATGACCTGCTGTCGGTGGTGACGCACGCGGTGATCGATGGCGAGCCGCTCACCGACAACGAGCAGCAGATGTTTCTGAGCTTGATCATGGCTGCGGGCAGTGAGACGACGCGCAATTCGATCGCGATCGGGATGGCGGCGCTCAGCGAGCATCCCGAGGCGTGGGAGCGGTTGCGCCGGGACCGTGCGCTGCTACCGGTCGCCATCGAGGAACTGTTGCGCTGGGCGTCGTCGACGCCGTACAACCGGCGGACCGCCACCCGAGACGTCGAACTGCACGGCCGGCAGATCCGCGCCGGTGACAAGGTGAGCCTGTGGTGGGCCTCGGCCAACCGCGACGAAACCGTGTTCGCCGATCCCTACACCTTTGATATCGGCCGAAACCCGAATCCGCATTTGACGTTCGGCCGCGGCGCGCACTTCTGCCTCGGTTCCACGCTGGCCCGCATGGAGATGCGGGTCATCTTCGACGTGCTGTTGGACCGGGTTGGGGCGGTGAGCTTGACCGGGCCGATCGAATACGTCCGCAGCAACAAGCACACCGGAGTCCGGCACATGCCGGTCGTCGTCGACCCGCGCTAACGCGTTAGACGCCGAGCGTGCGTGCCTGTACGCGACACGCCGAGGTCCGGCGTACAACGGCGCACACTCGCGCCCAGTGCATTACCCGCGCCCGGCCGTGACGAACCGCGTGTCGGTGTAGCGGCGCAGGTTGGACAGGAAGCGGCGAAACGCCAGATTCATCAGCGGTGCACTCACCGGGGAGAACAGCTTCGCCGGTCCGGTCAGCCGGTTGGCCAGGGTCCACGTGAGCCGACAGCCCTGCGCGGTAGCTTCGATGCGGTAGTCCTCGACGAAGACCGCCAACGCCGAGGTCGAGCTCGCGTTGAAGCGAAAGGCCATGTGCCGTCCCGGATCCCAGGCCAGGAACTCCTCGTCACCGACAATGCCGCCCCGCATGTCGACGACTCGGGTCGTGCCGACACCGTGCGGCTCGGGGCTGGTCCAGGTCACGTTGGTGATGACGGACGCCCAGTGCGGCCAGGCTTCGGCATCGGTGAGGACCTCCCAGACCTCGTCGGGCGTCACAGCCAGATCGACGCTGTTGCTGAACCGCTGCGGCGCGCGCTGGAGAAATTCCAGGCCGACCTGCTCACACGGATACATCCGAGACAACTGTTGATTCCTTTCCCGCTAGCGCGCTCCGCGCACCAGACGCCCCGGCCGTGCACCGGTGTCGACGCCGTTGCGCCGGGTGACGGTACCGCTGACGATCGTCGCAACATACCCGCTCGCCCCCTGCAGCAGGCGGCGCCCGCCGGCCGGCAGGTCATAAGCCATCCGAGCCGGGAGCAGGGTCAGCGCGTCCATGTCGATCACGTTGATGTCGGCCTTCTTGCCGACCTCGATGACGCCGCGATCGGTGAGGCCGAACAGCTGCGCGGTGTCGCGGCACTGTTTGCGCACCAGGTACTCCAGCGGCAGCTTGTCGCCGCGATGCCGGTCCCGGGCCCAGTGGGTGAGCAGGTAGGTGGGATAGGAGGCGTCGCAGATCATTCCGCAGTGCGCTCCGCCGTCGGAGAGCCCCAGCACGCAGGCGGGGTGGGTGAGCATCTCGCGGATCGCGTCGTGGTTGCCGTCGGCGTAGTTGAAGAACGGCAGCATCAGCATGGCGCCGGCATCGGCCTGCAGCATCACGTCGTACAACGTCGCCAGCGGGTCCTCGCCGCGCGCCGCGGCGATCGCCGCCACCGAGCGCTCCGGGGTGGGCTCGTAGTCCGGCGGGTCACCCAGGTCGTAGATGCGATGCAGCGAGTGTTGCACCAACGCGAACATGGCGTCGAACTGCACGGAGGGGTCCACCGGCAGGTCCTCTTCGGACAGGATCGCCGCCTTCACCGCCGGTTCGGCAAGCCGTTGCGCGAGTTCGGCGCGGCTGCATTCGGCCTTCAGCCGCCGGTAGGTCGGCCGGTGGGTGAACGCGTGATGCCCGGGGAAGCCGAGCAGCATGCCGAACGGCCGGGCGGCGATCTGCGGGTACAGCGCGCTGCCCGCCTGGTGGGCAGCCGCGGAGATATCCAACTGCTCACGCCACAGATTGGGGTCGGCGTCGACCTGGATCAGCGCGAACGACACCGGCCGGTCGATCTCGGCACCGAGGCGCTGCATCCATTCCAGCTCCTTCTTCGGCGCGACGATATCCTCCCCGGCCGCCCCCTGCGGGGCCAGTTCGAAGACCGCCTGCCCGCCGGCCGCCATGGCCCGGCCCAGGCCGAACAGTTCGTCTTCGGCGGCGAACGTCCCCGGCACCGGCTCGCCGTCCATGGCCCGATGTGCCAGGGTGCGCGACGTCGAAAATCCCAGCGCCCCAGCCTCGACGGCTTCCTGCACCAGGCGGCTCATCGCCGCGATGTCGTCGGGCGTCGCCGGCTCGTTGCGGGCACCCCGCTCGCCCATCGCGTAGGCGCGGACCGCCCCGTGCGCGACTTGGCTGCCGACGTCGACAGCGAAGTGCTGCCGGTCGAGCACATCAAGGTACTCGGGATAGCTCTCCCAGCCCCAGGTGATGCCCTCGGTCAGCGCGGTGCCCGGAATGTCCTCGACGCCCTCCATCAGCTTGATCAGCCATTCCTCGCTGCCGGGCCGGACCGGGGCGAACCCGACCCCGCAATTCCCGCTGACGATCGTGGTCACGCCGTGGCCGCTGGACGGCTCCAGGAGGCTGTCCCAGCTGACCTGCCCGTCGTAGTGAGTGTGGATATCGACGAACCCCGGCGCGACGACTTTCCCAGTGGCATCGATCGTTTCGGCCGCCGGCCCCGCCAGTCCCGGATCGTCGGGTCCGGTGCGGCGCTGCACCGCCACGATGCGCCCGCCCCGGACCCCCACATCGGCCAGGTAGCGGTCGGCTCCCGTTCCGTCGACGACGGTGCCACCGGTGATCGCGAGGTCATACACAGCCGTCTCCTTGAAGTCGTGGTGCTCGGGGCGCGCCCGAGCCTGGCATTGATCAATTTGTACACATCTCGATAATGTGTGCAAGTGCCCGGTGAGAAATCGTCGAAACCGCTTTCCGCGCCGTTGCTGAAGGCTGCCACCGAGACCCTGCGCCAGCTCGGCCCCCGGCGCTTCAGCCTCACCGCGGTCGCCGAAACGGCGGGCGTGTCGCGCGGCACCGTGCACAACGCCTTTGGTACCCGCGATACCGCCATCGCCGCCGCACTCGACCATCTGTCCGCGGCATTCATCGAAACCATGGCCGCCGAGGTCAACGAGCTGGACACCCTGGCCGAGCAGGTCGCGGCGGCCGCGGTGCTGATTTCGGCGCATCGCCGGAGATCGGCTGCCGAACCGCGGGCGATCAATCAGAGCGTGCTGGTCCTGCTACTCGAACACGGCGGCGACGACCTGATGCAGCGCTCGGTGGCGCTGTGGATGCCACTGGTGCGCGCCGCGCAACGCCGCGGTGAAGTCGACGACACCCTCGATGCGGGCCGCGCCGGCGAATGGATCGTGCGGATGCTGTTCAGCTTCGAACTGCTGCCGCCGATGCGGGTGAATCTGGGCAGCCCCCGAGCCGTGCGCCGCTTCGTCTGCGACCACATCGTCGCCGGGCTGAGCGGAGCCCGGCCGTGAACGGGCCCGAGCCGGGGCCCATCGGCCGCGGCGGCACTTCGCCCGGTCGAAACAACCGGCGATCTTCGCCGCCGGCCTGGCGGCGTATCGTCTAGCACTGGGGGCGAGGTCGGGGCGTGCGTAACTGGGCAGGTGCGACGCCGCTGGACCTGCTAAGTGCAGCAGTTGGGATCAATCGCAGTGCACAACGCCTGCAATGCCTCCCGGTGGACGCGGTGGAATACGTTCATCCCGCGCCGCTCCGAGATCACCAGTCCGGCTTTGCGCAGCTGCGTCAGATGGTGGCTGACGGTGGACTCGCCCAGACCCAGCACCGCGGCCAAGTCACCGGAGGACTCCTCACCGGCGGCTGAACTGAACAGATGCGATATGACTTTGACGCGCACCGGATCAGCTAATGCCTTGAGCCGCAACGCAATCTGCAGCGCATCTGCGTCACTCAACGGTCCCGAGGCAACCGGTGCGCAACACACCGGCGCGGTCATGTCGATCACCGGCAATGCTTTGGGCATGCGGCCATTCTGCCACACTTTGTTGACATATGTCGAAAAGGTGGCACGCTGGGCCACGTCTCCAAGTCCGATATGCGTCTTACAGCCGGAGGTGGTTGCCATGTCCCGCATTCAGCTCGCCCTCAATGTCGATGACCTCGACGCCGCGATCGCGTTCTACTCCAGGCTGTTCCACGCCGAGCCGGCCAAGGTCAAGCCCGGTTATGCCAACTTCGCGATTGCCGACCCGCCGCTGAAGCTGGTACTGCTGGAGAACCCGGGCCAGGGCGGCACCCTGAACCATCTCGGCGTCGAAGTGGCCTCGAGCGATGTCGTGCGAGCCGAGATCGCTCGGCTGTCGGAAGCGGGTATGTGCACCGAACAGGAGAGCGGCACCACCTGTTGCTTCGCCACCCAGGACAAAGTCTGGGTGACCGGCCCCGGCGGGGAACGCTGGGAGGTCTACACCAAACTTGCCGACAGCGACAGCTTCGGCGCCGGCCCACAACAGCTCGACGGCGATCAGCACGCATGCTCGCACAGCTCCGCGGGATCCGATGAGTCCGCGGCCGCGCCGGCCCGTTGCTGCTGATCGCAGTGCCGAGCCCACAGGCGGTGAGCGATGACTGACAACGCAACGGCGATACACCCGGTGGCGACACGGCTTTCCACCCTGGACCGGCTGCTGCCGATCTGGATCGGGCTGGCGATGGCCGCCGGGCTGGTTCTGGGACGCAGCATCCCCGGGCTGGGCGGCGCGGTGAGTGCGGTTCAAATCGACGGGATCTCGCTTCCGATCGCTGCCGGGCTGCTGATCATGATGTATCCGGTGCTGGCCAAGGTTCGCTATGACCGCCTCGGCACCGTCGCCGCGGACCGGCGACTGCTGACCAGCTCGCTGGTGCTCAACTGGGTCCTGGGCCCGGCGCTGATGTTCGCGCTGGCTTGGCTGTTGCTGGCGGATCTGCCCGAGTACCGCACCGGTCTCATCGTCGTCGGGTTGGCCCGTTGCATCGCCATGGTCGTCATCTGGAACGACCTGGCCCATGGGGACCGCGAAGCCGCCGCCGTGCTCGTAGCGCTGAACGCGATCTTTCAAGTCGTCATGTTTGCGGTGCTGGGCTGGTTCTATTTGGCGGTGTTGCCCGGCTGGCTGGGGTTGCCACAAGCCAGCATCGACGTCTCCCCGTGGCAGATCGCGAAATCGGTGGTGATCTTCCTCGGCATCCCGCTGGCCGCCGGCTACCTGTCTCGCCGCGTGGCGGAACGCAGCAAGGGCCGGGACTGGTATGAGGTGCGGTTTTTGCCGCGTATCGGCCCGTGGGCGCTTTACGGGCTGCTGTTCACGATCGTGATTCTCTTTGCGCTGCAAGGCGACCAGATCACGCGCCAGCCCCTTGACGTAGTGCGGATCGCCATCCCCCTGTTGACCTACTTCGCGATCATGTGGGGCGGCGGCTACCTGCTGGGCGCCACGCTGGGCCTCGGGTACGGACGCACAACCACGCTGGCGTTCACCGCCGCCGGCAACAACTTCGAACTGGCCATCGCGGTGGCAATCGCCACGTGGGGCGCCACCAGCGGGCAAGCCCTTGCCGGCGTCGTCGGGCCCTTGATCGAAGTCCCCGTCCTGGTGGCCCTGGTCTATGCCTCGTTAGCGTTGCGCTCCCGCTTCGCACGACCCGGCACCACCGTGACGATCTGATGCACCGTCCCCCGGTCGACGCCGCCGGCGAACGCGGAACCCGGTGGGCTGTGCGTCGGTGGCAATCGTCCCGACAACACTGAACCCGGCGACAAGCTCGCCTCGGCGCGGTGCGGAGCCAGGCGCGTCTCTGCGGCGCTGGGTGGCGCCCGGCCTCACACCGGCGCCGGCGGTTGAGCCCGCTGCCGTCGCGGACGCCAAGGCACGATCGTCGGCCACCAGAACCACGGCCCGTAGATGCGCACCAGCGACGGCACGATGAACGACCGCACGATCAAGGTGTCCAGCAGCAGTCCGATGCACACCGTGGAACCGAGCTGGCCGATGGTCCGCAGGTCGCTGGCCAGCATTGCCAGCATGGTGAACGCGAACACCAGGCCCGCCGACGTCACCACACCGCCGGTGCTGCCCAGTGCCCGGATCAGGCCGGTATTGAGCCCGGCGCCGAGTTCCTCTTTGAGCCGGGCGATCAGCAGCAGGTTGTAGTCCGAGCCGACCGCCACCAGGATGATGAACGTCAGCGGCAGGATCAGCCAGTGTAGGTGCAGCCCGATCAAGTGCTGCCAGATCAACACCGACAACCCGAACGCCCCGGCGTAGGAGAACGCGACGGTGCCGGGAATCACCAACGCGGCCACCAGGCTCCGGGTGATGACCAGCATGATCAGGAAGATCAGCACGAAGGCCGCGATGGCGGCGATCAGCAGATCCGAGCGCGAATACTGCTGAATGTCTTTGTTGTTCGAGCCGGATCCGCCGATGTAGATCTTCGCGCCGGCCAGAGAGGTCTCCTTGAGCGCGATCTTGATCGCGTCGGGGAACTTCTCGACATGCTCGATGCCCTCAGGCCCCATGGCGTTGCCCTCGTGGGTGACGATGAATCGAGCGGCTTTGCCGTCCGGCGACATCATCAGCTGCATCCCGGTCTTGATGTCTTCGTTGTCGAAGGCCGGGCGCGGTATGTAGAAGAAGTCGTCGCTGCGGGAGGCGTCGAAGTCGTTGCCGACGTTGATCATGTCGTCGAACGTCTGATCGGTGTTGCTGGCCTGGATGTCCGAGGGGCCGTAGGTGTTGACGATCAGCGACCGCAGTGTGATCTGGTCCTCGGCCATGATGTTGAGCTGGCTGACCAACTGGGGCAGCAGCGTGTCGACGACCTCCAGATGCGACACCGCGTTCTTGATGTTCTCGGCCAGTTTGTCGACGCTGTCCATCATGTCCCACAGTGACCGGAACGCCCAGCACACCGGGATGTCGTAACAGTGCGGCTCCCAATAGAAATAGCTCCGGATCGGTCGCATGAAGTCGTCCAGATTGGAGATCTCCTCATCCATCTGCTCGGTGAGGGCCTGCATCTCCTCCATCGTCAGCACCGTGGAATGCATCTCGTCGGCCAGCTTCTGCGTCAGTGCGATCGTGGTCTGCAGCACCTCGACGGTGTGGCCCATGATCTGCGCCTGCTTATCGGTGTTGGCATTCTGCTCGCGGGTGAACGGCAGCTGCTGACCGTTGGCGCTGCCCTGCATGGTGAACAGGTATGGCAGGGACGCGTGCTCCAGCGCGCGGCCCATCGGCCGGGTGATGCTCTGCACCATCGCGACACCGGGGAGCCGGATGAGGGCCTTGGCGGCACGGTCCAGCGAGATGAAGTCCGCCGAGTTGCGCATGTCGTGGTCCGACTCGATCATCAGCATCTCGGAAAACAGTTTGCTCTTGGGGAAGTGCCGATCTGCGGCGGCGAACCCCTGATTGGCGGCGGAATCGCGCGGCTGGTAAGTGCGGTCGTCGAAGCTGACCTGATAGGTCGGCATAAAGACGGCGCCGGCTGCCACCAGCGCGGCGCTGGCTGTCAGTATCGGCTTGGGCCAGCGCACCACGCTGGTCGCGATCCGCCGGTACAGCCGCGCCTTGACCTGCTGACGGGGATCGAAGAGTCCGATCAGGCTACCGACGCTGAGCACGGCCGGCCCGAGCGTCAACGCCCCCAGGACGGTCAGCACCATGCTGATGGCTACCGCCGGCCCCATCGTGTTGAAGTAGTTCAGCCGGGCGAAGCTCAAGCAGAAGGCCGCACCGGCGATCGTCAGTCCGGAGCCCAGGATCACGTGCGACACACCGCGATAGGCGGTGTAATACGCCTCCTCACGGCTTTCGCCGTTCAGCCGTGCCTCGTGATAGCGACCCATCAAGAAGATGCCGTAGTCGGTTCCGGCACCCAGGGTCAGCGCGACGACCAAGTTCACCGCGAACGACGACAGCTCGATGAAGCCGAAATGGCCGAGGGCGGCGATCACGCCCTTGGCGGCCAGCATCAGGATCAGTACGCCGAACAGCGGGACCAGCATGGTGACGTAGGAGCGGTAGACCATCAGCAGCATGAAGATGATCAGGAAGATCGTCGCGATGGTGATGTTGTTCAGGCTCCGGTTGGCGGTCGCCACGGTGTCGGCGGCCAGCGGCGCCGCGCCGCTGACATAGACGCTCAGGCCCGGCGGCGGGTCGGAGGTGTCGACGGTGTGCCGCACCGCGGCGACGGAGTCGTTGGCCTCCATCTGGCCGATGTCGCCGGCCAGCCGCAGCAGCACATAGGCAGCCCTGCCGTCGAGGCTCTGGGCGCCGGCCGCGGTGATCGGTTTGCCCCAGGTGTCCATGACGTACTGGACATGGTCGGTGTCGGCCTGCAGGGTGCGCACCAACGCGTCGTAGTAACGGTGCTCGGCGTCCCCGAGCGGGTGATCGGCCTCCAGCACCAGCATCGTCATGCTGGTCGAGTCGGATTCCTGGAACTTCTCGCCGATCGCCAGCATCGCGGCCTGCGAGGGCGCATACGTCGGGACCATCGGGCCGGCGAGTTCCTCGGCCACCCGTTCCACCTGCGGCACAAAGGTATTGGTGACCACGGCCAGCAGCGCCCAGAAGACGATGATCGGAATCGCCAGCAGCCGCACCATCCGGGCCGCCAGCGGACGACGCCGGCTCATGCGGACTTCACCCGGCAGGTGATGTCGGCGTTCGCCCGGGTGTTGGTGTGCTCGTCGCGGACCACGTCGTCGACGAGGATCCGGCAGCCGACGTACTCCCCGCCCACCTGCACCGAGATGCTCCCCGAGACCACCGTGAGCATCGTCGTCTCATGATGCGTCCAGGGCAGGGCGTCCAATTCGACGGTGTGCGGGTGCCCGTCGATATCGAGGTAGGAGACCAAGGCGCCCTGCCCGACCGATCCGAACACCTCGTAGGTGAGCCTCTTGGGGTTGAACTGCTCAGGCGCTTGGGGCAGGTTGACCGTCAGAACCGGTCCGGGAGCAGACATCTGGTGCACCTTCCACATCCCCAGTGCCCCGATGCCCACCGCGATCACCGCGACCAGCGGCATCCAGATGCGCGCCAGCAGGGACCGGCGCGGCGAGCGGGGACTCACTCGGCTTCCCCTTCGGCTGCGTGCCCAGCCGCGGGCAGACGCTTCTTCAGCTTGGCCGCCCGCACAAGCTGAGCGGTTACGTTGACTGACCCGAGCATGGGGATCACCCCGAGGAACGTGCGCTCTGAGGGGGTGGCGCCGTGCAGCTGCTCCAGACTGCCGAGCACGTAGAAACAGCCCAGCGAGAAGATGGCGGCGGGAATGCAGAAGGCCAGCGGGGTGCGCTGATCAGTGATGACGCGGGTGGCGAACTGCAGCTCTTGTGCCGATAACGGTTCGCGCTTGCGCACCTTGGCCAGCACTGCCTTTCGGGCCCCGATCCCTTCGCTGATCGGCAGCGGCGGGCGACTCTGCAAGCGCCGGATGTAGAGGAAGACCCCGGTCACAAACAGCAGCAGCGCCACGAAGGCGCCGACGGCCAGGTCCCCGAACAAGCGCCAGTTCGTGCCGAACATATTCCAGTTCATTCCGCCCTCAGCCCTCTCCGCGGCGCACCCCTTAGCGAACGCAACATCCGGCGATGGAAACTACACGTCTAATAATCGGACGTCAACGTCTCATAACTGGGCGTGCTTGCGGCTATCATCGTGGAATGGACGTCGATGGCCGGGAGCTGACCGGTGCGCAATCGCGCACCCGGGCGGCGATCCTCGAGGCCACGGCATCCGTGCTCGCCCGAGACCGCACCGCCACGCTGCCCGAGATCGCCGCGGCCGCCCAGGTCGCCCGCTCCACCCTGCATCGCTATTTCGCCGACAGGGACCGGCTGATCTACGAAACCACCCTGGATTCCATCCGTGTCATCAGCAGCATCCTCGCCGCCGCGGCCACCGCAGAAGGCCCAGCGATCGACGCGATGCGCCGGGTGATCACCACGCTCGCCCCCGAGGGCGATCGCATCGTGTTCCTGTTCGCCGATCCCGCCGTCCTGCGCGACATCCCGGCCGAGCATCTGCCGAACTCCGCGCCGGTCCTCGAACTGATCATCCGCGGTCAGCAAGAGGGGGCCTTCGACCCCGGGCTGACACCCGAGTGGATCCGGATCGCCCTGTTCGGCATGCTGGTCAAGGCATGCAGCGAAGCCGCACACGGCACCGTGCCGCGCCACAGCATCGTGCCGTCGCTCATCCGCATCTTCGAGCGCGGCGTGGCGGCCGGCTGATCTCCGTTTCTTTTCGCCAGACACCGGCCGTCGACGGTGTCATCATCACCTGCAGCAGACCATCGTTTTTCCAGTCCACAACCTAAGGACGACGATATGGGTGAGCGGGTGATCGACCGGCTGATGGAGATCGCCGACCAGTTGCGCGAGCAGGCCGGCGAAGCCGAGAAGATCGGTCGGCTGACCGATCAGACGGTCAAGGCGATGAAGGACGCCGGCTCGATCCGGCTGTTGCAGTCAGCCAAGCACGGCGGGTACCAGGTGCACCCCCGTGAATGGGCGGAAACGGTGATGGCCACCGCGGCGCTGGACCCCTCAGCGGGCTGGGTCACCGGTGTGGTCGGCGTGCACCCCTACCAATTGGCCTATGCCGACCCGCGGGTCGGTGACGAGGTATGGGCCGACGACATCGACACCTGGATGGCCTCGCCGTATGCGCCGCAGGGCGTAGCCAAGCCGGTCGATGGGGGGTACCTGTTCAACGGCCGGTGGCAGTTCAGTTCCGGCACCGACCACTGTGACTGGATCATTCTGGGCGCCATGGTCGGCGGCGCCGACGGTATCCCGGTCATGCCGCCGGCCATTTTGCACATGATCCTGCCGCGCACCGACTACGAGATCGTCGACGACTCCTGGGATGTGGTGGGGCTGCGGGGAACCGGCTCCAAAGACGTCATCGTCAAAGACGCGTTCGTCCCCGACTACCGCACGATGGACGGCCTCAAGGTGATGGACGGCAGCGCTCAGCGCGACGCCGGGATGACCGACCCGCTGTATCTGATGCCGTGGTCGACGATGTTTCCGCTCGGGATCTCCTCGGCGGTGATCGGTATCGCCGAAGGGGCACTGGCCGCCCATCTGGACTATCAGCGGGCGCGGGTGAGCGCCACCGGGACCGCGATCAAAGACGATCCTTACGTGATGTACGCGATCGGCGAGGCGGCCGCGGATATCAACGCCGCCCGCCAGGAGTTGCTGGCCAACGTCGACCGGATCTACGACATGGTCGCCGCCGGCAAGGAGGTCGGCCTCGCCGACCGCGCCGCCGGACGCCGCACCCAGGTGCGTGCGGTGTGGCGTGCGGTGGGGGCCGTCGACCAGATCTTCGCCCGCTCCGGTGGCAACGCGTTGCGGATGGACAAACCGCTGCAACGGTATTGGCGCGACGCACACGCCGGGCTCAATCACGCGATCCACGTGCCCGGCACCACATTCCACGCCTCCGCGCTGAGCTCCTTGGGCATCGAACCGGAGGGCCCGTTGCGGGCCATGATCTAAAACGTTGGCCCTAGCGGCGTGCCGGGGCCAGCCGCTTCAGTGCCAGCCCACCCTCGAATGGCCGGTAGCCGAACCCGCCGGGGGCCACGTAACCGGTGTCACCCAACGGTGTTGCCACTTCGGTGACAGTGGGTCCGATCTTGGCGGCAACGGGCGCCAGTGCATCGAGGTCGAACCGGTACAGCCGAGCTGCGGTGCCGCCGAGGATCCTGCGGCACTCGTCTTGCGTCCGGTCATGCAAAGCCCAGCGGATGGCCAGTTTGGAATGCGGGGTGAAACCCTCCTCATGGGGATAATCACTGCCCCACATGATGTGGTCAGCGCCCAGGTAATCGATCGTCGCCACGTCGTAGGGTGTCAGCTCGCTGGCCAAATAGCAGTTCCGGCGGGCGTATTCGCTGGGAGCCAGGGTCATTTCGTCGACGGATGATCCGCCGAACATCCCGTAGGTGCGATTGTTCGCCTCGGACTTCATCGTGGGCACCATGGCGTCGAGCATCATCAGTTGCTGTTGCACCCACAGGGTGCCCTGCTCGGTCGGTACGAACCGTAGCGTCGGATGCCGCTCGAAGACCCCGGCGAGGATGAGGTGGCTCAGCGTGCGCTGCGCCCACAGTGCCATCTCGGTGATCAGTACCGCGTTGGAGGCCGGCTGGTCCATCGGCATCTCGGGACTGCCCGCGCCGGCGTGCTGCACCACCGTCAGATCCAGGTCCGCGCATAGTTCCCAGATCGGCTCGTAGCGTGTGTGAAACAGCGGGGCCACCTGCGGGTCCCCCGGCGATACCGGCGGGATCAGCACACCGCCGAAGCAGGCCTGCGCGGCGCCCCAACGAATCTCGGTGAGCGCCAGCTCGATGTCGTTGGGAAAGACCTGTATCAGGCCGCGACGCCGGGTCGGCGCCAGCCCGCAGAAGTCGACCTGCCAACGGTTGTGGGCCTGCACGCCGGCCCAGCGCTTCTCGAACTCCGCACGCGTGCGCGGCAGGTTGATGGTGATGTTGGGAGTGGTCGGGAAGAACGGTGGAACGGTGTTGGGCAGCAGTACCTCTGCGGCGACCCCGTCGTCGTCCATTTCGGTAATCCGCAGGTCGTGGTCCCAGTTGCGGTTGGCGGTGGCGACGATCAGGTCGTCGAACGGGCTGGCATAGGCCTTGGCCCAGGCGTCGAACTCGTCGTGCAGTGAGGCGGGCAGATATGGCTTGTAGCCGTAGAGGTCGGCTCCGGCGTGGGTGTCCGTGGAGATCACGACGTAGCGGTCATCAGAAGTTGCAGCCATGGGTGTCCTCAGTTCTGCACCAGGTCGGGGATCGGCTCGGCGTCGGTCAGCCAGTGTCGGCCGGCCTGTCGGGCTGCCTCCCACTTGGGGATGCTCACCGCATCGTCTTGCCCGAGGTCCTGCGGGGTGGGGCCGATGCGCTCAGCCAGCGGCGCCAGCGCGTCCAGATCGAAGTTGTACAGCTCGGCCGCCGCCAGGCCCAGCATCTGCCGGGTCTCCTCGACCGGGATGTCCCAGAAGGAACGCCGCAGCCAGTCGCGGGTGTGCGGCCACGTCCCCTCCGGGTGCGGAAAATCGTTGCCCCACAGCAAGTTGGAGACGCCGATCTCGTAGCGTCGGGCCAGTTCCCTACGCTCGGTGGTGGTGGCCCCGATGAAACAGTTCCGGTCGAAGTAGGCCGACGGCGGCATCGTCAGATCGCCCTCCATCTGGCGGCTCATCTTCTTGGCCGAGTGCTCACGCAGAAACCGGGTGTCCATCAGCCAGAGCAGATCATTGGCCCAGAAAGCACCGCATTCGGTGACCCCCCAGCGCAGCCCGGGAAAGCGCTCGAACACCCCCGACCACAACGCGAACCACAACGGCCGCGCACCCCACCAGCGCACTTCGGTGACATAGATGCCCAGGTGCCCGCCGTACTCCTCTTGCGGGGCGGGCCCGGAGTGGGTGTGCACCGGCATCTGCAGGTCCTGGCAGGCCGCCCACACCTTGTCGTAGCGCCGGTCGTGGTACGGCGGGTAGCCGACCCAGCGTGCCGGGATCAGGATCCCGCCCCGCAGGCCGGATTCTGCCGCGCGGGTGATCTCGGCCACCGCCGCGTCGACATCCGCCAGGATCGGAACCACCGCAACCCCGGCGCGGCGCTCGGGGCTGTGGCTGCACAGCTCGGCCAGCCAGCGGTTGTGGGCCCGCGCTCCGGCCATAGCGCGCCCCGGGTCGAGGTCTCCCGACTGGCCCAGGCCCGCCCCGAACGGAGCCCCGGCAACTCCGGTCACCGCATCGGCGTCGGGGAAGATGACCTCGCCGACCACTCCGTCACCGTCGAGTTCCCGGTCCCGCAGGGCGACATCCCATCCGCCGGCGATTCCGTCACCGTGCTCGGAGAACCACTCGTGGGCGAATTCCTCGTCGATGAATCCACCGGCCTTGGCCGCGGCGGTCTTCTCGGCCAGGTACGCCTCGAAGTCCTCGGCGTATTCGAGGTCGACGTACTCGCGGTATCGCTCGGTCGGGAGTTCGGCGTGAGTGTCGGCGGAGATGATCAGATACGGTTTCACAGTTAGCCTTTCGCTACCAGGTGCGGATGGGGTCGGGCTCGAACACGGTGCTGCTCGCATCGGCGGGCACCTCGGCCAGCGGCTCGGCGACCTCGGCCACGGTCGGGCCGATGCGGGCCGTCAACGGCGCCAGAGCCGCCAGGTCGAAGCGGTAGACAGCCGCTGCATTGCCGCCCACCATGGCCGCCACTTCGGCCGGCGGGACGCCGGCGAAGGTGTAGCGCAACGCTTCCCGGGTATAGGGCGCGGTTCCCTCGTAGTGCGGGTAGTCGCTACCCCACATGATCTTCTCGACGCCGATGGCGTGCCGCTGCGCGCACTCGATGGGGCGCATGAAGCTGGCGCCGACGTAGCACTGCCGGAACCAGTACTCGCTGGGTTGGCGGCTCAGGGAGCCGGCGGTGGGCCCGGCGAAGCGGGCGATCGCCGAGCTCGGTCGCGCATAGCGGGCAGCCGCGACGTCGAGCGAGTCGAGTGTCGCCGGTATCCACCCGGCGCCCTGCTCGGTGAAGACCACGGTGAGGTCTGGATGACGATCCAGGACACCGCTGAAGACCAGGTGCCACAACGCCCGATGCGCCCACCAATGGGTCTCATACACCCAGACGGCGAACGAGCTGCCCCACCCGTCGATCGGGGATGGTCCGGCGTTGCCACCGTGGTGGTTGACCACCACCCCCGCTTCGTCGCAGGCAGCCCACAACGGTGCCCAGTGCTCGGCGTAGAGCGGGGGGATGCCGGTGCCCGGGGCGACCCCAGGCAGCAGCACACCGCCGCGCAATCCGAGTTTGGCGATCTGCGCTATTTCGGCGACGGCTTGGTCAAGGTCGCCGAGCAGGATCTGGCCGACCCCGGCGCGCCGCTCAGGCGATAGGGCGCAGAAGTCTGCCAGCCAGCGATTGTGCGCACGCAAGCCGGCCCAGCGCAGTTCGAGTTCGCGGGCGGTCTCTGGCGGTGGAGCGGCCAGGCTCCCCTGGGGAAAAAACGGCGGGACGGTGTTGGGGTAGATGACTTCGCCGGCAATGCCTTCGGTGTCCAGGTCGGCGTTGCGTCGCTCACTGTTCCAGTTGCGCTCAGCCTCCGGCTCGGTGAGGTCGCCGAACGGGTTGACGTATTCCTTGGCCCAGCCGTCGAATTCGTCGCGGTAGCCCGGATCCAGGTACTGGCGATAGTCGAGCAGGTCGGCACCGGCGTGACAGTCGGCCGAGATGACGGTGTAGCGGTCCATGCGCTTATGCCCGCGCCGACTCGGGGCTGGGGGCGGCCAGCAGGGCCACATCGTCGTAGCGCTGATGCACGTAGGGCAGCAGCCATTCGGCCGGAACCCGCTCCACGATCCGCCCCACCTGGATAGTGCGGCGGCGACACCAGGTGATCGACCGGAGCTCGCGGATCACGATGTCGGCCACCGGATCCAGCGGGGAGTCTCCTAACTCGCACGTACCCTCGATCGTCTCCATTAACTCGTAGTGCCGGTGGTATTCGCCGTAGACCAGGTGCGGGTCGGTGATGCCGCCGCCGTCGGGGGCACGCAGGAACTTGAAGTAGAACTCGGTGTTCACCTGGTCGGGAGGCAACTGTCCCGGACCGGTCACCCGGCCGCTCACCCGGATCAGCTGGTGGCCCAGCCGGTCCACACCCGCGGTGACGCGGTCGCCGTCGCGCTCGACCTCGATGTGGGCCAGTTTCTTGGGCTCGCCGAAGGTTTCGCGTCCGCCGGTGACCGATTGTTCGGTGGACTGGGGCATGAACAGCGGATAGTCGCCCTCGGTGTCGCCGTGCCGGGCGGTCACCGAGAACACCGCCGACCCGAACGGCGCTCTGCCCGTCAGCCGCACCCGCTGGACCTGGATGCGCACCAGCGGTTCGGCGGCCGGTGCCAGCGGTTTGGGCAGCACGGCCGCGACGATCTCCGGATCGGTGAGATAGGTGATGGTCACCGCCTCGGTGGCAATCGGCGCGGTGGTGGCGTCGATCTCGTGGTCGACCCGCTCCTCGGGTGGACGAGGGCCGTAGCGTACTGCAGTGGCGCTCAACGCTTTTCTCCTTCCTCCGTCGCGTTCTGGGCGTGCCGGCCCAGGACGTCAACCAAGTAGTCGGGCTCGCCGCGCGCGAGAATCGACGCCGCCTTGCTGGCCACGACCTGATCCGAGGCGGTGGGCGGGCCCATCATCCAGAAGCGGTCCGCTTGTATTCCGTCCACGACCTGATCGGCGACGGTCTCGAGCGGGGTGAACTCGACATGTGCGCCGGCGGCCTCGAAGCGGGCCACCACCGCTGCCAGGGTCGCCTCGGGGGTGCGCCGTTGCTGGGTGGCGGCGTAGCGCTGCGGGCGGTGCCGCCACGACTCCCAGATGCCGGTGTTCAAAAACCCGCCCGGGAACAGGACATGCGCCCGTACCCGTGTCCCGGTCATCTCCAGGTGGCTGTAGAGGCTTTCGGTCAGGCAGAGCACCGCCGCCTTGGTCATCGGGTAGACGGCGGTGGCCGGCCCGCCCATGGCCCCGCGGGCGATCGGCGCGAACCCACCGTTGCCCGAGCAGGTGTTGACGACGTGCCCCTCGCCCTGCTCGAGCAGGATCGGCACGAAAGCCTTGATGCCGTGGATGACGCCCAGCACGTTGACGTCGATTCCCCAGCGCCAATCGGCCAGGTCGTGCTCCCACAGGTAGCCCTCGGAGACCGCTCCGGTGCCGGCGTTGTTGCACACCACATGGACGGCACCAAAGCGTGCCAACGCCTCCTTGGCCAGCGACTCGACCGAGGAGTAGTCGGTGACGTCGGTGACCACCCCGACGGCCGCAATGCCCTCGTCGGTCAGGACCCGGGTCGCCTCTTCCAGCGGTTGGGCGAGGACATCGGCGAGCACCACGCTCATGCCTTCCTGGCCGAAGCGCCTGCCCATCGCCCGGCCGATGCCGCCGGCTCCACCGGTTACGACCGCTACCTTGCCCCGAAGGTCCATCATTGTGGCCATCGTCACATGGTCGCGTATACCACCGCAAGGAGTCGCACTATGCGACTGCCGGGCTACGGTTGTCCCATGGCGCCGCGTCCCTCCCCGCAGACCGAGCGGGTCGTGAACCTGTTCGACCACCTGGCGGATCTGAGGAACGAGGGCATGACGCTGGCCGAGATATCGCGCCATTTGAGCGTCCACAAGGCCAGCTGCCACTCGATGCTGGCCGAACTACTGCGGGCCGGGTGGCTGCTACGCGACCCGGTTCGCAAGACCTACCACCTCGGCCCCGCTCTGGTCCGGCTCGGCCGCGAGGCGTCCGGCCGCTACCCGGCCCTGGTGCTGGCCCGCTCGGCGATGTCCGAGCTGTCGGCGACCACCGGTGCGCACTGCGTCGCCTTCTCGGTGAGCGACGACTACTCCACCGTCGTCGATCAGGTCCGCAGCCCCCAGGGCGGCGGTCACCCGATGCCCATCGGCACCCAGTTTCCGCACCGCCCGCCCTACGGGGCGTCGATCGTGGCCTGGTCGGGCCCGGGTGCGCGGGAGCGGTGGCTGGCCGCGCTGCCCGCGGACGTACGCCACCGCTACCGCCAGGCGCTGGCCGCCGCCGAACAACGTGGCTACGCGGTCGGGCTGCACATCCTGCCCGACCTACGCCTGCAGGAATTGGCGCTGATCGTGCGCAGCGCCGAGGTGCGTTCCACCCGCCTGAGCCAGCTGGCGCAGGCGTTGACCGACGAACTGATCCACACCGAGGATTGGTTCCCGGCCAGCCTCGCTCCCGACCGCAGCTACAAGGTCAGCCACATCGACTCGCCCATCCTGGGGCCGGGATCCCGTATCGCGCTGATGTTGAGCCTGGTTCCCAGCGCCGACCCGCTGAGCGGCGCGGCAGTCACCCGGCTGGGAACGCAGCTGCACGCCGCGACCCGCCGGCTCAGCGCCGCTCTCGCCGACGAGACTGCGGGCTAGCTCAGCCCGGAACGGCGGCCTGCAACGACGCCAGCGCGTCGGTGCTCAACCGGGCCAGCTCCTCGGCTTCGGTCGCGGTCAGGGCGGCTGCGAACAGCTCCGCCATACGCCGGTTGGTCGCCTGTTCGATCTGGTCGTAGCGGTCCTTCTTGTCCGCGCCGTCCGGGAACGGTTCGGGCCAGCCGAACATCGCGGCGTACTGCGGTCCCTTGTTGAGCATGTGCGCCTCGATCGGGGTGATGCCGGAGATCGCAAGCGCGTTGAAGTGCACGCCGGCCCGCAGTTCACGCAGGATGAACATCACCTGCAGCGCCCGCGCGGCAGCGTCGTCGGCCAGCGGCATGGCGCGCCAGCCGGCGAACAGCGGCAGCCCGGCGATCGGCGTCGCGGCGACGACCTTCTCCCCCAGTGCGGTGATCCGGTCCAGCCCCTGGGCATCGGCGAGGTACTTGCGGCCGAATTCAGCCGTTTGGGCCCAATACTGTTGCGCCGCACCAGCCGCGCCGCGCACCGCGACGCCGTCGTCCCACATCGCGCTCAGCGCGGTCGGTTCGAACACCGCGAACACCGCGCCGACGGTGGCCCCGGTGGTCTCGCCCAGTACTCCGGCGCGTCCGGCAACGTAGCCGGCCAGCGGATTCTGGTACCCGGCGGCGATGCTGTCGGCGAAGGTCTCCGGGTGGAGCATGAACACCGCGACGGCCTGCTCCATCGCCGCTCCGGCGGCCGCGGCCGAGGTTTCGATATCGCTCATGGGTTCGACTCCTTCTTCGGGTGTCTCATCGCGCATCACCGGCCCGGATCCTACTGGCTCCATAACAAACTAGTGCCGGCTCGGCATTACTACTACACTCTGTCGTAGCACCTGCTCTGCAGCTCCGGGAGATCGCCCATGGACGTCGTCGACGTATCGCGGTGGCAATTCGGGATCACCACCGTCTACCACTTCATCTTCGTGCCGCTGACCATCGGTTTGGCGCCGCTGGTGGCGGTGATGCAGACGGTGTGGACGCTCACCGACAACGTCGCCTGGTACCGGCTCACCAAGTTCTTCGGCAAGCTGTTCTTGATCAACTTCGCGCTCGGCGTCGCCACCGGGATCGTCCAGGAATTCCAGTTCGGGATGAACTGGAGCGAATACTCGCGGTTCGTCGGCGACGTATTCGGCGCACCGCTGGCCATGGAGGGCCTGGCCGCCTTCTTCTTCGAATCCACCTTCATCGGCCTGTGGATCTTCGGCTGGGACCGGTTGCCGCGAGTGGTGCACCTGTTGTGCATCTGGGTCGTCGCCATCGCCACCAACGCTTCGGCGTTCTTCATCATCGCCGCCAATTCGTTCATGCAGCACCCGGTCGGGGCGCATTTCAATCCGGAGACCAAGCGTGCCGAGTTGGACAGCATCATGGCGCTGTTCACCAACAACACCGCCCAGGCCGCGTTGTCGCACGCGGTCGCGGGCGCGTTCCTGACCGCGGGGACGTTCGTCGCCGCGGTCTGCGCCTGGTGGATGGTGCGGTCGCGAGCGGGTGTCGCCGCGGGCGGCGGCGGCCCGCACGCCGCCGGCGTCGACGCGGCCAGTATGTATCGCCCAGCAACCATCCTGGGGTGTTGGGTCGCGCTAGTCGCGGCAGTCGGGCTGTTCTTCACCGGCGACATCCAGGGCAAGCTGATGTTCGTCCAGCAGCCGATGAAGATGGCCTCGGCGGAATCGTTGTGCGACACCGCCACCGATCCGCATTTCTCGATCCTGACCGTCGGCCGGCAGAACAACTGCGACCACCTCACGCGAGTGGTCGAGGTGCCCTACGTGCTGCCGTTCCTGGCCGAGGGCCGGTTCAGCGACGTTCGGCTCGAGGGTGTCCGCGATATCCAGCAGCGCTACGAACAGCAGTTCGGCGCGGGCGACTACCGGCCGAACCTGTTCGTCACCTATTGGTCGTTCCGCGCGATGATCGGCCTGCTGCTGGTACCGGTGGCCTTCGCGATGGTCGCGTTGTGGTTGACTCGCCGCGGCCAGATCCCGAATCAACGCTGGCTCGCCTGGTTTGCGCTCTTGAGCATCCCCACCCCGTTCCTGGCCAACAGCGCCGGCTGGGTGTTCACCGAGATGGGCCGCCAGCCCTGGGTCGTGGTCCCCAATCCGACCGGCGATCAGAATGTGCGTCTCACGGTGGCCGAGGGGGTCTCGGGCAACTCCGTCGGCGTAGTCGTCACCTCCCTGGTGTTGTTCACGCTGGTCTATGCGGTGCTTGCGGTGATCTGGTTCTGGTTGATCAAGCGCTACGTCGTCGAGGGACCGCAGGAGCACGACGCCGAACCCGCGCCGCCGGCGCCGCCCGCCGACGACGAGGTGGCGCCGCTGTCGTTCGCCTACTGACTTGCAAGGAGGTCACCGGAGTGGGACTGCAACAGGTGTGGTTTGTGCTGGTCGCTTTCCTGTTCCTCGGTTTCTTCATCCTGGAGGGCTTCGACTTCGGGGTGGGGATGCTGATGGCACCATTCGGCCGGGTCGGACCACCGCATAGATCCGGTGACCCCGAGGCGCACCGCCGTGCGGCACTGAACACCATCGGCCCGGTCTGGGATGGCAACGAGGTCTGGTTGATCACCGCCGGCGGAGCGATGTTCGCCGCCTTCCCGGGCTGGTATGCCACCGTGTTCTCGACGCTGTACCTGCCCCTGCTGGCGATCCTGCTCGGCATGATCGTGCGCGTCGTGGCGATCGAGTGGCGCGGCAAGATCGACGACCCGAGTTGGCGGGCGTGGGCGGATCGCGGGATCGCCGCCGGATCCTGGCTTCCCGCGATTCTGTGGGGAGTGGCGTTCGCGGCCCTGGTCCAGGGCCTGCCGGTCGATGCCGACCATCACGTCCGGTTGACGGTCGGCGACGTGATCAACGCCTACACGCTGCTGGGCGGGCTGGCCACCGGTGGGTTGTTCCTGTTCTACGGCGCGGTGTTCACCGCGCTGAAGACTGCCGGCGCCATCCGCGACGATGCGCACCGCTTCGCGGTCTGGTTGGCGCTGCCGGTGACCGCACTGGTCGCCGCCTTCGGGGTGTGGACCCAGCTGGCGCACGGCACCCGATGGACCTCGCTGGTGCTGGCGTTCGCCCTCATCGCCCAGCTGGCGGCGGTGCTGCTGGTGTGGCGCCGGGTGTCGGACGGCTGGGCGTTCACCTGCACCGCGCTGGTAGTGGCTGCAGTGGTGATCCTGCTGTTCGGCTCG
Organism: Mycolicibacter sinensis; assembly: GCF_001667945.1. GTDB lineage: Bacteria > Actinomycetota > Actinomycetes > Mycobacteriales > Mycobacteriaceae > Mycobacterium > Mycobacterium sinense_B. The sequence goes on along the minus strand of NZ_LZJK01000034.1, from coordinate 23,329 downwards.
CTGTACCCGGCGCTGGTGCCCTCCACCCTGGATCCGCAGTGGAGCCTGACGATCTACAACGCGTCGTCGACTCCCTACACGCTGAAGATCATGACCTGGGCGGCGGTGATCTTCGCCCCGCTGGCCATGGTGTATCAAGGCTGGACGTATTGGGTGTTCCGCCAACGGATCTCGGCCGAACAGATCCCGCCGTCCATCGGGTTGGCGAGGCAGCCGTCCTGACTACCCGGGGTTCGCGGGCCCCGCTGGACCCGCGTCTGTGGCGGGCCTCAACGCAGGTGCGCCGCTTCCTGGCCGCCACGGTGAGCTGGGGTGCACTGATTTCGGTCTGTGCGATCGGATCGGCGATCCTGTTGGCGCACATTGTGTCTCATGTGATCACGGATCCGTCCACCCGCAGCGTCGGGCGCTGGGCGCCGTTGCTGGCGGTGCTGCTGGGGGTGTGGACGGTGCGCACCGTGGCGCAGTGGGCCCAGGCGCGGCTGGGCCAGCGTGGGGCCAGCGCGGTGATCGCCGACCTGAGCGGGCAGGTGCTCGCCGCGGTCACCGCGCGCTCCCCCAACCGGCTCGCCGCCGACCGCGACGCGGCGGCAGCGGTGGTCACCCGAGGCCTGGACGGTCTGCGTCCCTACTTCACCGCCTACCTGCCCGCGCTGGTGCTGGCTGCGGTCCTTACCCCGGCCACCGTGGTGGTGATCGCCTGCTACGACCGCAAAGCCACCCTGCTGGTGGCGATCACCTTGCCGCTGATCCCGGCGTTCATGGTGCTGATCGGCCTGGCCACCGCGGACCGGTCGGCGGCGGCCCTGGCGGCCATGACGACGCTGCAGGCCCGGCTGCTGGATCTGATCGCCGGCATCCCCACCCTGCGGGCGCTCGGCCGCGCCGCCGGCCCGGAGCACCGCATCGCCGAACTGTCCGCCGCTCACCGCCGATCGGCGATGGCCACCTTGCGCATCGCCTTCCTGTCGGCGCTGGTACTGGAACTGCTGGCCACCCTCGGCGTGGCGGTGGTGGCCGTGAGCATCGGGCTGCGGCTGGTGTTCGGGGAGATGAGCCTGACCGCCGGATTGACGGTATTGCTGTTGGTGCCCGACGTGTACTGGCCGCTGCGCCGCATCGGGGTGGAGTTTCACGCCGCCCAGGACGGGCGGGCCGCCGCGGAGCAGGCATTCGCGTTGATCACCGAACCGGACCGGCGCACGCCCGGGCGCCGGGTCGTGACGGCACGCGGCGCGCAGATCCGCCTTGAGCAGCTCAGCGTGGCGGGCCGCGACGGCGTTGCGCCCGCCGACCTGACCGCGGAGATCCAGCCCGGCCGTGTCACGGTGCTAACCGGAGCCAACGGCGCGGGCAAGAGCACCACAGTGGCGGCGATCGCCGGACTGGCCACGCCCACCGCGGGACGTATCACGGTGGCCGGTGTCGACATCGCCGACCTCGACCCCCCGGCGTGGTGGCGCCAGTTGTCCTGGCTGCCGCAGCGTCCCGCCCTGATCCCGGGCAGCGTCGCCGATAACCTGGCGTTGTTCGGCGAACTCGTCGATGCCGAGGACGCCTGCGCCGCAGCCGGATTCGATGCGGTCCTGGCGCAACTGCCCGACGGCCTGCACACCGGCTTGGGCCGCGGCGGCGTCGGGTTGTCGTTGGGGCAGCGGCAGCGGTTGGGTCTGGCGCGAGCATTGGGGTCGGCGGCGCCCGTGCTGTTGCTCGACGAACCGACCGCCCACCTGGACGCCGCCACCGAACAGCGGGTGCTGACGGCCCTGGTGCAGCGCGCCCGCACCGGGTCGACGGTCGTGGTCGTCGGGCACCGCGCACCGGTTCTGGCGATCGGCGACCGGATCATCACGGTGCGCCGTCAGGCAGGGGTCGGCGATGCGCCGCTCTGATCCGCTCTGCACCGCCTTCGGGCTGCTGCGGCCGCGGCTGCCCCGGCTGGTGCTGGCCGGTGCGCTCGGCGTGCTGTCGCTGTGCAGCGCCCTGGCGTTGGCCGGGGTGTCGGCCTGGCTGATCACCCGCGCGTGGCAGATGCCGCCGGTGCTGGATCTGACGGTCGCCGTGGTGGCGGTGCGGGCGCTGGCGATCTCCCGGGGGGTCCTGCACTACTGCGAGCGGCTGGCCGGCCACGACGCTGCCCTGCGTGCGGCAGGAACGGCCCGCGCACAGATCTATCGGCGCCTGGCCCGCGGGCCGGTGGAGGCCGCGGCCCGGTGGCACAGCGGCGAGCTGGTCGCGCGGGTGGGCGCCGACGTCGATGCGGTGGCCGATGTTCTGGTGCGCGCCCTGCTGCCGATCGGCGTCGCGGCCGTGTTGAGCGTGGTCGCCACCGTGGCGATCGCGGTGATCTCGCCGGCAGCCGCCGCCGTGCTGGCCGGGTGCCTGCTGATCGCCGGGGTGGTGGCGCCGTGGTTGTCGGCGCGGGCCGCCGCCGCACAAGAAGACGTGGCCCGCCAGCACCTTGCCGAGCGTGACGTCGCGTCGATGTTGGCGCTTGGCCACGCGCCCGAGCTGCGCATCGCCGGGCGCCTGCCCGCCGTCATCGCCGAATCGCAGCGCCGGCAGCGCTCCTGGGCTGCGGCCGTGGACGCCGCCGCCCGTCCGGCCGCGGTCGCGGCCGCGATGCCCACCGCCGCCATCGGGGTCAGCGTGCTGGGGGCCCTGGTGGCCGGGATCGGGCTCGCGGGCACCGTGGCACCCACCACGGTGGCGATCCTGATGTTGTTGCCGCTGTCGGCGTTTGAGGCCACCACCGCCTTACCGGCCGCCGCGATCCAGCTGACTCGTTCGCGGATCGCGGCGCGGCGACTGATCGAGGTGGCACCGCCGGAGCAGGCGCCCGTTGCGGCGCACCCCCACCCGGTCGCCGGCCGCCGGCTGCGCGCCGATGTGCGCTGCGGGCACCGCGAGGACCACGCGGTGCGGGTGCGGCTGGATCTGGCCCCCGGTGACCGATTGGCGATCACCGGGCCGAGCGGGGCCGGCAAGACCACCCTGCTGATGACCGTGGCCGGCCTGCTGGCACCGCGGGGCGGGCAAGTGGACCTGGACGGTACCGCGCTGCAGGAACTCCCCGAGGACCGGTTACGGGCGGCTGTCGGCTTCTTCGCCGAGGACGCGCATCTGTTCGCCACCACCGTCCGGGACAATCTTCTGGTGGTGCGTGGCGACTGCCACGACGACGAACTGGTCGCCGCGCTCGACCGGGTCGGCCTCGGCAGGTGGCTGGCGGGGCTGCCGGACGGTTTGGCCACCGTCTTGCCCGGCGGGGCCCACGACCTGTCGGCGGGTCAGCGCCGGCGGTTGTTGCTGGCCCGGGCCATGCTGTCCCCCGCCCGGATCGTGTTGCTCGACGAACCGACCGAGCATCTCGACGCCGCCGACGCGGACGACCTGCTGCGCGCCGTGCTGCAGTCCCCGGGCCTGTTCGGCGCGGAGCGCACCGTGGTGGTGGCGACTCATCACCTGCCCGGCGGGGCTCGGTGTCGGCGCCTCGACATCGCTGGTGCTGCGGTGGCGCGCTAGGGTGCTCTGGTCAGCCTCAGCAAACAAGCCGACAGAACGGTTGAGTCCATTCATGACTGCAGCAGAGACATCGGCGATGGAAGCACGGGTCGGCCACTACTACCAGATGGACGGCACCTACCTGGTCGGCCGGGAGAAGGTACGCGAGTACGCCCGCGCGGTACAGGACTACCACCCCTCGCACTGGGACGTCGCCGCCGCTGCTGAGTTGGGCTATTCCGACGTGGTGACGCCGTTGACGTTCACCTCGACCCCGGGCATGAGCTGCAACCGCGAGATGTTCGAGTCGGTGGTCGTTGGCTACGACACCTACATGCAGACCGAGGAGGTCTTCGAGCAGCATCGGCCGATCGTCGCCGGCGACGAACTCAAGATCGATGTCGAGCTGACGTCGGTGCGCCGGATCGCCGGCCGCGACCTGATCACCGTGACCAACACCTTCACCGACGCCGCCGGCGAGCGGGTGCACACCCTGCACACCACCGTTGTCGGGGTGACCGCCGAGGACATCGATCCGGCCATCAAGACGGCCGTGCACAACGCGATGATGCACGACGTCAACATCATGAACATCGGCGAATCCGACGCCGCCTATGTGAAGACGGTGCGTCCCGAGGGCGAGATCCGGGTCTCCCAGGGCGGTCTGACCCGGACCCCTGCGACCCCGTCCTTCGACGAGGTGAAGGTGGGCGACGTGCTTCCGGTACGCCACACCCGGCTGTCCCGCGGGGATCTGGTGAACTACGCCGGCGTGGCCGGTGACGCCAACCCGATCCACTGGGATGAGGAGATCGCCAAGCTGGCCGGGCTGCCCGACGTAATCGCCCACGGCATGCTCACCATGGGCTTGGGCGCCGGCTTCGCCTCCGCCTGGACCGGTGACCCGGGGGCAGTCACCCGCTATGCGGTGCGGCTGTCGGCGCCGGCCGTCGTGTCGGCCAAAGAGGGCGCCGACATCGAGTTCAGCGGCAAGATCAAGTCGCTGGATCCGGAGACCCGCAGCGGTGTCATCCTGGTCGGCGCGAAGTCCGCTGAGAAGAAGATCTTCGGCCTGGCGACGTTGCACGTGCGCTTCCGCTAGCCAACAATCTGCGGGCCACGTCGGCAGCCAATTCCACAGCGTCGTCATCGGGGCCGCCGGCCGCGAAGCTGCGGCGCACCAGGGCCAGGGGCGCGTCGATGACGGCCAAAAGCACCCGGTCGCGGTCGGCGGCCGGGAACCGGGCCAGGAAGCGGTCCAGCGCTTCGGCGGCGCGCCGGTCCAAGGCATCGGCCTCGGTCAGCACGGCGGCCGAGCAGTCGGCGCTGACGAAATCGGAGCGGCTGTAGCGGGCCAGCAGGGCGGCTGCTTCGTGGTGGTCGGCGCTCCAGCGCAGCACGTGGCTCGCGGCCGCAATGCCGATCGCGACCGGGTCGCCGTCGGCCGCGAGCAACGGCAGGAAGTCCTCTTGGAAGCGGCGCACGGGTGTCAGCCAGGCCGCGGCGAGCAGATCGCGGCGCGTCGGAAACCGGTGGTACACCGAGCCGCTGGGCGCTCCGACCACCTGGGCGACCGCACTGGCGGTGGCGGCGCCCGGCCCGCCCTCCAGGATCAGCCGGATGGCCGCGTCGACGAAATCGTCGGCGGTGAACTTCCCTGGCATCGGCATGAAGTAGAGAGTACTCTCTAATCAATTAGCGACGAGTCTCTAGATTGGAGGGTGGGATGCGAATCGACAATGTGCACAGCCGGGTGTTCGCCGCCGATAGCCTCGAGCAGGTGGGCACGTTGATAGACAGCCTCGCCGGTGACGACGACCGCCTATGGCCACGGGAGAACTGGCCGGCGCTGCGGTTGGACCGGCCGTTGGGTGTCGGTGCGACGGGCGGGCACGGACCGATCCGTTACGGCGTCACCGAATACGAGCCCGCTCGGCGGATCCGGTTCGCCTTCACCAAACCCGCCGGGCTTGACGGCTATCACGAGTGGGAGGTTCGACCGGTGTCCGGCGGCTACGAACTGCGCCACCGCCTCGTCGCGGACACCGTGGGCTCGACCCGGGTGAGCTGGCCGGTGATCTGGCGCTGGCTGCACGACGCGCTCGTCGAGGACGCCTTGGACAAGGCCGCTGTAAACCTGGGCTGTCGCGGGCCCCGCAGCTCATGGCCGGTGTATGTCCGGATGCTGCGCCGGGCCGTGAGTCTACGGGGCCGGCCGTGAGCGACCCGTTCGACAACCATGCCGACCTCACCGTCTGCGGTGGGCCGGTGCGGTGCTACCGCGGCGGTGAATCCGGACTGCCGGTGCTTCTGCTGCATGGGGCGATGCTCGACACCGCGCAGGGGGTGTGGCGCCGCGTCGCGCCGGCGCTGGCAGCCGATTACCGGGTTCACCTGATCGATCTGCCCCGCCATGGGGCCAGCCGGCCATGGCACGGTGTGCTCGATGACGCCTTCTTCCGCCGCTTTCTCGCCGACCTGCTCGATACGCTCGAGCTGCCGCAGGCGGCGCTCGTCGGGCTGTCGCTGGGGGCCGGTATCGCCACCGGCTTCGCCCTGGAGCACCCGGAGCGGGTGAGCGCTGTGGTGGCGGTCGGCCCCGGCGGGCTCGGCGCCAAGCGCCCGGCGCAGTTCCTGACCTGGCTGGCCATGCGCACACCCGGGCTGCTGCGCGCCGCCACCTGGTACCTGGCCCGCTCCCCCTCCGCCATCCGCCGGTCCATGATCGCCAATCTGGTTGCCGGAGAGCATACTCCGGATTTCGACGCGATCATCGCCGCCGCGGTGCGCGAGGCCCGTGCCAAGCACCGGTACGGCGAGAAGGCACTGGATGACTGGCAGATCGCGGCCTACGGCCCGACCGCGATGCGGCTGAACCTGCTGCCCGAGCTGCCGCGGCTGTCGGTGCCGACCCTGTGGGTCCGCGGCGCCGAGGATCCACTGGTCGGGATAGCGGAACTGGCGACGGCCCATGCCGCTGCACCGAATTCGCGCCTCGTCACCATCGCCGGCGCCGGGCACATCGTCACCTACGACCGGCCCGACGAGTTCACTCGCCTGGTGCGGGAGTTTCTCGAATCCGTCCCATAACTCCGTCCACCAAGAGGGCACGGCCATCCGCGGTGCCGTCGAGGCGTCGGGTGACCCGCTTGACGATCTGCCACTGCCCGGTTTCGGTTTCCCGCCGCAGGTGGAAGTAGTTGGCGCCCCCGCGCGCCACCTGGTATCCGGTTTCCCGCTTCACCAGCAGGGTCGACGCGCAGACCGCGACCGCGTCGTCGCCGTGGACGGTGACCACGGCGGGGCCGAGGAAGTGTACGCAGCCGCGGTTGATCAGATCCTGATGCCCCGACGAGCGCACCATCGCCTCGATGTCGTTGCGGCCCTGCATGAGCCAGTCCTCGACGTCATACACCCCGTCGTCACACCAGAGTGCGGCGGCAGCTTCGGAGTCGCCGGCATCCACCAATGGGCCGTAGCTGGCGATCAACCGTTCGATCGCGCGTTCGTCCTCGATCCGTTGCAGCCGGCGTTCCAGTTCGGCGAGCCGTTGCTCATTCATCGGCGCTCCGTTCCCGCGAGCTTGGTGAGCTGCGCCAGAGCCGCCAGCTGCTCGCAGAAATGCGCCGAAGACCCTGCCGAGATCACACAGCTGACGTCGGTGGCGCCGGCTTCGGCCAGCCGGTCGATCTGTTCGCTCGCGTGCTGCGGGGCACCGATCGGGTCGAGCGGCGGTGTCGCCAGCACGACGGTGAAGCCGTCCGGAAGGTCGACGGAGTCCAGCAGTTTCGCCACCTCGGCCGTGGTCAGGCCGAACGGTGTCCAGCCGTCACCTAATTCCACGGCGCGCCGAAGCGAGCGCCTCGTACGCCCACCCACCCAGATCGGCACCCGCGGTTGCACCGCGCAGGGCTCCACGATCAGCCCGTCATAGCGGTAATAGGGTCCGTCATAGGCTGGCCGACTGATCGACAAGCACCCACGCAGGGCCTTCATCGCGTCGTCGGCGCGCGCGCCGCGATCGTCCCACGCGCAGCCAAGCAGATCGAACTCCTCGCGCAGCGAACCCACACCCACGCCGAGCGTGAGCCGGCCGCCGCTGATCCGGTCGAGGGTCCCGTAGCGCTTGGCGATCTCCAGCGGATGGTGATAGCCCAGCACCACCACCGAGGTCACCAGCCTGATCCGCGTGGTGCGCGCGGCGAGAAACGCCAGGGTGGCCAACGGATCCCAGTATGTCCCGCCGCGGACGGCCGCCACCTCGACCGGCACCGCGACATGTTCGGAACACGTGAGGTAGGCAAAGCCGAGGTCGTCCGCGGTCGCGGCGATCTCGGCGATGTCGTCGATCCCGCCGCCGGCTTCCCAGTCGGATGCTGTGCCGGGCACCTGGATCACCACCGGCGTGAATAGGCCGACGCGCATCAGCGAGCCCGGTAAACGTCGTACCGCAATGGCGTCATGCACTTTCCTTGCGCCGTGTGGCTGAGGTAGCCTCGTCCGAAACTGGAATGAATTTTAGTTATGGAGGTAGGTGTTGTCCAGCGGTTCCGATCAGGCGTGGGCGCGGCAGTACGGGCCGTGGGCGGTGATCGCCGGGGGCTCCGAAGGCGTCGGTGCGGAGTTCGCGTTCCTGCTGGCCCGGGCGGGGATCCACCTGGTTCTGATCGCCCGCAAGCCGAAGCCGCTGCGCGACACCGCTGATCGCTGTCGCGAACTCGGCGTGCAGGTCCGCGAACTGGCCCTGGATCTGTCGCGGCCGGACAGTCTCGAGAAGATCGTCGCGGCCACAACGGGTCTCGAGGTTGGGCTGTTGGTCTACAACGCCGGGGCCAATACCCACAGCGCGGAGTTCCTCGATGGTGACCTGGCGGCCTTCCAGCAGGTGATCGATCTGAACGTGACGACGCCACTGGCGCTGATCCATCACTTCGCCGGCCCAATGCGTGCTCGCCGCCGTGGCGGCGTGATGTTGATCGGCTCCCTCACCGGCTATCTGGGTTCGGCGCGGCACACCGTGTACGGCGGGGTGAAGGCATTCACCCGGATCTTTGCCGAGGGCCTATGGCTGGAACTGCGAGACTACAACGTGCACGTTCTCGAACTCGTGCTCGGCGTCACCAAGACACCGGCCATGCAACGGGTCGGGCTCAATTTCGACGTGCCGGGACTGCGCGTGTCCGATCCGGCCGATGTGGCTCGCGAAGGCCTCACCCAGCTGGCCCGTGGGCCGGTGCACGTCGTCTCCGACCACGCCGACAACCCGGCACTGCACGCCGGCCCGGATCGGGCCGAAGCCGTGCTGGGCTCCCACCGGTGGATGCAGAAACTGCTGCAGCGCAAGCCTGGCCAGACCTCCGATGCCCCGCCCCCCGAGTGATCGCGAGCCCGCGACCCCCAGGACGCCCGCGCAACGCCAACGCTGCGACCGGATCCTGGCCACCGCGGCCCGACTCGGCGCCCGCGATGGGCTGGAAGCCGTCCGGATGCAGGACGTCGCGGATCAATCCGCGGTCTCGATCACCACCGTCTACCGCTACTACCCGACCAAACACCATCTGTTCGCCGCACTGCTGGAGCACTACACCCGAGCGGTGCGGGCCCCGCATGCGGTCACCGGACGTGCCGCAGCCGATGTCGCCGAACTTATGGTCGGGATCTGCCGCAGCATGCTGGCCCGGCCCCTTCTGGCACGAGCGATGATCGCCTCGGTCAACGCCCGGCGGGCTGAATCCAGCACGACCGGCGACTTCAACCTGCGGGAGAACATTTTGTCGGTCGCTGCGATCACTGAGCCGTCGCCGCAGGACGCGCAGATCGCTCTGCTGGTCGAACAATGTGCCTACGGCATCCTGTCGTGGGCCGTGATGGGCGCGACCACGCCCGCCCAGGCCGAGTGCGACATGCGCCGCGCGTGTGAGCTGCTGTTGGCGCCCTGGGGTGAGACGCCCGAAGGCGGCGTTAGGAGCGCATAGCGTGTTGGCACAGTGCGCACAGCAAGTTCTACGCACTTTCCACGACGCCGCAGCTCGGCGGGCCTCCCTCTCCGGCGAACCGGGTTGATGCGCAGCATATTTCGGCAGCCATTGCACAGGTCTGGGTTTGGCATCGGTCGTTTCATGCCGGGTCGCTACGAAAGCTGTAGCGCGCCAGTACCTCTCGGCCTGCTATCGGTATCGGGCGCGACGAACGACACGCCTGAGGCGTGCCGCTCGAGTTGACTCTGTGCACCGTTGCTGCCACCATGGCCGCGAACGCACCTCGCTAGGTGAGGCGTCTGTGCGGATACAGGCCACTGACCTCCAACGTCGAGAGACGCCCAGGGTCAGGACAGCTCTTCCCGGCTTAAGGGTTGAGCCCAAGTGGCTTCCGGCTTCTGACCGGATACGCCGTGCAGTGCCGAAGCTCTGACGAGAGGGGTGCCGGCCGGCTCTTCTGCCGGCACGACTCGCCCCGCTGTGCACGCCGCAACGGCATCCCCGTGTGCCCTGGCCGTGAGGAGGTGAGAGCGACATTGAGTCCGAGCGATAGTCCTTATCCGAGTTCGACGACCACTTCGTTCGAATCCGTTCCCGGCGCCGCCTTCACCCTCTGAATCGGTTTACGCCGTACCGTACCCGCGCTGTCCGACCGCACCGTCCAGCGCGGTTTCAGCGCGCGAGTTTGCCTGCCGAATCGGCGTAATTCGCCATGTCCAAAGGAGTTTCGATGTCTTTTGTATCCGCCCTGCCCGAAGAACTGACCGCGACAGCGGCCGATCTGCGTGGCATCGGCGCCGCTGTGGCCGCACAGAGCGCCGCAGTCGCGGCGCCGACTACCGGTCTGGTTCCAGCGGCAGCAGATGAAGTCTCGGCGCTGACCGCCGCTCAATTCGCCATCCACGCGCAGATGTATCAAGCGATCAGCAAGCGTGCCGCGGAGGTGTACGAGAGGTTCGTGGACACGCTGCAGATGAGCGCGCACTCGTATGCGGCGACTGACGCCGCCAACGTCATTTCGGTCTACTGAAAGGTTGTTTAGCGATGGATTACGGATCGTTTCCACCGGAGATCAATTCGGCGCGGATGTACGCCGGGCCGGGAGCCGGGCCGATGCTGACCGCAGCGGCAGCCTGGAACCAGCTTGCCGCTGAACTTCGGTCGGCGGCAATATCTTTCGAGTGGTCGGTGGCAAGTCTGGTGAGCCAGGGGTGGTGGGGTCCGTCTGCGTCGGCGATGCTGGCGGCAGCCGAGCCTTACATGACGTGGATGAGTCTCACTGCCGACCAGGCTGAGCAAACCGCGGCACAGGCGAATTCAGCGGCCGACGCCTATTTGTCGGCCTACGCCATGACGGTGCCACCGGCGGAGATCGCGACCAATCGAGTGATGTTGGCGGCATTGGTCAAGACCAATGCCCTCGGACAGAACACGCCTGCTATTGCAGCGACCGAAGCGCGCTACGGCCAGATGTGGGCCCAGGACGCCGTTGCGATGTACGGCTATGCCGCCGCTTCCGCGGCCGCCGCGAAACTGGTCCCGTTCACTGTCGCACCGGAGACCACCAGGCCGGAAGAGCAGGGCAGTTCCGGCGGCGTCCCTGCCGACGCCGCCAATGCGCACTCCCACGTGCCGAGCGCATTGCGGAGCATGGCGTCGCCGGCAGAGGGCACGTCGCCCTCGTCACCCGATTGGGACTGGACGAAGTTTTTCGATGGCCTGTTCGGAGATACCTGGGGCAGCGACGACGGATCCGGGCTGAATATCAATGCTCAGCTGTGGAACACGATCGCCGCGACCGGGATCTTCGACCCCGGTGGCAACATCGAAGGGTTTTCCGGTTTGGCGACACTCGGTTTTCTCGCCCGAGGTATGGACGGCGGCACGGCCGCCCTGTCCCGCGGCGGCCTCGGCGCCGCGCCAGCCATGTCGCTGGCGTCGTCAGCCACCAGCGGCCTCGACGTCGCCGGGCGTGCTGCCGGCGGCGCAAGCGCAAATGTGTCGGCCGGAGTGGGCCGTGCCACCCTGGTCGGATCGCTGTCCACGCCCCCGAGCTGGGCAACGGCGGTCCCGGCGGCGGCTGCCAGCACCGGATCGGCCAGCGGCTGGAGCGTCGCCCCGGAGAGCAGGTCCATGACCGCCATGCCTCCGCCGATACCGCCGGGCGGCGGCGGGCGCAACGGCGGCTCCGGTTTCGGGCTGCCGCGCTACGGCGTCAAGCTCACCGTCATGCCGCGCCCGGTCGTGGTGGGCTAGGCATCTCCGTGCCCCGCCAGGGAGCCGTCCGTCACCGGGTTAGATCCCACTGCCCGAAATCGGCCGCCAAGACGTCGTCGACGTCGACGTGGATGTCGTCGATCATGAAACCCGGGTCGGTTGCGGTGACCACTTCCCGCTGGAACAGCACAGCCGCCGGTTCGCGTTCGCCGCCGGACCACGCCTTGGTCTGCCACGCCCAGCGGTAACCGGGGCTGGTCGAGTGCCCGACGACGCCGTCGGCGATCGCCCAGCCCAGCTGGCGGGCACCGCCATAGATTCCGGTGCGCTCGTCACCGAGCACCGAGTTGATGCCACGGAACCAGTGGAGCGCGAGGCCTTTCCAGGTCTTGGCGTCGATGTCTTCGTCGACGCTGAAGAAGATCGGGGCCGAGTCCGGGCCACCGGCCGCACTGTGCAGCCGCAGCGCTGTGCGGGCGTCGGCCACTCCCCCGTCGTAGCCGCGGGTGAAGTCCGACGGGGAGTTCGCCCATCCTGGCTTACCGAACTGGTAACAGCTGACAACCTGTAAACCGGCGGCGCGCAGGCGATCTGCATAGTCACGGGTGACGGGCTTGAAATCGAATGTGGCGCCCGGCCGCAACTCCGAGACGTAGACCAGTGCCCCGGCAAAGCCCGCCGCTCTGATCTGTTCGGGCTGCACCAACCGGTCGGCGAAGTCGATGAGCTGCAGTCCGTCGGCGGCGGCCGTGGGGGCGCCGGCCATCGCCCCGAGGACACCGGGGACGGCCAGCGCCGGTACGAGCAGCGTGGCATAGCGCAGGGCTTCGCGCCGGGAGACCGATCGCGTCACAAGGGGAAGGGTAGCCGCCGTCAACGTCCGGCGTGGCCCGAGCGGATCAGGGCGTTGCCCGGGCGCAAGAACCCGGGCTGCTGGAACCGGCGGACTGCACGCACGATCCCCGATGGGATCACCCGGGTGAAGAAGACGCTGGCGTCGAAGGCGCCGCGCACCTCGGCGACGTAAGACCGCGGAAGGCCGAATCTGATGAGGCCCTGGCTCACGTCGACGAGGTCGGCGCGGCGCACCGCCTCGACCAGCGGTGCGTACGGACGGGATGGACCGTAACCGGCGAGCCGGTGATGCTGGGCGACGATGAGCGCCAATTCGTCCGACCACGCCTCGCGGCCGGTCTGCTGCAGCCACACGTCCTGCGCCTCGATCGACGGCACCAGATAGTCGATCGTGTCGAACGCGGCCAGATCGTGAAATGCTGCGGCGATTGCCAGCTTGTCGTCCCGGTCGGGGTGCTCCGGCGCCAGCGCGCGGGCGAAATTGAAGATCCGGTACACGTGCGCTTTGTATGCGTCCCAGCCGATGTCGTCGCCGCCGGCGCGGTGGCGGTGCGACTCGAGGATCTCCTCGGCCAGCGGCACACTGCGGACGATCTCCGGCACGGTCACCCCGTCACATTAGCGCCGCCAGGGCGCCCCTTACGGGGCCTTCGTGATCACCGCGTCACCGAAGTGCTCTATCGCCTCGATCGCGTGCGTGAAGCTGTCGCCGGGGACGGCGACCTGTACCCAGGTGACGCCCACCTCAGCGAGATGACCCAGACCGTCCAGGTAGGCGCTCGCGTCGAAGTCGTGGTAGCCGAGGCGGCCGCCGGCCAGGTTGGAGAAGCAGATGTCGATGGCCGACCAGTCCCGGCCCGCCTCATCACAGCGCCGCCGCAAATCCTCGATACCTGCGGTCAATGCGTCGAGGGAATCCATGGCGGCGGTGCGGGCCGTGCTGGCCAGGCCCGGCGGCGCGGCGAACGGGACCCAGCCGTCCCCCCGGGTGGCGACGCGTTGCCGGGCGTTGCCGGTGTTTCCGCCGATCCAGATCGGCGGATGCGGCCTGCTGATCGGGCGCGGATGCGCGGTGATTCCCCTGGCCCGGAAGTGCCTGCCCTCGAACGACACGTCATCTCCGGTCCAGATGGCTCGAATGACGTCCAGGCTCTCCTCGACCAGCTCGGCGCGCTCATCGAAATCAACTCCGAGAGCGGCGAATTCACCCTTGAGGTAGCCGACACCGACAGCCAGCGTGAACCGTCCACCGGAGAGCAGGTCCAGCGTCGCCCCGGACTTCGCCACCACGAACGGGTTGCGGTACGGAAGGACGACGACGTTGGGGACGAACCGCAGCGTCCGGGTGTGCGCTGCGGCGAATCCCATGGCCACGAAGGGGTCAAGGCTGTCGTGGCCGCCGGCGTCGAGCCATCGTTGTGTCGGCGCCGGGTGGTCGGTAAAGCCCATCGCGTCGAATCCAGCGCCTTCGGCGGCCTGCGCCACGGCGGTGACTCCTTGCGGGGATACCAGTTGCGGGTCGCAGGGATGCGTGATGATCGGATAGGTGAACGCGAAGCGCATGCGTGTCCCTTTCAGCTCTCCAGGTTCGGCCGGGGCGGCCCGAGAATGTAGTCACCGCTGCCCGGATGGTGATACCACCCACCGGCCGCGTGCGTACCGCCGTCGACGTGCAGCGTCTGGCCGGTCACGTAGGAGCTCAGATCGCCGGCCAGAAACAGCGCGGCTCCGGCCATCTCGTCAACGTGGCCGGGACGGCCCATCGGCATCATGTAGCGCGCGTTGGCCAGCATCTCGGGCGAGCCGACGCGCTCGATACCTTCGGTGAGCGTGAGGTCGGGGGCCAGACAGTTGACCCGGATACCGTGCGGGGCTAACTCCAGCGCCGCCGTCTTGGTGAGGTTGATGACACCTGCCTTCGCCGCTGCGTAGGCCGCGTAGCCAGGAGCGGCGCGGGTGCCCTCGATGCTGGCGATGTTGATGATGCTGCCCGGCACACCCCGCTGCACCAGTGCCTGCGCGACGCGCTGCGTGCAAAGCAGGACGTGGGTGAGGTTGGAGCGGATCAAGGTGTCCCAGCCCTTCGGCGCGGTCTCCAGCAACGCGGACGCGAACACCCCGCCGGCGTTGTTGACCAGAACCGTCGGCAGGCCCACCTGCGCGACGGTCCCGGTCAAGGCCGCATCCACCTGATCGGGATCGCGGACATCGACCACGCAGGCCAGACCGCCGACGGCGGCGGCCGCGCTGTGCGCGGTCGCGGGATCCTTTTCCCAGATCACCACTTGGGCACCGAATTCGGCGAACGTCTCGGCGATGCCCCGGCCGATGCCGGAGCCGCCGCCGGTGACGACGGCTACTCGGCCATCGAGGGTCGCGGCGTCTTTCTGCAGGACCACAAGCCACCTCCGGGCGGGTTCGCCATCAAGGGGGTCACAGGCTGATGTAGACCGACTTGGTGTTGAAGTAGGCCTCCAGGCCCTTGCGGCCCCGCTCACCGCCCCAACCGGATTGCTTGTGCCCGCAGATCGGCATGGACGGGTCGGCGGCCAGTGCGCAGTTCACCCAGATCTGGCCGCCGCGAAGCTCGTTCGCGACGCGGTGGGCGCGGCTGAGGTTCTCGGTCCAGATGGCGCCGGCCAGCCCGTATTCGGTGTCGTTGGCGGCGGCGATCGCCTCCTCTTCCTCGTCGAAGGGAATCACCGATCCGACCGGCCCGAAGATCTCCTCGCGGATCAGCCGCATATCGGGCGTGGTGTTGGTGATGATCGTGGCCTCGTAGAAGTAGCCGCGCCGATCCATCGGCTTGCCGCCGGTGATCACCTGCGCTCCGGCGGCCACCCCGTCGGTGACGATGCCTGCTACGCGTTGACGCTGTTTCTCGCTGATCAGCGGCCCGAGCACCGAATTGGGGTCGTCGCTGCCGCCCATCGGCAGCATCTTGGCGAAGTTCGCCAGGCCTTCGACGACCTGGTCATAGATGCCGCGCTGAACGTAGATCCGCGAAGTGCAGGAACAGTTCTGGCCCGAGCCGGCCAGCAGCCCCATCCCGGCCATCATGATGGCCTTGTCGAGATTGGCGTCGTCGAACATGATCAGCGGCGACTTGCCGCCGAGTTCCAGGGTGAGGCGCTTGAGGTTACCGGCGGCCGCCTTGACGATCAGCCGTCCCACCTCAGTGGACCCGGTGAACGAGATCTTGTCGACGTCCGGGTGGGCGGTCAGTGCGGCACCGGTGGTTTCGCCGTAACCGGTCACCACATTGAGCACACCGTCGGGAAGACCCGCCTCGCGGAAGATCTCCTCGAGTTTGAGTGCGGTCAACGGGGTTTCCTCGGCGGGCTTGAGCACGCAGCTGCAGCCGGCCGCTAGCGCCGGGGCCACCTTGAGCATTGCGACGAAGAACGGCCCGTTCCACGGGATGATCAACCCGACGACGCCGACCGGCTCGAGCTGGGTGAAGGCGTGGTAGGTCTCGAAATTGCCGAGCAGGCCGTCGGAGACCAGGTTGCTGGACTCGCCGTGGATCTTGCCGACCCAGCCGGCGTAGTAGGTCAGCATCTCCTGGGAGACCTTGATGATCTGGCTCGCCCCCATCGCGGTCATTCCGTTGTCGCGGGACTCGATTTCGGCGAGTTCGGCGGTGCGTTCTTTGATGATCTCCGCGGCGCGGAACATGATCTCGGCGCGACGCGCAGCGGGCAGCTTGCGCCACACGCCGGATTCGAAGCTCTCCCGAGCCCGGGCGACCGCCGCGTCGACGGCTGCCTGATCGGAGTCGGGGACCTCGGCGATCTGCTCCTCGGTTGAGGGGTTGAAGACCGGGATCATAGTGCTGGTCATTGGTTTTCGTCCTTTCGTAGGATCGGTTCGTCGGGTAGGTGGTAACCGTTGCGGCTCAGGATCCGGATCGGGTCGGTGCCGTCCCAGGTTTGGCAGGTGTGCGCGATCGTGGTGACGTGGTTGCGGAAACTGGGATTGTCTTCGACGATCTCGGTGAAGAATCCGAATTCGGCGAAGGTGTCGATGAATGCCACGCGTTGCCCGACGTTGGTCAGCTCGCAGGCCAGTTCGTAGTTCTGGGCGAGGTAGCCGGCGACTTTGGCGTCGTAGTCGCGGGTGAGCGTGGAGACCTGGTGGAAGCCGAACGGGCGACTGCCGTGCCGGGTCGCCATCTCGGCGAACACCGAGCCGCCGTAAGTGTGGTCCTGGATCAGCTCGACCTGTACGGGTCCGGCCTGTGCCACACCGATCTGGACGTCGATAGCGGCGTCGGTGCCGCGGTAGCGGCAGGTGCTCTGCACCCGCGGCATGATGTGAAACGGGCCGACGCCGAAGACCTGCGCCCAGCGGCCGGCAGCGCTGAGGAGCTCTGGCACCACAAAGCCGAGTTGGAATAGCTGGAACTCCCCTTTGGGCCAATGGTGTTCAAACAACGGAGCCTTCATGCGGGTTGCTCCGGACCCGTGCCACGCGGTCCGCTCATCGGCCGAACGAGCACCTCCTGAGCGGTGCTGGCCACGTGCCGACCGTCGATGTCGACGATGGTTCCCTGCACCAGGGCGCGGTGGCCGCCGACAGCAACGGTCTGCTGGGTGTAGCTATGCCAGCGGTCGAAGCGCACCGGGCGGTGCAACCAGACGGTGTGGTCGAGGGTCAGTCCCCGGTGGCTGGCATAACTGACAGGTCGCGGGTGGGAGCGCAAAGCCATATCCACCAGCAGATAGTCGCTGGCGTAGGCAAGCAACGCCGCATGTGTCGGCGGGCCACCGTCGATCCTGCGCGGCAGCCGCATCCAGTGGACTCGCGGTCCGGGGGCTTGTTTGCCACCGAGGAAGATGGGTGGTTCGCCGATGCGCATCTCCAGCGGAGGTGGGGTGTCAATCCAGGTACTTCCCGGGGCGGCCAGGCCAGCCGGGGCGAGCTGCGCCCAGTGCTGCAGCAGCGGCAGCGATTCCGGCGCCGTCGCGCCCTCCGCTGCGGTGACGGCATCGGCACGCTCGGAATGCGTGTCGAAGGACACCGTCGCCGTCACGAGCGCGTTGCCGTCTTGTTCGACGACGACCTGGCGCACCGACATCGAACGGCCGTCGCGGGTGTGGTCGACGACGATGTCCAGCGGCGCGGCCGAGTCGCCCGGACGCACGAACGACACGTGGATGGAATGCGGGCACAGCTCGCTGACCGTGGCCGAGGCCGCCGACATCGCCTGGGCGACGAGCTGGCCGCCGAAGATGCGGCCGAATCGGGAGACCTCGCTGCCCGCGCGGAACCGGTCGGCGCCGGCCGGCTGCAGCGTCAAGACTTGTTGCAGCTCGTCGAGTGCACCGAGCGTGGCGGTTTCCAGCCGACTGCCGGTAGCGCGCAGCGGGCCGGTGAAGTCAGGCTGGATGGTGGCCTCGGGCATTGTGGCCCTCCTCGACGGTCTGCCGACTCGGCGAACCGGCGGTCTCGCTCATTTAAGTCAAACGTTTGACTTAGGTCAAGGGCGGGCTGTTGACTTACGCCATGCCGACGTCCATCCGCAGCCCGCGTTCCACCCGCGCCGTCGGCACGCGGGGGGCGCTGTTGGCCGCGGCCGAGCGGTTGATCGCCGAGCACGGGGTGGAGGCGGTGACGCACCGGCAGATCGTCGAGGCTGCCGGTCAGGGCAACAATGCCGCCGTGGCCTATCACTTCGGCACCAAGAAGGACCTGGTACGCGCCATCGACGACAGCCATGCCGGGCACATCGAAGCGCTGCGCACCGCCCGGGTGGCCGCCACCGGCGAGTCCGCGGAGCTGCGCGACTGGGTGGGCTGCCTGGTGCAGCCACTGACCGATCACCTGGCGTCGCTGCCGCGGCCGACCTGGTACGCCCGTTTCGCCGCCCAGGTGATGACCGACCCCACCTATCGGCGGGTGGTCACCCAGAACGCCCTGGAATCAGAGTCGCTGCGCCACGTCGTCGACCGCATCGGCCGGGGCGTTCCCGATCTCGCCAAACATGTTCGCGCCGAACGCAACATCATGATGCGCACCATGCTCATGTACACCTGCGCGGAGATCGAGCGCGGCTTCGCCGAGGGGAGCGAAGGCCCACGGTCGGACTGGCCCGGCGCTGCCGGCGGCCTCGTCGACGCCCTCGTCGGCCTGTGGCAGGCCCCGGTCACCGATCGATGACGCGTAACTCTACGCAGCAGGGCTGACCGGAGTGATTACGAAACCGGAATCTGCCTTTCAGTCTTGCGTTGGTAGTCCGTCCGGATGCCGCCGGCTCTCGCACCGAGATCGCGCTCCCGAAGCTCCAATTCCCCGACGGGTATCAGGTGAGCGTCGTGGGCGGCCACGTCGTCTCCGATGCCAATGCACCGGAACTGGTCATCGCCTCCGACGCGGGAGCCACTACCGTCAATGTCACCGTTACGGCGTCACCGGCAACGTAAGGCGGGTCTGCGGTGCCGGGGTGGCGGCATACAGCCGCGCCACGCTGATCGCCACCACCAGGCCCATCGTGAACCATGCAGCGGCAGAACAGGTCGCATAGATATCGGATACCGGAACGACCCGGCCGCCTTGCAGCGTCGCGGTGGCATCACCTGCGCGCAGCATCTCCAGGTTGACCTGCAGGGCGAGTCCGAACCAGATGACGACCGGCATCAGCAGTGTCGATCGGGGCGAGGCAACGGGCTCCCGCCGCCACCGCCGTTCCAGCAACGAAAACAGCTGGAACAGCACCCATCCGGTGAACACCCAGCCGAAATAGTTACTCAACGGGACACCGAGAGCGCCACTTGGCGACCCATAGGAGTACAGCCCCCGCGCGTACGCGGCGATCGGATCGATCACCAGGTCATACCCGCCGAGGATGAGCGTGGCCACGACGGGCGTCACGACCACGGACACGCGCCGGTCGCGATACTCCCCCACGATCACCCGGGCCAGCACCCACGCCAGCCAGGCCAGCACCACCCAACCGAACACCACCGTGAACGGCACCCCGAGCAACCGGGGCCCCTCCAGGTGGTGAACGTAGGAGCCGAACGGGAAGCCGGTCGCCACACTGCATGCCTCGAAGCCGAACGCCACGACCACGGCGATCGTGAGGTAGCCGATGACGCCCGCGGGCTTGTACAGCGTGTGGGTATGCAGCACCACGAACACTGCCAGGCAGGCACCGTAACCGGCTTCGGCCCCAGCCTGTAGCGCCGATCCGCCACTTAAAGCCGCGATCATCGTCGCCGCCAACCAAAGCGCGACGAGACACCAGCCGGCCACGACCTGCCATCGAGTACGTGTCGACACGGGCGCATCGTATCTGTGGACCTCGCCCGGCGTGGGCACCATCGGTAACAGTAGCCACATTGTTAACATCGGGCGATGCCCGACAATCCGCTGCCCAGTCGCGCGTCGCGTCTGGTTTCCCGACGTGATGTGCTGCGGTACGCATCCGCCGCGGCGCTCACCGGGGCCGGCGCTGTATCCGCGGTCGCCAACACACCCCCGGCTTCCGCCGCCGCACCCACGCTGATCGACTACGCCATGCGCCAGATCCCGGCGCAGGACATCCGGGCAGCCGGCCATGCCGGGGTGATCAACTACGTATCGACGTCACGTCCCGGCTCGAACTTCGGCGCCAAACCGATCACCCGCCCCTATGCCGAGTCACTGACCGCCGCCGGACTGGTGATCGTCAGCAACTACCAGTACGGCAAGCCGGGCGGGACGGCACCGTCGGACTTCACCCGCGGCTACGCCGGCGGCGTCTCCGATGCGCAGACCGCCTGGAATCTGCACACCGCCGCCGGTGGCGGCCGCAGCGCGCCGATCTTCTTCAGCGTCGATGACGACATCAACCGTGACACGTGGAATAATGTTGCGCTGCAGTGGTTCCGGGGAATCAACTCCGTGATCGGAGTCCAGCGGACCGGTGTCTACGGGGGGGTCAACGTGTGTCAGTGGGCCGCCGCCGACGGGGTCATCGGGAATTCCCGCACCCCCGGTCACCGCTGGGCCTGGCAGACCCGATCTTGGTCGCGCGGGCAACGATTTCCTGGGGCGGTGCTGTTCCAGCGCATCGTGAGCACCGCGTCGACGCCCGGCCCGATCGTCGGCGGGATCGAGGTCGACGTCAACGACGTGCTGGCCCAGGACTGCGGGCAGTGGAACCTGCACCCGTGACGCCGCGAACCAGGCGGCGCTGGTAGACGAAGCGTCCCGGTGGTCGGGAGCCTGGCCGCGTAGCGTCGCGAATGGTCCTTAGTGTCACGTGCATGCGGCGCGACAACCGACGCCTGACGCCGACGCCGCGCCAGCGCCTTGCCGCCGCGGACCACAACCACTGATGGCCCCGCGCCGGTTTGGCGGGCAGACCATTCGCACACTGCGCGATCTGCCGCTGCAGCAGTCCGAAGACGAGGAACCATCATGAAATCGGCGGATCAGTACGATGTCATCGTCGTGGGCTACGGAGCGGCGGGGGTTTCCGCCGCTATCGAGGCCGCCGATGCCGGGGCGCGCGTGCTCGCATTAGACCGCGGGTACGGCGGAGGGGCAACCGCTCTTTCCGGCGGAATCATCTACGCGGGCGGCGGAACACCCGAACAGCGCGCCGGCGGCTACCGGGACACCGTCGAGAACCTGCGCGCATACCTACGGCAAGAAGTCGGCGATGCCGTCACCGCGGAGACGCTCGACCGATTCTGCGACCAAAGCCCGGCGATGATCGCTTGGCTCAGACACCAGGGTGTGGAGTTTCGGGGCGGCGAAGTCTCCGCCTACAAGACGTCGTACCCGACCGACCGCCACTATCTTTACTATTCGGGAAACGAGAAAGCCCACCCGTATGTCCAGCACGCGACACCCGCCCCGCGCGGCCACCGCGTTTTCGCCCCCCGCATGAGTTCGGGCAAGGTGCTCTACGAACGCCTAGGCGCATCAGCGAAAGCAAAAGGGGTGGATTTCATCCCCCTGGCCCGAGTAGATCGCCTCCTCATGGAAGACGGTCGCGTCGTCGGCGTCCGTTACCGTTCAATGGATCTGTCGCATCCGCATGTACTCCGCCATTCTGTACTCACCAGAGCCACCGGAAAGCTCGGCAACTGGCTGCCCGGCCTCGTCGAGGGCGCCGTGTCCCGGGCAGAACGCCTCTGGTCAGATGCCGCAGTCGAACGCACCGCGTATGGCCGCACCGTCATTCTGGCCGCCGGCGGATTCATCTACAACCGGGAATGGGTCAAGCAGTATGCGCCCGGATTCATGAAGGTCTCTCCGCTCGGCACACCAGGCGACGACGGCACGGGTATCGCTCTTGGCCTCGACGCCGGCGGAATGCTCGACAAAATGGAAAACGTCACGGCCTGGCGCTTTTTGGCGCCGCCCAGCGCCTTCCTCGAAGGCCTAACCGTCGGGACCGATGGAAGCCGGATCGCCAACGAGGACCTCTATGGCGCCA
This sequence comes from Mycolicibacter sinensis, assembly GCF_001667945.1. Taxonomy (GTDB): domain Bacteria; phylum Actinomycetota; class Actinomycetes; order Mycobacteriales; family Mycobacteriaceae; genus Mycobacterium; species Mycobacterium sinense_B. The sequence goes on along the minus strand of NZ_LZJK01000034.1, from coordinate 1,342 downwards.
CCCACGGCGACGTCCTGATGCGGCGATTCAACGGAGCCGGCTGGGCCGTCTACGACGCACCCACCTGGCGGAAGATCAAAGCGCAAGTCCGCGAACAGACCCAGCTGTTCCAGCGACTCCAGCTGATCTATCTCTTCACCACTGGACACAAGAAGGCCGACACCATCGAAGACCTGGCCCGTCGCAACGGCATCGACGCCGCCGGCCTCCGCCGCACGGTAGACGATTACAACGACAGCCTCCGCCGTGGCGACGGTGATCCTGCGCATAAGGCGGCGGAACTGTGCCGCCCTTTGACAGTCGGGCCCTTCTACTCGATCAACATTTCCGCCGACGCGTCGATGTTCTACCCGATCCCGGGGCTGACCCTCGGCGGACTCGTCGTCAACGAGAGCACCGGCGAACTGCTACATCGTGACGGCGGAACGATTCCCGGGCTGTACTCGGCGGGCCGCAATGCGGTCGGCATCTGCTCGAGCAGCTACGTCAGCGGGCTATCCCTTGCCGACTGCATCTTCAGCGGAAGGCGAGCCGGAGCGCATGCCGCGGGTATCGCCCTCGAGCGGTCGGCGCACCAGCAGACTGCCCACGACCAGCTCACCGATTAGCCAGGTCCGCCAACGCGATTGGCCGAATCCCTTGGTTTACCCCGTGGCCGCCGGGCTCACCGTGACGCTGACATCGGTGGCGCCGGCATTCGAGGCGATGATCAGTGCCGGGGCGTTCGGCGCCGAAATGACCTCCCCGCCCGTCACGGTCACCTGATACCCGCTCGGGAATTCGACGGTTGGCACCGAGATAGTGGTCTGCGAGCCGGCGGCGAACGCGCCTGTGCCGTCGGCGTGCTCGGTGGAGTAGCTGAGCTGGAAGACGCCGTTGTCGAACGACCAGGAGTTCGGTGTCCCGGCAACTACCTGAGGATAGGGCTGGGCGAGTGTCTCCAGGTTGGCGGTATTGACATTGTCACCGATCGGCGGCTGGGTGGGGTCATAGACCAAGTCGGGCGAGGTGCCGTCGAGGCCAACACCCGATTGTGGGCCGCCATAGACCCATGCCGTCCAGCCGATCATGTTCTGGTTGGCGGGAGGCAACGCAGCCGCAAGCGTTGACTGGTTGCTGGTGGAGCCGAACTCGCTCATAAACGCCGGGATATCATGCGCTTTCGCGTACGAAATAGCATTGTTCATGACTCCGGTGACGTCTGGCAGGCAACCCAGGGGACCGAGGTTCGCGTAGCAGTAGTCGTGGAACGACAAGACGCCGTTGGTCAAGTCCCGGGAAGTGGTGTAGTGCTGCGTGATCCGATGGGTTAGGCAGTTAGGGCGGGCATGTCATCGGCTCC
>NZ_LZJK01000033.1 GCF_001667945.1 Mycolicibacter sinensis | reverse complement strand
AACCGCAGCGCGAACAACTCCCCGATCGCCACCAGGTGTGCCGCCGCGGCCCGATTCTCCGCCCGCGCCGAGGCAGCAATGCGATCCACCAATGCCGCCGACTCCGGCGTCGTAGGCGGGTGACGCTGCACAAACCACGCATTGAACTCCGCCACCGACCCCGGCGCAGGCAGCCGAGACTCTGACGAACCGAACATACGTTCGATTCTATACCGACCCGGCGACAGATGCCGGCGGTTTCACAGAGGATGCAACAGCCCCCGCCGATGTGTTGCTATGGGCTGATGGCGACATCGAGTGATCCCGGGCAGCTACGGTCCACGGCCGAGACGCTGGTGGCGGAGGCGGCCGAGTTCGTGCGGCGCCGCCGCGCCGAGGTCTTCGGTGCACAGGCCGGCTCAACTCGGGATCTGGTCCAGACGAAAAGCAGCCCGACGGATCCGGTCACGGTGGTCGACACCGAGACCGAGCGCTTCATCCGGGATCGGCTGACTCAGCTGCGGCCCGGTGATGCGGTGCTGGGCGAGGAAGGCGGCGGCTCCGGCGACGTCTCCGGCCGGGCACCCGGGGCCGTCACCTGGGTGGTCGACCCGATTGACGGCACCGTCAACTTCATGTACGACGTGCCGGCCTACGCCGTGTCGGTAGCGGCACAGATGGATGGGGCCTCAGTGGCCGGCGCGGTCGCGGACGTGGTCGGTGACCGGATCTACTCGGCGGGGCGGGGGCTGGGAGCCCAGGTCACAGACCGGGCCGGCACCGCTGCGCTGCGCTGCGCCGACGTCTCCGAGTTGTCCGTGGCCCTGCTCGGTACCGGGTTCGGCTATTCACCGCGGCGGCGGGCGGCGCAGGCGGAGTTGCTCGCACGACTGCTGCCGGCGGTGCGCGACGTGCGCCGGATCGGGTCGGCGGCGTTGGACCTGTGCATGGTGGCCGCCGGGCGACTTGACGTCTACTACGAGCACGGCATCAAGCCGTGGGATTACGCGGCCGGGTCGCTGATCGCGGCCGAGGCCGGTGCGCGGGTGGTGCTGCCGGGACCGGCGATCGACAGCGGGGAAGTGATCATCGCCGCAGCCGCCGGCATCGCCGACGAATTCATCGCGACGCTGCAGCGCGAAGGCGGTCTGACGCCGATTCCGCAATAGCGGCAGCGCTGCTCTATTTGTGACGAGATTCACGATAATCGGCCATTTATTACCTATCACAGCTTGACCTCGCTCAGATCACGTCTGTATAACGGACCGTGCGATGCGCACTGGGTCCCGAACCGCATTGGCGCGGTAGTCGCTGGATAAGCGCATCATCTGCTGTCAAAACCCAGGAGGTGGAGCGTCGTAACAACGAGGCTCCGGTAGCTCTCGGGTTATCCAAATCCTGACTGTCCGCGCCTTGTTTCGGCCGCGACCAGCGGCATTCCAGATCGAACGATACGTAACTAGCGATGGCAAAGTAACAGAATGTGTAGGTCGAAAAGATGACGATTGCATACGCAGTTGAGAACCGCACCCGGGTCGCTGCGAACCCGATTCCCCAGATCACCCTCAACGACCGGGCGGCGATGCCCGTCCTCGGCCTGGGGGTTGCCAAGCTCTCCGATGAGCAGACCGAGGCCTCGATCCTGACCGCCTTGGAGAACGGCTGCCGGCTGATCGACACCGCCGCCTCCTACGGCAACGAGGCCGTGGTGGGCCGCGCCATTGAGAAGTCCGGGGTGCCGCGGTCGGAGTTGTTCGTCACCACCAAGCTGGGGACGTCGCGACAGGGTTACGCGAGCGCCCTCGACGCCTGCAAAGAGAGCATCGACCGGCTCGGTCTGGACTACCTGGACATGTACCTGATCCACTGGCCGGCTCCGGAAGTCGGCAAGTACCTCGACAGCTGGCAGGCCATGATCCACGCCCGCGAAGAGGGCCTGGTCTCCTCGATCGGCGTCTGCAATTTCACCGAGGAGCTCCTCACCGAGCTCATCGACGCAACGTCGGTGGCCCCCGCGGTCAACCAAGTCGAACTGCATCCGCTGTTCAATCAGGAGGAGCTGCGCCGGTTCCACGCCGAGCACCGGATCGTCACCGAGGCGCACAGCCCGCTGGGCTTCGGCGAGCGGCACATCATCGTGCGGGTGATCGACAACCCGGCGGTGAAGGCGATCGGGGCCAAGCATGACCGCTCACCGGCGCAGGTGCTGATCCGGTGGAGTCTGCAGCTGGGCAACGTGGTCACGCCGCGCTCGTCGCGGCCGCACCGAATCGCCGAGAACTTCGACGTCTTCGACTTCGAACTGAGCGACGACGACATGGAAGTGCTCAACGGGCTACACAACGGAACCCGGATTCATCACCACCCGATGACGTTCGTGGGCACCTAGGAGGGGGCCCGGAACTCCTTCCACATCTCCGGGTAGGGGCCGCGCAGGGGGGCTGACGGTGCCAGGATCTCGGCGATCGCCGCGAGGTCATCGGGGCTCAGGTCCAGGTGGACCGCGGCGGCGCTGTCCTGCAGGTAGTCGGCTTGCTGGGCGCCGACGATCGCCACATGCACGCCGGGCTGCGCCAAGGTCCAGGCCAGAGCCAATTGGCTCAAAGTGACTCCTAGGTCCCCGGCCATAGACCGCAGCGCCGCAACGACTTTCAGGTTGCGGGCGAAGCCCTCCCCGCTGAATAGTCCGCTCAGCGCACGCCAGTCGTCATCGGCGAGCCTGGTTTCGGAGCTGATGGTTCCGGTCAGCAGGCCGTGTGCCAGCGCCCCGTAGACCAGTACGCCGATATTGTTGTCCCGGCAGTACGGAAACAGGGTGTCCTGCAGCTCGCGGCGCAGCATATTGAACGGGGGCTGGACCGTTTCCACCGGCAGCGTGGCCGAGAACTCCGCGATCTGTTCGGCGTCGTAGTTGGAGACCCCGACGTGGCGGATCTTGCCGGACGCCACCAACTCGGCCAGCGCCCCGGCGGTTTCGGCAGCCGGCACGGCCGGGTCGGGCCAGTGCACCTGGTAGAGGTCGATGTGATCGATGCCCAGCGCGGACAGACTGGTGTCGACATCGTGGCGAAGCCATTCGGGCCGGGCATCGCGAACCGGGCCCTCGTCGGTCTCGCGTAAGCCACCCTTGGTGGCGATCACCACCTCGTCGCGGGCGTGGTCGAGGTCGTGACGTAGTGCGGTGCCGAGAATGCGCTCGGCCGTTCCGAATCCGTACTCGTGGGCGGTGTCGAAGAAGTTGAATCCCAGCTCGCGGGCCCGGCGCACGATTGCGATCGCGTTGTCTTCGTCGACGTTGCCCCACGCCCCGCTGAACTCCCAGGTGCCCAGCGCCAGGCGCGAAACTTCGAGCCCGCTTCGTCCCAGCGTGGTCGTTTTCACGGGTCAGTCGGACTTGCGGCGGAAGATCTTTCGCCCGAGCCAGACGACCGGGTCATAGCGGTTCCCGACCACCCGCTCCTTCATCGGGATGATGGCGTTGTCGGTGATCGTGATGTTTTCCGGACACACCTCGGTGCAGCACTTGGTGATGTTGCACAACCCGAGGCCGGCGTCGTCCTGGGCGAAGTCGCGGCGGTCGGCGCTGTCCAGCGGGTGCATGTCCAGCTCCGCCAGCCGGATGAACATCCGCGGCCCGGCGAACCGGGGCTTGTTCTCCTCGTGATCGCGGATGACATGGCAGACGTTCTGGCACAGGAAGCATTCGATGCACTTGCGGAACTCCTGGGAGCGCTCCACGTCCTTCTGCTGCATCCGGTACTCGCCGGGCTTGAGGCCTTCCGGCGGCTTGAATGCCGGCAGCTCGCGAGCTTTCTCGTAGTTGAACGACACATCGGTGACCAGGTCGCGAACCACCGGAAAGGTTCGTACCGGTGTCACGGTGACGGTCTGGTCCGGGTCGAACATCGACATCCGCGTCATGCACATCAGGCGGGGGAATCCGTTGATCTCGGCCGAGCACGAACCGCATTTGCCGGCCTTGCAGTTCCAGCGCACTGCCAGGTCCGGGGTCTGGGTCGCCTGCAACCGGTGGATGACGTCGAGCACTACCTCGCCCTCGTTGACCTCGACCTCGAAGTTCTGTAGCTCGCCGCCGTCGAGGTCACCACGCCAGACCCGCAGCTGGGCGTTGTATGTCATTACGCTCTCCGTCCGGGGTGTTGCGCCAGCTCATCGTCGGTGTAGTACTTCTCCAGCTCGGAGATCTCGAACAGCTCCAACAGGTCCGCCCGCATCTCGGGCTGGGTCTCGGGAGTGATGGTGATATCGGGGACCGCACTGTCGTCGGCGACCCGGCAGACCAGCAGGGTCTTGCGCCAGTTGGAGTCCATGCCCGGGTGGTCGTCACGGGTGTGCCCGCCGCGGCTCTCGGTGCGTTGCAGCGCGGCCTTGGCCACACACTCGCTGACCAGCAGCATGTTGCGCAGGTCCACGGCCAGGTGCCAGCCCGGGTTGTATTGCCGGCCCCCGGCGACGGCGACGGTGGCGAACCGGGCCTTGAGTTCCTCGAGTCGCGACAAGGCCTGCTCCAGCTCGCCGGCGTTGCGGATGATGCCGACCAGATCGTTCATCGACTGTTGCAGCTCGGCGTGCAGGGTGTAGGGGTTCTCCCCGGCACCCCCGCGCTCCAACGGCGCCAGTGCCAGCTCGGCCGCAGCCTCCAGGGCCGCCGGTGTCACCGTGGGCCGACGGTCCAGCCCCTGCACGTATTGCGCGGCGCCCAGGCCGGCGCGGCGGCCGAAGACCAACAGGTCGGACAACGAGTTGCCGCCCAGCCGGTTGGAGCCGTGCATCCCGCCGGAGCACTCGCCGGCGGCGAACAGCCCGGGGACCACCGAAGCGCCGGTGTCCGGGTCGACTTCGATGCCACCCATCACGTAGTGGCAGGTGGGGCCGACCTCCATGGCGTCCTTGGTGATGTCGACCTCGGCGAGCTGCATGAACTGGTGGTACATCGAGGGCAGCCGGCGCTTGATCTCCGCCGGCGTCAGTCGCGATGCGATGTCCAGGAACACGCCGCCGTGCGGCGAACCACGCCCGGCCTTGACTTCGGAGTTGATGGCGCGGGCCACCTCGTCGCGGGGCAGCAGGTCAGGTGTGCGCCGAGCCGAGTCGTTGTCTTTGAGCCACTGGTCGGCCTCTTGCTCGGTCTCGGCGTACTGCCCTTTGAACACCGGCGGGATGTAGTTGAACATGAACCGGGTTCCGTCGGCGTTCTTGAGCACCCCGCCGTCGCCGCGCACGCCCTCGGTGACCAGAATTCCCTTCACACTGGGCGGCCACACCATCCCGGTCGGGTGGAACTGGACGAACTCCATGTTGATCAGCGTCGCGCCGGCACGCAGCGCCAACGCGTGCCCGTCACCGGTGTACTCCCAGGAGTTCGAGGTCACCTTGAACGACTTGCCGATGCCTCCGGTGGCCAGCACCACCGCCGGCGCCTCGAACATGATGAACTTGCCGCTTTCACGCCAGTAGCCGAATGCGCCCGAGATAGCGCCGGTGGCACCGTCTTTGAGCAACTCGGTGATGGTGCACTCGTGGAAGATCTTGATCTTGGCCTCGTAGTCGCCGAACTCCGCATGGTCGTCCTGCTGCAGCGAGACCACCTTCTGCTGCATGGTGCGGATCAGCTCCAGGCCGGTGCGGTCACCGACGTGCGCCAGCCGCGGGTAGGTGTGGCCACCGAAGTTGCGCTGGCTGATCTTTCCGTCTTTGGTGCGGTCGAACAGTGCGCCGTAGGTCTCCAGCTCCCAGACCCGCTCGGGCGCCTCCCGGGCGTGCAGCTCCGCCATCCGCCAGTTGTTGAGGAACTTTCCGCCGCGCATGGTGTCGCGGAAGTGCACCTGCCAGTTGTCTTTTGCGTTGGCGTTGCCCATCGATGCAGCGCAGCCGCCTTCGGCCATCACGGTGTGCGCCTTGCCGAACAACGACTTGCACACCACCGCTACGCTCAGGCCCTGCTCACGGGCTTCGATCACCGCGCGCAGGCCCGCGCCGCCGGCACCGATCACGACCACGTCGTAGGAGTGCCGTTCGACTTCAACCATGAATTCTCGCTTACCCTTCGTGTGAATGCGGCTGTCGGCGTTGTGATTCAGCCGATGAACCTGAAATCGGTGATGACCCCGCTCGCTACCAGGGCGATATAGAGATCGGTGAAGGCCAGCGTGCCCAGGGTGATCCAGGCGAACTGCATGTGCCGGCCGTTGAACCAGCTGATCTTCGTCCAGAACCAGTAGCGGACCGGGTGCTTGGAGAAGTGGTTGAGGCGTCCGCCGAACACGTGCCGGCAGGAGTGGCAGCCACCGGTGTAGGCCCACAGCATCGCCACGTTGAACAACAAGATGATGTTGCCCAGCCCGAACCCGAAGCCGCCCGGGCCGGTGTCGGAGTGCAGCGCCACGATGGCGTCGTAGGTGTTCAGTGCGGCCAGGGCGAAGGCGGCGTAGAAGAAATAGCGGTGGCTGTTCTGGATGATCAGCGGGAACCGGGTCTCACCGGTGTAGTGGGCGCGGGGTTCGGGCACCGCGCACGCCGTCGGTGATTGCCAGTAGGCCCGGTAGTAGGCCTTGCGGTAGTAGTAGCAGGTGAGCCGGAAGCACAGCAGGAACGGCAATACCAATGCGCCCAACGGAATCCAGCGGGGGAACTCCGGTAGCCAGACGCCGAGGTGACTGGAGCCGGGCACGCAGGACGCGCTGATGCACGGCGAGTAGAACGGCGTCAGGTAGTGGTACTGGTCAACCCAGTAGGCGCTGCCCCAGAAGGACCGGACGGTCGCGTAGACGATGAACAGGTTCAGGCCGAGGTTGACCCGCAGCGGCGACAGCCACCAGCGGTCGGTACGCAGCGTTCGATTGGCGATGCGGGCGCGAGTCGCCGAGAAGACACCGGTGCCAGGACGGTTCACGGCGGGTGCGCTCATCTACGGGGGTTCCCTTCGGCTGGAGTTCGTCGGAGGGCGCCCTTGTGCAAGCAGCACCCGGTCGGTGTCAGTACCTGCCCTGGCCGCCGACGCCTTCGTCGTCGACGTCACGCCAGAATTCGTTGTCGTAATCGGTGTCGGGGATGGTGATCTTGTCCTGGGCGCGTTCGGCGGCCCAGCGCTGTAGGTCGAGTTCCCCGGCGTCGGACTCGAGGAGCTCGATGTCGGTGAGGATGCGCTCAGCGTCCATTTCGATGCGGCGCATTCCGGGAATGTCGCCGAACCGGGTCTTGAGCCCCAGCACGCAGCGCCGCAGGTCGCCAATCAAAGTGTGCAGTTCGGCGAGTTCGGTAGTGCTAGACACCGGTGCCTCCTCGGGTGTTATGGATCACAGTACGTTCACCCGATGCTAGTCACATCCAGAACGGAACGTGAGACAGATCACGTTGCGTCGGTGGCGTGTTCGGCGCATGGAAAACCCCCACACACACTGTGTGCGGGGGTTTTCCGGGCCTTTCGGGGCCGCTACGCCGGTTCGGCTTACTTCGTGATGGCGATCCGTCGCGGCTCGGTGCCGGCGTAGACGCCTGCCACCCGGACGGTCAGCACGCCGGCGTCATAGGACGCCGTGATGGCGTCACCGGTGATGTGTGCCGGGACCGCGAACGAGCGGCGGAAGGAGCCGTACCGCACCTCGCGCAGCGTGCGCTTGGCGTCGGCCGGATCGGTGCCGGCGTACTCGTCGCGACGTTCGCCATGGACTACCAGGCGCCCGCCGTCGAGTTCGACGGTCACGTCCTTGTCCACGTCGATGCCGGGGAGCTCCAGGCGGACCACCGCGTCATCGCCGTCCTTGGTGATCTCGGCGGCGGGGAAGAAGCCGCTCGCCGGGGTCCGCCAGGCGCTCGCGGTGGCGGGGCCGAAGAAGTCGCGTACCCACCGGTCGGTGTCGAACGGGTGTTGCCACAGGGTCAGGGTGCTCATCGATGTCTCCTCGAGTTGATTGCTGCGTGCCGGTCGGGCGCCGGCCCGTCACTGGGTAGAACTTGAGTCGACCCCGCTAAAGTTCCGCGTTCGCCGATGGTGAACAACCACACAGCCCTGACCTGCTGGTGAACGGCCTCACAGGCGCGTGAGCACACTGTCACATGCTTGTAACGCATGGCGATATTCCTGCAATATCGCGTTTCTACCGTCATTCGCATGGCCCCGATTGAGACCCCCCGCGCCGGCGACCGCGTCCGGGAACTGGTCGTAGTCGGCCACGGCATGGTGGGCCACCGCTTCGTGGAGGCGCTGCGTAGCAGGTCCGACAGCGGACGCTGGCGAATCACGGTGCTCGCCGAGGAGTCCGACCCCGCCTACGACCGAGTCGGGCTGACCTCCTACACCGACGGGTGGGACCGTTCCCGGCTGGCGCTTCCGGGCAACGACTACGCCGACGACGACCATGTACGACTGATGCTGCGTACCCGGGTCACCGGCCTCGACTTGGCCGGCAAGTCGGTGACTGCGGCGGATGGGCAGCGCTACGGCTACGACAGGCTGGTGCTGGCCACTGGGTCTCGGGCGTTCGTCCCCCCGGTTCCGGGCCATGACCTGCCGGGGTGCCATGTCTACCGCACACTGGACGATCTGGACGGCATCCGGGCCGACATCGAGTGCATGTTGGAAGCCGGACATGTCCGTACCGGAGTGGTGATCGGCGGCGGGCTGCTCGGCCTGGAAGCCGCGAATGCGCTGCGCGGGTCCGGGATTCAGCCCCACATCGTCGAGATGGCGCCGCGGTTGATGCCGCAACAGCTTGACGATGCCGGCGGCGTGCTGCTGGGCCGGATGATTTCCGACCTGGGTATCGCGGTACACGTGGGCGTGGGCACCGAGTCGATCGAGCAGCTCACCCACCAATACGGCTCGCCCACCCTGCGGGTGCGGCTCTCCGACGGAACCGCGATCGAGACCGGGCTGGTGATCTTCGCCGCCGGGGTGCGTCCACGTGACGAGCTGGCTCGCGAGGCCGGCCTGGCGATCGCCGAACGCGGTGGTGTCCTGACCGATCTGTCATGCCGCACCAGCGATCCCCACGTGTATGCGATCGGCGAGGTGGCCGCCATCGAAGGTGTCTGCTACGGCCTGGTCGGGCCCGGCTACACCAGCGCCGAGGTGGTCGCCGACCGGCTGCTGGAGGGAGCCGCCGAGTTCGGTGAGGCCGACATGTCGACCAAACTCAAGCTGCTCGGCGTCGACGTGGCCAGCTTCGGCGATGCGATGGGGGCCAGCGAGAACTCGCTGTCGGTGGTGGTCAATGACCCGGTGAAGCGGACCTACGCCAAGCTGGTGCTCTCCGATGACGCCAAGACCCTGCTCGGCGGGATCCTCGTCGGCGACGCGTCCTCCTACGGCGTGTTGCGCCCGATGGTCGGTGCCGAGCTGCCCGGCGATCCGCTGGACCTGATCGCCCCGGCCGGCTCTGGTGGCGGCAAGACCGCGTTGGGGATCAGCGCGCTGCCCGGGGCGGCGCAGATCTGCTCCTGCAACAACGTCACCAAGGCGCAGCTCTGCGATGCCATCGCCGACGGCTGCCACGACGTGCAGGCCCTGAAGGACTGCACCAAGGCCGGGACGTCGTGCGGCTCCTGCATCCCGTTGCTCAAAGAGTTGCTGGTCGCCGAAGGCGTGGAGCAGTCCAAGGCGCTGTGCGAGCACTTCGCGCAGTCGCGTGCCGAACTGTTCGAGATCATCCAGGTCACCGGGATCCGCACGTTCTCTGCGCTGCTGGAGCGGTTCGGCACCGGGCACGGCTGCGACATCTGCAAACCCACCGTCGCCTCGATCCTGGCGTCGACGGGATCCGAGCACATCTTGGACGGCGAGCAGGCCGCGCTGCAGGACTCCAATGACCACTTCCTGGCCAACATTCAGCGCAACGGCAGCTACTCGGTGGTGCCGCGGGTCCCCGGCGGTGAGATCAAGCCCGAACACCTGATCCTGATCGGCCAGATCGCCCAGGAGTTCGGGCTATACACCAAGATCACCGGTGGCCAGCGCATCGACATGTTCGGCGCTCGGGTCGATCAGCTGCCCGACATCTGGCGCAAGTTGGTCGATGCCGGCATGGAATCCGGTCAGGCATACGGCAAGTCGCTGCGCACCGTGAAGAGCTGCGTCGGCAGTGACTGGTGCCGCTATGGACAGCAGGACTCGGTGAAGATGGCCGTCGACCTGGAGCTGCGCTACCGGGGCCTGCGCGCCCCGCACAAGATCAAGATGGGCGTGTCGGGCTGTGCCCGGGAGTGTGCCGAAGCGCGCGCCAAGGACGTCGGCGTGATCGCCACCGAGATCGGCTGGAATCTCTATGTCGGAGGCAACGGCGGCATGAGCCCCAAGCATGCTCAGCTGCTGGCCAGTGACCTCGACACCGAGACCGTGTTCCGCTACATCGACCGGTTCCTGATGTTCTACATCCGCACTGCCGATCGGCTGCAGCGCACGGCACCGTGGATCGAGTCCCTTGAAGGCGGACTCGACCATGTCCGCGAGGTGGTGTGCGAGGACTCCCTCGGGCTGGCCGCGGAGTTCGAAGCCGCGATGGCTCGCCACGTGGACAACTACACCGACGAATGGAAAGGCGTGCTGGACGATCCGGAGAAGCTGGCGCGCTTCGTGTCGTTCGTCAACGCCCCCGACGCCGAAGACCCCACCGTCGCATTCACCGAACGCGACGGCCGAAAGATCCCGTTGCCCATCCCGGTACTGCGTGTTGAGGAGGAATCATGATCACCGCCAACAACATTGAGGCATGGACCACCGCCTGCCGGTACGACCAGCTGATCCCGGGCCTCGGTGTCGGTGTGCTGCTCGACAACGGCAAGCAGGCCGCGCTCTTCCGGCTCGACGACGGCTCGGTGCACGCGGTGTGCAATGTCGACCCGTTCTTCCACGCTGCGGTGCTGTCGCGGGGGATCGTCGGCGACCGTGGTGGCCGGATGTCGGTCATCTCGCCGCTGAAGAAGCAGGCGTTCGCCTTCGACGACGGCAGCTGCCTGGACGACCCCCGCGTCTCGGTGCGGGTGTACCCGACCCGGATCGTGGACGGCTACGTGCAGATCGGCCGAGTCAGCGCCGTTCGGGCCGTCGCCTAGGCCAACCGGGCCTAGGCCGGGTTGCCGGGCTGGTCGACTGCCAGCCGGTAACCACGCTTCACCACGGTGGCGACAATGTTCTTGTCGCCCAAGGCGGATCGCAGGCGCAGCACCGCGGTTTCCACCGCATGAGTGTTACTCCCGTTGCCCGGCAGTGCCTCCAGCAGGTCATCGCGTGACACGACTCGGCCGGGATGCTCTGCCAGCACCCGCAGGGTTGCCATCGCGGCGGGTGAGACCGACTTGGCCACCCCGTCGACAACCACGCAACTGCTGCGGATCTCGATCCGGTGGCCGGCGGCGTACACGGTGTGGGTGCGCAACTGGGGCAGCTGGTCCACGATATGGCGAGCCAACGCCCCCAGCCGCATTCGCCGTGGCGAGGAGGTGGGCACTCCCAGTAGTGTCAGCGGCCGGGCGGTCACCGGGCCAACGCACATCGCGTGCACGTCCGACCGCAATGCCGCGAGCAGCGCGTCGGAGAGGCCGAGTTCGGTGGCGCGGGTCAGCGTCGCCAATACGGCGGCGGCCGAGGTGAAGCTGACCGCATCGAATTGTCCTTGAGCGATCTCGGTGGTCAGCTGGTCGAACTCGCCGCCCGGGCGGGCCGCGCGCCACCGGTAGACCCGGATGGGCAGCACATCGGCACCCGCACAACGGAGTTGGTCGAGCAGCTCAGGAACCGGGTCCCAGCCGCTGGTGGTGCCGTGCAACTGGACCGCTATCCGGCAGCCGGTGACACCGGATTGCACCAGATAGTCGAGCACCGCGGCCGACGATTCGGATTCCGGCGACCACTCCTCGGGCAGCCCGGCTGCGCGCAATGCGCCGACCGCTTTCGGCCCGCGGGCCACGATGCGAGCGGCTCGCAACGCCGCGATCAGCTCGTCGGCGAGCCCCCACCCCTCGGCGGCCGCGATCCAGCCGCGGAAGCCGATGGCCGTCGTCGCAATCAGGATGTCGGGCGGGTAGGCGATCAATTCCTCAGTGCAGCGCTGCAGTTGGATGTCGTCGGTCAAGTCGATCATCGCGATCGCCGGTGCGGCACAGACGGTGGCGCCATGACGTCGCAGCAGGGTGCAGAGTTCGTCAGCGCGGCGCGCCGACGTCACCGCAACCCGATAGCCGCTCAGCGGTGCGTGGTCTGGCCGGCTCATGAGCATCCCCGTTGCGGTGGTGGCTGCCTTATGCCGGAGCCAAGGCGGCCTGGGCCGGTTGTGCGGTCAGCAGCGGGCTGCGCACATACCTCAGCCAGGTTACCCCTGCAGCGCCGACGTAGCCCGCCAAGAAGATCCAGAATGCCGCCGTCGCCGAGCCGCTGGACAGATATGACTGGCGCAGCGCCAGATTGATCCCCACCCCGCCGAAAGCGCCGATGGCACCGGCGAAACCGATCAGCGCCCCCGACATGGCCCGTGACCACTGCCGGCGGTCGCTCTCGCTGAGGCCGAGGTTGTGGCTACGGGCCTCGAACACCGACGGGATCATCTTGTACACCGAACCGTTGCCGATCCCCGAGACGATGAACAATGCGACGAAGCCGATGGCATAGCCCACCATGGTGGCGCTGGTCGTGGGGCCGCTGCGATGATCGTCGAAGACGCTGACAGCGACGAGCAGCCCCGCGGCTGCGAACATCCCGCCAAAAGCGGCCAGGGTGACCCGGCCACCGCCGATGCGGTCGGCGATCCGGCCGCCGGCGATACGCGCCACCGACCCCAATAGTGGCCCTAGAAAGGCGATTTCAGCAGCGTGCAACGAGGCCTGTGCGGGGCTTTGACCACTGCCCACGAAACTGATCTGAAGCACCTGCCCGAACGCGAACGAGTACCCGATGAACGACCCGAATGTACCGATGTAAAGCAGCGCGATGATCCAGGTGTCGACCGCGGGAAGAATCGAGCGCATCGCGCTCAGGTCGACCTTGTGATTGTCGAGGTTGTCCATGAACAGCGCTGCGCCGATCCCGGTGACTGCGAGGAGCACCAGGTAGATCGCGCACACCCAGTACGGCTGGCGATTGCCCGCGGTTGCCAGCACCGCCAACCCGACCAGCTGAATCAGTGGCACCCCGAGATTGCCTCCGCCGGCGTTGACCGCCAGCGCCCAGCCCTTGAGCCGGTTCGGGTAGAAAGCGTTGACGTTGGTCATCGACGCGGCGAAATTGCCCCCACCGAGACCGGTCAGCGCCGCGCACACCAGATATGGCCACAGCGGTAAACCCGGGTGGGCCAACAGACCCATTATCGCCACCGTTGGGATCAACAGGACCAGCGCAGAGAAGATCGTCCAGTTCCGGCCGCCAAAGGTCGCGGTCGCCATCGAGTACGGGATGCGCAGCCCGCCGCCGGCCAGGGTAGCGGTGGCCGCGAGGAGGAATTTGTCACCGCTGCTGAAGCCATACACCGATTCGGGCATGAACAGCACCATCACCGACCAGATTGACCAGATCGAAAAGCCGATGTGTTCGGCGATGGTCGACCAGATCAGGTTGCGCCGGGCGATCTTGTTGTTACCGGCCGCCCAGGCCACGGTGTCTTCGGGATCCCAATCGGTGATGAGGTGTGAACGAGGCATGTGGAAACCGTAGAAATCTTTCGTTACCGGAAGACTGCACCCGGTGTCCCTCCCGTGAACTTCTCCTCACGGTCCAGCGGGTTGGGTGTGAGGCGCGACGCTGCTACTGATGGTCGCCAAAAAGCCCTGACCGCAACGGCAGCCGCGTCAGTGCGGTGATGAACCGGTCGGCGACGATCCGGGCGAGGCCAGGGTGAGTGCCCAGTGGTGCGGTCACCAGATCCGCACCGGCGTCATGCAGACGGCGCTGAAACAGCCCGTCGGCCATCAGATAAGAGGCGATCACCACCCGGTTCGCGCCCCGGCTGCGCAGGGCGGCCACCGCGTCGGGTACCGAGGGCCTGCCGGTGGCGGCGAACGCCAGCTCTACCGGGGTGCCGAGAAACCCGGACAGCATCTGCGCGGCCAGGTCCAGGTCGGCGCGCGCCATCGGGTCCGATGAACCGGCGGCCGCGAGGATCACCGAGTCGCCGGTGCGCCAGCCCGATTCGGCCAGTCGCGCGGCGACCACGGCAGCTACGCGCCGGTCCGGTCCCAGGGCCGGCGTCATCGTGACATCCGGGTGCCCGCTGGCCAGGACGTGCGTGGGTACGTCGACGCCGACGTGGTAACCGCGGGCCAGAAAGGCCGGCACGATGACTGCCGGGCGCCCGCTTCCGGCTTCGGCGGCAAGAACCTCTGCGGGGTTGGGGCCCAGCACGTCGACGAACGCCACCCGCACCGGCTGCCGCAGCAGCGCGCCGACCCGCTCGGCGAGTTCACCGACCATGACAACGCCCTCGGGCCGGCGGGTGCCGTGCGCCACCATGATGGGGATCATGCGGCCCCCGACTGGTCGTCGACCGCGAGCCGGTACCCCCGCTTGACCACGGTGGCGACGATCTGACTGTCGCCCAATGCCGTTCGTAGCCGGAGCACCGCAGTGTCCACCGAGTGTGCGCTGTTGTCCCGTCCCGGCAGTGCTCGCAGCAACGTGTCCCGTGGTACGACGCTGCCCGGACGGTGCGCCAACACGCGCAGCGTGGCCAGAGCGGCAGGTGGAACCGGCTTGACCAATCCGTCCACGAAGACCCGACCATCCTCAATCGTGATGAGGTGACCGGCCGCCTGAACGGTGCTCATGTATAAGGTTTAGCGGCAGCCGATTTCGTTGGTGTTACCGACCGATTTCCAATCGGTTGCCCGGCAGCGATTCCGGTCACACCGGCACCGATTCGGTGTCCCGCGGCGACCGCGGGCTGGCACCCGCCGGCATCCGCGGTGGCCGGCGCACGTACATCACCCACGTCAATGCCGCTGCGGCGCAATACGTCATGAGGAAGATCCAGAAGGCGGGCGTCTCGGTGCCGGTGCTGGCATACGCCTGCCGCAAGGTCAGGTTGATGGCGACGCCACCGAGCGCGCCGACGGCGGTGGCGAACCCGATCAACGCGCCGGAATGCGAACGCGCCCAGTGCCGGCGCTCAGCCTCGCTGCAGTCAAGCGACCGGCTCCGGGCCTCGAAGATCGACGGGATCATCTTCAACACCGAACCGTTGCCCATGCCCGCCAGGATGAATAGCGCGATGAATCCGGTGATGTAGAGCACCACGCTGGTGGAGGTCACCGTACCGGGGGTGCGGTCGTCGATGGTGCTGGTCAGGGCCAGTACCGCGGCTCCCAGAATCATTCCGACGAAGACGACGAAGGTGACCCGCCCGCCTCCGCGCCGGTCGGCCACCCGCCCCCCGTAGATGCGCGACAAGGCGCCCAGCAGTGGGCCGAGGAAGGCGATTCGTGCGGCGTACAGCGAAGCCTCGGCCGGGCTGTGCCCGGTTTCCTCAAATGTGACGTGCAGCACCTGGGCGAAGGCGAACGCGAAGCCGATGAACGAACCGAACGCGGCGCAGTACAGCAGTGAGATGACCCAGCTATCGGAGATCGACAGGATCGATCGGATGCTGCCCACCTCTTTCGCGCCGTGGTCGAGGTTGTCCATCCGCAGCGCCGCGCCGATACCGACCAGGGCGAGCAGCACCAGGTAGACGCCGCAGACCAGCTCCGGCTTGGTGTTGCCGACGGTGGCCAGCACCAGCAAGCCGACCAGCTGGATGGCCGCCACCCCGAGGTTGCCGATACCGCCGCACAGCCCGAGCGCCACGCCCTTGAGGCGTTGCGGGTAGAACGCGTCGACGTTGGCCAGCGAGGCCGCGTAGTTGCCGCCACCCAGCCCGGTCAAGGCAGCACACACCAGGTACATCCATAGCGGCTGACCGGGGTTGACCAGCAACAACAGTGTCCCGACGGTGGGGATCAGCAAAATCAGTGACGAGGACACCGCCCAGTCGCGGCCACCGAATTTGGCGGTGGCCGCCACGTACGGGATCCGCGCACACGCACCGACCAGGGTGGCGACCGCCGCGAGCAGCAGCTTGTCACCCGGTTTGATGCCGTAAACCGACTCGGGCATGAAGAGCACCACGACCGACCACAGCGACCAGATGGAGAAGGCGACGTGCATGGTTGCCGTCGACCAGATGAGGTTGCGTCGCGCGACGGCCTTATTGCCGTTCTCCCAGGCCGCGCAGTCCTCTGGGTCGAATTCACTGAGATGAGTGGGCGTCATGGAAGTCTCCTCGTGCTCTCCAGCCACCGTCGCGCCGTGCTGCCTCGTCACGGGTGGGCCGCCGTGTGAACATACCGGCCTGAACTGGCAAGTTGCGGTGTAGAACCTGTAAATGCCTTGGAGGGCAGCTCTACTGGTACACGGTGCCCGGGCAGCAGCGGTTCACGATGTGGCCCACATCACCTATTGCGTGTGCGCGCAGCCGATTTCACCTGCTCAGTCAGCCGACCGGTAGCCAGCCGTTGACCGCCTGAGTGATCTGCAGGTACAGCGGAATGCCGATCGTCACGTTGTAGGAGAACGTCAGACCCAGCGATGCGGCGAGCGGTACCGTCGGACTGGCCTCGGGGATCGCGATGCGTTGCACCGCGGGAACAGCGATATACGACGCCGCGCCGCAGAGCACGGCGAACAGTACGTAGCTGCCCGTCTCGAAGTGAGTGCCGGTGAGTTGGGCGTAGGTGTGGATGATGAAAATTCCGGTGACGGCAAAGAGATTCGGGGCCAGTAAGCCGAAGGCGATCAATCCACGGCCCGCGGTCCGCAGGTCCTTGAGTTTGCGGGACGCCGTCATGCCCATCTCGAGCAGGAACAGGCACAGCATGCCCTGGAACGCCGTGACAAAGACGTGGTCGCCGTCTTCGATCACCGAGGCGCCCTGCAGGCGGCCGATGAAGCCGATGATGATGCCACCGAAGAGCAGATACAGCCCCGGGTTGAGCAGAACTTCACGCAGCAGCGGTGCGCTGACCGGAGCTGTCGCCGTGGCCACCACCGGGCCTGCGCCGACCGGTTCGGGATGTTCACGCTTCTCCAGCGCGATCTCCAGCTCCTCTTCGACCTCCAGCTCATGGCGGGTCTTGGGGCGCTGAGTGCTCAATTGGGCGGCGGTGACCAATTCGGGGCGGGCCTTGGGGTTGTACCCGGGCTCGTCGGGCATGTTGCCCAGCGGATCCATCCCGCGCTCCCGTAACCGCGCCACCAGCACCAGCGCCACCATGCACCCTGGGATCTCCATGACGGCCAGCATCACCGGCATGTAGGCATCGAACGCGATGTCCAACGCCGCCAGCACACCCAGGCAGGTGGCGAACGTGCCGGCCGAATCCGACCCGTAATAGCCGGCCACGGTGGCGCGGTCGACTCGTCGCATCTTCGTCATCCGGGTCAGCAACCCATAGGCGACGAATCCGATGATCAGGTTGGTGATGAACCCCAGCACGATGAAGCCGAGAACCTGGGCGAGGCTCGAGGCGTCGATGGTGGCGAGCTCCTCGCCGCCGCGCCAGCCGATGGCCAGCAGCAGGTACAACGTCAAGCCCTGATACAGCACGTAGGGGAACTCGAACTGGACCTTCAGCAGGGGGATCAGGAAACCCATGTAGAAGAAGAGCAGTAGTGGTTTGAAGAGGTTGTGGGTGAAGTTGTGCCAGAACTCAAACAGCATGGGGTCTCCCGTGTCGGTGTCCAGCGGGACAGACTACGTCGCGTGCCTGCCCGCCGGCTCCCGTGAAGGGTACGCATTTGCTGTGAGGGCCGCGACCGAGAGAAACTCCCGGGACTACCAGACGTCGCCGTCGCGCCAGTCGCAGGCCAGCTCGGCGGTGGTATCCAAGTTCAGGTCGACCGGCATCACGAACACCGTGCCGTCTTCGTCCGGGGTGCGAACCAGCCCGGTCGGTGACAACACCGCCGTCGGCCCGCGCCACGGTAGCCAGCCTCGCGCGGTGTAGAGCCGGCGGCTGATATCGGCCGAACTGAGCGCCCCGAGCTCGAAGGCGCCCCGGATCACCTGTTCGCAGGCGTCGAGCACCGCGGTGGCCAGCCCTCGTCCGCGGTGGTCCTCGGCGACGGCGACGGCTTCGACGTAGCCGCAGCGCAGGGACCGGCCGCGGTAGAGCAGGTGGCGGCGGATCACCGAACCATGGGCGATCAGGGCACCGCGGTGCCAGATCAGGGCGTGCATCCCGCCGAGCGCATGCTGCCAATCGGCCTCGGAGAACGCGTCCCCGTAGGCCTCGATGACCAGTTGGTGGGCGCCGCGACGGGTCTCGTCGTCCAGATCGGAGGTGTGGATCAGGCGGGCGGTGTGGACCTGGGCAGGCACCCGCAGACCTACCAGGTCGAGTGATCGGACGGGTGCTGACGCGGCCGCGACCAGTGCATCCGTACGGTCTGTCCGGGCCTGACCTGGCCCAGCGTGTCGAGATCGTCCTCGACGACCACGCCGACGACGGGATAGGCCCCGGTGACCGGGTGATCCGGGCCGAGGATGATCGGAAACCCGTTCGGCGGAACCTGGATGGCACCGCGGTCGGCGCCTTCGGCGGGCAGCAGCCGGTTCGGCCACCGGTATTCCAGCGGCATGCCGACCAGTCGCATCCCGACCCGGTCACTGTGGTTGGTGACCAGCCAGTTGGTGCGGACCATGATGTCGGGGTCGATGAACCAATCGTCGCGCGGTCCGGGCGTGACCCGCAGCTCGACGACGTCGTCGGGGATCGTGGCCACCGGCGCCTGGTCGATCTCGGGATAGTCGCCGGTCCGTTCGCCGATCTGCAGCACGTCGCCGTCGCGTAACGGCGCCGGGCCGATCGCGGCCATCACGTCGTAGCTGCGTGACCCCAGCACGGGTGTGACCTCGATACCCCCGCGCACCGCCAGATAGGTTCGCAGGCCTGACCGAGGCGTGCCCAGCGAGATCACCTGTCCATCGTGGACGCGCTGAATGCTGTTGGTGCCGAACGATACTCCGTTGACTTCTGGGTCGGTCTCGGCGCCGGTGACCGCGATGTCGACGTCGCCGCCGCAGACCCGCGCGGAGAATCCGCCGAACGCCACCTCGATGGTGGCCCGGTCGTCGGGATTGGCCACCAAACGGTTGGCCAGCTGATGCGACCGGCGGTCGGCGGCCCCGGACCGGGTGACGCCCAGATGCCCCAACCCGGCCCGACCAAGGTCCTCGACCAGGGCCAGCGGACCGGTGTGCAGTACCTCCAACGTGGTCATGTCAGCCTCCGTTACGCGGCCCGGAATTGCACGGTCAGGCCCGGGGTGAGCAGCGCCGGGTCGGGCCGTTCCAGATCCCACAACACGGCGTCGGTCCGGCCGATCAACTGCCAGCCGCCCGGCCACTGGCGCGGGTAAATACCGCTGAATTGCCCGGCGAGCGCCACCGAACCGGCCGGAACGGCATCCCGCAGTTCGGCCCGGCGCGGCACCTGCAGTCGCGGGTCGCCGCCGATCAGGTAGGCGAAACCGGGTGTGGAGCCACCGAATCCGACTCGCCAGGGTGTTGCGGTGTGCGCGTTGATCACCTGGGCGACGGTCAGGCCGGTGCGTTCGGCCACCTCGGCGAGGTCAGGGCCGTCGTAGACCACGTCGATCACCACGTCGACGGCAGCGTCGCGTGCCGTGGTCTCGATCTCGGCCGGTTCGACGGTCAGCTTGGCCAGCCGGCGCCGGACGCTGGGCTGGAAGTCGGGGGCGGCCAGCTTCACCAGCACGGTATGCGACGCCGGCACGATGTCGAGCACCCCCGGCAGTGCCGCCGCGGCCAGGGCCGAGGTCCATGCCAGCACCTCGGCGGTCCGGTCGAACTGCAACAGCAGCGCGCAGTCGCCGTAGTCGAGGATCGTGTCGGTTGCCCGGAAATCCAATGTCGCGCTCATGTCCCCGACCGTAGTCGCGCAAAGTGATCCAGGCCACAGTTCTGCGGGCTATGCCAGAGGGGCCTTACCAAACGTGCAGAGTTGGGCGGGGGTGGCAGCGGTCTTCGGCCGTCGCCGCTCAGCCGGTGATCTTGGCCAGCAGCGGCGGCAGTTGCTGGGCCACCACCGGGTAGCTCAGCGGGGAGGCGAAGGCGATCGCCCCGGCCTGCTCCGTGGTGGTGAAGACGCTGCGCGACTCACGCGCGGCGATGTCCGGATCGGCCAGCAGCGCCCGGCGTTCGTCGTCGCTCTCAGTGGTCCAGATCAGCACGTCGGCGCCGCCGAGCGTGGAACCGAGCCGGTCGTGCTCGATGAGCGCCGGCGAATCGGCGACGGTGAACCCCAGCTGGGACAGGAACTCGGTACGCCACCCGGTGGTGACAGCCACGCCACCGTTCTCCAGGCGGCCGGCCAGCAGCAGGACCTTCTTGCCCTTGAAGCCGGGGTGCGCGGCGGCGGCCTCGGCGAACTTCGCATCGACGCCGTCGATCAGCGACCGCATCTGGGCGCCCTGATGTACCGCGGTGCCGATGGCGGTGGCCTGGGCCTTCCACGGCTCGAAGAATGCGTCGCCGCCTGACTGCGGCACGGTCGGCGCGATCTGCGAGAGCTGCTGATAGGTGTCGGCGTCCACGCCGGCGTTGGTCGCGACGATCAGATCCGGCTTGAGGTCGGCGATCTGCTGGACGTCAATCCCGTTGTCCAAGTTCAACACCACGGGTTTGGCATCACCGAGGCGCTGCTGCGCCCACGGCCAGACCGCGAACGGCTGGTCGCCGAACCAGGCGGTGACCGCGATCGGGACCACGCCGAGCGCCAGCAGGTCATCCTGGCCGGTGTAGCCCGCACACAGCACCCGCTTGGGTGGTTCGGGCACGGTGGTTTCGCCGAAGAGGTGCGAGATGGTGACGGGCCCCGGTGCGCCGGCATCGTCGTCGTGCGGGGTCGAGGAACAAGCGGCCAGCCACGCGGCGGCGCCGGCCGTACCGCAGAGGCCGAAGAAGCCGCGCCGGCTCCATTGGTCGCGCATCGCGTGAGATTAACGCCGTTCAGGCAGGTTTGCCATATCCGCCGCCGCCCGGAGTCTCGATCACCAGGGTGTCGCCGGGCGCCACGTCGGTTGCATCGCAGCCGGCCAGTTCGGTCACGGAGCCGTCGGCGCGCTCCACCCGGTTGTGCCCGATGGCCCCCGGCGACCCGCCGGCCATGCCGTACGGGGCGACGGCCCGATGCCCGGACAGCACACTGACGGTCATCGGCTCGCGGAACTCGATGCGCCGCACGCCGCCGTCGCCGCCGCGCCAGCGGCCCGCCCCGCCGCTGCCGCGCCGGATCGCATACTCGCGCAACAGCACCGGGAACCGCATCTCGAGCACTTCGGGGTCGGTGAGCCGGGAGTTGGTCATATGGGTCTGCACGACGCAAGCGCCGTCGAACCCGTTACCGGCGCCGGACCCGGAACCGAGCGTCTCGTAATACTGGTGGCCGGCATTGCCGAACGTGACGTTGTTCATCGTTCCGGATCCCTCCGCCTGCACCCGCAGGGCGGCCAGCAGCGCCCCGGTGATCGCTTGGGAGGTTTCGACGTTGCCGGCCACCACTGCGGCCGGATATCGCGGGGCCAGCATCGTTGCCGCCGGGATCTTGATGTGCAGCGGTCGCAGGCACCCGTCGTTGATCGGGATGTCATCGAGCACGAGTGTGCGGAACACATAGAGCACCGCGGCGGTGGCCACCGACGACGGCGCGTTGAAGTTCGTCGCCAGTTGTGCCGACGTTCCGGCGAAGTCGATGGTGGCGCTGCGGGTGGCCTTGTCGACGGTCACCCGCACCGCGATCGTCGCCCCGGAATCCATCTCGTAGCGGTACTGGCCGTCGTCGAGGCAGTCGATGACCCGGCGCACCGCCTCCTCGGCATTGTCCTGGACGTGGCGCATGTAGGCCTGCACCACATCGAGTCCGAAATGGGCGATCATGGCGCGGATCTCATCGATGCCCTTCTGATTGGCGGCGATCTGGGCGCGCAGGTCGGCGAGGTTGGTGTCGGGGCTCCGGGAGGCGAAGCGTGCTCCGGTGAGCAGCGCTCGGGCCTGCTCTTCGCGGAACTGCCCGTCCTCGACCAGCAGAAAGTTGTCGAACAGGACTCCTTCCTCGTCGAGCGTCCGGCTGTCGGCCGGCATGGAACCCGGTGTAGTTCCGCCGATTTCGGCGTGGTGGCCGCGTGAGGCGACAAAGAACAGCACCCGCTGGCCGGCGTCGTCGAAAACCGGGGTGACGACGGTGATGTCCGGCAGGTGGGTCCCGCCGTGGTAGGGGTCGTTGATCGCGTAGACCTGACCGGGCCGCATCTGCCCGGTTCGCCGGGCGATCACCTCCTTGACGGTTGCGCCCATCGATCCCAGATGCACCGGGATGTGCGGAGCGTTGGCGACCAGGTTGCCGTCCGCATCGAACAGCGCGCAGGAGAAGTCCAGCCGCTCACGGATGTTCACCGATTGAGCAGTGGCCTCCAGCCGGGTGCCCATCTGTTCGGCGATCGCCATGAACAGATTGTTGAAGATCTCCAGCAGCACCGGATCGGCGGCGATGCCGGCAGCGGCCGGTGCGGCCGTGGTCAGCCGTTGCAGCACCAGTTGACCGTCGTCGGATAGCTGGGCCTGCCAGCCGTCGTCGACGACGGTAGTGGCGTTGTCCTCGGCGATGATGGCCGGACCGGTCAGGACCTCGGCCGGGGTGATCGCCTCGCGCCGGTGCAGCGGTGCGTCTCGCCAGCGGCCGCCGGTATAGAGCCGGACGACTTCCGGTGGCGCACAGTCGCTGTCGACGCCCGCTCGGGTGGTCAGCTCGGGTTGTTCGGTCAGGCCGGTGGCCTCCACCTCGACTGCCGCGGCGATAAGCGGGCGATCCATCAGGAAGGAGTACATGCCGCGGTGGGCGCTTTCGAACGCTGCCGTCATCTGCGCGACGGCGCCGAGTTCGACCGGGATCGAGGTGTCGGTGCCCTGGTAGCGCAGATGTGCCCGGCGGATCACCTGTATCCGGTTCGCCGGAACGTCCTGGTCGGCCAGTTCGGCGCGCGCCTGCCGTTCCAACTCGTCGGCGACGTCGTCCAGGACGGCGCCGTCCAGCGGGGTCTCTATCGCGCGCTCCCGGATCACGGTGGTGTCGGCCAACCCGATGCCCAGGGCGGACAACACACCGGCCATCGGCGGCACCAGCACGGTACGGATGCCGAGTTCGTCGGCCACCGCGCAGGCGTGTTGTCCACCGGCGCCGCCGAAGGTGGTGAGCGCATACCGGGTGATGTCGTGGCCCTTGGCCACCGAGATCTTCTTCACCGCGTTGGCCATGTTCGCCACCGCGATCCGCAGGAATCCTTCGGCGACTTGTTCGGGGCTGCGGCCATCGCCGCCGATCTCATCGGCCAGCGCGGCGAAGCCCCGCCGTACCGCCACGGTATCCAGCGGCTGGTCGCCGGCCGGCCCGAACACCGCCGGAAAATGCCCCGGCTGGATGCGTCCGAGCATCACGTTGGCGTCGGTGACGGTCAGCGGTCCGCCGCGCCGGTAGCAGGCCGGTCCCGGATCGGCGCCCGCCGAATCCGGTCCGACCCGGTACCGGCTGCCGTCGAAGTGCAGGATCGATCCGCCGCCGGCGGCGACGGTGTGGATGTGCAGCATCGGGGCCCGCAGCCGCACCCCGGCCACCTCGGTGGTCAACACCCGCTCGTATCCTTCGGCGGCGGTGTAATGCGAGACGTCGGTAGAGGTTCCGCCCATGTCGAATCCGATCACCGAGTCGAAACCGGCCAGCGCCGACATCCGCACCATGCCGACGATTCCGCCGGCCGGGCCGGACAGGATCGCATCCTTGCCGCGGAAGTGGTGGGCGGCGGCCAGGCCGCCGTTGGACTGCATGAACATCAGCCGCACCCCGCGCAGCTGGTCGGCCACCTGCGCGACGTAGCGGCGCAGCACCGGCGACAGGTAGGCGTCGACGACCGCGGTATCGCCGCGCGGAATCAGCTTCGGCAGCGGGCTGACATCGCTCGACAGCGAGATCTGGGTGAAGCCCAATTGCTCGGCGAGCGCGCCGATCGCACGTTCGTGCGCCGGGTTGCGGTAGCTGTGCAGGCATACCACGGCGAGCGCACGAATGCCGTCGGCATGAGCCGCGCGCAGGGCCGCGGCCAGGGTGTCCAGGTCCGGTGCGCGCAGGACGCTGCCGTCCGCGCAGATGCGTTCGTCGACTTCGACGGTGCGCTCATAGAGCTGCTCGGGCAGCACGATGTGCCGATCGAAGATGCGGGGCCGGTTCTGGTAGGCGATGGCAAGGGCGTTGCCGAAGCCGCGGGTGATGACCAGCAGGGTGCGTTCCCCGGCGCGCTCCAGCAAGGCATTGGTGGCCACCGTCGTGCCCATCCGCACCGCGTCGATGATTCCGGCCGGGATGGGCGTGTCGTCGGGAATCTGCAGCAGGGCACGGATTCCGGCCACTGCGGCGTCGCGGTAGTGGGCCGGGTTCTCCGAGAGAAGCTTGTGGGTGACCAGTTGCCCATCGGGCCGTCGGGCCACGATGTCGGTGAACGTGCCGCCCCGGTCGATCCAGAACTGCCACGTCGTCGACACGGTCTCTATTGTGCCCAACCACCGGGTGGCGGGGGCGCGGACGCCGACCTGGGCCGGCCGAGCAGGGCTATGGCGAACTCGGCATAGGCGCGGGCGGTGTGCTCCGGGGTAGCGGGTCCCTCGGCGTTGAACCACTGCGGCAGCGATGTGCACATGGTCGCGATGGCGCGGCCGGCTATCCGGCGGTCTTCGACGGTGCTACCGGCGATGCCCTCGATGTCGCCGTCGCGTGATGCGCGGTCGATGGCAGCGTCGAGTATGTGCTGCAACCGGTTTCGTGAGTCGGCAATGCGCTGCCGGTTCGCCGCGGTCAGGCTGCGCATCTCGCTGGCGCCGATGAAGGCCAGCTTCTGGCGATGCGTGTGGAACAGTGCCAGCGCCTCGACGATGCGGCGCAGTTCCTCGATGCCGGTTGACGCGCCGGTGCGGGCGGCTTCGACGCGCCAGTGCAGCTCGGTCATCGTCAGGTCCAGGATCGCGACCAGCAGTGCCTGCTTGTCCGGGTAGTGGTGGTAGATACCCGGAACGCTCATGCCCGCCCGTGCCGCCAGGTCTCGCATCGTGCTGCCGTGATAGCCGGTGTCGACGAACGCATCGATGGCCGCGCGCAGCACGCTGTCCAGCGTCAGCGGCGGGAATGTTCGCCAGTCGCCGGGCGAGAACCCGGCAGTATCAACGCCTCTGGCGGTGTCCGGTGGTGGGACGGTGCCCACCAGGAGCTGGGCCGGGGTCACCCCCAGCGCCTGGGCGCACGCCTGCAGGCGTGTCACCGAGATTCCGGTCTTGCCGTTCTCGAGCGCGCTCACCGTTGCCGCGCTCACCCCCAGGCGTTGCGCCAGCTCCCGCACGGTCAGACCCCGAGCACGCCGGGCTGCCCGGATCGCACCGCCGCACTCGACTGCCCCTGCCACCCCACCTCCACGTTCAGGAATTCTGAACTATTGTTGCCAGAAACCGGGCTTCCGGGGCAAGTTTTGACTGGAAAGG
Organism: Mycolicibacter sinensis; assembly: GCF_001667945.1. GTDB lineage: Bacteria > Actinomycetota > Actinomycetes > Mycobacteriales > Mycobacteriaceae > Mycobacterium > Mycobacterium sinense_B. The sequence continues at coordinate 1,564 of NZ_LZJK01000033.1, read as the reverse complement.
CGCCGTATGTCACAGTCCGTACTGTTTGGGCCGAGTGATCGGTCGGTCAGTTGACGGTGGTGACGGAGTGACATGGCAATCGAGCTGAACTACTCGCCGGATGTGACGACACTGGTCGAACGCACCCGGGCGTTCATCGACGACGTCGTGCTCCCGGTCGAGGACCGCTTCGGCGGGGATATCACGGCCGCGGGCGGCGACACGACGATCAGGGAACTGCAGGCCGCGGCGCGGGACGCGGGCGTCTTCGCGCCGCACGCTCCCGTCGAGTACGGCGGTCTGGGATTGAACATGTCCGACCGGGCGCCGGTGTTCGAGGCCGCCGGGTATTCACTGTTCGGTCCGGCCGCGGTGAACATCGCCGCGCCCGACGAGGGCAACGTCCACCTGCTGGCCGAGGTGGCCAGCCCCGAGCAGAAGGCGCAATACCTCGCCCCGCTGGCGGCCGGTGACGTGCGATCTGCGTTCGCGATGACCGAGCCGGGACCGGGTGCGGGCTCGGACCCGTCCGCGCTGACGACCAAGGCCGAACGCCGTTCGGGCGACTGGTACATCACCGGCCGCAAGTGGTACATCACCGGTGCCGACGGCGCCGGATTCTTCATCGTCATGGCCCGCACCTCCGGGGAAGCCGGCCAGCGCGGCGGCGCCACCATGTTCCTGGTCCCCGCCGACACCCCGGGCTTGACCGTCGGCCGACACATTCCGACCCTCGACCGGTCCATGGTGGGCGGGCACTGTGAAGTGCTCTTCGACGATGTTCGGGTTCCCGATGAAGCCGTGCTCGGCGAGGTGGATCGCGGCTTCGAATACGCCCAGGTACGCCTCGGGCCTGCACGCATGACCCACGTCATGCGCTGGCTCGGCGCCGCACGTCGCGGTCACGACACCGCACTGTCGCACGTCGTGGAGCGCCAGGCCTTCGGATCGGCGCTCGGCGACCTGGGCATGATCCAGAACATGGTGGCCGACAACGAAATCGACATCGCGGCCACTCGAGCGCTGCTGGTGCGCGCATGTTGGGAGCTGGACCAGGGCGGCAACGCCGGCGATGCTACGTCGATCGCCAAGACTTTCGCCGCCGAGGCGATCTTCCGGATCGTCGACCGCAGCGTGCAGATGTGCGGTGCGCTCGGCGTCACCGAGGACCTGCCCCCTGCGCGGCTTTCCCGCGAGGTACGGCCGTTCCGGGTTTACGACGGCCCCTCCGAGGTGCACCGCTGGGCCATCGCCAAGCGGCGGGTCGGGGCGGCCCGGCGGGCACGTAAGGACGCCGCGCAGTGACGAGCCAAGCGCTGGATCCGGTCGCCCTGCGTAAGTACCTCGCCGCCAACGATGTTCCGGTTCACGGTGAACTCACCGTGGAACTGATCGCCGGGGGCCGGTCTAACCTCACCTTCAAAGTCAGCGACGAGTCGTCGGCGTGGGTCGTTCGTCGCCCACCGCTCGGCGGCCTGACCCCGTCGGCCCATGACGTGGGCCGTGAATTCGCGGTCACCGAAAAGCTCTACGGCACCGGCGTTCCGATCGCCCGGCCCATCGCGTTCGACGCCGACGGCACGGT
>NZ_LZJK01000032.1 GCF_001667945.1 Mycolicibacter sinensis | reverse complement strand
CGCCGCGCAAGCACCCGCGGCTCCCGCTCCGGTGCCCGCGGCACCCGCGCCGCCGCCGGCGGCCCCTGCACCGGCGGCTCCTGCTCCGGTGCCGATTCCGGTGCCGATCCAGGTGCCGAAGCCGCCAGCGGTCGAGATCCCGTCACCGGCCGCGCCGGCGCCGGCGGCACCGCCGCCCGCGCAACAACCCGAGTGGCCGCCGATCTTCAACCCGCCCAAGCAGAGTCCGCCCAAGAACGACCTTCCGTCGTGGCTGCCAGGCAATAACGACGGCGGCAACAAGGGCGGAAATCCGTCGTGGCTGCCGGGCAATAACGGCGGCGGCAACAAGGGCGGCAACCCGTCGTGGCTGCCGGGTGACAACGGCGGCGGTAACAAGGGGGGCAACCCCTCACCGTGGCTGCCCGGCGTCGGCACCAACGGCGGCGGAAACAATCCCTGGCTGCCGGGCCTGGGCGGCGGAAGCAGCGGCGCCCGTGGCGGTGGCGGCGGCTCGTGGTTCCCCGGCCTCGGCGGCGGCGGCAAGGGCGGCGGCGGCCAT
>NZ_LZJK01000031.1 GCF_001667945.1 Mycolicibacter sinensis | reverse complement strand
AAGGAATCACTTACAGATCCCTTCCTGACACCTCCGGAGGCGTTTGTGAAGGACCTACCTCGACCTATATCAGCGAGGCTCCACGGAGGAGAGCCGAAGCTGGGCCGCCGTATCTAGCCCGGCGGTTAGCTCACAAATTCCACTGCGCCAGGCGCAGCCCGGTGTTGCGGGACAACATCACCACGTGGGTGACCAGGCCCCGGTAGACATCCCAGTAGACCCCGCCGCTGACGGTCGAGCCCTGCGGGGCGTTGGTCAATACCGCGTCCAGGGCGGTCGGGTCATCGGTGTGCTTGGACACGTAGGCATCGCCGCCGGGCGTGACACCGTCGAAGGTGGTCGAGGCCGCCATGATGTAGGGGTTGGGCACCGAGACCGGGTGGATCGTGATGTTCGCCCGCCACGGACCGCCCTGGGCGCGCCAGCGCGGCGTGCCGTTCTGGCCCCAGCCCGGCGGGATCTCGCTGGGCACCACGTCATGCACGGTCACATCGGCGACGATCGGGCCGAAGGCCTCGTCGGCGTACTGGATGCGCAGCGTGTCACCGAGACGGCCGATGGGCGCCTCCGGCGTGGTCGTGGGCGTGGCGTGTCCGGGGGCCGGGGCCACCACGGCCAACGCGGTGACGACGGAGGTGACGAGGGCCAGAATCCAGCGATGCATCATGTCCTTCTTCAGTTGCTTGTGGGCATGATGGCACATCACCGTTACCGGTGCACCAGCCTTGCTCGCGACGGTCAGTTCCCGGCGGTGGACCCGCCGGCCGTCGTGTTGGCGGCGATCGACTCCAGGGCATGCGCCAGGTCGGTTTCGACCCGTTCCCGGTCCACGCCGGCGCGGTGCAGCGGCCCGGTGTCGTCTTCGGCTTCCAGCAGGGCCAGCAGCAGGTGCTCGGTGCCGATGTAGTTGTGCCCGAGGCGAAGTGCGGTGCGGAACGTCAGCTCCAGGGCCTTGCGGGCCGGGCCGCTGAACGGAATCAACGCGGGCGGTTCACCCTCGCCGGGCGGCAGCGTGACGGCGGCCGCGACGGCGCCGGGGTCGATGTGCTGTGCGGTGAGCAAAGCGGTGGCCAGCGCGTCGGGATCCTGCAGCAGGCCCAGCACCAGGTGCTCCGCGGTGATCTCGGCGTTGCGCGCCCGGTGGGCGGCGTTCTGGGCCGCCACCACCGCATTGCGGGCCCGTGGCGTGAAACGCGCGAAGCCCTGTTCGGCGTCGAGGGTGGCAGCCTCGGGGCGCGGGACGAACCGCTTCTGCGCGGCCTGCTTGCTGACACCCATGCACTTGCCGATCTCCGTCCACGACGCGCCGGAACGGCGGGCCTGGTCGACGAAGTGCCCGATCAGGTGATCGGCGACCTCGCCGAGGTGCTCGGCGGCCAACACCGCGTCGGTCAACTGCTCCAGGGGATTGTCGTGCACGCCGGTGATGGCGTTGATCAGGTCGTCGAGGCGGACGGATGGGGTGAGCGGAGTCGGATCGGCCATGCCGTCAACTGTAGGTTGACGATGGCGCGACGTCAACCGTTGGTTGACCACCTGAACGGTTCGGCTACGACAGCGACCATTCGCCGAAGTCGTAGGCGAACCCCGACGACGGCGCGTACTTGACCTTCGTCGGGGTGACGCCGTGCGGCAGCGCAAACACCACGCAGCCGATCGCCGATTCGCCCGGGGCGAGATGGAACACACCGGATTCGAAGTTGGTGCATTCGCTGACGTTGTTCAGATCCGCGGTGTAGCGCTGGCCGTCGGAACCGAACACCGAGACGTTGATGTTGACGTCGCCGTCGATGTCTGTTGTTCCGGGATCGGCGATCTTGAGCCGTGTCGCGATGTAGGTGGCGCCCGGGTCACCGCCGGCGGGGGTGACGGTCGCGGGGTTGATGACCCCTTCCAACGTGACGGAGATGGTGCTGCCGTCGGCGCGGGTCAGCGTCAGCGTGTCGCCGATATGCCCGGTGGCTTTCGGTGCGGCCGAGCTGGTTTCGGTCGTGCTGGGGGTCTCGGTCGACGTCGGCGCCTTCGGCGATTCGGTGCGGGTCGTACACGCCGACGACGCACCGGCGGACAGCAGGGCCAATACCGACAGGACGACAACCGGTCTCATAGGGTCCACCTTTCGCTACCTTGCCAGCCTACGGGGGCGCTGCTGCCGATTGTGCTGCCCAGGCTCTGGGAATAGCAGCAGATCCGATTGCAACCGCAGGGCGTTCGAGCACCGAACCCAGCTGGTCCAGCACGGCCGTGACTGATAGGGAGAGCGGTTTTTTCTCGAACCAGAATTGTGTGCCGCACGACGACGAGTGTTTTCTGCGACGGAGCCGCCCTGCGGAGGTCAGGACTGCTCGCCAGGAGCGGCCGGCGGACGCCACGACACAACTGTGGCGAATTGCCTACTATTCGTGGACCTCCGGACCCACTATCCCCATCTGGCACGGGTCTGGAACGCGCCGGGTTGTTTGGCCATGAACTGCAGGTCAAACCTGGTGCGCGGTACTGGGATTGAACCAGTCCAATCGGTTTGCTGACTCTGTTTACTTGACCAGCGCATTCAATGGTTTTCCTGCGCTAACGTCGGACAGTACCGCTGGAATGTCGCGGAAGCAAGCGGAAACGTTATACAGTCTTGTTAGCCCAAGTCTGGCCCACGCTAGCCCACGCCAGTACCCAACCATCTATCGCGCGGAGGCGACGAGATGACGGCAACCAAGCGCAAGAAGCGGACACCTGGCGCGTTCGGCGCCGTCGAGACCTTGCCTAGCGGACGCCACCGTGCCCGCTACCGCGGTCCGGACGGCCGCCGCTACACCGCACCGACGCTGTTCTTGACCAAGCAGGACGCGCGCGGGTGGTTGGCACTGCGGCAGGCCGAGATCATTCGGCAGGCGTGGGAGCCGCCGGAGGCCAACGAAGTCAAGGCGAGCCCGGTTACGTTGGCCGAGTATGCGGAGACGTGGCTTGCGCAACGCGACCTGAAGGACCGAACCCGCCAGCACTACCGCAAATTGCTCGACAAGCACCTGCTGCCAGCGTTCGGCGCGCTACCACTCAGGTCGATCACGCCCGACGACGTACGCACGTGGCATACGAAGATGGGCAGCGGCACCCCGACGCTGCGGGCGCATTGCTACGGCCTGCTGCGAACGATCCTGGGCACCGCCGCATCCGATGGCCGGATCAACACCAACCCCTGCGTGATTAGGGGAGCGGGCACCGCCCATCGGGTACACAAAATCCGTCCAGCCACCCTGCCTCAGCTCGAAACGATCACCGCCAACACGCCCGAGCCCTACCGGCTGATGATCCTGCTTGGCGCGTGGTGCGCGCTACGGTACGGCGAGCTGGCCGAGCTGCGCCGCAGGGACGTCGACCTTTCCGAGGAAATCGTGCGCGTCGAGCGAGGCGTGGTCCGTGTCGACGGCGGTCAGTTCAAAGTCACCACGCCGAAGTCCGACGCCGGCATTCGCGATGTTTCAATTCCGCCCCACCTGCTCCCAGTTATCGAGGATCACCTATCGAAACATGTTGGTCCCGGACGGGATTCGCTACTGTTCCCGGCGATCAACGGTGGGCACCTGGCGCCCGCCACGATGAATCGTTGGTTCTACAAGGCGCGCGCCGCGGCTGGCCGACCAGACCTACGGTTTCACGACCTCAGGCACAGCGGCGCGGTGCTTGCCGCGGCGACGGGTGCCACGCTAGCCGAGCTGATGGAGCGGCTCGGCCATTCAACCCCAGCGGCGGCAATGAAGTACCAACACGCATCGAAGCAACGCGGGCGTGAGATCGCTGCACTGTTATCCAAACTCGCCGCCAACGGCTGACACGCCCGGAGTTAAGCGCGGATGTCGTAGATTTCGCGGAATCTCGTGTAATACTGGACTTGCGCGAGAAAGCTGGCGCAAGCATGTCCCGACCCTGGGCGGGCGTAGCCGAAACGGCTAACCCAGGCTCGCCGAAACGGCGGTTCACAGGACCGAAACGGTCACCTCCGCAAGAAGCTGATTCAGTTCCTTTGCGGACGGCTCGTACCGCATAGGTCCGAATCGGCCGGCCTCGCAATCGAACTCGATCAGCGTCCACGCTACTTCCTGGAGCTGATCTATATGGCAATCACACGCCGCTACGCCAAACTCAAGGACGCCGCCGACTACCTGGGTGTCACTGACCGCACTGTGCGGCAGATGATCTCCGACGGCCGACTCACCGGCTACCGCAGCGGGTCGCGCCTTGTCCGCGTGGATCTCAACGAGATTGACGCCGCTATGCGCCCGTTTGGGGGTGCCGCATGAGCATCGCAACAACCGGGGGTCCACCCAAAAAAGTAACGGCCCCGCTCGCCAACGGGACCGCCACCAAAACACTCACCAGTGTCGCCCAGTCTAACGCTCGCAGCTACGTCGAGGGGTTGAAGCGCCGCCGCGCCGCGTCTAATCGCGTGCCCGGTGGAGATCCATGGCGGCGACACTACGACGCTATACCGCTGACCGAGCACCAGGTCGACGCCTGGCAGCGCACCGTGGCTCACCTGACCGCGGCCGGCTTCAAGGCCATCATCCCCGCTGAGGTGCTAGGGGGGTTGCGATGAGCGTGCGATCTGAAATCGCGAACACCACCCAGGCTGAGCAGTCCGAGTCGACGTGTCGCTGCGTGAATTGCCGGAGACCCCTGACGCATCCCAAGTCAGTTGCCGCGCTCCGGGGTCCAGTGTGCCGCCTACGGGCAGAGGTGTCCGCATGAGCGACCCCTACGACGGCATCCCGCCGCTCACCGAAGATCCGTCAGACCACTACGGCGCACCGGCCGATCTCCTGGCCAGTCTCATCACCGCCGCCGAGCTGCACCATGAAGTGTTCCCAGATCTCGTGCAGTTCGTTCATGGCCTCGTGCAGGAGGGTTTCGGCATCGTCGCCGGCCCGCCGAAGCTTGGGAAATCATGGTGGGTGCTAAACCTGGCGCTAGCCGTCGCGGCCGGTGGCCGAGCGTTCGGGAAGATCCCCGTCGCGCAACGGCATGTACTGCTGCTCGCGCTTGAGGATTCACCGCGGCGGCTACAGTCCCGAATCCGGGCCGTCTGGGGTGACGGCTTGCCGCCGTACCTGCTGCACATCATGACTGCGGTTCAGCCGGGTCAGCTCATCCCTACGGTCACCGCGTGGCTGGAAGGGAATCGCGGCGGCCTGATCGTCTTGGACACCCTCGGACGGGCGCGGCCCCAGCGTCGCCGCGGCGACGATCCCTACATCGCCGACTATCAGGCCGGGGTGGCTCTCAAAAACGTCGTCGACCAGTTCCCCGGGTCGGCGTTACTCGGCGTCCACCACACGAGGAAAGCATCGTCAGACGACTTCGTGGACGACTTGTCGGGAACACTCGGGCTCGCCGGGTCTGCCGACTACGTGCTGGTGCTGAGGCGAGCACGCGGCAGTAGCGAGGCCACGCTGCAGGTGACCGGCCGGGACGCACCCGAGGGGGAGTACGCATTCACCACCACCGAGGGCGCCTGGACCCTTTCGGGTGCCGGCCTGGCTGAAGCGGCTGCCGAGGCCAAGACCCGGAGGGAAACAAAGAACCTCGGCGAACGATCTGGTGAAGCGCTCAAGTTCGTCAACAGTCGAGAGTCCGTTACCCCCGCTGATCTGGCTAAACATCTCAAGATCGACAACAAGCTGGCTGGCAATGTGCTGTCCAAGCTCTACGCCGCCGACCGGATCGACAAGCCATGTCACGGCATCTATGCACCGGTGACTGGTGAATGTGGTGAAAACAGTGAAAACGACGATTCACCACATTCACCGGTTTCACCACTCACCTGTACATGCGGCACACCGCTGCAACGTCCCGACTCCATCGCGGCCGGTTCCTGCGAAGAGTGCCGCGCAATCGACAACCAGAAAGGCAACTGATGGCCGAATACAGCTCCACCCAAGCCAACTTCCCGATCCTCGACGCTGACCGCTCGCACGACGACGCCGAGTACGGCCGGCAAGTCATCGTCGAGTGCGGCTACGTCGAACCGCGCATCAGCGAGACCGACGACTGGTGCAGTCTGCCCATCCGCGTCATCACCGACCAGGCCAGCGGCTTGCACATCGAATTGGGTCCGTACGACCTCGACGCGGCCGATATCCGCGACCTGGCAGGCGCGCTCCACGCGTACAACCAGCTCGTTCGCTACCCGATGCTCCCGGAAGGAAACTGACATGGCCTTCAAATTCCCCCCCATCGGCCAGAATGGCGTCCCTGATCCGCTGCGTGCGCCCATCTCGGCCTACCGCTACGCCCACGCCAAGCGCCTGGTCAAGGACGCCGAGTCCCGCGCCCGCCCGCTGATCCGGCTGTGGGATAAGGACATGAACTTCATCGGCCGCATCGGCGGCGAGAAGTCCGTCGACGTCGAGCAGCGCCTTCACGACACCGGCACCGGCTCCATCGTGTTACGCGGCTCGGACTGGATCAACAAGTTCCTGCGCACCGACGTCCGCGCGAACGACGACCTGAACATCACCATCGACCCTTACCCGAACAACCGGAACTGGCGGTGGCGCTGGGGCGGCAAGGTCACCGCCGTGCGCAACGTGCGCACCGAGCAGGGCCTGCACGAGCTGCACTTCGACGTCGCGGAGAACCGCGAGCACTGGAAGCACCTGTATTTCGCGGCCACGCCCTGGTTTGCGCCCGAGATCCAGCCCCTGAAGGCGTGGGTGCTGCCGGGCAACACGCGCACCATCGTGTCGGTCACGGGCTTTGTGAACCTGGCGCGGATCTTCTGGCCGCCGCTGGGCATCATCGACAACTTCGTGAACCCGGGCGCGTGGCTCAGGCCGTTGTCGGATGCGTCGTTGTGGTCGCCGTTGAACTGGCCGATTCAGATGCAGTTCGTCAATCCGTTCACCGACACCAGCCGTTTCTCGGTGATCGCCACGCGCTGGTCCCCGGCGCACGACACCACGGCGGGAATGCTCAAGGACGCCGGCTGCAACGTGCGGGCGTACACGTGGCTGCCTGAGGATGAGGACTCGCCGCACCCGGAGCTGGCCGACCTGATCGGCCAGGAGGCAGCGCGGCCCGGTCGTGCGTGCATTGTGCTTGCCGTCGAGGACAACTCGGGTGTGGTGGGCTTGACCGGCACGGCAGTGGACGGCGCGATCAACCTGGTGGCGGCCACGGCAGACGACCTGATCAGTGAGCTGCTGTACGAATTCGCCGACGCCGACGCCATCGACCCGCGCACCAACAGCCCTGTGCCGCCCTATATCCGTGACCTGTTGGGTATCGCGCCGATCAAGCCCAGCATTGTGTTTCGTGACTCCACGCCGACGTCACCGATCAAGACCAGTGAGCGCGCGGTCTTCAAGAGCAAGGCCAAGTCGATCCTGGTGGGCGGGAAGAGCCCGGGCTGGGTCAACCAGTTGCAGACGTTCGGGATCAAGCTCGGACTGTCGCAATTCCAGATCACCAACGTGGACGGATACGGCCACTCCACCGGCCCCGCACCGCAAGGCTCAGGACTCGAAGAGGTCTACCAGGGCCAATTCGACAACATGCTGCTGGCGTTCATGCGCTACACCGATCCGCTACGCGAGATCAGCAGCGGCAATTTCGGCTACCTCGAATACTTCACGCAAGAGGGTGGCGGGACGGCCTACACGATCAGCTCGGCGCTCACGATCCGCCAGGGCCACTGGAAGACTCGCCCCTACCAGGCCTTCAAAGTCAGCATCTGGAACCGGCGCCCCTACTCGGTGTACTACGACTTCGACCTCGGCACGCGTGCGCTGTTTGAGATCGACGGACTGCTCTACACCGATCAGTTCAACGCGATCCGCATGCACTACGACGAGGACACCCCGAAGACATTCGAGGTGACCATCGGTACCGACTCCGAGCAGGAAGACCCACTAGGCCAAGCAGTTCGGACGCTGCAAACCATGTGGTCGGCCGTCGGGACACTGTTCGGCAGCAACGACCTTTACTAGCCCGCAATCCACCGCAGAAAGGAAAAACACGAATGAACGACATCGAACTCAACCATGGCGACTACCGCCGCGTGGCCGCCCTGGCTGTTGCTGCCGCGACCGACAACATCGACTCGTTGGTGCAGATCGCCAATGAGGCCGAGGAATTGGAGCGGTATCCGCAGCTATTGCACGCTGCCGGCCTGACGATTGCTCAAGGAATGGGGGCCGACACCCCCGAGGGGCTGGAGCTCCTGCGTCGCCACGTTCTGCAGCTCGCAGCCGATGAAACCGAAGAAGGGAACAACGATGTCTGACGAAATGACCACTGAGGCAACCGACACCCCCGAGGTGTCGACTGAAGCCGTGGACACCACGTCGCCGGCTGACGCGCCGGAGAGCAGTAACGCTGAGGCCGCGAGATATCGTGTGCGTCTGCGGGAAGTCGAGGCAGAACGCGACTTCATGGCCAAGCGGCTGGCGGCCGCCCATGAGCGGATCGTCAACACCGAGGCGGCCAAGCATTTCGCGGACCCGCGCGATTTCTGGTCAACGACAACGCTGCCGGACCTGCTCAATGAATCCCTCAGCGTCGACGCCGACAAGCTCGACGCGGCGATAGACGCGGCACTGGAGGCCAAGCCCCATTGGCGCAAGCCCGCTTCGGTCACCGAGTCCACGTCCAGCGTTCGCGGCAACGGCCGTATCGAGTCGAGTAGGCCAGAACCGACGTTCGCTGATGCGTTCCGGCCACCTGATGCCCGCAACTGCTAGAATGGGACTGCGCGCCCAGGTGGCGCGCCGGTCTTAGCCCAGGCGGCAGCCGCTGAAAACCACCAGTTTTCGCAGGCTGCCGCCTTGTGCTTTTGCGGGGCCTGCGGCCGACCGAAGGAAATACATCATGACTCTGACGACCGCGACCGCCGACTACCCCTGGCGGCCAGATAGCACTTTCTTCTCCCCGCCCGATGTGGTGCCTGACGCCCTGCTGTTGCAGTGCTCGACGGTGGCCGGCTCCATCGAAGGTGACACCCCGAGCGTGCGCGTCGCGTACGTGACCGACGCCGAAAGCGCCGGCTACGTGTCCGAGGCAGCCGAGATCAGCAGCGACGAGCCCGACCTCGACGAGGTGGTCCTGCACTCCAAGCGCATCGCGCGGCTGGTGACCCTCTCAACCCAGCAGTACCGGCAGGAGCAGACCGCAGCCCAGGTGTCGCAGTCCGTCGCGCGAGACATTGTCCAGAAGGCCGACAACGCTTTCCTGGGCGATGCCTCCAACCAGCCGTCGACCGGCCTGCTGAATGTCACCGGCGTGGTCGATGGCGGCGAGGTTGCCGACAACCTGGACGCTCTGGTGGATCTGATTGCCACGCTGGAGAACAACGGCGCGCGGCCCAGCTCCATCATCGCCGACCCGAAGACCTGGGCGAACCTGCGCAAGCTCAAAGTGGGCGGCACCGCCACCAACGAGTCCCTGTTGGGTGCCGGCGTCACCGACGCGGTACCCATGCTGCTGAGCCTGCCCGTGCTGCGCTCGCGGTGGCTGCCCGCCAACACCGGGCTAGTGGCTGACCGCACCCAGATCGTCAGCGCCGTCGGCCCCATCGAGGTCGCGGTGAGCGAGCACGCCGCGTTCACCTCGCACGCCGTGGTGATACGCGCAACCTGGTCGATCGGCTGGGCTGTCGTGCGTCCCGACCGCTTGGGCAAGTTCACCGTCGACGACGGCGTGGTCGGCAGCTAAGAGCCGTGCGCCTGCGCGCGGGAACCTTTCGCCCGCGTAGCGCACACCCGACTGAGGTCCGGCTGGGCGTGATGAACCCGGCCGGCCTCAGTCTCCAGCAAAGTCATAGCTAACTCGATAACCTATGCAATACTGCGAAGCGAACGAATATTCGACGCACACCCATTCGATTCGCATGAATATTCATGCATAAATCGACGGTTTATGCGGCAGGTTATCCAAATGGATAGGGCGTGTCGGGCAACAGTGAATAACGTCTTGACCAGCGTAAACAGGCCTCCAGCAAACCCCGCCCCCGGGTGGCCGGTTTCCCACGGGGCGCAACCGACAATTCTTCATGTACGGTTCCCCGCAACTTTATGCATAGAATATGCGAACACGAGTTCGATACGAACAACTGTTCGAACACGCCAGCAAACTCCGCCAGGCGGGGCGGGGCTCCAGCAAACACTGCCAGCAAACATCATCTGACCACGAAAAACGCCCCTAGCAGCGCGACAAGATGATCGCGGCGACGGCCACGACCGCGGACACGGTGGCCAAGACACTGTTGGCGACGGTGAGCCAGAAGGCTCGTCTGGCCAGGTTGTAGCTGGCTTCCTGCGCCCTCACCGCATCTCTGCGGTTCAGTTCATCCATGTAGTAGCCGGTGCCGACAACGGTGTTCTCAGCACGTTTGTCGTGCTCTCGTATCAGCTGTTCGTCTGTGGTGGCCCGCAGGTCCGCAATCTTCCTGACCATTCGGCAATGGTTCCACGCGGGTCTTCAGTACGGTCGGCTTTATGTCCGAGAAGACAACATGTACGCGATGTGGCGGGCCGGCTGAATGGCGGGAAGATGCCCAGCAGCAAGGTGGGTACGGGGACGAAGCCGTGACGGTTCATATCAAGGTTCGTGTGTGCGAACGAGGGTGTAAATCGACAGAGTTGGGGAGCCCTCCCCAGTAGTTGACGGCACCAGCAAAAACGGCCCCCAGCATCTCGCTGAGGGCCGTTTTTCGTGCTGCCAGGCCCGCGTCACCACCTCCACAAGTACTGCGGGCACTGCCCCGCGACCACCGACCGGATGTACACCCTCGCATCAGCCGCCGTCGCATCCGGCCCCAGCACCTGGCGTACCGTCACCGACGACTCCAAGGTGTCGGGCGTGTTCCCGGCGGCGAGCAGGCGACAAATTGGGCGTTGCCGGCCGGGTCGGCGTGGGCAGCTCCGGTCATGATGACCGTGGCTGCCATGAGCACGGCGAGGATGAGTCGCTTCATGGCCGCACCGTATCGCTGACGACCGACAGCCGGGGCCGGCCGACCGGCGTGACCCGGGCCGCTCCGCTTCCGAAGTGAAGTTCGACGACCGCATTAACGGCGCGGAACAGGTCTGACGGCCAAGTGCTCGGCGGATGGTGTTCCATCCGGCGCACGTACTCGCTACGCAATCGCCGAAGTTCGGCGGCGTCGTCCCGCTGCTGTTCATCGCCGTTCATGGCCCCACCGCCTCGACGCCGAGCTGCTCCAGCTCCTCAGCGGCTGCGATCAGCGCCTCGCCGATCTGCCGTGCCTGGCTGACCGTGAGCGGCGCGCCCAGGATGTCGGTCTGGTTGAAGGTCACCCACACATGCCGGACGACGGCACCGCTGGCGGACTGTGTCCCGGCAGCCTCGACGCTGAAGAAGGCCCGGCTCTGCTCGACCTCGACCAGCCGTTCCGACACGGTGAAGTCTCGCGCGTCACCATCCCAGGCGGTGACGCTCACCGCGCCTGCCGGGATGCGGATGTGGTCGGTGCTGGTGATGTGTGTGTTCGTCATGGTCGGCAGCGTGGCACTGCCCACTGACAAGTTTTCGTTCGTGGTGGTCATGGCGGCTCCTTCGGTTCGGAGCCAGCTACACCGATTGGAACCCATTAGCCCACATGTGGCCCATATCGGGCGATTGCGAGGCTAGAAACATGCTCTGACCTGCATCAATCGTGGTGCGCGGTACTGGGATTGAACCAGCCCGGTGTGGGTTTACGGTTTACCGGGTTGACCTGCTCAAATAGTGGCTCTACCTGCGCAGACACGTAACAGTGTAGCAGGAACGGCGAGGAACGCAACGGCAACGCTGTAGAGTGTCTGAGGTCCCATTGAGGTCCCGGCAGGAGGCGCCCGTGGTCCGCGGCGAAGGTCGAAAGACCCGCACACCAGGCACATTCGGCTCCGTTGACAAACGAGCCAAGGGTTACCGCGCACGCTACGTGGGACCTGACGGCCGCCGGCACCTGGCCCCGACCCTGTTCCTGACCACGAAGGACGCCCGGGCATGGCTCGCACTGCGGCACGCCGAGATCGTCAAAGGCCAGTGGATGCCACCGGACGCAACCGACCGGCCGGCGCCACGGTTGACGTTCGCCACCTACGCCGAGCAGTGGCTCGGCCACCGGACCCTCAAGACCCGCACCCGTGAGCACTACCGCCGGCTCCTCGACGTGCATCTGCTGCCGGCGCTCGGCGCCCTGCCGGTCGCTGCGATCACTGCCGACGACATCCGCAAATGGCACGCCGGGCTGCTACCGGACGCGCCGACGATGCGCGCTCACTGCTACGCGCTGGCCCGCACCATCATGGGCGACGCCGTACGGGACGGTAAGGCGGCGGCGAATCCGTGCGTGATCCGCGGGGCCGGCTCAGCGAAGCGAGCGACACCGATCCGGCCGGCCACCATCCCGGAGTTGACCGCGATCGCCGACGCGATGCCGGAACCGTACCGGCTGACCATCGTGCTCGGCGCGTGGTGCGCGATGCGGTTCGGGGAGATTGCGGAGCTGCGCCGCGGTGATGTCCAGGTGCGCGTCGGAGAGACCGCCGCGGACCATTCCGGTGTGGTTCGCATCCGGCGTGGCGTGGTCCGGGTCCGCGGCGGTCAACACGAGGTGACCACACCCAAGAGCGCCGCCGGTGTCCGCGACGTCAACGTGCCGCCGCACCTGGTGCCGGCCGTCGCCGAGCACCTGGACCGCCATGTCGGGGCCGGCGCTGACGCTTTGTTGTTCCCGGCGGTGACGGGGGAGAACAGGCACCTGGCGCCCGGGTCGTTCAACCGCTGGTACTACAAGGCCCGGGAGGCAGCCGGCCGCCCCGACCTCCGGTTCCATGACCTACGTCATTCCGGCGCGGTGCTGGCCGCTGCGACGGGCGCGACGTTGGCCGAGCTGATGGGCCGGCTAGGGCATTCCACCCCGCAGGCTGCTCTCCGCTATCAGCACGCGGCGATCGGCGCAGACAAGCGGATCGCGGCGGCGCTGTCGGCGTTGCTCGACAACCAACCATGAAACTCGCTGCACTGCCGCAGCTTTCCTAGAATGGATGTAGGTGTTCCACTCAAGTCTGGCCTACCTGACCAGCGCGAGCACCCGCCAACGCGCACCATAGTTGTTTGATCGAAAGCCGTTGGCCCACTGTGCCAGTTCGCCCGAGGCGGTCGCGTCCGTCCAGCTGAGGCGCATCAGTCCCGGATCAGGTGGGGACTCTGGTGGCGCTCAGCGATAGCCCACACGTCTATCGCTAGGAGCATCACCATGCCCGCCGTTCGCAAACCTGACCGGCC
The DNA here is from genome assembly GCF_001667945.1 of Mycolicibacter sinensis. Lineage (GTDB taxonomy): Bacteria > Actinomycetota > Actinomycetes > Mycobacteriales > Mycobacteriaceae > Mycobacterium > Mycobacterium sinense_B. The sequence continues at coordinate 62,822 of NZ_LZJK01000031.1, read as the reverse complement.
GGCCGAGCGCATCGCGCCGGCTTTCACCACCCAGGCCGGCGCCGCCACCTACCTCGGCGTAACCGGCCGCACCATCCGAAACATGATCGCCGATGGTCGGCTCCCCGCTTACAAGCTCGGGAACAGCCGCGCTGTTCGTATCCGCATTGCCGACCTCGAGGCAGTGTTGCGGCCCATCCCGACCGCGGCCGTTGGCGGTGCCGCATGAGTGCCCTCGGCACCCTCGAGGCCGTGTTCGATGCGCTGATCGTTGCCGCGTCGGCGACCGCCCAAGCCGCCGAACAGCTCCGTGACGCCCCGGCACTGGCTCGGGTGGTCGGCGACGCCGCCGACGCCGCCACCGAAGCCGAAGCTGCGATCGGCTACCAGCTCTGGCTGCACACCGCCGACCCGGAATACCAGGAGTTCGCCGACTACGGCGCGGCGGCCGCCGCTGCCGGCAAGACGAAGGAGACCACCTCGTGACCGCGATCAAGACGACGGACGGCGCCGACCGGCGCACCGCCCGCAGGGCAGCGAACCAGTCCAAATTCGACTGGTGCCGCGATATCGCCGCCGACCCGGCGGTGTCGCCGGCGGCCGGCCTGCTGGGCTGCATCACCGCAATCGACAAAATGGGCAGCAACGGCCGATTCAAAGCCACGCAGAAAGAATTGGGCCGACTGATCGGCGCCACGCCGCGCACAATTCGACGCGCCGTTACTGAATTAGCCAGCCTGAATTACTGGACCGTGGAACAACGGCCCGGCGCCAACGAATACGCAATCCTCGGCCGGGCTGCCCGGGTCGAATTATGGCAGGCTGCCGAAAAGAAATGGCTCGACACAGTGCGAGAATGGCGGGATGCCGAATATCGGTACGAATGTGAAGTCGCCGAACAGCAGCGTCGACAGGCGATCGCCGACTGGCTCGCCGCCGAGCAGATCACCCGGGACGAGTTCACGATCCCGATCTACACCGCGGCATACGCACGGGCCGGCCACGCCGAAGCGGCCCGGCTCGCTGACCGCTGCTGGGGACACCACCAGGCCGGCAGCCTGCCCACGGTGGCCGGTGCGATCGCGTCGGTGACCAACTTCCTGGATCACCAGGACGCCGCCGCGGCCGAGGCCGCCGAGGGGTGGACAGAAGCGCCGCCCGCAGCGGCGGATATGTCCAGCCAGGAGGACACGATCGGTACCCCAGGTGGACAGGATCGGACACCCGGGTGGACAGAACCGGTAACCCAGGTGGACACGGCCGGTGCTTTGACCAGCACAAACGGTGATTCCCACAAGTATGTCAAGTCTGTCAAGACTGACAATCCCGCCTCCGCGGCGCCTGACGGCGCCCGCGGGGCGGCGCCCGGACAAGAACAGAATCGAGAACTACCCCGCACCGCCGACGCGCTGCATCAGGTTTGGCAGTCCAACGACTGCCCGATGTGCGACCCACATGACGGTGTGTGGATCGACCCGGATGGATGCCCGGTGGCGGTGTTCGACTGGGACGTGGAGGGTGATCTTGGCGGCGGGGTTGAACTGGTCTGCCAGCACTCGGTCGCCGGGAACCTCGCCGAGGCGAAGCGGGTCGCGGCCGAGTGTGGCCCCGGCGGGTGGGCTATCGGAAAAACGCGATGGCTGGAAATCGACGCCGTCTTGGGGTGCGCTGATTTGGACAGCGAGGACCCGGATGTGTCGGTATTTGATGCGCGTAAACGGTCGCGCTGCTGAAAATTGCCGGGTATCTCTGCATTAGTTAGGCTGGAATTACCCCGGTAGGAAGGATCTGATTATGTCGTTGGATACGCGGACAGTTTCACGATTCGCCGATCACATGATGGTGGCGATGAAGGACCCTCGTACTGGTGAGGGATTTTGGTTTCTGTTCGATGACGAAGCCGAATGGGAATGGGCGAAGTTGAACGGCTCGCCATTGAACACGGCGGTCCCGGAGCATGAGCGGCTTGGTTCCCTGCCGGATGAGTTCCGCGACATGTTGGGGCAGTTGCCGCTGTGCGCGCTGGACGAGGATTTCGACCAGGGGGCGTGGGATCGGCACATGCGGGAGTGGCGTCACCGCCGGCGCCGTGGGCAGGTGCAGCGGGGCGCCGGCGCCGGGCGGCCCGCTGGGCAATCCACGCCGTGACCGTGGTGACGACAGCAGCGGTGGCGTCCGGCACCGGAGGTGACCGTGGGGGCCGGCTACGGCCGTTCGATGCGTACCGGATCGCGCAGCGGCTCCAGGCCGACGTGCTCGGCGTGGTCTGCCCGGAACGGCGGTGCGCGGCGCCGGCGGGTGCGTTGTGTTCGACGGGGCATCGCCGGGGGTATCACTTGGGCCGGTTCAGTGAGGCGCTCAAGCGTGAGTTCGGTGACGACCTCGGCGGCCACGCCGATGGCGTCGATGATGAGCCGGCGGGGCCGCGGGGGCGGGGCCGGTCGAAGAAGCGGGTGGCGGCGTGAGCGGCGGTCGGTGGTCCGGGCGGCCGCTGCGGGGTGTCGCTGCCGAGAACGCGGCCAAGGTCCGCTGCATCCGCGACCACCCCCTTGATGATCCGGCCAACGTTTACACCTGGACCGATCGTCGCGGCCAGCACCGGCAGTGTCGGCGGTGCCGCCTCGATGCCCAGCGCCGCCGCTCGGCCAGCCAGAACGCAAACACGGTCGCCGGGGTGCGGCGACCGCAACGAGGAGGATGCGATGAGTAACCCGGAGCAACCGGAAATGTACCCGCTACGGGCCAGCGCCGAGGCGATCCAGTTACAGCCCGCCGACGTGCAATTCACCTATGCCGGCTATGTCGATGGTGTGGACGTGGCCGCGGTTCACATCGCCGACAAGCGGGTCGGCGAGGTTGTGTTGCCGTTGTCGATGGATGGCGCGTACGCGATGGCGGCGGGCCTGTTGCAGTTGGTTGCCGGGCAGGATGAGTTGCGGGCCGCATGGCTGGAACGGAACGCCGGAAGCGTTGCGGGGGAGGGTAACTGATGAGCGAGACAACGACGGCGACGACAGCGACGACAGCCACGGCCGACACCGAGGTCGGCGGCGAGGCCCTGGAAAGCCCCACACCGGAATCCGGTACCGGAGACACCACCGACTCGGGGAACGGCCGCGACGAGGATGCACAGCCGCAGGAATCGACACGGGGGCGGGCCGCCGGCTACCGGCAACGGGCGCAGGAAGCGGAAACGGCGCTCGAGGAAGCCCGCGGTGAAGTCACCCGGCTACGTGAGCAGGTGGCCGGCTACCGCCGGTCGGCGGTCGAGGCCGCGATCACCGCAACCGGGCTGAAGCCGGCGGCCGTGCTGGCCGTCGCCGATCTGGACAGCCTGATCGGTGACGACGGGCAACCCAACCAGCAGGCGATCGCGGCGGCGGTGGTGAAGGCCCGCGACGAGCTGGGGGTGCAGCGGCCGACGATTCACCGGCAGGTTGGAATGCGGTCGGGAGCCTCAGCACCGGAACAGCCCCGCCGGGACCCGTGGTCGGCGGCGTTCGGGCCGGCAGACCGCTAACCAGGGCCGGGGGGATGCCGCTGGCCCGGGTCACCGGAATTTGAACCGGGCCAGCGGTATTCGGTAAAATTGATGTAGAGGACGCGCACCGAAGTGCCAGAGCGTAACCGCTCGACTTTCCAACGGTGGACATGCGGAACAGTCAATTAGGCTGCGACCGAACACATTTGGAGAGTTTCACAATGGCAACCACGCCTATTCGCACCACAGACGCCGCCTACGGGTGGCGGCCCGATACCACCACTTTCGCGCCGGCCGACACCGTACCCGACGCGCTGATCTTGCAGACCGCAACCGTTTCCGGTGAAATCAACGGCGACCAGCCCAGCCTGCATGTTGCTTACGTCAACGATGCCGCGGCCGCCGAGTACGTCGCCGAGGGCACCGAGATTGACGACGAGGCCCCCGGCCTGGACGAGGTGCTGGTCAAGACCAAGAAGATTTCGCGGCTGGTGTCGCTCAGCAATGAGCAGTTTCACCAGGATGAGACCGCCGGCCAGGTCGCCACGTCGGTAGCCCGCGATCTGGTCCGCAAGGCCGACGCCAGCTACCTCGGCGACGACGGCGAGGACGGCGCCCCGACCGGGCTGTTGCACGCTACCGGCCTGGTGGACGGCGACCCGATCACCGACAACCTGGACGCCCTCGTGGACCTGCTCGCCGAGCTGGAGAGCAATCGGGCGACGCCCTCGGTGATCGTTCTCGATCCGCAGTCCTGGGCGCGCATCCGCAAGTTGAAGGTTGGCGGTGTCAACACCAACGAGAGCCTGTTGGGTGCCGGCACCACCGACGCCCAGCCCATGCTGCTGTCGCTGCCGGTGCTGCGGTCGCCGTTCATCCCGGCCAACACCGGGCTGGTGATCGACCGCACCGCGATCGCGGCCGCAGTCGGCGACGTCAAGGTGGCGCAGTCCGACCACGCCCGGTTCCACGAGGACGCCACCGTGCTGCGCGCAACGTGGCGCATCGGCTGGAACCTGGTACGCCCCGAACGTGTCGGCCGGTTCACCGTCGCCGGCGGCGACGACGGCAGCGGCACCGAGGGATAACCGCCCCATGATCGTGGCCCCACCCGTTAAGCCTGGCAGGCGCAACCCCGCCCAGTGCCCGGTGGCGGGTGGGGCCACCCACAAGCGTGACCTCCAGCCCGACTATCGGGGCCGGGCACCATCCAAACAGGTTGCGGCCGAGTCAGTCCGGCCCAAGCCTGTGGTGCCAGGCTCCCCTCCGTGTTGGGCCGGGGGTTACACGGTCGGGCCGCGATGGCCCGACCGACCTGGGGCCACCCGGCCGACCGCACCGCAGCGGGTTGGCCGGGGTGGCCCCACCAGGACACCGGCCCACGGGGCGCGTACTTGGAAGCCCGTTATCGGGGCGCCCCGTGGGCCGACACCAACGACCAGGGGGCGCCCAGCCATACCGGGCGGCCCCACCCGATACCGGCCCCCGCAAGGTGCAGGCAGGGACCGACCGGCAGCAACCAGGACGTCCACATGGCAGCACTGAAACCACGCGAACAGATAGTCCACGATGCGCCAACAGGTTGGCGCTATTGCGATCGCTGCGGATATTTGACGCGCACCAGCGACACCGACCACGCCGGCCGCTGCACCGACTGCGCCAAGTCACGGCAGCGCATGGAACGGGAACTGTCAACGCTGCGCCGAACAGGTGAACACTGACGATGAACGACAACAACCAAACGCGGGCGACACACGGCTGGAACCGTGGAGGCCGCACAGCATCGAGCCGAGTGACAACCGGCTGGAAATGGCGACAGGTACGACAGCGAGCACTGCGCCGCGACAACTACCAATGCGTTGCGCCTGGTTGCGACAACGACGCGCACGCCGTGGACAAGATCACGCCGGCAAGCCTCGGCGGTGACCCGTACGACCTCGACAACCTGCAAAGCTTGTGCCGACCGCATCACGCCGCCAAGACGGCGGCAGAGGCCGCGGCAGCAGCCGCGGCGAAGCGTGCGGCACCGAAGCCGCGGCGGCGCAGTCAACTTCATCCGGCCGACGTGCTCGCCGGCCGGGTCGAGCCGCAGTGAGCGCGCCCGCCGAGGGGTGGCGACCCCCACCGGGGTGCGCTCTGCCGAGGCCGTCATAGTGCGTGCCTCCGCGTGCAAAACGCGGAACTTTCCGGGGTGGCGGCGCCGGCGGGTGTCGCGGGCCGGTTTGGTGCGGACGGTGGGCGCCCTGGTGGCCCGGGTGGCCGAGCTGGAGGCGCGGTGCCAGTACCTCGAAGCGCAGAGGCGGGCGCGGCCGCCGATTCTGGCGCTGGGAGCGACGGCCGCGGTTGGGTTGCTGGACCATGCCGACTGATTGCTAGGGCAAGACACGCCTGCGCGTCATCATCCCCACGGATTGTCGTCGCCATCTCCTAGCCTTGATCGTATGGTTCCCAACACAGAGCTGGTCCCGATCGGAATTGTGCAGTGCGGTGACGCGGTAGTCGTGGATAACCACGGTAGGCAGATCGCGCTCGTCGTCCAAGAAAACTCGATCCATACGAGAGAACAAAGTGACGGAAACTTCGTCCAGTTCCATAGGCTGAAATTTGACCCTGCGGCTAATGGTGAGCCAGCGCAGGTCGAAGCCGCGGCCGAGACTATGGTTCATCGGGTCTTGCGGTAACGGGCTGGTCGCCCACCGCCGACGCGCGTCTAACGACGTAACGCCGTATGCGGAGCGCTATCGATATCCCATGATGCGCTCAATCTAGCTTGCCGTGACGAACTTCCGTTTCATACACGCCGTCTCGGTGTGCCCTTACGCAACTGAGAGCGTCGAATTTCTTTGGGTAATCTTCGTCGGTCTGCCATCCGCAAGCGCAGTGTGCCCACCAGGTCCGTTCGTCGTAAGGCCGATTGGGGTCACGCGCCTGCACTTCAAACTGATGGTTCCACCTTTCATATCGATCAGTGCCTATGCCTGCGATGATGTCATCGTAGGTCGGCGTTAGGGCGTGAACGAATTTTTCATCTTCGGGTAGCCCGCCCTGCTCGGAGTAACCGTGGCCATAATCCAGATAGCTAGTACTTCCTGTATGGCACTGGCCCAGAAGGCGCGGCCGGACTCCTGCGGCGTGCATTTCAGTTATCCAGAAGAAAGTATGGTCGTTCGACCAAACGGATAGCCATCCTATTTGTTGACCATCGTCAAGCAGGGCGGCGACGGCGAACGGATTTACGTCATTTGGCCGCGATTCAAGGGTGATGTGTAGAGGCCCAAATGGCAGCGCATCGAACAGGTCTTGAAAATGTTGCGTACCGCCTACCTTACGCTCGCGCATTCCTGGAATGTCGATGGTTCGCAGAGTCGTCATTCGCTTCCCTTGTCCGTGTGCGGCGTCGCCTTGTCTAGTCGGTCAGCCAGCGCGGTGGCGACGGCGGCGAGGTCGCGCAGCGTGGCGGCCTCGAAGAATCGGACCCGGCCGTCGTAGCCGTCGATGGTCAGTTCGGCGCCGTGAGTGACGGTGCCGTCCGTGTCGTGGAACTCCCAGGCTTCGCCGGCGACGGTGCCGCCGATGACCATTGCGGTGGCACCGCACCATCCGCGGTGGGGGTCGGCGTCGGCCGGGTCGGGTGCGCTGGTGGTGAGGATCGTTACCGCGGTCACTGGGCCGCCTCGTTCCCGCACATCGCCGCCAGCATTCGGCGGTAGATCAGCCCACCGAGCGGGTTGGACATGTCGACTCGTGGGTCGGCGGGCACCAGCCGGTCGCCACATTGCGCCCACCCGGAACCGAAGCCGCCACCCGGCCCGGGTGGTGCCGGCGCTGGGCCGGGGTCAGCGCCGGCCGGTGCGGCGACCGTCAGCAAGACGGCGACGATGCCGGCGAGGAAGCGAGCCATACGGGCACCATGCCATGCGGCGCCGACAACCGCGGCCATCATCGGGTCACCCCCAGGCTGCCGAGCACCTGGGCGGCCTCGACGTGGCCGGCGGCCTCGGTGACGACCTCGCGGCCGATGGGGCCTGTGAATGTCCATCCGCAGCCCGAGCAGCCGGCGTGCAGTTGCCCGCCGGCGGCGGTGATGACTGCCTCGTGGCGGCGGGCGCGGCCGGCGGGGTGCCGGTCCATCGCGGCGGCCAGCTCGGCGCTGTCGTCGCTGTTGTCGGCCGCGAGGTAGTGCTCGGCGGCGAGCCGGCGGGCGGTGTCCTCGGCGAACTGGCCGGGGCTGGTCCAGCCGCAGGTGCGGCAGGCGGCGCGGTAGCCGCGGCCGTTGGCGGTGGCGGCGCCCACGGTCACGTCGTGGTCGGCCTCGGCGGCCGGTGCGCTGGCCCGCTCACGTTCGGCGGCGGCGAAGATCGCGGCTGGCCCGTGCGGGCAGTCGCGGCCGTGGCCACCGATGCTGCGGCAGCAGCGGTGGAATGTGGAGTCGACCGGGTGGTCGGTCATGGTGGCCCCTATCGGGTTGCCACCGGGTCAGGTCCTATTCAGGTCCCGCGTGCTGGCCGTGCCGCCGATTAGGCGGGTTGACCTGCGTCGAACGTGGTGCGCGGTACTGGGATTGAACCAGCGACCTCTTCCGTGTCAGGGAAGCGCTCTCCCGCTGAGCTAACCGCGCTTAGAGCCAAGGAACGGAGGTGGAGACGGGAATCGAACCCGTGTGCACGGCTTTGCAGGCCGTTGCCTCACCACTCGGCCACTCCACCGCAAGGGGTTGATGCCACTTGACACCCTCGAGCGGATGACGGGATTCGAACCCGCGACCCTCACCTTGGCAAGGTGATGCGCTACCAACTGCGCTACATCCGCGTGCCACGAGCGAGATCGTCGCCCGTCGCGAAGCAGAACATTAGTCCAATGATGTGAGACAACACAACTTGGCCTGTCAGCTCGGCGAGTCGGGCGAAAATCGGCCTGCGCGTTGGGGCGCCGGGGACCGGGCGTGCTAGTGTTCGTCCTCGTTCATCCGGTCTCGTAGCTCAGGGGGAGAGCGTCCGCCTCACACGCGGAAGGTCGCTGGTTCGATCCCAGCCGGGACCACAAGGAAACCACCTCACGGCAGGTGGTTTTTCTGTTTCAGGCGACCCACCCCGGCCGGGATCTGACACGTCAAGGCCCGGGTCGCGAATCGAACGTCGTTTCTGGCGGTGCGGTATGCGTTCGCCGGAGCGACCGGATTGGGATCGCTCGCTCGGCCCACTGCCAACCTGGATCACCGGGCCGCCGCGACAGATCTCGCCGGCCCGGATCACTCGCACTGCGCAGGTCTCAGGCGATCATCGGGTCGATCGCCGACCGGGGCACCAGCACATGTACGGCCCCGGCCGAGGCGGGCAACAACACGCCCTGGTCGAAAAAGAAAATCACCCCGTCGTTGACCACCGCGAAATTCTGGTAGTTGGCCGGGTCGTACAGCGCGGCTTGCGCGAACGGCAACGGTGGTGGCGCCGTGGTGGACGTGGTCGTCGTCGACTGTTCCGGTTGTGCGGGCGACGGTGCCAACTGCTGCTGCAGCTCCGCCTGGACGATCGGGGCGACGGTCTTCAGCGGATCGTCCACCTGCCACAACGGCGCATGTTCTTTGTCGTCCGGGGCGGCCGCGTAGGTGATCGCCTTGCGGTAGGTCTGGTCCCAGTTGAACGCCTTGTACGTGGTCTGGGGCTGGGCCCCGCCGACGTTCTGGTTCACCGTGAACACCACCGCTTGGGTGCCGCGCGGGGGAATCGACGAGCCGTATTCCGTCGGCTTGATGCTCAACTCGTACGGCGTGCTGCGAGGCGCGCCGGACTTGGCCGCGTTGAGGAACGCCTCGCGGGTCTGGGCGACGTACTCGGCGACCGGCTTCTGGTCGGGGTAGTTCAGCGGAATGCTGATGTCGACGCGGTAGCCGGGTTCGGAGAGCTGGATCTCACAGGTGCGGCCGGTATTGCCACCTTGGAGCTCGGCGCAGTAATCCTTCGGGGCCGCCACAGCCACGGGCACGCAACCGAACATGGCGCCAACCGTCACGACCACGGCCACGCTGAAAGACCGCATGGGTGAGACCTCCTAGCAAAGGCGGCACCGCGCCGCGACCAAAGATTAGCGTGCGGCCACCCCTACTACGGCTGACGAAGGGCTACACCATCTCCGGCACGTTCAAGTGCGCGATCGCCAGGTCGAACTCGGCGACCTCGAGCACCTCGGCGCCGGCGTCGTTGACGGCTTTGGCCCAGATCGCCTGCTCCCCGCTGCGGCTGGCCACCATCGCCGCGCGGTCGTCGAAGCTGATCGAGGACACCGCCCGCCCCGAGGGCCGGTCCACCAGCAAAGTGGTGCTGCAGAAGCCGTCGAGGTCGGCCATCTCGGGCATCAGCGCCAGTTTGTAGGTGTCGATCATCCGCTCGCACCGGGCCGGATCGGTCCGCAGCCAGGTGACCCGCACGCCGGCGTGGCGGCGGGACCGGTGATCACGGCGTGCCGCGGCGATCTCCCAACGGGTGATCTCGGCGGTGGCGTGGAAGATCTCCCTGGCGCGGTCGCACAGCTGCTGGGCGCTGTCCTCGCTGCCGCGCAGGGTGTCCTCGTCCAGCCATGAGGAGGTGATGATGCACCGGCCGGCGTCGCGGTCGACCAGCATGGACATTCCCGCGCAGCCGTCCTGGTCGGCCAGGGTCGGCATCACCACACTGCGGACATGGGTGATCCCCTCATCAAGGAAGGAAGGATGGGCGTGAATGGTGGTTGCGCGCGCGAACATGACGGCCTCCGGGTGATCGGTGGCGACGCCCCGGCGGCGCCGCCGGTCCCCCTCCACCATGCTCCGCCGACGGCGCGGCGACAACCCCTAGTCGGCGACTTCTTGAACGGCCTCGGCCTCGTGGTGATGCTGCGCTTCCAGCTCGGCGATCTGCGCACCGATGCGCCCCCGCAGCGCGATGGTGCCGATGACACCAGCGAGCACCGCGACCAGCAACGCGACCCAGGAGAACCGGGACAACCAGTGCTCAGCGGCCATCCCGGCGTAGTACACCAGGGCCGTGGTCCCGCCGGCCCAGCAGATCGCGCCGGTCACATTGGCGACAAGGAAATGTGAGTAGCGCATCTTCAACGCCCCGGCCAGCGGCCCGGCCAGGATGCGCAGCAGCGCGATGAACCGGCCGAAGAACACCGCACTGGTGCCCCAGCGGGCGAACAACCGTTCCGCGTAGGCGACGTGGCCGGGACCGAAATGGCTGGGGAACCGCCGGCCCAGACGATCGAAGAGCGGCATGCCGAAGCGCCGCCCGATCGAATATCCGATCGAGTCGCCGATCACCGCACCGACCACGGCCGCCACCGCAACCCCGGCCGGGTCCACCGCCAGGTCGTGGCGCGACGACAGCAGCGCGGCTCCGACCAGCATGACTTCGCCGGGCAACGGGATGCCCAGGCTCTCGATCCCGATCACCCCGCCGACGAGCAAATAGACCGCCAGGGGCGGGATCGACTGCAGTAGGACATCCACCGACATGCGGCCAAGCATGCCTGACGCTGACCGGATGCGCCTGCCCGCACCGTCGGCGGGCCAATATGCGTCACCTTGTAGCGTTATCCGGGCCCATGCGGTGGTCGGATCGAGGAGCGGCAGTGGAATTCAACCTCGCCCAGGTGTTCTCGGCGGTGGCCTCGGCCATCCCGGACCGCGATTGCGTGGTCTTCGGCGACCGGCGGTTCACCTATGCCCAGATCGACGACCGCACCCGCCGGTTGGCCCGGGCACTGCACGAGCGGGGCCTGGGCGCGCGCCGGGAGCGCTCCGAGCTGGCCCCCCACGACTCCGGTCAGAGCCATCTTGCGCTGTATCTGGCCAACGGCAACGAATACCTGGAAGGCATGCTGGGCGCCTACCAGGCCCGCGTCGCCCCGTTCAACGTCAACTACCGCTACGTGGCCGACGAGCTGGTCTACCTGCTGGCCGACGCCTCCGCCGAGGCGATCATGTACCACGCGCGCTTTGCCCCCACCCTGGCCGAAGCGCTGCAGCACGCCGGCGACCGGCTGCCGGCGATGCTGCTGCTCCACGTCGACGACGACTCCGGCAACGCACCGCTGCCCGGCGCGCTGCACTATGAGGAGTTGCTGGCGAGCACCTCCGGTGAACCGCTGAACCTGCCGCTGTCCCCGGACGACCTGTACCTGCTCTACACCGGCGGCACCACCGGCATGCCCAAGGGCGTGCTGTGGCGCCAGCACGACATCTTCATCAACGCGATGGGCGGCCGGGAGTTCGGCACCGGCACCGTTCCCACCAGCCTGGCGGAGATCGTCGAACGTACCCGCGCCGGCGGCCCGGGTTCGATGACCGTGGCGCCGCTGATGCACGGCGCCGCCCAGTGGGCTGCGTTCATCACGGTGCTGGGCGGGCGCCCGTTCGTGATGTCGGCGACCACCGACCGGTTCGACCCGGCGGCGACCTGGGAACTGGCGGCCAGGGAGCGCGTCGTTTCGCTGTCGATCGTCGGCGACGCCTTCGCCCGCCCGCTCGCCGACGCCTTGGAAAGCGCCGCGGCCGGAGATTACGACCTGTCGGGCCTGTTCGTGCTGGCCAGCGGTGGTGCTCCGCTGACCGTCCCGCTCAAGCAACGGATCTTGGACCTGTTGCCGCACCTGTCGATCCTGGACGCCGGCGGCTCCTCGGAGACCGGCGCGCAGATGGGTCAGACCACCAGCCGCGGCCAGGCCTCCACCGGCCGCTTCACCCCGAACCCGGGCGCGGTCGTGGTCAGTGAGGACATGACCCGCATCCTGCGGCCCGGCGACGACGAGATCGGCTGGCTGGCCCAGCAGGGCTATGTGCCGCTGGGATACCTGGGCGACCCGGAGAAGAGCGCACGCACCTTCCCGGTCATCGAAGGCATCCGGCATTCGGTCCCCGGTGATCGGGCCCGCTGGGATGCCGACGGCGGCATCGAGTTGCTCGGGCGCGACTCGGTGACGATCAACTCCGGCGGCGAGAAGATCTTCGCCGAGGAGGTCGAGGCCGCGGTCGCCCACCATCCCGCCGTCTACGACGTCGTCGTGGTGGGCCGGCCCAGCCCGCGGTGGGGCCACGAGGTCGTCGCCGTGGTGCAACTGGCCGACGGCGCCGAGGCCGACGCCGAGGACATCGTCACCGAGGCGGCCCGCTACGTCGCGCGCTACAAGCTGCCCAAGGACGTGGTGTTCTGCGAGCGGGTGCAGCGCTCGCCCTCCGGCAAGGCCGACTACCGCTGGGCCAAGGCGCAGGCGACCGCGGCGCAAACGGTCTGAGCGGCACCGTGCGCACCGCGGCGCCGCGGCCGATCGCCCGCCGTACGTCGGCGAGGTAGCCGTCCAGTCATGCTGGGGCACAACGGGTTTCGTCGCGCCCAGCGGATCGCGACCAGCAGGCGGTGATGGGCGGATGACGCCCCCCGCCATTTAAGTCCGCCCTTCTAGTTTCTACAAAATTCCTTGTGTAAACTTCACGCCCATGGCATATGTGATCGGGAAGCCGTGCGTTGACGTGATGGACCGGGCCTGCGTGGAGGAGTGCCCCGTCGACTGCATCTACGAAGGCGGGCGAGCCCTCTACATCCATCCTGATGAATGTGTGGACTGCGGAGCCTGCGAGCCGGTATGCCCGGTCGAGGCCATCTACTACGAGGATGACCTCCCGGACGAGCTGCAACCCCACCTGGCCGACAACGCGGAGTTCTTCACTGAGGCGCTGCCCGGGCGCGACGAAGCGCTCGGCTCGCCCGGCGGCGCGGCCAAGGTCGGAGCGCTCGGCGTCGACACCCCGCTGGTGGCCAGTTACCCGCCCCAGGGGGAGTGAGCGACATCGCCAAACCGGCCGGGCCACCTGGAGGACGTCGTCTTGACGTGCTTCGGCTGGTGCAGGCCGCAGACGAGCCGCTGAGCATCGCGCAGATCGCCGACGAGTTGGGAGTCCACCCCAACACCGTGCGGTTCCACCTGGACACCCTGGTCGAAGAAGGCCGCGTCGAACACACCGAACCCGACCACAAGGGCCGGGGCCGTCCGGCGCTGATGTTCCGGGCGATCCGGCAGATGGACCGGGGCGGCACCCGTCGCTTCCGGCTGCTCGCCGAGATCCTCGCCATCGGCCTGGCCGCCGACTCCGACCCCAGCGGCAAGGCGCTGGCGGCCGGCCGGGCGTGGGGGCAGCGACTGCGCCCGCTGAACCGCCCGACCGAGTCGGTCGACGCCGACGAGTCGACCGGCCACCTCGTCGACATGCTCGACGAGTTGGGATTCCAACCCGAACACCTCGAACCCGATGCCGCCGGCGACAAGCAGCTCGGCCTGCGCCACTGCCCGTTCCTCGAGCTGGCTGAGAGCTCGACGGAGGTGGTCTGCCCGATCCACCTCGGCCTGATGCAAGGTGCGCTGGAAGCCTGGGATGCACCGGTCACCGTCGACCGCCTCGACTCGTTCGCCAAGCCCGATCTGTGTGTGGCGCACTTGAAGTCGGTGAACGTGGACGAGCCCACGCCGCTGCGCCTGGAAGGATCTGCCGGGTGAGCGCCGCCTCCGGCGTCGCGACCGCCGCGACCTTTCTCTGGCTGGGCATGGTGATCGCGATCTCGTTCATGGAAGCACCGCTGAAGTTTCGGGCGCCCAACGCGACGATCCCGGTCTGCCTCGGGATCGGCCGGTTGGTGTTTCGGGCCCTCAATGCCGCCGAGTTCGTGCTCGCCGCGGCGATCGCGGTGACGTTTGCGATCGAGCGCCCCAGCACCGCGGTCGTCGCGGCGTTCGGGGTCGTGGTGGTCATGTTGTTCGCCCAGATGCTGGCGGTGCGGCCGCGTTTGAGCCGCCGCGCCGATCAGGTGCTGTCCGGACTGGATGCGCCCCGTTCCCGTGCGCACTACGCCTACGTCGGCTTGGAGCTGATCAAGGTTGCCGCTCTGGTGCCGCTGGGCATTCTGTTGCTGTCCCGCTGAGTCCGACCCCGACACCGACCCGACGAGTGAGAAGGACTACCGATGGAATCGACCTCCCTGACCATGTTGGCCGACGAGAAGCTGGCCGAGGCCCGGCAACACCACAGCGGGCGCGCGGCGCACACCGTCTACGGGGGCTCGGTACACCACCTGCGTCAGACGCTGGTCGCGCTGCAGGCCGGTCAGTCGCTGGCCGAACACGACAGCCCGGGGGAGTCGACCCTGCAGGTGCTGCGCGGCCGGGTGCGGTTGACCGCCGGCGACGACGCCTGGGAAGGCGCGGCCGGGGAGATCGTCACCCTGCCGCGTACCCGTCACGCGCTGGAGTCCCTGGAGGACGCGGTGGTGCTGCTGACGGTCACCAAGAGCGCCTCGCACTGAGCGTGCCCGCCGCCGGACTCTGCACGCCCTGGTCACTGCGGGCCGGGCTGCGGGTGCCCATCGTCAACGCCCCGATGGGCGGGGTGGCAGGTGGCCGGCTGGCCGCCGCGGTCACCGCGGCGGGCGGGCTGGGCATGATCGGGATGGGCAGCACCGCCACGGCGGCGGCGCTGGCCACCGAGCTGGCCCTGGCCGGACCGGCGAAATTCGGAATCGGCTTGGTGGACTGGGTGATCCGCGATCAGCCCGACCTGCTCGACGCCGCCCTGGCCGCCCGCCCGGTGCTGCTCTCGGTGAGCTTCGGCGACGACTTGTCCTGGGTGGCGCGCGCCCACGCGGCCGGCATCCTCGCCGTCACCCAGGTCTATGACGTCGAGACCGCCCGCCGTGCGGCCGACGCCGGACTGGACCTGCTGGTGGCCCGCGGCACCGAAGGCGGCGGACACGGAGAGACCCGGCTTGCCACCCTGCCGCTGCTCGATGCCGTGCTGGACGCCGTGACGCTGCCGGTGTTGGCCGCCGGGGGGATCGCCTCGGCGCGCAGCCTGGCCGCGGTGCTGGCGGCCGGCGCCGCCGGCGCCTGGCTGGGCACCTGCCTGTCGGCCTGCCCGGAGGCGCTGACCGGCGACGGCGCCCGGCGCGCCCTGATCGCGGCGGCCGGCACCGACACCATCACCACCCGGGTGTTCGACGTCGGCCAGCGGCTGGATTGGCCGGCGCGGTTCCCGTCGCGGGTGTTGCGCAACGAGTTCGCCGATCGCTGGGCGGGCCGGGAGGACGCCCTGGCCGGCGATCGGGACGCCGGCGCGGAACTGGCGGCCGGGATCGCCGCCGAAGATCAGCGCATCGCGCCGGTCGATGCGGGCCAGGGCGTGGGGATGCTGCGCGACAGCCGTCCGGTGGCGGTGGTGCTCGACGAGCTGTGCGCCGGGGCGCAGCAGCTGCTGGCGCGCTGGGGCTAGCCCGCATCCGCGGCGGCGCTCAGCACGACGCAGCACCGGGACGGGTCTGGGCAGAGCCGGGTCTGCGGGCAGTGCGGTGCCAGCGCATCGCTGACGCCGCCGATCAACGCCAGGTTCATCGTGCAGGCCAGCTCCGTCTGGGCCTGGGCCAGCGTGTGGAAGGGACAGTTGGCCAAGAAGATCTCGCCGTCATCCGCGCGCGGTTCATAGCCGTGTTCGCCGAGCACGTCGACGGCCAGTTCCAGTG
This sequence comes from Mycolicibacter sinensis, assembly GCF_001667945.1. Lineage (GTDB taxonomy): Bacteria > Actinomycetota > Actinomycetes > Mycobacteriales > Mycobacteriaceae > Mycobacterium > Mycobacterium sinense_B. Next base: position 46,823 of record NZ_LZJK01000031.1, on the reverse strand, counting down.
CGGCCGGCGCATTGCTCGGTGCCCGCCCCGCGGTCGCCGTGTCGCCGAGTTCACGCCCGTAGTCGCGGGCCAGGGTGCACAGCACCTCGATCGCCGGCCTGCCGGTGCGGGCGGATTCGGCGATCGCATCGGCCATCAACCGGCCCGCCAGCTCGTACTCCCGCGGCGGCAAGCTGACCGCGATCTGTTCCGGTGAGCGGCGGTAGCGCTTGGAGGGGCGGCCCGCGCCGGGACCGGAGCGGCCGGTCAGCCGCGCATAGTCGCTCTGCAACAGGCCGTCGGCCTCCAGCCGGTCCAGATGGAACTTGGCCTGGTGGCGGGCGATACCGGTCGCGGCCGCCGCCTCGTCGCGGCTGACCGGGGCGGGCTGGGCGGCGACGAATCGGTACAACGTGCGGCGGACCGGATCGGCGAGTGCGCCGATTCCCGTCACGTCGCGGTCGCGGTTGGCCATGGTTCGCCGAACTTCTATCGGATGAAACTCTTGACGTTAGATTCTAGTCCGTTCTAACGTACGAAATATACGCCGTTAGAACTGAGGAGGGCGTCATGAGTGCCACCGGTCATGCGAGTTCACCTGCCGTTTCAGAGCGGTTGAAGGATCCGTTGTTCGAGGCGTTCTTCGTGCTGCGGACCTTGTTCACGGTCGCTCCGATCCTGTTCGGTCTGGACAAATTCTTCAACCTGCTGCCGCACGTCCCCGGCGGCGCGGGCCCGAGTCACTGGGACAAGTACCTGGCGGCCTGGATCAACGACATCCTGCCCGGCAACGGCGACCAGGCGATGTACCTGATCGGTGCCATCGAGATCGTCGCCGGTGTCCTGGTCGCCGTCGCGCCGCGGATCGGCGCCTGGGTGGTGGCGGCCTGGCTGGCCGGCATCATCGTCGACCTGCTCACCTTGTCCGGCTATTACGACGTCGCGCTGCGCGACTTCGGTCTGCTGGTCTCCGCAGTGGTGCTGGCCCGCCTGGCTCAGGCCGTGCACATCCGCCAGCTGACGTGACGGCGCCTGCTCACACCGCTCGCAGGTAGCGCCTGGCGATGAGGCGCTGCGCCACCGACACCACCGGCCCGCCCGCTTTGATCCACCACTTGGCGGGCCGGGAAAACGCCCGTACCTGCGCGTAGACGGTGTCCTCGGCCGGGTCGTAGCGCACCGCGAAGAACTCCTCGCCGGATTCGGGATGTCCCGGCAGCGTGCCGTAGGCGAAGCCGCGCCGGTCGGGCTCGTCGATGACGTAGACGACCCGGCATGGCGCGGACAGAAACCCCATCCGCACCACCACGGTGGTGCCCACCGCGGCGACGTCGCTGTCCGCCCGCACACCCAGGCCGGCCCCGCGTTGCATGCCCCAGCGCAGCACCGCCGCGCCGGCCTCCTCGAAGCGCTGCCGGCCGCGGCCGATCGGGGCGGTGTGCTCCAGGTGCTGATATCCCTGCGGCAGTGCTCCCGCGGTGGCGCCCACCTCGGCGTAGGTCAGCGGTAGGTCACGCAGCTTGCTCACATCCACCGGCCCACCCTCCCAGGCGGTTGACTCTGCGTCCAGGGCGCCAAAGTGCGGGCAGCATGCGCCCTGGACGCAGAGTCAACGTTAAATGGGACGGGTGCACGCGACCCATGCCGGCGGCGGTTTCAACCCGCCCGAGCCGACCCAGAAGGGCGGGCCGGACTACGGCCGGTTCCTGGAGACCATGCGTACCCTGCAAGACCAGGCCCGCGCCGTCGACGCCCCCGACGAGGTGATCACCAAAGCCGCCGACGCGCTGCAGGAAGTCTGCGACCTGTTGGCGCCGTTCGGCAGCGACGAGTGGTCGTCGCCGTCGGGTCGCCGGTTGGATCTGCCCATGCGTGGCAACCTGCTTCCGGTACCGATGAAGCTGAAGAAGGGCGACGACGGCCGGCTGCGTGGCTGGGCCCGGTTCCGGCGGTTCCACTTGGGGCGCAACGGTGCTGCGCACGGCGGTGCCATCGGGCTGCTGTTCGACTCGGTGCTGGGCACCGCGTCATGGCTGCTGACCGGCGGGCCTTACCAACGCACCGCCTACCTGCACGTCAACTACCGCCGCATCGTCCCGATCGACAAAGAGCTGCAGGTCGAGGCGTGGGTCAGCCGGACCGAGGGCCGCAAGATCTTCGTCGAGACCACCTTGTGCGACGGCGACACGTTGCTGGCCGACGGCGAGGCGTTGTTCGTGGTGCTCAAACCCGGCCAGCCATGAGCTCGCAACGGATCGTCTTCGACGAGATGGACACCGGGCCGGAGCACTTCGCCGCGCGGCTCCCGTTGGCGGGCGAGCTGATCCGGTTCCTGCCCGGTGACGATCGGTCCGACTACTGCCTGGAACGCAGATGCGCCCGACGATGCGCGATCTGTGGGTGAACGTCGCCTACGTCATCGACTCGGCCCAGATCCGGGAACACCGGGTGGACTTCGACAAGAACTACCCGGCGGCGATCGCGCGGATCAACCTGGTTGAACCGTAGCGGTCATCGTCGCGGCCGGTGACCTTTGCTCGACCTGGGGCGATCAGCGATGCCCGCCCCGATAGCATGGTCGCGACCCGTTCGATCGTCCGACAGCCCCACTGGAGACCAGCCCATGAGCGTGCCCGCCATCCCCGTCCCGGCAAACCCGATTCGGGTGGCTGCCGGGACGACCGCGGCCGACGCGGTGCGCGCGGCGGGCCTGCCCAGCCGCGGGGCGCCGAACGCCATCGTGGTGGTGCGCGACGCGCAGGGCAAGCTGCGGGACCTGAGCTGGATTCCCGACACCGACACCGAAGCGACCCCGGTGCCGGCCGACACCGAGGAAGGCCGCAGCGTCATCCGCCACTCGTGTGCGCACGTGCTGGCCCAGGCGGTGCAGGACCTGTTCCCGGCCGCCAAGCTCGGCATCGGCCCGCCGATCACCGACGGGTTCTACTACGACTTCGACGTACCCGAGGCCTTCACCCCGGAGGACCTGGAGAAGCTCGAGAAGCGGATGAAGGCCATCATCAAAGACGGCCAGCTGTTTTCCCGGCGGGTTTATGAGTCCAAAGAGGCCGCCCGCGCCGAACTGGCCGGCGAGCCCTACAAGCTGGAACTCGTCGACGACAAGTCGGGCGACAGCGACATCATGGAGGTCGGCGGCGACGAGCTCACCGCTTACGACAACCTCAATCCCCGTACCCGGGAACGGGTTTGGGGTGATCTGTGTCGCGGCCCGCACATCCCGACCACCCGGTTCATCCCGGCGTTCAAACTCACCCGCTCTTCGGCGGCCTACTGGCGTGGCGACCAGAACAACGCCAGCCTGCAACGCGTCTACGGCACCGCGTGGGAGTCTCAGGAGGCGCTGGACCGCCACCTCGAACTGATCGAGGAAGCTCAGCGCCGCGACCACCGCAAGCTGGGCGTGGAACTGGACCTGTTCAGCTTCCCCGACGAAATCGGTTCGGGCCTGCCCGTTTTCCACCCCAAGGGCGGGATCATCCGCCGGGAGCTCGAGGACTACTCGCGGCGCAAGCACATCGAGGCCGGCTACCAGTTCGTCAACACCCCGCACATCACCAAGTCGGCGCTGTACGAAACCTCCGGTCACCTGCAGTGGTATTCCGACGGCATGTACCCGCCGATGCACATCGATGCGGAGTTCGCCGAGGACGGCACCGTGCGCAAACCCGGCCAGGACTACTACCTCAAGCCGATGAACTGCCCCATGCACCACCTGATCTTCCGCTCGCGGGGGCGTTCCTACCGTGAACTTCCGTTGCGGCTCTTCGAATTCGGCAGCGTGTATCGCTACGAACGCTCCGGCGTGGTGCACGGCCTGACCCGGGTTCGCGGCATGACCCAGGACGACGCGCACATCTACTGCACCCGGGAAACCATGCGCGACGAGCTGGCCTCGTTGCTGCGCTTCGTGCTCGACCTGCTCGCCGACTACGGGCTGGACGACTACTACCTGGAACTGTCCACCAAGGACCCGGAGAAATACGTCGGCTCCGACGAGGTGTGGGAGGAGGCCACCGAGACGCTGCGCGAGGTTGCCGAGGCGTCCGGGCTGACCCTGGTGCCCGACCCGGGCGGTGCGGCGTTCTACGGGCCGAAGATCTCGGTGCAGGTCAAAGACGCGCTGGGCCGCAGCTGGCAGATGTCGACCATTCAGCTCGACTTCAACATGCCCGACCGCTTCGAGCTGGAATACACCGCGGCCGACGGCACCCGGCAGCGCCCGGTGCTCATCCACCGGGCCTTGTTCGGCTCGATCGAACGCTTCTTCGGGGTGTTGACCGAGCACTACGCCGGGGCGTTCCCGGCCTGGCTCGCGCCGGTGCAGGTGGTCGGCATCCCGGTCGCCGACCAACACGTGCCCTACTTGGAAGACGTTGCCGCGCAACTGCGCAGCCACGGCGTGCGGGTCGAGGTGGACGCCAGTGACGACCGGATGCCCAAGAAGATCGTCAACCACACCAACGCCCACGTGCCGTTCATGCTGCTGGCCGGCGACCGCGACGTCGAGGCCGGCGCCGTCAGCTTCCGGTTTGCCGACCGCACCCAGATCAACGGCGTGCCGCGCGACGAAGCGGTCGCGGCGATCGCCGGCTGGATCGCCGCCCGCGACAACACCGCACCGACCGCCGACACGCTGAAGGTGGGCGGCGCGAAGTGACCGGCGACGAGGACGGCGAGCAGGGGATCGTCGATACCGGAGTCGGCGAACCCGACCGGCTCGAACGACTGTGGACGCCCTATCGGATGACCTATCTGGCCGAGGCGCCGCTCAAGCGGGCGGCGTCGGGGTCGGCGCGGTCCACCCAGCCGTTCACCGACATCCCCACGCTGTCCGACGAGGACGGGCTGGTGGTGGCGCGCGGGGAATTCGTCTACGCGGTGCTCAACCTCTACCCCTACAACCCGGGCCACCTGATGGTGGTGCCCTACCGGCGGTTCTCGGAGTTCGAGGACCTCACCGAATCCGAGGGCGTCGAGTTGATGGCCTTCATCCAGAAGTCCATTCGGGTCATCAAGGCGGTGTCGCGCCCGCACGGGTTCAACGTCGGCCTGAACCTGGGCGAGTCGGCCGGCGGGTCGCTCGCCGAGCATCTGCACGTGCACGTCGTGCCGCGCTGGGGCGGTGACGCGAACTTCATCACCATCGTCGGCGGCTCCAAAGTGATCCCGCAGTTGCTGCGCGACACTCGCCGGCTGCTCGCCGACGAGTGGACCAGACAGCAATGAGCAGGCTGCCTTTCCTGTCCCGGGCGGCGTTCGCGCGCGTCACCACGCCGGTGGCGCGGGCCTTCCTGCGGGCCGGCCTCACCGCCGACATCGTCACCATCCTGGGCACCGCCGGTGCGGTGCTGGCGGCGCTGACCCTGTTCCCGACCGGTCAGCTGTTCGCCGGCACCCTGGTGGTCTGGTTCTTCGTGCACTTCGACATGCTCGACGGGGCGATGGCGCGAGAAAGCGGCGGCGGCAGCGCCTTCGGTGCGGTACTGGACGCAACCTGCGACCGGATCAGCGACGGAGCGGTGTTCTGCGGGCTGGCCTGGTGGGCGGCGTTCGGCCTGCACAGCGCCCCGCTGGTGGTCGCGACGTTGATCTGCCTGGTGACGTCGCAGGTGATCTCCTACATCAAGGCCCGCGCCGAAGCCAGCGGCCTGCGCGGCGACGGCGGCTACATCGAACGTCCGGAACGGCTGATCATCGTGCTGGTGGGCGCCGGCCTGTCGGATCTGCCGATCTATCCGCTGCCGTGGGCGCTGCACCTGGCGATGTGGCTGCTGGCGGTGGCCAGCCTGATCACCTGCGCCCAGCGTCTGCACACCGTGCGGATCTCCCCGGGAGCGGTGGAACCGTTGCGGGACGCCGACGGCGAGGGAACGGCCGGACCGTGACCATCTTGCCGAGCGGTCTGCGAGTACCCGGACTCAGCCAGCTGGATGCCTGGGCCACCGACGCCGGGTTCGCGGCGGGCTGGATGCTGGTGCGCGCCCTGCCGGAGTTCGTCGCCCGCAACGCCTTCGACGCCGGGGCCTGGTACGCATCCCGGGGCGGGGGACCCGAGCAGCTGCGCAAGAACCTGGCCCGCGTGCTGGGGGTGGACCCGGCGCAGGTGCCGTCGGCGCTGATCCGGGCTTCGCTGGCGTCGTATGCCCGCTACTGGCGCGAGGCGTTCCGGCTGCCCACCATGGACCACGCCGAATTGGCCGGCCGGCTGCACGATTCGGTGCTGGGCCAGGAGTACCTGGAGGCCGCCTTGGGGGCCGGCCGGGGCGCGGTGCTGGCGTTGCCGCACAGCGGCAACTGGGATATGGCCGGGGTGTGGCTGGCGCAGACCCACGGCGGGTTCACCACCGTCGCCGAGCGGCTCAAACCCGAGTCGCTGTACCGGCGCTTCGTCGACTTCCGGGAATCTCTGGGCTTCGAAGTGCTGCCGTTGTCCGGCGGGGAACGCCCCCCGTTCGATGTGCTGGCCGAGCGACTGGCCGTCAACGGGCTGGTCTGCTTGATGGCCGATCGGGACCTGACCCGAAACGGGGTGGCGGTCGACTTCTTCGGGGAGTCCACCCGGATGCCGGCCGGCTCGGCCAAACTCGCGATCGAAACGGGTGCGGCGCTGCTGCCGGTGCACTGCTGGTTCGACGGCGCCGGCTGGGGTATCCGGATCTATCCGCGGCTGGACTGCTCCAGCGGTGAGGTCGGTGTGATCACCCAGGCGCTGGCCGACAGGTTCGCCGAGGGCATCGCCGCCTACCCGGAGGACTGGCACATGATGCAGCCGCAGTGGGTGGCCGATCTCCCCGAATCTCGACGGGCGCGCCTGGGGGAGCGCTGATGCGGATCGGCATGGTCTGCCCCTACTCGTTCGACGTGCCCGGCGGGGTGCAGGCTCACGTGCTGCAGCTGGCCGAGGTGATGCGCGCCCGCGGGCATGAGGTCAGTGTGCTGGCGCCGGCCTCGCCGCATGTGGCGCTGCCGGACTACGTCGTCTCCGCCGGCAAGGCCGTCGCGATTCCCTACAACGGGTCGGTGGCCCGGCTGCAGTTCAGCCCGGCCGCGCATCGCAAGGTCAAGAAATGGCTCCTGCACGGTGAATTCGATGTGCTGCACCTGCACGAGCCGAACGCCCCCAGCCTGTCGATGCTGGCGCTGAATGTGGCCGAGGGCCCGATCGTGGCCACCTTCCACACGTCGACCACCAAATCGCTGACGCTGAGCGTGGCCCAGGGCTTACTGCGGCCGATGCACGAAAAGATCATCGGCCGCATCGCCGTCTCGGACCTGGCCCGGCGCTGGCAGATGGAGGCGCTGGGATCCGACGCAGTCGAGATCCCCAACGGGGTCGATGTGGCGGCCTTCGCCACGGCGCCGCCGTTGCCCGGTTATCCGCGGGCCGGCCGTACGGTGTTGTTTCTCGGCCGTTACGACGAACCCCGCAAGGGAATGGCGGTGCTGCTGGGGGCGCTGCCGGCGCTGGTCGAGAAGTTCGCCGATCTGCAGGTGTTGATCGTCGGCCGCGGTGATGAAGCCGAATTGCGCAGCAACGCAGGCGCATTGGCCGGCCATCTGCGATTGCTGGGCCAAGTCGACGATGCCGAGAAGGCGTCGGCGCTGCGCAGCGCCGACGTCTACTGCGCGCCCAACACCGGCGGGGAGAGCTTCGGCATCGTGCTTGCCGAGGCGATGGCGGCCGGCGCCGCGGTGGTGGCCAGCGACCTGGACGCCTTCCGCCGGGTGTTGCGCGACGGGCAGGCCGGCCGGCTGGTGCCGGTCGATGACCCCGCGGCCCTGGCCGCCGCCCTGATCGAGGTGCTCGGCGACGAGGCGCTGCGGGCGTCCTATGTGGCGGCCGGCCGTGAGGCGGTACGCCGCTACGACTGGTCGGTGGTGGCCGACCAGATCATCCGGGTCTACGAGACGGTCGCCGGCGTCGGCCGCAAGGTCTCGGTGGGCGACTGATGGGCCCGACGATCGCCGGCACCGTGCTGGTGCTGGTCACCGTGGCGGTGCTGGCTGCCGCGGTCGGCTGGGCATACCAGACCGCCAACCGGCTCAACCGGCTGCACGTGCGCTGCGATCTGTCCTGGCAGGCGCTGGACGGAGCGCTGGCGCGGCGTGCCGTGGTGGCCCGGGCCGTCGCGATCGAGGCCTACGGCGACGCGGTGGCCGGACGGCGGCTGGCTGCGCTGGCCGATGTCGCCGAGCGGGCGTCCCGCGACATGCGTGAGACGGCCGAGAACGCACTGTCGGCCGAACTGGCCATGGTCGACGCCGCCTCGTTGCCGCCGGCGATGGTCGCCGAATTGGCCGATGCCGAAGCCCGGGTGCTGCTGGCCCGCCGATTCCACAACGACGCGGTCCGTGACACGGTCGCCCTGCGCGAGCGCCCGTTGGTACGGGCGTTACATCTGGGCGGAACCGCGCCGATGCCAACCTATTTCGAGATCCTCGAACGGGCGGGCATGGTTGCACACGGCGATCACGGCGTGCTTGCTCCGCGCGTCTCGGCGCGGGTGGTGCTGCTCGACGAGACGGGATCGGTGCTGCTGCTGCGCGGTCGCGACCCGGCCCTGCCGGATGACGCCGAGCACCCGGCGCCGCGCTGGTGGTTCACCGTCGGTGGGCAGGTGCTCCCCGATGAGCCGCTGGCCGAGGCGGCGGCCCGGGAACTGGCCGAGGAGACCGGCCTCAACGTCGACCCCGGCGAGCTGGTCGGGCCGATCTGGCGCCGCGATGCCGTCTTCGAGTTCAACGGCGAACGGCTTGATAGCCAGGAGTTCTTCTTCGCCTACCGCACTGGCCGGTTCGAGCCGTCCGGGACCGGTCGGACCGGGCTGGAGCAGCGCTACCTGCATGGCCACCGCTGGTGCGATGCCACCGCGATCGCCGAGCTGGCCGCCGCCGGCGAGAAGGTCTATCCGCTGCAGCTGGGTGAGCGGCTCGCCGAGGCGGCCCGGTTGGCCGACGGCGCCGGCGCGACTCCGGACCTCCGTCGGATCAGCTGACTGCCCGGGTGCGGGAAAAACCCCGTCGCGGCGGGGGGACCCGTTTAGCCTGAACGGGTGAATCCCAAGCCATCCCACCGCGCAGTTCAGGTACCGTCCGTCGGCGCGGCACTGTCCCTGGTCGATGTCGACACCCGCGCACCCGCGCCCAATCAGGTCCGGATCGCCGTGGCGGCCTGCGGTGTCTGCGGCACCGATCAGGGCATCGTCAATGGCGGCTTTCCCGGCCTGAGCTGGCCGTTGACGCCCGGGCACGAAATCGCCGGCACCATCGCCGAACTCGGAGCGCAGGTGACGGGCTGGTCGGTGGGCGACCGGGTGGCGGTGGGCTGGTTCGGCGGGCACTGCAACCACTGCATCCCTTGCCGCAAGGGCGATTTCATTCATTGCGCCAACGGGCAGGTGCCCAGCTGGCACTACCCGGGCGGGTACGCCGAGTCGGTGACCGTGCCGGCCAATGCACTGGCGCGTATCCCCGATGAACTGTCCTTCGCCGAGGCGGCGCCGATGGGGTGTGCCGGGGTGACCACCTACCATGCGCTGCGGTCGACGAGGGCACGCGCCGGGGACCGGGTCGCGGTGCTCGGCCTGGGCGGTCTGGGGCACCTGGGTGTGCAGTTCGCCGCCGCCATGGGATTCGAGACGATCGCGATCGCGCGCGGAGCCGCCCGCGCCGATGACGCCCGGGCCCTGGGCGCCCACCACTACATCGACTCGACCGCCGGCGATGTCGGCCAGGCGATGCAGGCGCTCGGGGGTGCGGCGGTGGTGCTGGCCACCGCGGCCAACTCCCAGGCGATGGCCGCCACGGTTGGCGGGCTCGAGCCGCGCGGGGAGCTCGTTGTCATCGGGGTCACCCCCGACGCGCTGCCGATCGCCCCGGCGCAGTTGATCGGCCCGGGACTCAGCGTCATCGGCCACCCGTCGGGCACCGCCCGCGACGTGGAGGAGACCATGGCCTTCGCGGTGCTGTCGGGGGTGCGGGCCCGTATCGAAGAGCGGCCGTTGGCCCAGGCCGCGGAGGCCTACGCCGCCATGACGGAGGGCCGGGCACGCTATCGCATGGTCTTGACTATGTGATTCCTTCCGGCGAGCAGTTCCCGAACGCCTCTGACCTCAGCCCGATATGGGGCTTTGGGACTGCTCGCGCTCAAGCAACGTCCGCGTCGTAGTCCCAGCGCGTGGGTGGCTTCATCCCCGGAGGCATCCACCCGATGAACATGTGGCCGGCCGGGTGGGCGCTGCGTGTCGGCATGACGCCCAACATCTCCCGAACCTCGTTGAGCGGCCGGTCCAGCAGCTCTTCATACGGGGCCGCCATCAGGTTATCGGCGCGCTGACCGCGGCGGACGGCTTCCCGGAAGTAACGGATCTTGCGCCGCGGCGAGGCCGGGATGAGGGGTCCGAGCAGCCCGAGGGTCAGCGCCTTCAGGGCACCGGAGGGCTCCATCTGCCCGCAGTGGAATCCCAGGTTGCCGAACTCGCCGCCGATGTCCGGGCCGTAGCCGCCCAGGGTGTGGAACATGTCGTGCAGGGCGGTGCCGCGCCGCATCATGTAGAAGAAGTCGTCGTCCCAGCCGCGACGCTCGGCGACCGGCCGGATCACGGTGTCGACGTCGAAGACGCCGGCATCGAGCCGGTTGGTGCGCAGAAACGACCGGTAGGCGTGGCCCAGCGATCCCACCGGGAGGGAGGCCAGATAGTCGTCGTCGCCGAGCAGCGCCAACAGATCCGGCTTCTCGGCGAACAGCCGCCGACCGTTGGGATGTGCCCGCAACTGGTGGTAGCTGCGGGCCAGGATCGGGGCCGCCAGGCCCACGATCAGCTCGAAGGCCGACCCGCCGTTCTTGCCGGGGTTGGTCAGCAGCCGCCAGGAGCCGAACACGGCCGGCCAATCCCGGTGCTCGGGTACGCCGGTGAACGCTGCAGCCATGCGACGATCCCTTCATCGGATACGCAAGCGAAGGCACTACGGAGTGCACCACGTCCAATAATAGACATATGGACGCACATGTCCATATATTCCGGAGACCGCAATGACGGCACGCCGCCGCGGCCGGCCGCCCGGCGGCGGCAACCCGCCTGAGCACGCCCGGGAATTGTTGCTCGACGCTGCGGAGCGTTCGTTTGCCCAGCGTGGCTACCGGACCTCGACCATGCAGGTCATCGCCCGCGAAGCCGGCTACACCCGGGCGGTGATCTACCGCCACTTCGCCACCCGCGATGAGCTGCTCGACGCGTTGGTGGTGCGGGTGGCGGTGCGCAAGATGGCCGAGATCGCCACCCGGGTTCAGGCCACCGACGACCCCGGTGGTTCGGTGAGGCTCGACGGAGGAGAGGCGACGCCGGGACCGTCGTATGACCCCGGCGTCCTGGTGACCGAGTCGCTGGTGATCGTGGCCACCGAGGTCGGCCAGGACCCGCTGCTGCGGGTGATCTCCGAGCACACCGACGAGGGCAACGTCGCCGCCCTGATCGCCCGGTCGGCGACGCTGGGCGAGGTGCTCGCCGGGCAGTTCGAAATCGGATTCCAGCAGGCGGGGACCTTCCTGCGCGCCGGCCTTCGCCCCGGTGACGCCGCCCATTTCGTGCTGTCGGTGGCCCTCGGCTTGTTGCTGCGGCTGATTCCCGGCGTCGACGACCCCGACCAGGTCCGCCGATACGTGCGGGTTTTCGTGCTACCGGCGTTGGTCGCCGCTCCGCCGCCGCCGGGGCCGGTCTTCGCGCCGCTGGACTAACGAGGGAGAAAATCGGCTGGCGGGCGCCCACTACACTGGGCGAGTATCACGAGCGAGGAGAAGCATTCAGTGGACAGCGCGGCGCAGAACGGCTCGGCACCCGGCGGGCAGACCGGAACGGCGCGGGTCAAGCGCGGCATGGCCGAGATGCTCAAGGGCGGCGTCATCATGGACGTCGTCACCCCCGAGCAGGCCCGCATCGCCGAGGGCGCCGGCGCCGTCGCGGTGATGGCGCTGGAGCGGGTGCCGGCCGACATCCGTGCCCAGGGCGGGGTATCGCGGATGAGCGACCCGGACATGATCGAATCCATCATCGCCGCGGTGACCATCCCGGTGATGGCCAAGGCACGCATCGGGCACTTCGTCGAAGCGCAGATCCTGCAGAGCCTCGGGGTGGACTACATCGACGAGTCGGAGGTGCTCACCCCGGCCGACTACAGCCACCACATCGACAAGTGGCGTTTCACCGTCCCGTTCGTGTGCGGGGCGACCAATCTGGGCGAGGCGCTGCGCCGCATCACCGAGGGCGCGGCGATGATCCGCTCCAAGGGTGAGGCCGGAACCGGAGACGTCTCCAATGCCACCACCCACATGCGTGCCATCGGCGGCGAGATCCGCCGGCTCACGTCGCTCTCCGAAGACGAATTGTTCGTCGCGGCAAAGGAACTGCAGGCCCCCTACGAACTGGTCGCCGAAGTCGCCAAGGCCGGCAAGCTGCCGGTGACGCTGTTCACCGCCGGCGGCATCGCCACGCCCGCCGATGCGGCGATGATGATGCAGCTCGGCGCCGAAGGCGTGTTCGTCGGCTCCGGCATCTTCAAGTCCGGTGATCCGGCCGCCCGGGCGGCCGCCATCGTCAAAGCCACCACCTTCCACGACGACCCGGACGTGCTGGCCCGGGTCTCGCGCGGGCTGGGCGAAGCGATGGTCGGCATCAACGTCGAGGACATCGCAGCGCCGCACCGGTTGGCCGAGCGCGGCTGGTAGAAAACCTCTGTGGCGATCGAAGAGATCCTCGATCTCGAACAACTCGAGGTCAACATCTACCGCGGAAGCGTGTTCAGTCCGCTCTCCGCTGACCACCAGCGCACCTTCGGCGGGCACGTCGCCGGTCAGGCGCTGGTATCGGCGGTCCGCACCGTGGACCCGCGTTTTCAGGTCCACTCGCTGCACGGCTACTTCCTGCGCCCCGGCGACGCCCGGGCGCCCACGGTGTTCATCGTCGAGCGGGTGCGCGACGGCGGTTCCTTCTGCACCCGGCGGGTCAACGCGGTGCAGCATGGCGAAACCATCTTCAACATGTCGGCGTCGTTTCAGACCGCGCAGCAAGGCATTACCCACCAGGACTTGATGCCCGACGCACCCGATCCCAAGGATCTGCCCGACATTGCCAGCATGAAGGCCTTCGACGACGCGGGCTTCAAGGCGTTCGCCGAGTGGGATCTGCGCAAGGTGCCCCGCGCGCAGCTACCGCACATTCCGGGCAAAGTCGCCGAGCAGCAGGTGTGGTTCCGCCATCGCGACCGGCTACCCGACGATCCGGTGCTGCACATCTGCGCGCTGGCCTACATGAGCGACCTGACCCTGCTGGGCACCTCCTGGTCGATTCACCCGGCCGAGCGTGACCACCTGCAGGTGGCGTCGCTGGACCACGCGATGTGGTTCATGCGCCCCTTCCGGGCCGACGAATGGCTGCTCTATGACCAGTCCTCGCCGTCGGCGGGTGCCGGCCGGGCCCTGACTCAGGGCAAGATCTACAACCGAGCCGGAGACATGGTGGCCGCCGTCATGCAGGAGGGGCTGACCCGCTTCCCGTCCGGATATCAGCCGACCGAGCAGTGAGCGGCCCGCAGGTCGGTGTGCTCGCGCTGCAGGGCGACGTCCGCGAACACCTGGCCGCCCTGCGTGCCGTCGGCGCCGAGGCGGTGCCGGTGCGTCGTCGCGCGGAACTCGACGCCGTCGATGCCCTGCTGATTCCCGGGGGCGAGTCGACCACCATGAGTCACCTGCTGCGCGAGCTGGAGCTGATCGATCCGCTGCGAGCCCGGCTGGCCGACGGGATGCCGGCCTACGGGTCCTGCGCGGGCATGATCCTGCTGGCCGCCGAGATCGTCGATGCCGGCGCGCAGGGGCGCGCCGCCATCCCGTTGTCGGGGATCGATATGACGGTGCGGCGCAACGCTTTCGGTCGGCAGGTCGATTCCTTCGAAGGTGACGTGGCGTTCACCGGCCTAAAGGATCCGGTGCATGCGGTATTCATCCGGGCGCCCTGGGTGGAGCGGGTCGGGCCCGGGGTGCAGGTGCTGGCGGAGGCTGCCGGGCATCCGGTTGCGGTGCGCCACGGCGCGGTGCTAGCTACCTCGTTTCACCCGGAGGTGACCGGCGATCGCCGGATCCACCGGTTGTTCGTCGACATCGTCAACGAACACCGTTGAGTGCCTGACCGGCAGGCCGTTTCTGCGCGCCCGCCAGCGGGTATCTCGCCCGCCATGACCGCCGGAGCCGACCGCCAACAGCGCCTGTCGTACCGCATCGACACGCTGAACCGGACCGATCCCCAGTTTCGGGCCGCGGCGCCCTCGCCGGCGATCACCGACGCCGCCCACCGACCGGGGCTACGGCTCTGGGAAGTCATCGACACCTATCTGCGTGGCTACGCCGATCGCCCGGCGCTGGGCCAACGGGCGCGGGAAGTCACCCGCAGTGAAGCCAGCGGCCGCAACACCACCACACTGCTGGCCGGCTTCGACACCATCAGCTACCGGCAGCTCGGTGACCGGGTCGCCGCCCTGGCCACGGCGTGGCGGTCGGTGGTGCCCGGATTCGGCCCCGGCGACCGGGTGGCGGTGCTGGGGTTCACCAGCGTCGGCTACGCGGTGATCACGCTGGCGTGCGCGCGCTCGGGCGCGGTGTTCGTGCCGCTGCAAACCAGCTCGACCGCCGCCCAGTTGGCGCCCATCGTCGCCGAGACCGAGCCGCACATCTTCGCCACCAGCGTCGAATCGCTGGACACCGCCGTCGACGTGGTGCTCGGGTCACCGTCGATCCGGCGGCTGGTGGTGTTCGACTACAACGCCGCCGACGACGACCAGCGTGCGCGTTTCCAGGCCGGCACCGCCCGGCTGGTCGCGGCCGGGCGGGCCCTGGACGTGGTGCCGCTGTCCGACGAGCTAGAGAGCGGCAGCACTCTGGCGCCGGCCCCGCCCTTCATCCCGGCCGCCGGGGACAACCCGCTGGCGACCCTGATCTACACCTCCGGCAGCACCGGCACCCCCAAGGGCGCCATGTACACCACCGACATGATGACCAGCATCTGGCAGCGGCCCCGCGGCCCGTCGGTGGATGTGGGCCAGCCGATCCCGGCGATCCACCTGCAGTACATGCCGCTGTCGCACGTGTTCGGTCTGGAGTGGTTGATCGCCACACTGGCCGCCGGCGGCACCGGCTACTTCGCCGCCAAAAGCGACATGTCCACCCTGTTCGACGACATCACGCTGGTACGCCCCACCGGGCTGAACCTGGTTCCGCGGGTGTGCGACATGATCTACCGGCGCTACCGCAAAGAGCTAGATCAGCGGCCTACCGGTGGGCGCGGCGCGGATGAGCTGGCCACCGAGGTGAAAACCGAACTGCGCGAAGAGTTTCTGGGCGGGCGGGTGATCTCGGCGATGTGCGGCAGCGCGCCGCTGTCGAAGACGGTGCACGCCTTCATGGAATCCATGCTCGACATCGCCGTCAGCGACGGTTACGGCTCCACCGAGACCGGCGGCGGCATCATGCGCAACGGGATCATCAAACGCCCGCCGGTGACCGACTACAAGCTGGTCGATGTGCCCGAACTGGAATACTTCACCACCGACCGGCCGTATCCGCGTGGTGAGCTCTACCTCAAGTCGGAGCTGCTGATTCCGGGCTATTACCGCCATCCCGAACTGACCGCGCAGATCTTCGACGAGGACGGCTACTACAAGACCGGCGACATCATGGCCGAGATCGGCCCCGATCACCTGGTCTATCTGGACCGCAGCAACAACGTCATCAAGCTCTCGCAGGGCGAGTTCGTGGCGGTGTCGCGACTGGAGGCCACCTACTCCACCAGCCCCTATATCCGGCAGATCTTCCTGTACGGGTCCAGTGAGCAGCCCTTTCTGCTCGCGGTGATCGTGCCGAACGCCGACGCCGTCGGTGACGGTGACGCGCGCGCGCTGATCGCCGGGTCGCTGCAGCAGATCGCCGCCGACGCCGAGCTGAACGCCTATGAGGTACCGCGGGATTTCCTGCTCGAAACGAATCCGTTCACCCGCGACAACGGGCTGCTGTCGGGAGTCGGCAAATTGCTGCGGCCGGCGCTGACCGCACGCTACAGCGAGCAGCTCAACGCCCTTTACGACCAACTCGCGGCCGGCCAGGACGACCAGCTCGAGCGGCTGCGGGCCGAAGCCGGCGAGCGGCCGACGATCGATACCGTGCGCCGCGCCGCGGCCGCTACCCTGGGACTGCCCGCCGATGACGCGTCATTCGATGCAGACGCCAAATTCATTGACCTGGGCGGCGATTCGCTTTCGGCGTTTTCCTTCGCCACCCTGCTGGAGGGAATCTTCGCCATCGACGTGCCGGTGCAGACCATCGTCAGCCCTACCGCGACACTGGCCGCAATCGCTGGATACGTTGACGGGCAACGCGATTCGGCCCACGGCAGCCGGCCGACGTTCGCCTCGGTGCACGGCCGGGGTGCCACCGTGGCCCGGGCGGCGGACTTGAGCCTGGACAAACTCATCGACGCCGCAACGCTGGCCGCCGCGCCCGGCCTGGCCGCAGCGGCGGGTGAGGCCAACACGGTGCTGCTCACCGGCGCCAACGGGTACCTCGGGCGCTTCTTGTGCCTGGAGTGGCTGCAACGGCTGGCGCCGCGCGGCGGCACGCTGATCTGCATCGTGCGTGGCGCCGACCCGGACGCGGCCCGGCAACGCATCGAGGCGGCCATCGACACCGGCGACGCCGAGTTGTGCGACCACTTCCGCGCCCTGGCCGATCAGCACCTGGAAGTGCTGGCCGGGGATCTGGCAGCGGAGAATCTGGGCCTGGACACCGCTACCTGGGCCCGGCTGGCGGGCTCGGTGGATCAGATCGTGCACGCCGCGGCCATGGTCAACCACGTCCTGCCGTATAGCCAGCTGTTCGGTCCCAATGTGGTCGGCACCGGCGAGATCGTCAAACTGGCCCTGAGCACCCGACTCAAGCCGGTCACCTACCTGTCCACGGTCGCGGTGACCGCGCTGCCCGACGGCAGTTTCGTCGGCGAGGACATCGACGTGCGGCAGGCCAGCCCGGCGCGGTCGCTGGACAGCTCCTACGCCGGCGGGTACGCCACCAGCAAGTGGGCCGGGGAGGTGCTGCTGGCCGAGGCGCACG
This sequence comes from Mycolicibacter sinensis, assembly GCF_001667945.1. GTDB lineage: Bacteria > Actinomycetota > Actinomycetes > Mycobacteriales > Mycobacteriaceae > Mycobacterium > Mycobacterium sinense_B. The sequence goes on along the minus strand of NZ_LZJK01000031.1, from coordinate 29,677 downwards.
ACGTGTGCGGGTTGGGTGTGGCGGTGTTCCGGTCGGACATGATCCTGGCGCACAGTCGCTTTTCCGGGCAGCTCAACGTGACCGACATGTTCACCCGGCTGATGTTGAGCCTGCTGGTCACCGGAATCGCCCCGCGATCGTTCTATCAGCTTGACGCCGCCGGTAACCGGCAGCGGGCCCACTACGACGGGCTGCCCGCCGATTTCACCGCCGAGGCGATCACCACCCTCGGCGAGCGCAGCACCGCTGGGTTCCACACCTACAACGTGCTCAACACCTACGACGACGGCATCTCGCTGGACACGTTCGTCGACTGGCTGATCGCCGACGGCCAGCCGATCGAGCGGATCGACGACTACGCCGATTGGCTGGCCCGGTTCGAAACCGCGATGCAGGCGCTGCCGGAGCACGAGCGCAAGAATTCGGTGCTGCCGCTGCTGGACGCCTACGCCCACCCGGAGCCGGTGTCGGGCCGGCACGCGCCCGCCGGGAAGTTTCGCGCCGCGGTGCAACAGGCCCAGATCGGCGAGTCCCGCGATGTGCCGCACCTGTCTGAGGCGCTGATCCTCAAGTACGTCGCCGACCTGCGCCACCTCGGGCTGCTGGGGGTGCACGCGTAGACTCATCAGGCTGACTTTGCGAGCGAGAAGAAGAGGTAGTGCATGAGCGGCCATTCCAAGTGGGCCACCACCAAGCACAAGAAGGCCGTCATCGACGCACGCCGCGGCAAGAACTTCGCCCGGTTGATCAAAAACATCGAGGTCGCAGCCCGCGTCGGTGGCGGGGACCCGTCGGGCAATCCGACGTTGTATGACGCCATCCAGAAGGCCAAGAAGAACTCGGTGCCCAACGACAACATCGAGCGGGCCCGCAAGCGCGGTGCCGGTGAAGAAGCCGGTGGTGCGGACTACCAGACCATCACCTACGAGGGCTACGGGCCCAACGGGGTGGCGGTGCTCATCGAGTGTCTGACCGACAACCGCAACCGGGCCGCGTCCGAGGTGCGGGTGGCGATGACCCGCAACGGCGGGCAGATGGCCGACCCCGGCTCGGTCGCCTACCTGTTCAGCCGCAAGGGGACGGTCACCCTGGACAAGAACGGGCTGACCGAGGACGACGTGCTGATGGCGGTGCTCGATGCCGGTGCCGAGGACGTCAACGACCTGGGGGAGAGCTTCGAGGTGATCTCCGAGCCGGGCGATCTGGTGGCGGTGCGCACCGCGCTGGTCGATGCCGGCATCGACTATGAGTCGGCCGAGGCGAGCTTCCAGCCGTCGGTCAGCGTTCCGGTCGACGTCGAGGGCGCCCGCAAGGTGTTCAAGCTGGTCGAAGCGCTCGAAGACAGCGACGACGTGCAGAACGTGTGGACCAACGTGGACCTGTCCGACGAGGTGCTGGCCGCGCTCGAGTCCGAGTAGCGCCTGCGCCCCCGCGTGTCCTGCCGGGCGGTGTCGGCTCCAACCGCTAGTGTTCGAACAGGTGTTCACTAGGGTAGGGAGCGTGTGGTGCGGGTGATGGGCGTCGACCCCGGGCTGACCCGCTGCGGGTTGTCGGTCGTGGAGGGCGGCCGCGGGCGCCAGGTCACCGCGCTGGACGTCGATGTGGTGCGCACCCCGGCCGACCAGTCCCTGCCGCAGCGGCTGCTGACCATCAGCGACACCGCCGAGCACTGGCTGGACACCCACCGGCCCGACGTCCTCGCCGTCGAGCGGGTGTTCTCCCAGCAGAACGTCTCCACCGTGATGGGCACCGCCCAGGCCGGCGGGGTGATCGCGCTGCAGGCCGCCCGGCGCGGCATCGAGGTGCATTTCCATACCCCCAGCGAGGTCAAGGCCGCGGTCACCGGCAACGGTTCGGCCGACAAGGCGCAGGTGACGGCGATGGTCACCAGAATCCTTGGGTTGCAACAGAAACCGACCCCCGCTGATGCGGCAGACGCGCTGGCGCTGGCGATCTGCCACTGCTGGCGGGCCCCGATGATCGCCCGGATGGCGGCCGCCGAGGCGTTGGCCGCCGAGCAGCGGCGCCGCTACACCGCCAAGCTCAAGGCGGCCCGGGCATGACCGCCGGCGACGATGCAGAGCGGAGCTTGCGGAGCGATGAGGAGGAGCGGCGCAGATGACCGCCGGCGACGATGCAGAGCGGAGCTTGCGGAGCGATGAGGAGGAGCGGCGCAGATGACCGCCGGCGACGATGCAGAGCGGAGCTTGCGGAGCGATGAGGAGGAGCGGCGCAGATGATCGCCTCGGTACGCGGTGAGGTCATCGACATCGCCCTCGACCACGTGGTGCTCGAGGCGGCCGGCGTCGGCTACAAGCTGATGGCCACCCCGGCGACGCTGTCGACGCTGCGCCGCGGCAGCGAAACCCGGTTGGTCACCGCGATGATCGTGCGCGAGGACTCGATGACGCTGTACGGCTTTCCCGACGCTGACGCGCGCGATCTGTTCCTGACGCTGATCGGGGTGTCGGGAATCGGTCCCAAGATCGCGCTGGCCGCGCTGGCGGTCTACGACGCGGCCGCGCTGCGCCGGGTGCTCGCCGACTCCGATGTCACCGCGCTGACCCGGGTCCCCGGGATCGGCAAGCGCGGGGCCGAGCGCCTGGTGCTGGAACTGCGCGACAAGATCGGTCCGGTGGCGGCGTCCGAGGGTACCGTCGTCAACGGTCACGCAGTACGCGCGCCGGTCATCGAAGCCCTTGTCGGCCTTGGCTTTGCCGCCAAGCAGGCCGAGGAGGCCACCGACAAGGTGCTGGCCGAGAATCCGGACGCCGGCACCTCCGACGCGCTGCGGACGGCGTTGAGCCGGCTGGGGAAGACCAAGTGAGCGACCCCGGCGAGGCCGCCCCGCGCGAGGTGTCCCCGGCGCTGACGGTCGGGGAGGGCGATATCGACGCCGGGCTGCGTCCGCGCAGCCTGGCCGAGTTCATCGGTCAGCCCCGGGTGCGCGAGCAGCTGCAACTGGTGATCGAGGGCGCCAAAAACCGTGGCGGCACACCGGATCACATCCTGCTGTCCGGTCCGCCCGGCCTCGGCAAGACCTCGCTGGCGATGATCATCGCCAGCGAGCTGGGCAGCTCGCTGCGGGTGACCTCGGGGCCGGCGCTGGAACGCGCCGGAGACCTGGCGGCGATGCTGTCGAATCTGGTCGAGCACGACGTGCTGTTCATCGACGAGATCCACCGCATCGCCCGGCCCGCCGAGGAGATGCTCTACCTGGCGATGGAGGACTTCCGGGTCGACGTCGTGGTCGGTAAAGGTCCCGGCGCGACATCGATTCCGCTGGAAGTGGCGCCGTTCACCCTGGTCGGTGCGACCACGCGCTCGGGTGCGCTGACCGGCCCGCTGCGGGACCGGTTCGGTTTCACCGCGCACATGGACTTCTACGAGCCGACCGAGCTGCAGCGGGTGCTGGCCCGATCCGCGAAGATCCTCGGGATCGAGCTCGGCGCTGAGGCCGCTGCCGAGGTGGCGCGGCGGTCCCGGGGCACCCCGCGCATCGCCAACCGGCTACTGCGCCGGGTGCGCGACTACGCCGAGGTGCGCGCCGACGGGGTGATCACTCCCGACGTGGCCAAGGCGGCGCTGGCCGTCTACGACGTCGACGAACTGGGCCTGGACCGCCTCGACCGGGCGGTGCTGTCGGCGTTGACCCGAAGTTTCGGCGGCGGCCCGGTCGGGGTGTCCACCCTGGCGGTGGCGGTCGGGGAGGAAGCGGCCACCGTCGAGGAGGTCTGCGAGCCGTTCCTGGTGCGCGCCGGGATGATCGCCCGCACTCCGCGGGGCCGGGTCGCCACCCCGGCGGCCTGGACGCATCTGGGCATGGTGCCGCCGGCCGGGGCCGGGGGACTGGGACAACAGGGGCTATTCGAGTAGCCGCTACAGCTTGGCCAACTCACCGGCCAGCACATCCAGCCCCTCGGAGAGCAGCTCGTCGCTGATGGTCAACGGCGGCAGCAGCCGCAACACGTTGCCGAACGTGCCGCAGGTCAACACGATCACGCCGGCCCGATGACACGCGGCGGCCAGGGCTTTGGTCAGCGCCGGGTCCGGCTCGGCACCGTCGGGCCGCACCAGCTCGACGGCGATCATGGCGCCGCGGCCGCGGACGTCGCCGATGCGGTGGTCGTCGGCCTGCAGCCGGCCCAGTCGCTCGAACACCAACCGCTCGATCTGGCGGGCCCGCCCGACCAGATCCTCGGCCTGCACGGTGGCGAACGCGCCCAGCGCTGCCGCGCAGGCCACCGGGTTGCCGCCGAACGTCCCGCCCAGGCCGCTGACCTGTGGGGCGTCCATGATCTCGGCGCGACCGGTGACCGCCGACAGCGGCAGGCCCCCGCCGATGCCCTTAGCGGTGCAGATCAGATCGGGCTCGATCGGTTCGTGCTCGCAGGCGAACATCGCCCCCGTACGCGCGAAGCCGGTCTGCACCTCATCGGCGATGAACACCACGTCGTTGTCGCGGCACCACGCCAGCAGCGCGGGCAGAAAACCCGGCGCGGGGACGATGAACCCGCCCTCGCCCTGGATCGGTTCGATGACCAGCGCGGCCAGGTTCTCGGCGCCGATCTGGTTCTCCAGGACACCGATAGTGCGCTCGGCGGCTCGCTCGCCGTCGCTGCCCAACTCCTTGTCGATCAGCCCGTCCCGGTAGGGATAGGACGTCGGCGCGCGGTAGACGTCGGGGGTGAACGGCCCGAATCCGCTCTTGTAGGGCATCGACTTGGCCGTCAGTGCCAACGTCAGGTTGGTACGGCCGTGATAGCCGTGATCGAACGCCACCACCGCGGATTTGCGGGTGTAGGCCCGGGCGATCTTGACGGCGTTCTCCAGAGCTTCGGCACCGGAGTTGAGCAGCACCGAGCGCTTCTCGTAGCGGCCGGGAGTGAGTCGGTTCAGCGCTTCGGCGACGGCCACATACCCCTCATACGGCGTCACCATGAAGCAGGTGTGGGTGAACTGTCCGACCTGCTCGCGCACCCCGTCGACCACCCGCGGTGCGGCGTTGCCGACGGTCGTCACCGCGATGCCCGAACCCAGATCGATCAGCCGGTTGCCGTCGACGTCCTCCACGATGCCCCCGGCGGCGCGCGCCGCGTAGACCGGCATGGTGCTGGCCACCCCACGTGCCACGGCCGCCGCGCGACGCTGCGCCAGCCGCGCCGAGCCAGGTCCGGGGATCTCGGTGGCCAGGTGACGGCTCTGCGGCAGCGGCGGCACGGTTCACACCTGGCCGAGGGGCCGGCAGACGTTGCCGAAGGGGTTCCACCATTGCCCGGGCGGGCAGTCCAACGGTGTCGGTCCCTGGCCCAGCGGCATGCAGGTGTTGGTGCTCGGCTCCCAATACTGACCGCCCGGGCAGTCCAGCGGCGTCGGTCCTTGCCCGAGGGGCATGCAGGTGTTGGTGCTCGGCTCCCAGTACTGCCCGCCCGGGCAGTTCAGCGGCTCCGCCGACCCGATGGCGGGCATGGCGATTGCGCCCACCGCCAGGGGAGCTGCCGCCAGCGCGACGGCAGTAGCCAGACCACATGCAATGCTTCTCATCGGCCCACCTTCTCTTGAGAATCTGCCCCCGGATTCCCCCACAGCCTAAGCGGCCGACAGCGGTACCGGCGTCCACTCGCGCCACACAATGGCACACTGTTGTCATCACAGCGGCCCGTCATACCCGGCCCGGTGCCGAAGACCAAGAAACGAACAACTCGAAAGATCGATTGCTGTCATGAACCAAATGGTTGCCTTCCTGCCGCTGCTCATCGTGATGGGCGCGTTCATGTTCTTCGCCTCGCGGCGGCAGAAACGCGCGATGCAAGCCACCATCGACCTGCACGAGTCGCTGCGGGTGGGCGACCGGGTCCACACCACCTCCGGATTGCAGGGGACCATCACCCGGATCACCGATGACGACGTCGACCTCGAGATCGCCGATGGCGTGGTGACCACCTGGATGAAGCTGGCGATTCGGGACAAGATCGAGCCGGCGGACGTCACCGCCGAGGCCGCGGTCGAGCAGGCCGCCGAAGGCGCCTGAGCGCCGACGCGCGGAACGCCTGCCCAACGACCGAGCTTGCCGGCCGGGCACGTACCCTTTGCGGGTGCAGTCGAACTGATCGTCGCGAGCGGACCCGGCGCGGACCAGCCCCGACGATCGCCAGAGCGCATCGTGCAATGAGCGAAGGAGACTCAACAACGTGGCATCGCCTTCGGCGCCGGTGCACCCTGCCCGCAATATGGCGGTGTTCCTGGCTTTGCTCATCGGTGTCTACCTGCTGGTGTTCCTGACCGGGAACAAGCTGGCCGAACCCAAGCTCGGCATCGACTTGCAGGGCGGCACCCGTGTGACGCTCACCGCCCGCACCCCGGACGGCTCCGCCCCGACCCGGGACGCGCTCAACCAAGCGCAACAGATCATCAGTGCCCGGGTCAACGGCCTGGGGGTGTCCGGGTCCGAGGTCATCATCGATGGCAACAACCTGGTCATCACGGTGCCCGGCAGTGACGGCAACGAAGCGCGCACCCTGGGACAGACGGCCCGGCTCTACATCCGGCCGGTGATCAGCGGGGTGTCGGTGGAGGAAGCCAAGCAGGCCGGCGGCGGCCAGATGCCTGGCCTTCCCGGCGGGCCCGGGCGGCCCGGCCTGCCGCCGGGCGTTCCCGGAGTTCCAGGCGGAGTCCCCGGTGTTCCCGGTGGAATTCCCGGCATGCCCGGGGGAGTGCCCGGTGTCCCGGGCGGAAACCCCGGCGTGCCCGGCTCGCCGGCCACCGGCGGCCAGTCCGGTTCGGGTGAACAGGGCCTGCCGGGAGGGGCCGGCGGTGAAGGCTCCTTCGGTGGAAGCGGCGAGTCGCTTCCGCAGCAGCCCCTGATGCCACCGGCGCAGCCCAGGCCCTATCCCCAGGAGCCGACCCCGTCGCCGGGCACCACCTCCGACAGCCCCGGCCCGGAGAAAACCACCGAAACCACCGCTCCGGGCAGCCCGCAGATCCCGGCCCACCAGCCGGGGGAGGCGCCGAACCCCGGGGCGCAGCTGCCGGGCATGCCCCCCATTCCTGGTCAGCCGGGCCAACCGCAGGGTCTGGCGGCGCGCATCGCCGCCGAAAAGCGACTGCGGCAAAGCGACAACAAGGTGGTGCAGGCACTGGCCCTGCAGATCCAGGCCAACCGGTGCGACAAGGAAGACATCCTGGCCGGCAACGACGACCCGGACCTTCCGCTGGTGACCTGCTCGCAGGACCATCAGACCGCATACCTGCTGGCGCCGTCGATCATCAGCGGAGACCAGATCGCCGACGCCAGCTCGGGCATGGACCAGCGCAGCGGCGCCAACATCGTCCAGGTGCAGTTCAAGAGCGCCGCGGCCGACATCTGGGCTGACTACACCGCCGCCCACATCGGCACCCAGACCGCGTTCACGTTGGACTCGCAGGTGGTCAGCGCGCCGCAGATCCAGGAGGCGATCCCCGGCGGACGCACCCAGATCACCGGCGGCTCACCAGGTTTCACCCAGGACCAGGCGCGGCAGCTGGCCAACGTCTTGAAGTATGGGTCGTTGCCGCTGTCGTTTGAGGCCTCGGAGGCCGAAACCGTTTCGGCCACACTGGGAATGACCTCATTGCAGGCGGGTCTGATCGCCGGTGCGATCGGCCTGGCGCTGGTGCTGGTCTACTCCCTGCTCTACTACCGGGTGCTCGGGGTGCTGACCGCGTTGTCGCTGGTGCTTGCCGGGGCGATGGTGTACGCGATCCTGGTGCTGTTGGGCAGATACATCAACTACACGCTCGACCTGGCCGGTATTGCCGGTCTGATCATCGGTATCGGCACCACCGCCGACTCGTTCGTGGTGTTCTTCGAACGCATCAAGGACGAGATCCGGGAAGGCCGTTCATTCCGCTCGGCGGTGCCGCGCGGGTGGACGCGGGCGCGCAAGACGATCGTGTCCGGCAACGCGGTGACGTTCTTGGCCGCAGCGGTGCTGTACTTCTTGGCGGTCGGCCAGGTGAAGGGCTTCGCGTTCACGCTGGGGCTGACCACGATCCTGGACCTGGTGGTGGTGTTCCTGGTGACCTGGCCGCTGGTGTACCTGGCGTCCAAGTCGCCGACGCTGGCCAAGCCGGCCTACAACGGCCTCGGCGCGGTGCAGCAGGTCGCCCGCGAACGGCGCGCGGTGGCCAGGGCGGGTAGCAGACCGGGCGGCAGATCCGGAGCCAAAACGGGCGCGCGGGTGACCGCCCAGTCGACGGGACAGGGATAGCCAGATGGCCAAACCGAGCACCAAGCGCGCGACGAAGTCCGCGACCAACGACACCGACGCGGTCGAACTCACCGAGACCCGCGCCGTCGAGGAGACGGCCCGTAAAACCCCCGGCACGCCGCGGCCGCCGAAGCACAGCTTCTTGTCGCGCCTGTACACCGGCACCGGCGCGTTCGAGGTCATCGGCAAGCGGCGGATGTGGTACGTGGTCAGCGGCGCGATGGTCGCGATCGCGATCGCCAGCATCCTGCTCCGCGGCTTCACCTTCGGTATCGACTTCGCCGGCGGCACCAAGGTGTCGTTCCCGCGGGGCGACACCAGCGTCACCCAGGTCGAAGAGGTCTTCCGCAGCAGCGTGGGCAACAGCCCCGAATCGGTCGTGGTGGTCGGCAACGGTTCGTCGGCGACCGTGCAGATCCGCGCCGAGACGCTCACCAACGAGCAGACCGAGAAGCTGCGGGACGCGCTGTTCGAGGCCTTCCAGCCCGTCGGGCCCGACGGCCAGCCCAGCCGGCAGGCGATCAGCGACTCGGCGGTGTCGGAGACCTGGGGCGCCCAGATCACCCAGAAGGCCGTGATCGCGCTGGTGGTGTTCCTGCTGTTGGCGTCGCTGTACATCACGGTGCGCTACGAGTGGTACATGACCCTGGCGGCGATGATCTCCATGGTCTTCGACGTCGCCGTCACCGCCGGGGTGTATTCACTGGTCGGCTTCGAGGTCACCCCGGCCACCGTGATCGGGCTGCTGACCATCCTCGGGTTCTCTATCTATGACACCGTCATCGTGTTCGACAAGGTCGAGGAGAACACCCACGACTTCGAGCACAAGAACAAGCGCACCTACGCCGAAGAGGCCAACCTGGCGGTCAACCAGACCTTCATGCGCTCGATCAACACCAGCTTGATCTCGGCGCTGCCGATCATCTCGCTGATGGTGGTCGCGGTGTGGCTGCTGGGCGTGGGCACCCTGCAGGACCTCGCGCTGGTGCAGTTGGTCGGGGTCATCGTCGGCACCTATTCGTCGATCTACCTGGCCACACCGCTGCTGGTCACCCTGCGGGAGCGCACCGAGCTGGTGCAAAACCACACCCGCCGGGTGATGCGGCGCCGCCAGGCCGCGACCGGTGTCAAGTCGGCACCGGCGCCCGTGGACGGCCCAGAGGACACCGCCGAGATCGAGGACGAGGACGAGGCGACCGCGGTCGCGGCCACCCCCGCCCCGGCACCGGCCGCCCCGGCGCCGGGCGCCAAGCCGGTACGACCCACCAGCCGGCGCAGCCAGCGTCCGAGCGGCAAGCCGGGCGCCGGACGGTAACGGACGATGGCGGCCCGCTGTCGGCCTGCGGCGGCCCTGCTGGTGGCGGTCGCCACCGCGCTGGGTGCCTGGTCGGTGTCGGCGTGCACCAGCGCCACCGTCGACCAGATCGACTACGCCGTCGACGGCGGCCTGCCCACCTACAACACCACCTCGGTGGCCGGTGCCGCCTCGGCGGCGCCGCAGGCGTTCTCCCGCACCCTGACCGGGTTCGGCTACCACGGACCCGAAGGCCAGATCGTCACCGACCACGACTTCGGCAGCATCTCGGTGGTGGGACGCGCCCCGCTGGTGCTGGACTACCAGATCGCCGACGCGGCGGTCTATTCCGATGGCAAGCCGGTCACCTGCGACGACCTGGTGCTGGCCTGGGCGGCTCAGTCCGGGCGGTTCGGCGGCTTCGACGCCGCCAGCCGGGCCGGCTACCTCGACATCGAGCACATTGATTGCCAGCCCGGCGCCAAGAAGGCCCGGGTGTCGTTCTTCCCCGACCGCAACATCGTCGACTACGAGGAGCTGTTCACCGCGACGTCGATGATGCCGTCGCACATCCTCAGCGACAAGCTCGGCTTCAACGTCACCGAGGCCGTCCAGGGCCGGCTGGGACCGGTCGAGGAGGTCATGGGCAAGGTTGCCGCGGCCTGGAACACCACCTGGCAGCTCGACCACAATGTCGACCTGCGCAACTTCCCGTCGTCGGGGCCCTACAAAATCGACGCGGTGCTCGACGGCGGCGCCGTGGTGTTGGTCGCCAACGACCTGTGGTGGGGCGCCAAGCCGGTCACCAAACGGATCACGGTGTGGCCGCAGGGCGCCGACATCGCCGATCGGGTCAACAAACGCGTGGTGGAGGTCGTCGACGTGGCGACCGGGTCGGCGGGATCCCTGATCACCCCGGACGACTATCAGAGCAGCGACACCCCGTCCGGCGGTATCGAGCAGCTGATCTTCGCCCCGTCCGGGCCGCTGTCGGAGACGCCGGCGCGCCGGGCCGTGGCGCTGTGCACCCCCCGCGATGTGATCGCTCGGGACGCGGGCGTGCCGATCGTCAACTCGCGCCTGAACACCGCCATCGATGATGCGTTCGACCAAGCCGAGAACGTGCCCGAGGCCCAGCAGTTCGCGCACGCCGATCCGCGCGCGGCCCGCGACGCCCTCGCCGGCAAACCGCTGACGGTGCGGATCGGCTACCGCGCACCCAACACCCGGCTGGCCGCCGTCGTCGGGGCGATCGGCGGATCGTGCGCGGCGGCCGGTATCACCGTCACCGAGGTGGCATCGGAGAGCATCGGGCCGCAGGCACTGCGGGAGGGGCAGATCGACGTCCTGCTGGCGAGCACCGGGGGGTCGACCGGCAGCGGCTCGACCGGGTCGTCGGTGATGGACGCCTACGAGCTGTTCAGCGGCAACGGCAACAACCTGTCCGGCTACCACAACGACCAGATCGACGGCATCATCTCCGCGCTGGCGGTCACCGCCGATCCGGCCGAGCTGGTGCGGCTGCTGGCCGAGAGCGCCCCGGTGCTGTGGGCCGACATGCCGACCCTGCCGCTGTACCGTCAACAGCGCACCCTGCTGTCGTCGAAGAAGACGTACGGCGTGGCCGCCAACCCCACCCGCTGGGGCGCCGGCTGGAACATGGACCGCTGGTCCCTGGAAGGGTGACGCAATAGTGAGCCCGGCCGACGATGAGGTCGCCGAGATCGTCGCCGCGTTGACCCGCGAGGTGGCCGACTTCCCCGCGCCGGGAATCGCGTTCAAAGACCTGACCCCGGTGTTCGCCGACGCGGCCGGGTTGGCCGCGGTCACCGACGCGCTGGCCCGGATCGCAGCCGGGGCCGACGTGGTGGCCGGCATCGACGCGCGCGGATTCCTGCTGGCCGGGGCGGTCGCCGCCCGGCTCGGGGTGGGTGCGCTGGCAGTCCGCAAGGGCGGCAAACTGCCGCCACCGGTGCTCTCGGAGTCCTACCAGCTCGAATACGGCCACGCCGTGCTGGAGATCCCGGCCGACGGCATCGCGTTGGCCGGCCGGCGGGTGGTGATCCTCGATGACGTGCTGGCCACCGGCGGCACGCTGGCCGCCACCCGGCGGCTCTTGGAGCGCGCCGGAGCCGAGGTCGTAGCGGCGGCGGTGGTGCTGGAGCTGGCCGAGATGGGTGGACGCGCCGCGGTGGCGCCGTTACAGCTGGTGAGCCTGCGCCTGCTCTAGCCGATATCCTCGTCATCGGAGGTGAGCACAGTGGGCTCTGATCAAAGCTCAATCGGGAGCTCTGAGGCCGAGCGGCGCGACGCTGCCGGCGGCCAGCCGGTGGCCGTCTTCCAGCCGCCGGCCCAGGACTCGCCCACCGAGCGCACCGACCTGCTCAAGGTGCCCACCAGTGCCTCCCGGCGGGTGCGGGCCCGCATCGCCCGCCGGATCACCGCCCAGCGCGGCGCGCTGAGCCCGGTGCTGGAGCCGCTGGTCGCGGTGCACCGGCAGTTCTACCCGAAGGCGAACCTGGCGTTGCTGCAACGCGCCTACGAGGTCGCCGAACAGCGCCACGCCACCCAGCTGCGGCACTCCGGGGATCCCTACATCACCCATCCGCTGGCGGTGGCGACCATCCTGGCGGAGCTGGGCATGGACACCACCACGCTCGTGGCCGCGCTGTTGCACGACACCGTCGAGGACACCGGCTACACGCTGGAGGCGCTCGGCGGCGAGTTCGGCGACGAGGTCGCGCATCTGGTCGACGGGGTGACCAAGCTGGACAAGGTGGTGCTGGGCACCGCGGCCGAAGCCGAGACCATCCGCAAGATGGTGATCGCGATGGCGCGCGACCCGCGGGTGCTGGTGATCAAGGTCGCCGACCGACTGCACAACATGCGCACCATCCGCTTCCTGCCGCCGGAGAAGCAGGCTCGCAAGGCCCGGGAGACGCTGGAAGTCATTGCGCCGCTGGCGCATCGACTGGGCATGGCCACCGTCAAATGGGAGCTCGAGGATCTGTCGTTTGCGATCCTGCACCCGAAGAAGTACGAGGAGATCGTCCGGCTGGTCGCCGACCGGGCGCCGTCGCGGGACACCTACCTGGCCAAGGTGCGCACCGAGATCGTTAACACGCTGGCGAAGTCCAAGATCGCCGCGACCGTCGAGGGCCGGCCCAAGCACTACTGGTCGATCTATCAGAAGATGATCGTGCGGGGCCGCGACTTCGACGACATCTACGACCTGGTGGGCCTGCGGATCCTGTGCGACGAGATCCGGGACTGCTACGCCGCGGTCGGCGTGGTGCACTCGTTGTGGCAGCCGATGGCCGGGCGCTTCAAGGACTACATCGCCCAGCCGCGCTACGGGGTCTACCAGTCGTTGCACACCACGGTGATCGGCCCGGAGGGCAAGCCGCTGGAGATCCAGATCCGCACCCGCGAGATGCACCGCACCGCCGAATACGGCATCGCCGCGCATTGGCGCTACAAGGAAGCCAAGGGCCGCAACGGGGTTCCGCACCCCAACGCCGCCGCCGAGATCGACGACATGGCCTGGATGCGTCAGCTGCTGGACTGGCAGCGGGAGGCCGCCGATCCCGGCGAATTCCTCGAGTCGCTGCGCTATGACCTGGCCGTCAAGGAGATCTTCGTCTTCACCCCCAAGGGCGACGTGATCACGCTGCCCAACGGTTCGACCCCCGTCGACTTCGCCTACGCCGTACACACCGAAGTCGGCCACCGCTGCATCGGCGCCCGCGTCAACGGCCGGCTGGTGGCGCTGGAACGCAAGCTGGAAAACGGCGAAGTGGTCGAGGTTTTCACCTCCAAGGCGCAGAACGCCGGGCCGTCACGGGACTGGCAGCAGTTCGTGGTGTCGCCGCGGGCCAAGGCCAAAATCCGGCAGTGGTTCGCCAAGGAGCGTCGCGAGGAGGCGCTGGAGTCCGGTAAGGACGCGATCGCCCGCGAGGTGCGTCGGGTGGGTCTGCCGCTGCAGCGGCTGGTCAATGGCGAGTCGATGGCCGCGGTGGCCCGCGAGCTGCACTACAGCGACGTCTCCGCCCTCTACACCGCGGTCGGTGAGAACCACATCTCGGCGCACCACGCGGTGCAGCGGCTGGTGGCCCAGCTCGGTGGGGTGGACCAGGCCCAGGATGATCTAGCGGAGCTGGCGACTCCGCTGACCATGCCGCGCCGGCAGCGGTCCGACGACGTCGGCGTCGCGGTGCCCGGCGCGCCCGGTGTGCTGACCAAGCTGGCCAAGTGCTGCACCCCGGTGCCCGGCGACGAGATCATGGGCTTCGTCACCCGTGGCGGCGGGGTGAGCGTGCACCGCACCGACTGCACCAACGCCGACTCACTGCGCCAGCAGGCCGAGCGGATCATCGAGGTCAAGTGGGCGCCATCGCCGTCGTCGGTGTTCCTGGTGGCCATTCAGGTCGAGGCGCTGGACCGGCACCGGCTGTTGTCGGATGTGACCAAGGTGCTCGCCGACGAGAAGGTCAACATCTTGTCGGCCTCGGTCACCACGTCACGCGACCGGGTCGCAATCAGCCGGTTCACCTTCGAGATGGGCGACCCGAAGCATCTCGGGCACCTGCTCAACGTGGTCCGCAACGTCGAGGGCGTCTACGACGTCTACCGGGTGACGTCCGCGGCCTGAGGCGTCCTAGTCGGCGCGCACCGACTTGACGGTCACCGTGGTAACGGGCGGGCCGTCGGTGCCGCCGCCCTGCACGCCGCCCGCGGCGATCTTGTCCAGGGTGGCCAGCCCGTCGTCCTGGATCCGGCCGAACACCGTGTACTGCGGCGGCAGCATCGAATCCCGGTACACCAGGAAGAACTGGCTGCCGTTGGTGCCGGGGCCGGCGTTGGCCATCGCCAGGGTGCCGCGCGGGTAGGTCACCGGCTGCCCGGCCGCGGGGTCGTTCGGCGCGTACTGGTCGGTGGGGTATTCGTTGGCGAACTGATATCCCGGACCGCCGGTGCCGTCACCGGCCGGGTCGCCGCACTGCAGCACGCTGAGCATCGGCGAGGTCGTCAACCGGTGGCATTGGGTGCCGGCGAAGAAGTCCTTGGCGCCCAGGCTGATGAAACTGTTGACGGTGCAGGGGGATTGGGCGTTGTTGAGCATCAAGCCGATCGGTCCCTGGTCGGTCATCATCGACACGCTGACCTCGGCCGGCTCGGTCGGGACCTTGCCGGAGCGCGGCGGCTCGACCGGCTTGCTGGCCGGGCGCGCCGACTTGGGGTACTGGCAGTTGGCGCCGAGGGTGGGTGAGGCGGTGAACTTCGGCAGCTGGCCGGGTTCGCCCGGCGACGCCTCGGAGGAGTCAGCGGCGTCGGTGGTCTCCGACGTCGAGGAGGCGCTGACGCTGCCCGAATCGCCGTCGCCGCGCAGCACCACGAACACCACGCCGGCCACCAGCAGCACGGCCACCACCGCGCCGGCGATCATCAGGATCTGGCGCTGCTTGCGGGCCGCCTCGGCGCGCTGCGCCACCTGCTCATCGAGCTTGCGCTTGGCCTGGGCGCGCCGTTCTTCGTTCGTGGACACCGCCGGATTACCTCCCTGGCTCGCGGGTGAGTCGGCTCTACAGTCTGCCAAAGTCTCACCAGCACCGCCCGCGTCCATGCCGCAACGGCGCGCAATGGGAAACTGGTGCACGTGTTGGTCACCGGATTCCCCGCCGGGATGCTGGCGTGCAACTGCTACGTGCTGGCGCAGCGGCAAGGCGCCGACGCGATCATCGTCGACCCCGGCCAGCGGGCGATGACCCGGCTGCGCCACATCCTCGACGAGAATCGGCTGACGCCGTCGGCGGTGCTGCTCACCCATGGCCACATCGACCACATCTGGTCGGCGCAGAAGGTCTCCGACACCTATGGCTGCCCCACCTACATCCACCCCGAGGACCGATTCATGCTCACCGACCCGCTGCGCTCGCTCGGTACGCTGCCGGGCCAGGCGCTGTTCGGCGCGTTGAGCAAGGTGATGTTCTCCGAGCCCAAGCAGCTGGTCCAGCTGGACCGCGACGGGGACAAGATCGGCCTGGGCGACACCACCGTCACCGTCGATTTCACTCCCGGGCATACCCGCGGCTCGGTGGTCTTTCGGGTCGAGGGCGACGCAGCCGAGGTGGTGTTCAGCGGGGACACCCTGTTCCAGAATTCGGTCGGGCGCACCGATCTGCCCGGGGGCAGTGGCCGTGACCTGCTCACCTCGATCGTGGACAAGCTGCTGTGCCTCGACGATGCGACCGTGGTGCTGCCCGGCCACGGGCCCAAGACCACCATCGGCGCCGAGCGCCGGTTCAACCCGTTCCTAGAAGGGCTCAGTGCGTGAGCACGTTTGCCGCACCCAAAGGGGTGCCCGATTACGTTCCGCCGGCCTCGGCCGGTTTCGTCGCGGTGCGCGACGGGTTGTTGGCGACCGCCCGCCGCGCCGGCTACGGCGACATCGAGTTGCCGATCTTCGAGGACACCGCGTTGTTCGCGCGCGGGGTGGGGGAGTCCACCGATGTGGTGTCCAAGGAGATGTACACCTTCGCCGACCGCGGCGACCGTTCGGTGACGCTGCGCCCCGAGGGCACGGCCGGGGTGGTGCGGGCGGTGATCGAGCACGGGCTGGACCGCGGCCAGCTGCCGGTCAAACTCTGTTACTCGGGGCCGTTCTTCCGCTACGAGCGTCCCCAGGCCGGCCGGTACCGGCAGCTGCAGCAGGTCGGGGTGGAGGCGATCGGGGTCGACGATCCGGCGCTGGACGCCGAGGTGATCGCGGTCGCCGATGCCGGGTTCCGCTCGCTGGGCCTGGACGGCTTCCGGCTGGAGATCACCTCGCTGGGCGACGACACCTGCCGGCCGGCGTACCGGGAGCTGTTGCAGCAGTTCCTGTTCGGGCTCGACCTCGACGAGGAGACCCGCCGGCGCGCGCAGCTCAACCCGCTGCGGGTGCTCGACGACAAACGCCCGCAGGTGCGGGAGATGACCGCCGACGCGCCGGTGATGCTCGATCACCTCTCGACGGGCGCCAAGGCACATTTCGAGACCGTGCTGGCGCACCTGGAGGCGCTGGGCGTGCCCTATGTGGTCAACCCGCGGATGGTGCGCGGCCTGGACTACTACACCAAGACCACCTTCGAATTCGTGCACGACGGGTTGGGCGCGCAGTCCGGGATCGGCGGCGGCGGCCGCTACGACGGGCTGATGCGCCAGCTCGGAGGCCAAGACTTGTCGGGGATCGGTTTCGGGCTGGGCGTGGACCGCACCCTGCTGGCGCTGGCCGCCGAGGGCAAGGCGGTGGGGCAGAGCACCCGCTGCGACGTGTTCGGGGTGGGGCTTTCCGAGGCGGCCAAACTGCGGTTGGCGGTGCTGGCCGGCCGGTTGCGGGCCGCCGGCGTGCGGGTGGACCTGGCCTACGGCGATCGCGGGCTCAAGGGCGCGATGCGCGCCGCCGACCGCTCCGGCGCGGTGATCGCGCTGGTCGCCGGTGACCGCGACCTGGAGGCCGGCACCATCGGCATGAAGAACCTGGCCACCGGGGAGCAGGTCGACGTGCCGGTCGACAACGTGGTGGACGAGGTCCTGCGCCGAATGTCGCCTTGATGCACGGTTATCCACAGAAAGCGTGACATAAGCCGACTCTCGGAAGCGGGATGGCGGCCTGAGGCGTCACTGTGACCCCGTGAGGGAATCGGGGTGGCCGTTCGTCGGCACCGAAGCGCTGGCATCGGGCTACGCCACCAGGCGGACGTTGCGCAGCCGGCACCAGATGATCTACCGCAACGTCTACCTGCCGAACGGCGAGGAGCTCACCCCCGTCACCCGCGCGGTGGCCGGTTGGCTGTGGTCGGGCCGAACCGCTACGGTGGCCGGGCTCTCTGCCGCGGCGTTGCATGGGTCGCGGTGGTTGGATGCCCGGCTGCCCGCGGAACTCAACCGGGTCGCCGCCGCTGAAGCCGACGGGATCGTCATACGCCGAGAGCGGTTGGGCGCCGATGAAACATGCTTGGTCCAGGGCATACCGACCACCACGGTCGCGCGCACCGCGTTTGACATCGGGCGTCGGAAACCGTTGACGACCGCCGTCATTCGTCTCGATGCCCTGGCCAATGCCACCGGGCTCAGGTCGGGGGAGATCGCCCTGGTGTGCGAAAGCCATGGCGGGGCTCGTGGCGTGGTGCAGTTGCGGCGCGCGATGGCGTTGATGGACGGGGGCGCGGAATCTCCGCAGGAAACCCGGACACGGCTGCTGCTCGTTCGCGGTGGGCTGCCACCGCCCACTACCCAGATTCTGGTCCGCGACGAATTCGGACGTCCGTTCGCCCGCATCGACATGGGCTGGCCCGAATATCGGGTCGGCGTGGAGTTCGACGGGGCACAACATTGGACTGACCCGCGGCAGCGGACCGCCGATATCGACCGCTATGCGGGGTTGGCCGCGCGCGGCTGGGTGATCGTGCGGGTCAGCAGCGGTCTGCTCCGGGATCGGCCTGGGGTGGTGCTCGCACGGGTGCGCGCTGCGCTGCGGGCGGCCGGTTACACCGCGCCGAGTGTCGACGTGTTGCACGCTCAACGGCTCGGAGCGTGACAAAACTCGACGCTCGCCGGCCCTCCGGTAGCGTTGCGCGGTATGACGACCATGCGAAACCTGACAGCCGGGCTCGGAACGGCGGTGCTGTTGGCAGCCGCCGGACTTGTGGCCAGCCAGGCGACGGCAGTGGCGGATCCAGAGCCCACGGCGCCGTCCACGGCCGAAACCCCGGCTGAAACGCCGTCGGCAGCCCCGGCCGAAAGCCCGACGGAGCCGTCGGCCGAGGCGCCTAAGAAGGGCGCCACCGGCGGTCACGAGGTCACCTACACCATCACCGCCACCAGCGACCTGACCGGCAACATCTCCTACATCAAGACCGATCCGCCGAGCATGGCGGCCTACAACGCCCGCTCCTCGGAGTACCTCGAGACCGTCCGCGTGCCGATCAGCGGGGGACAGCCGCTGGTCTACACCACCACGTTGGCTGACCCGAACCAGTGGGCGCTGGTCACCGCCAGTGGGGGCTTGAGGATCAACCCCGAGTTTCACTGTGAGATCACCGTCGACGGCGAAGTGGTGGTGTCCCAGCAGGGCGGCAGCGGCGTGACCTGCTCGACGCGCCCCTGGTAGCTCAGTCGGCGAACACGTACACCCAAGCCTGTGCCCCGGAACGCAGCGGCACCGAGATCCGCCGGTAGGCGTCGACTTCGTAGTCGTCGGCGGCGGCCAGCTCGGCGGTGCTGATGGCGAACACCGTGCCGTCAACATGGGCGTCGGGTGCCTGAGACGGGCGCAGGATCGGATGCCGGTCGCTGCCGCTGACGGCCACCACCTCCGGGTCGGTGATCGTCACGAAGTCGAGCTCATAGCCGATGATCGCGTCGGTGCGGCCGTCGAGTTCGCGTCCGAAGATGCTGCGCTGCACCTCGGGCTGGCGCAGCGTGCCGTAGGAGAACAGCAGTTCGGTGCTCACCGCGCGGTGCCGGCTTCGTCCGCGGCGACGACGACGACCTCGGCCGGTTCGCTGCCCACCGTGCGCAGACGGTGGCTGATCGAGGCGTCGAAGTAGGCGCTGTCGCCGGCCGTCAGGGTCCAGGTCGCATCGCCGAACTCCAATTCCACGGTTCCACTGTGCACGAAGACGAACTCCTGTCCGCCGTGTACCGGATGGCCGTCGTGGGTGGCGCGCCCGGTGGGACGAACCACGAACGGAGACATCGACTTTCCCAGCATTCCCGAGGCCATCGCCCGGTAGCGTTGCCGGTCGGTGCTGCGGTCGGCGGCGCGGTCCACGGCGATCTTGTCCTCGTCACCGCGCTCGGAGAACAATTGCGCCACATCGACATCCAGGGCCTGGGCCACCTTGATGGCCGTCGCGATCGACGGTGTGCTGCGGCTGCGTTCGATCTTGGACAGATAGCTCTTGGTCAGCCCGGTCCGCTCGGCGAGGCCCTCGAGAGTCAACCCCCGCTGCTTGCGGACGGTGCGCAACAGTGCCGTCATGAAGCCATGATGACATACGATGATGACACAAAGTGTCCTATCAGGTAGCGTAGTGTCATAGCCGTCCGCATCGAGGAGCTGCCATGGGTACCACCTTCGACGATTCCAAATCCGAGCTGATGCAGCGCGCCGAGCGCCGGTTCGCCGAGAACTTCGGCCAAGACGGCTGGTCCACCCGCCAGAAATTGGCGCTGACCTGCCGGGCGCTGTTCGACCGCGGCCACGACTCGGGCCTGGCCGGGCAGATCACCGCCCGCGCCGAGGCGCCCGGCACCTACTACACCCAGCGCCTCGGCCTGGGCTTCGACGAGATCACCGACGCCAACCTGCTTCTTGTCGACGAAGATCTCAACGTCCTCGACGGTGAAGGAATGGCCAACCCCGCCAACCGATTCCACAGCTGGATCTACCGGGCACGCCCCGACGTGCAGTGCATCGTGCACACCCATCCGTTTCACGTGGCCGCGCTGTCGATGCTGGAGACCCCGCTGGTGGTCTCGCACATGGACACCACGCCGCTGTATGACGACTGTGCGTTCCTGCCGAGCTGGCCGGGAGTACCGGTCGGCAACGAGGAGGGCGAGATCATCTCGGCGGCCCTCGGCGACAAGAAGGCGATCCTGTTGGCGCACCACGGTCAGATCGTGGCCGGAGCCAGCGTGGAGGAAGCCTGTTCACTGGCGGTGCTGATCGAGCGCGCCGCCGCGCTGCAGCTGGCCGCCATGGCCGCCGGGACCATCAAGGAACTCCCCGAAACGCTGGCCCGCGAAGCCCACGACTGGACCCTGCTACCCAAGCGCAGCGCCGCCAATTTCGCCTACTACGCGCGCCGCGCACTGGCGGCTCACCCCGACGCAATCACCCGCTAGACGATCACCCAGAGATAAGGAGCATCCCGTGGCAGCACCGTTGCACGGCGTCATCGGCTACCCGGTAACGCCTTTCAACGACGGCGGTATCGACACCGCGGTCTTGACCACCGTCATCGGCCGTCTCGTCGACGCCGGCGTGCACGCCATCGCCCCGCTGGGCAGCACCGGTGAACTCGCCTATCTCAGCGAACGCGAGTTCGACGCATGCGTCGACGCGTCGGTCGCGGCGGTCGCCGGACGGCTGCCGGTGCTGGTCGGCGTGTCGGACCTGACCACCGCGACGACGGTGCGCCGCGCCCGCTACGCCGCGCAGGCCGGCGCCGACGCGGTGATGATCGCCCCGGTGTCGTACTGGACGCTGTCCGAGCGGGAGATCACCGCCCACTATGCGGCGGTGTCCGAGGCCGTCGACATCGACATCGTCGCTTACAACAACCCGGCTACCTCCGGCGTGGACATGAGCCCGGAGCTGTTGGTGGGCATGTTCGAGCGCATCGAGCACGTCACCATGGTCAAGGAGTCCACCGGGGACCTGACCCGGATGTTGCGCATCGCCAAGCTGTCCGACGGGCGCCTGCCCTTCTTCAACGGGAGCAACCCGCTGGTGCTCGACGCGCTGCGCGCCGGGGCCGCCGGCTGGTGCACCGCGGCGCCCAACCTGCGGCCGACGGCGTGCCTGGACCTCTACACCGCGGTCACCACAGGCGAGCTGGACACCGCCCAGGCGCTCTACGACGACTTGAAGCCGCTGCTGGAGTTCATCGTCGCCGGCGGGCTGGCCACCACGGTCAAGGCCGGTTTGGAGTTGCTCGGCGTGCCGGCCGGTCCGCCGCGGCGCCCGCTGCTGCCGCTCGACGATGCGGGCCGCGCCGAACTGCGCAGGTTGCTGGCGCTTTAACCCAGGTCTGCGGCGGCGAAGGTGTCGCACTGATTGGGGTCACCGGTCTGGTAGCCGACGGTGAACCAGTGCTGGCGCTGCGCCGACGCGCCGTGGGTCCAGGACTCCGGGTTGACCCGGCCGGTGGCCGCCTGCTGGATGCGGTCATCGCCCACCGACGACGCCGCCGACAGCGCATCGCGGATGTCCTGGTCGGTCAACGGCTTGAGGAACGGCACGCCGGTGCTCTGCTGCTTGGTCACCGACGCGTAATGCGCCCACACCCCGGCGTAGCAGTCGGCCTGCAGTTCGGTGCGCACTCCGGCGCCGGTCGCGCCCTGCGCGCCGTGCTGGGCCCGCCCGAGAACGCCGCGCAGGTTCTGCACGTGGTGGCCGAACTCGTGGGCCACCACATACTCCTGCGCCAGCGGCCCGCTGCTGGAGCCGAACTGGTCGACGAGGACCTGGAAGAAGTCGGTGTCGAAGTAGGCGGTCTGGTCGACGGGGCAGTAGAACGGCCCGACGGCACTGCTGGCGACCCCGCAGCCGGTGCTGGTCTGCCCGCTGAACAGCTGCACCTGTGGGCGGCGGTAGCCGCGGAACAGCTCCGACCACACCGCGTCGACCGAATTGGCGGTGGCCACCACCCGGCACTGCACGTACTTATTGGCATCCGCGCCGGTGCGGCACTTGCTGAGATCGAAGCCCGGCGCCGTGTACTGCCCGCGGTCCACCGGCTGCTGGCTGAGCACATCGCCGGGATCGGCCCCCAGCAGCAGCGCCAGCACCATGATCACCAGCCCGGCGACCCCACCGCCGATCGCGATCCCGCGACCGGCCCCGCCCGATGAGGTGGTGCTGGTATCGATCTGCATGCCTTCGTTGAAGGTCATCGCACGCTCCGTCGGATCATCCGTAGGTTCACTGGTGGCCGGCTGACCGTTTGCGGGCTGGCGAGCCGACCCTAGCTTCGCACAACCGAACCGGTCGCCTGGGCCGGTTGCAGGCGGTTGACCCGGACAAATCCGGGGCACGTGGCTAAGTGAAGACAGCGTTGTCTGACCAGTTCCCAAACCTTTACTGAATGTTTGTCGCCGTGCTGTACCACGTGCTGGTACCGGTGTTACGTTCTGCTTCCGGCTGCAGTGGGACCACACCCGCAACGGCCGCCACAGCTATCTGGAGAGGTTGCCCGATCGTGAACACGCCGGCTCATCCCGTAGCGCCAGGACGGCGCCGCGCGGGCTTGAGCTGTCGGTCGCATCGGCAACCAAAGCTTTATCAGACCGTTATTACACGGGTCGGCTAGAGTGACGTGCGTCAACTGCTGACACAGACTTCGATCGCGTAACACCACATCGCTTCAGGTTCCAGGAGGAAAGATGTCATTCGTAACCGCTCAGCCGGAGGTTCTGACGGCGGCTGCGGGCAGCTTGTCGGGAATCGGTGACTCTATGACCGCGGGAATGGCCGCCGCGGCCGCGCCCACCACCGGTGTGGTGCCCCCTGCCGCCGACATGGTGTCGGCGATGACTGCTGCTCAGTTCGCCACCCACGCACAGCTGTTCCAGCAGGTCAGTGCCCAGGCTGCGGCGGTTCACCAGCAGATCGTGGCCACTTTGAGCGGGAACTCCAACGCCTACGCCCTCACCGAGGCTGCCAACGCCGCTGCGGCCGGCTGAGTCGGGGCGCGTCGATGAGCTTCAGTATGTTCCCGCCGGAGATCAACTCCGGCTTGATATATACCGGGCCGGGTTCGGAGTCGCTGCTTGCGGCGGCGACAGCCTGGACGAACCTGGCAGCCGAACTCTCGACGTCGGCGACGGCCACCCAGTCGGTGGTGACCAACCTGGGGTCGACGTGGACCGGGATGGGTTCGGCGGCGGCGACGTCTGCGGTTGCGCCCTATGTGGCCTGGCTGGAGCAGGCGTCGGCGAACGCCACCCAGAACGCGGCATTGGCCACCCAGGCGGCCGCACTGTTCGAGGCGGCCAGGTCCGCATCGGTTCCGCCGCCGGTGATCGCGGCGAACCGGGCGATGCTGCTGGCATTGATCTCGACCAACTTCTTCGGGCAGAACACCCCCGCGATCGCAGCGACCGAGGCGCAGTACGAGGCGATGTGGGCGCATGACGGCGCCGCGATGGACACCTACAACGCGTCGGCCCAGGCCAACAACAATCTGATGCAGGTCCAGTCCTCGCCGCCGAACTCGGCGCAGGCGACGCAGGCCGGGCCGGCCGAGGGCGGCCCGCTGCCCGGCGACCCCTCCGGCGGTAACACAGGCACCGGCGGCTACAACCTCGGCACCGTCGGCGGGCTGCTCGATGCGGCCGGTATCGACCAGGCGACGGCCGAGGCGCTGGGTATCCCCGGAAAGGTTCTTGACACCTCGATCAACTCGCTGACCTCGCCACTGACGATGGGCACGTCGTTCGGCATGATGGCGATGCGCATGCTGATGATGCTGCCGCAGCTCGCCCGCTTGGGCGCGATCGGCGGAACGAGCGCTCTGGCCGGACAGACCGCCGGAGCCAGCGGCGCGGGAACCCTGATGACCCAGATCGGCGACTTCGTCAACGACAAGCTGCAGGGCGCGGTCGGCGTGCTGGCCGGCCATTTCACGTCGGCCACCAACGCGATCTCCGCCAAGCTCGGCCAGGCCGCCTCGATGGGCGCGCTGAAGGTGCCGCAGGCCTGGTCGATGGCTGCCGACGGCATGGTCCGTGCCGCCCCGGTGCTGCCGTCCACCACAGTCAGCGCGCCCATTCAGACCATGTCGGCGTCGTCGGGTCTGCCCGGTGGCCCGTTCGGCAACGCGCTGATGGGCGCGATGGCCGGACGCGGTCTCGGAGCGGTCGCCGCCAAGGCCCCCAAAGTTATGCCCCGTTCGCCGGCCGGCGGGTAACGGAAGGGGCCTGAACAGACGTGTCCGCCGGGCCGCCGCCCGGCACCACAACGAATTCCGAGCAAGAAGGAGAAATTTTCATGGCAACACGTTTTATGACCGATCCGGACGCGATGCGGGCGATGGCGGGGCGTTTTGATGTGCACGCCCAGACGGTCGAGGATGAGGCCCGGCGGATGTGGGCGTCGTCGACCAACATCTCCGGTGCGGGCTGGGGTGGTCTGGCCGAGCGGACCTCGATGGACACCATGGGTCAGATGCAGACGGCGTTTCGCAACATCGTCAACATGCTGCACGGGGTGCGCGATGGTCTGATTCGCGACGCGAACCACTACGAGCAGCAGGAAGCTGCTTCCCAGCAGATCCTGTCGAGCTAGAAGGAGACCCACAGATGAGCATTAACTACCAGTTCGGTGATGTGGATGCCCACGGTGCGTTGATCCGCGCCCAGGCCGCTTCGTTGGAGGCCGAGCACCAGGCGATCGTGCATGACGTGCTGGCTGCCGGGGACTTCTGGGGTGGCGCGGGTTCGGTGGCCTGCCAGGAGTTCGTGGCCCAGCTCGGCCGCAACTTCCAGGTCATCTACGAGCAGGCCAACGCCCACGGTCAGAAGGTGCAGAGCGCCGGCAACAACATGGCCAACACCGACGCCTCCGTCGGCTCCAGCTGGGCCTGACAAAGCCTGAACACAAGCGAGAACCGGCGCAGCCTGCAGGCTGCGCCGGTTCTTGCGTTGGGGCCGTTGGGGCGGCTTAGCCGCCGGCCGTCGGTATTGACGCGCACCCGCCCAGCACCGTGGTGGACAGGAACGTCGCGGCATTGGCCAGATAGTTGTCCGACGGATCGTAGGTCGGCAGCGACAGCACGAACGCCCGCCGATACTGCGCCGAGAGCTCCGCGAAATCCTGCAGCGTGGGATTGTTGCTGCGGCGGCCCAGCTGCTGCATCTTGTTGGCCAGACTGATCATCACCGGGCCGACCGCCAGGTTGATCGCCTTCTGCTGGGGGTTCCAGTAGGTCGCCGGGATGCTCGGATCGATCTCCGTCCACTCGGCGGTGTCGGTGCCGAATTTGTCCAGCGCCGCCTTCCAATCCGCACACACCGGGTTGGGCCCGGTCAGGTAGCGCTGCGGATTGGTCGGGTTACCCGGCGAGGCGGTCTTGGTGGGCGTGGACTGGGCTTCGACCAGCGGCGCGCGGGTCGCCGCCGATCCGTTGTTGGCGGCCGCGCAGATCGCGGCCAACGCCGATGCCGCGCTGTGGGCGGTACCGGCCAGCGCGGCGTCGCGTTCGGTGTAGGTGGGGATGTGCTCGACGAAAGCACGGGCGTAGGCGATGAACTGCTCGTAGAGTTCACGCATCACCCGATGGGGCGTGAGCTTCACCAGCCCGACGGTCTGTGCGGCGGCGTTGCGTACCACTTGCCCGGCGGCCAGGTACTCCTTCTTCTGTTCGTCGTTCCACGCCGAGGCCGGGATCGACTGATCGCGCTCGTTCCATTTGCCGTGCCCCAGCAGCGACAGCGTGCTCGACAGGTTGCCGCTGATCGAACTCCACGCGGTGCAACTGGGGTCGCTGATAATGATCGCGACCGGCCCGGTGTCGTCGGCGCTGGCGATGCCTGAGGACGCGGCGTTGCGGCTGGAGCCCGCGCCATCCAACGAACCCTTGCCGGGGTCACCGCCGAGCAGCACCACCCCGACCAGCACCAGGGCCACCACAGCGAGCACGACCACGGCGGCCAGCCCCCATTTGAGGCTGTTGGTCTGCTTTGGGGTGGCGTCGTCGTCGTCCTCGTCGTCGTAGTCGAAGTCGACGTCATCGGTGCCATTGGTCACAGTGAGCCAGCTTAGAGCACCGACCGGCGCGGGGCAGGGCTGCGCGATGCCTCTAGACTTGGCGACGCTCGAACCGTTATCTGAACTGTCCTGACACCAGGGGGTATTTCGTGCTGCGCAGCCACGACGCCGGCTCGTTGCGGGCTACCGACGCCGGGCGCAGCGTCACACTGGCCGGCTGGGTGGCGCGCCGACGCGACCATGGCGGAGTCATTTTCATCGATCTGCGCGACGCCTCGGGAGTGGCGCAGGTGGTGTTTCGGGATGCGGCGGTGCTCGAGCAAGCCCACCGGCTGCGTGCCGAGTTCTGCGTTGCGATCACCGGCGTCGTCGAAGTGCGACCGGCCGGCAACGAAAACCCGGACTTGCCGACCGGAGCCATCGAGGTCAACGCGGTAGAGCTGACGGTGCTCAACGAGGCTGCGCCGCTGCCGTTCCAACTCGACGAGTCGGCCGGTGAAGAAGCCCGGCTGCGCCACCGCTACCTGGATCTGCGTCGCGAAGACGGCCCCGGCGCGGCACTGCGACTGCGTTCCAAGGCCAACGCGGCGGCCCGCGCCGTGCTCGCCGAGCATGACTTCATCGAGATCGAAACCCCGACCCTGACCCGCTCCACCCCGGAGGGTGCCCGCGACTTCCTGGTGCCGGCGCGGCTGCAGCCCGGCTCGTTCTATGCGCTGCCGCAGAGTCCGCAGCTGTTCAAGCAGCTGCTGATGGTGGCCGGCATGGAGCGCTACTACCAGATCGCCCGTTGCTACCGCGACGAGGACTTCCGCGCCGACCGCCAGCCGGAGTTCACCCAGCTGGACCTGGAGATGAGCTTCGTCGACGCCGAGGACGTGATCGGCATCGCCGAACAGGTGCTCAAGGCGCTGTGGGCGCTGATCGGCTACGACCTGCCGACGCCGTTGCCCCGGATGACCTACACCGACGCCATGCGCCGGTTCGGCTCCGACAAGCCCGACCTGCGTTTCGGCCTTGAACTGGTGGAGTGCACAGAGTTCTTCTCCGACACCACCTTCCGGGTCTTCCAGGCCCCGTACGTGGGTGCGGTCGTCATGCCCGGCGGGGCGTCGCAGCCGCGCCGGACGCTGGACGGCTGGCAGGAGTGGGCCAAACAGCGCGGCGCCAAGGGCCTGGCGTACGTGCTGGTGGGCGAGGGCGGAGAGCTGTCCGGACCGGTGGCCAAGAACCTGACCGACGCTGAGCGTGCCGGGCTGGCCGGGCACGTGGGTGCCGCGCCGGGGGACTGCATCTTCTTTGCGGCCGGGCCGGCCAAAGCATCCCGGGCGCTGCTGGGCGCGGCCCGCGGTGAGATCGCCCGGCGCCTGGACCTGATCGACCCGAACGCGTGGGCGTTCACCTGGATCGTCGACCCGCCGCTGTTCGAGCCCGCCGACGACGCCACCGCGGCCGGTGATGTCGCCGTCGGCTCCGGTGCCTGGACCGCGGTGCACCACGCCTTCACCTCGCCCAAGCCCGAACACGTCGACCGTATCGAGTCCGATCCGGGGGCGGTGCTGGCCGACGCCTACGACGTCGTCTGCAACGGCAACGAGATCGGCGGCGGCTCGATCCGTATCCACCGCCGCGATGTTCAGCAGCAAGTCTTCAAGGTGATGGGCATCAACGCAGACGAGGCAGCCGAAAAATTCGGATTCCTGTTGGACGCCTTCAGTTTCGGTGCGCCGCCGCACGGCGGGCTGGCGTTCGGCTGGGACCGGGTGGTGGCGCTGCTGGCCGGGGTGGAGTCGATCCGCGAAGTCATCGCGTTCCCGAAGTCCGGCGGTGGCATCGACCCGCTGACCGACGCCCCGGCGCCGATCACCGCCCAGCAGCGCAAAGAGGCCGGGATCGACGCGGCGCCCCAGCCGCGCTGAAACGCCGACACGGCGCAGCGGTGTCCGTCAGGCTGAGCGGATGGACTCCGCTGAATTCGCGCGCCTGGTCGTCGCCAACATGCCGTTCGCGGCGGCGCTGGACATCGACATCACCGAACTGACCCCCCAACAGGTGATCGCCACGATGGCCTGGGCGCCAGAGCGCTGCACCACCGGCGGCATCCTGCACGGGGGAGCGCTGATGGCGTTCGCCGACACCGTCGGGGCGGTGTGCGCGGTGGCCAATCTGCCTCAGGGTGCCAGCACCTCGACGATCGAATCGAAAACCAATTTCTTCCGGGCGGTACGCGAGGGCACTGTCACGGCGAGCAGCCTCCCGCTGCACGTCGGGCGCACGACGATCGTCGTGCAAACCGACCTGACCGACGAGCACGGCAAGCTGGTCGCCCGGGTCACCCAGACCCAGGCGGTCCTGGCGCCGAAGTAGCCGGTCTCACCAGAACGGTTTGAGCAGCTGACGCATCGCCGGGGGCACCCAGCCCTTCACCGATGACGGGAATACCCGTCCCGGACCGCATTTGGGCCAGGCGTATGGTCCCTGCTCATCCAGGACCCGATTGGCCACGGCGATCTGTTCTTCCCGCGAGGCCTTCGACGGCAACCCGACCCCGCCGAACGCGCGCCAGGTCGACGGCTTGAACTGCAATCCGCCGTAGAAACCGTTGCCGGTATCTGCGGCCCAGTTACCGCCGGACTCGCATTGTGCAACCGCATCCCAGCCCAGCATGTTGGCGTCCGCGTGGGCGACGCCCGCCGATGCCAGCAACGCCCCCATGATCCCCCCGGTGACCAGCCCGGATGCCGCCCATACGAGGTGCCGCGTGCCGCGCTGCACGACACGCCGTGCCGTGTTCCGGTGCATATCACAACCTCCGTGATAGTTGTCTATCAGTGAGGTTCACGAGCATAACGCGATAAATGATGTAATTGCACATTTTGGCGGCCTAACGATGCAAATGAGTTTGTTGTTATTAGATGAGGTAATAGTAAGTTAGGGTGACAAGAGTTATTCAAGTTGTAATTGTTACGTATGTTGCGAGAGATCTCTTAGAAATTTAGAGAACCTTGAATGAATTGCCGCTTGGGGACGCGCCATCCCTCCCCGCGAGACGGAATCTCACGACGAGACGCGCCGGAATCACGTCGCCAGGTTCCGACTCGCGGGAGCCCCGTCCGCCTAAGCTGCCTCGGGTGGCAGACCGCTATGGAACCGACATCCTCGCCGACAACCCGCACCGCACCCGCAAGGTGCGTTCCACCGAGGTCCCGGTGCAGCGCGGCATGGTGGTCGAAGACGCCCAGACCGGTTACGTCGGCGCCGTGGTGCGGGTGGAATACGGCCGCATCCAGCTCGAAGACCGCCACGGCCGCACCCGTGGCTTCCCGCTCGGCCCGGGCTACCTGATTGACGGCAAACCGGTGATCCTGACCGAACCGCGGCCGGCCGCACCGAAGGCGCCCGCGCGCACCGCCTCGGGCTCGGTGGCGGTGCCCGGCGCCCGCGCCAAGGTGGCGCTGGCCAGCCGGATCTATGTCGAGGGCCGCCACGACGCCGAGCTGGTCGAGCAGGTCTGGGGCGACGACCTGCGCATCGAGGGCGTAGTGGTCGAATACCTCGGCGGCATCGACGATCTGACCGGCATCGTGGCCGAATTCCAGCCCGGACCGGGCCGGCGGCTCGGCGTGCTGGTCGACCACCTGGTCGCGGGCTCCA
>NZ_LZJK01000030.1 GCF_001667945.1 Mycolicibacter sinensis | reverse complement strand
ACACCGGCGGGGCAGGCATTCCTGGCGACGTGACTGTTCGTGCCCTGGATTTGGCGGACCTGTCCCTTGTGCGGCGATCTGGCGGGGGTCTTGGGGTGGTCGGGTTCTGGCGACGAGGGCGGCGAATTGGTCGTCGTCCATGTCGGCGATCTGCTGTTCAATCTCGGGGTTAAGCATGGTGGTCTCCTTGGTTGAGGTTGGCGGCGATGGCGGCGATCCGGTCGGCCTCGTATAGGAGGCGGCCGTCGATCATGACGCCGCCGAGGTCGGCGTGGCGACGGATCACGCGGCGGCGATTCCAGCCCAGAATGGCGGCAGCCCGGCCGGTACCGATCAATTCCGGTGCCGCCGGGCTGTTTTGGGCATAGGTTGTCTTAGCATCCATCTTATTACGTGTCGTCTCGGGTGCGCTAGTTTCGTGCCGCGTCTCTCGCACGGTTGGGTGGGTTGTCGCGTGTTCGAGGCGGGCCAGTAGGTCGGCGACGGCGGGCAGCACCGGCCGGCCGTCGAGCTGCTGACGCCGAACATGATCGGCGGCCGCGTAGGTTGCGGCCTGTACCTCGCTGGGCGTGAGTTTCACTGCGGCTCCTTGGTTGTGGTGGTGGTCGCTGTGTTCATGGCTGTCCGTGACGCTGGGGCGGCACGGCGGGCCAGCTTGCGGCGCCGCTGGTATTCGCGGTGGCAGGCTCGGCAAGCTCGGCGGGTGTATCCGGCCACGTCGGTCCAGTACCGGGTGTTCAGGTGGTCGAACTCGTGGCCGCGGCAGCAGCGGGTCTTGGCGGCGTTGATCGCGGCCTTGCCTGTAGGCGGGCGGGGTGTCATGCGATCTGTCGGGCGCGGCCACGCCGGGGTCGAGACAGCTGCGGTTCTTCGGGTTCGGCGTCGGGGTCGTAGGCTTCGCCGTCGATGGTCGGGAACTCCTGTTTCATGGCGTCGGCGAAGCGGGGTGCGTGGAAGCCGATCCCGCCGGCGCCGCGGCAGGGTTCCCCGGCGGGGGCGAGGCAGGATCGGCCCGGACACGGCACGGTGCGAACATCGGCCTGGAGTTGGTTGGCGAGGGTGTAGCGGCGGTGGCCGCCGGCGCCGGTGGTGGTCATGGTTGGGGTCCTTTCGCGTCGAGGCGGGCCAGCACGCACGGCAGGCACCACCACGGGTAGCGGTCCGAGTTGTTCTTGAAGTTGGCGACGAGTTCGCCTTCGCGGTGCGGTCGACCGCACTGTTGGCAGGTGCCGTGGAGGTGGCTGGCGCGGGCCAGCACGGCCGGGGTGCCGGTCACCGGGTGCGGCCTGTTCTTTTGGCCCGGCACGGCGGGCACGCGGGCACGCCCTCTAAGGGGGCGGGCGTGCCGTGCCCTGCCGCTATTGCCCCCGCGTGCCCCGCGTGCCCATCTGCAAGCCGCTGACCTGCGGGCACGCGGAACCGCGTGCCCGCGTGCCCGATCGCGTGCCCATCGCCGATTTCGGCCGCGTGCCCGCCGCGTGCCCACTCCGTGCCCGTCATTCGGGCAACTCCCACCGCTTCGGCGAGGCCCCGTCCACCAGCACCAAGCGGTGCTCGAATTGCAGTTTGTCGAGGGCACGCCGGGCGGTTTCCTTCTGCGATCGGGTGGCCGGTGTGCCGGGTGGCAGCCCGTTGGCGATCGCGGCGACCTCGGCGACGGTCGCGCCGGTGGTGGTGCCGGCCAGCTTCACGGCGGCGTCGTAGTGCCGCTCCACAACGGGGTCGAGCGTCGTCGTGCTGCTGGCGGGGGTGTCGGTGGTGACCCTCCACGCGGCGACGCCGGTATCCGGGTCGGGCGGGTCCAGGGTGAACGTGCCGGCGAACTGGCGGCGGCCCTCGCCGTTGGTGCAGTGCTGGCGCAGCCCGCCGGGCCGGTCTTTGTTGATCCACAGGTCGGCGGCGCCGCCTTGGCCGGGCGCGAACGTCTGCCGTCGTACCACGTTGATGGATACGCCGTTGACTGCCCGCCGTTTCGCCATCGTGCCGCCGGCACCGTAGGCGCGGGATTCGCGGCCCTTGGCGGGGTGGTCGATGAGGATGACGGCGGCCCCGGCGCGTTCCAGCTTCCCGGACGTGCGGCGCATGATCGCGGTGTAGTCGTCGGCGCTGTCGCTACTGCCGCCGAATAGCGGGATGAGTTCGCCGGCGCAGTCGATGAGCGCGATTTCAGCCCAGCCGGTGCAGTCATCGACGGCGCCGCGAAGTTCTTCTTCGTCGGCGGGTTCGATGTGTCGGAACTTGTCCGGGTCGGTGATGGCGTCGAGCGGGGCGCCGAGCATCACCAGCCGGCGGGCGGTTTCGACGGCGCCGTTGTTGTCCAGGTCCAGAAACAGTGCGCGTCCACCCGCGGTGAGCCGTTCGGCGATCGCGGCGAGGGCGATCATGGTTTTGCCGTCCTCGGGGTCGCCGTAGAGTTCGTTCCGCTTGCCGCGGTAGAAGATCGGCACACCATCGACGCGGGCCAGGAACTCGGGCTGTGGCGGGTCTGGTAGCCCGGCATTGAGCAGCGCCGCGAAATCGGTGTAGCGGGGCCGCTCGTCGTCGCCGCTGCCGTCGCCGAGGTCGCCGACGTCGGTGCTGCCCGGGTCCCAGTCGCCGCGGGTGTCGTTGTCGGGTGGGTAGGCGGGGCCGTCTGCGTCGGCCTTGGTGGCCGCCGACCGGAGTGTGCCTTCGATGCCGGGGGTGCCCGACTGCTGTGCAGCAGCGCGCAGGGTTGCGGTGACGATGGCCCGGTCCATGCCGGCACCGTCTGCGAGCCGGTAGCAGCGCAACGCGGCGTCGTTCAACTTGTTGTTGCGTCCGGTCTCGGGTGCCATGCCGGCCAGCTCGGCGGCCTCCCGCTCGAGGACGTTGAGCGCGTACCGGCGCAACCGGTCGCCGCCGGCCACCGCTGACGGCGGTGCTGCGCTGGGCTGCTGGTCCCGGTCGCCGTGTTTGGCGGCTTGGAGTCCGTCGAGCCATGCGGCGGGCAGCTCCGGGAGCTGATCGACCCGCGGCGGCCCACACACCTGGCCGGCCGGGTCATACCAGCGGTAGCGGCTGCCGGTGTCGGGGTGCTGGGAGGGCGCGACGACGGCGTAGCGGTGGTGGTGCTGCACAATCTCCACCCCTTTGTCGGGGTTGCTGTCCAGTTCCACACCGGCGGGTATCCGGTAGTAGTAGATGCCGCTCACGGTGTCGGTGCCGCGGGACGACGACCGCCATGTTGCCGGCCGCTGCCCCCAGCTGAACTCCCAGCCGGCCAGCGTCGCCGCGCCCGGCTTGTCGCCGTAGTCGTCTACGTCGATGCCGACCACGGTCGGCGGCATCCGCAGCGCAGTGTTGCCGCCGGCGTGGCGGGGGTCGTCGGCCCATGCGTGGCAGTCGGCCGCCGAGGGCAGCGGGTTGCCACGGCCGGTCGCGCCCCGCGGGGGCGGCCATTTCTGCCCGGTCGGCAGCGGGATCGGCGCCCACCCTGCCTCCAGGTAGACGGGTACGGCGTCGGCATAGCCGGCCACGGCGGGTGTCTCGTCGTTGGCGCCATTGGTGTTTCGGCTGCTACCATTGGTGTTATCGCCCTTGGATGCCCCGCCCTGACCGGCGGGGTTTCCGCTTTTCATGCCACCTTCCCGGCGGTGTTGCGGGCGGGGCGCAGCAGTTCGGCGAGCCGGGTGCGCTGCTCATCGGTCAGCGGTGGGGCTGCGGCGAGGGTGCGCTCGATGTAGGCGGCGATCTTCTCCGTGGCGGCGTTGCGTCGCCGGATGATGCCGTTGTTGCGGCGCACGGCCGCAGATTTCTTGGCGAGGTCGCGGTAGTAGGCGGCCCGTGCGGTCGGTTCGGTTGGGATTGTGGACATGGTTGTCGCCGATCTCCCCTGTGTGGGGGTTCGGCGGGGTGCTCATGCCCGCGGTGTGGCTCGATCCTGTAGCCACGCGATCGACTAAGCCGCTTCACGTTCGGACGCTAAAACGTCCGATTGCTAGATTACCGGGTGTGTCGCTGTAAGCGCGAACGTCAGATATGCACGGGCAGGGTGCGGCCATGTCGGGCATGCCGCAGCGCGCCGGCCAGCGCCGGCCCCTCCGGGAGCTGCGGCGCTGGCTCGCAGTAACACCGCCGCCGTGTGCGAGTCCAGCCGTGCTCCGACCAGTACAGGGCCACCACCCGGCCGCACCCGCCGTCCCGCTTGTGGACCGCCTTCAACAACGGCGGCACGTCGGCGCCGGGTCCGGTCACAACCTCACCGCCCGGGCCAGTGAACAGAATCCGGTCGCTACTCACAGCCACACCACCTTCACCCGGTCGGGGTCGAACGTGTTGCCGCGCTTACCGATCGGCTCCACAACGACCTCCATCAGTGTTTCGATTATGGCCCGCAACCTATCCGGTGACAGGTCGGCCACAGCATCCGCGGCCGCCGGGGTGCCCAGCGGTATCCCGTCGAACACCCGCACCCGGCCGGCGTCCTGCTGGCGGGCCAAGATGGCGTCAAGCTTGGCCTGCACCCGGTCGCTGGCGATCTTCGCTTGCCGGCCGGTGAGCAGCCCATCGGCGCGTTCCACCGCGATCACGTCCAGCTCGGCCAGTAGCGTGTTCGCTTGCACCCGTAGGGATTCCGCTTCGGCGGTGTCGTGTTGCTCCGCTTTGAGTAGGTCGCCGGCGTCGGGCATCGCCAGGCGGCCGGCAACGAGGTCGAGTATCAGCGGTTCGATGTGGTGCGCCCGCACCGAACAGCCGCGGCACCGCTTGCAGGCGTAGGCGATATCGTCGCCGCCGGTGCCCCACATGCCGGACAGGTAGTGGCCGCACTTGCCGCAACCCAAAACCCTGGTCAACAAATAGCGGCGCACGGTTTTCGGGCCGGGCCGCCGGCCGGGTGCGTCCATCACTGCCTGGACAGCCCAGAACGTGTCCGGGTCGATCAGCGCCGGCCAGGTGCCGGGGCCGATGATGCTGTCCCGGTTCGCTGGCCCGCGGTCGGCCTGATAGGTGCGGAGGCCAGCATTGCGGGGCTTCCGCAGGAACGTGGACACCTGCGGTGGCGTCCACCGCTTCCCGTTGATCGTGAACGCTTCGGCGTTATTCCACAGGGCGGCAACGTCTTTCAAGGATGCGCCGGCCAGGATCGCCGCGTAGGCTTCGGCGATCAGCGGGGCGGTTTTGGGGTCGAGGTCGCGGCGGGTGCCGCCCATGTCGATGTAGCCGAACGCTTGCCGCCACTTCGGCTCGCCGCGTTGGGCTTTCTGCTGCGCTGCGCGGCGCTTGCGTTCGCCGGCGTGCTCAACTTCGGCGGTGGCGACACTACCCAGGATGGAGGCGACCATGCGGCCGGTCGGTGTGGACAGGTCCAGTTCGCCGGCGGTGACGGTGCGGAACTCCACTCCCTTCGCCACGTCGAGGAGCCGGGTTAGGTCGGACAGTCGGCGGTAAATCCTGTCGGGGTGCCAGGCCAGTACGGCGGTGACTTCGCCGCGGTCCATCGCGGCCAGCAGGGCCTCGAATCCGGGCCGGGGCTTACCCGAGGTTGCGGATCGGTCGTTGTCGGTGAACTCGGCGACGACTTTCCAGCCGAGGGTGTCGGCGAGGGTGCGGCAGTCGTCGGCCTGCCGTTGGACGCCGAGCTGCTGGCCGGCGCGGTCCAGCGAGATTCTGGTGTAGATGGCGGCCCGGCGGGGCTTGCGTTCGACGCTCACAGGCTATAGTGTACCTAGTGCGTCCGCTAATGTTTTCGGCAGAGGCAGCGCAGGTTGGCGGGGTGGGTCGGCCCGATCGGGTAGGCGATGGCGTGGTCGATGTCGCA
>NZ_LZJK01000029.1 GCF_001667945.1 Mycolicibacter sinensis | reverse complement strand
GGCGCACCGGCGCCGGCCCCCGCGCCCGCCCCTGCCCCGGCGCCCGTCCCCGGTCCCGCGCCCGGCACCGGGCGCCGGTTCCTCACCCTCGACGGGTGGCGGAGCCGGCGGCGGTGGGGGCGGCGGCATTACCACGATCGTGGTCTGCGGCGCCGGCGTCGGCGGCGGCGGTTCGTTGGTAGGAACCGACGGGGGCCGGCGGGTCTGGCGTGGCGGCGGCAGCGGGGTCACCCCGTTGTCGGGCATCGCGGCGATCAGCGATGCCACCAGGGTGCCGTGCGCGTCGCAGTCCGACAGCCCATCGCCGCCGCCCATCACGTAGTCGCCGCCGCCGATCAGGTTCGGCAACCGCGGGTGCGGCGTCACGCCGGTGTCGATGACCGCGACGGTCACCCCGCCCCCGCGACTGAATTTCCACGCCTCGGGCAGATTGAGCATGTCCATGTAGGCCGGCTGTACCCGGAAGTCCGTGTTCGGCAGGACGCCGACCTCGGTGCAGTACGAGGTCTGCCGCATCGTCTGCGGCGGTCCCGGCGTGCCGTCGGGCGGCAGCGCGGCCGGATCGATCCGCGGCGGATCGATTGCGCCGGCCACCGGCATCCCGGCCAGCGAGCCACTCGTCATCATGATCATCGCGGCGCCGGCGGCCGCGGTGCGCTGCAGCCGACGCACGCCCCTAGCGGTACCGGATGGCTTCATAGGTATTCATCAACCACAGTGCCAGCGGGAACAGCGGCATCAGGCACAGGTATTCGATCCATTCGACGAACTTGCGGAACAGCGGGCTGTAGATGGTGTTGGGCACGATCACCGCGGACAGCAGCCCGAACATCGGGACCAGCACCAGCAGCGCCGCACCGATCACCAGCGTCGTGGGCGTCCACTGCACCACCACGAAGCGCACCACCACCGCGGCGACGATGACCAGACCGGTCAGGGTCACCGTGACCGCCTGCCAGCGGTCCCGGAAGGAACGGCCGCGCAGCACCAGGAACCCGGCGGTCAGAGCCGCCAGCAGCACCGGCAGCCAGGACCGGTCCGAACGGGGGTCGCTCAAACCGGTGACGGTCACCGCGATCAGCACGCCCAGACCGGACAGCAGACCGGTCAGGAACGAGCGGGCCCGTTCGGCGCGCAGCACCACCTCGCGCACCGACTCCGGACCCTCCAGGGCCGGCGGGGCGCCGGGCGTGGTCACCACCGTGGTGGGCAGGTCGGGACGGGCCTCGAACACCCAGCGGCTGGTCGCCGACGGGAAGACCGGCAGTCGCAGGCCGGCGAGCCACCGCGACAACGACGGAGCGCCTTGGTAGGCCAGCACACAGGCCAGATACACACAGGCCATCAGGGTCACCGCGCCGGTCAGGAACAGCATCCGCAGCACCCCGGCGAACATGACCGCCACACTGATGACGGCGACGGCGGTGTAGGCGGCCAACTGCCGCCCGGTGAGCCGGATGACCGACAGCGCACCGATACCGGCGACACCGAAGCCCAGCGCCGCCTGGGCGGCTCCCACCGGGCCGGGCACCGCCGCGGCGGCAGCCACCACCAGTGGCGCCAGGCCGCTGGCCAGGAGAATGTCACCGACACGCCGGTCAGACGCATTGCGGGCCTGCAGCAGGATCAGCGCGGCAGCGATCAGCACCAGCAGGGCCAGCCCCGCGCTGAACCCGGCCGCCAGCCAGTCGTCGTGCCCGTAGCGCCAGGCGGCGAGCAGTCCGGTCGCCAGCAGCACCCCGATCGCCAGGGTCGATACCCCGACTCGCACGGCGGTTGCGGCATCGACCGGGGCGAACCGCTTGGACAGGTTCACCGCGACCGCGGTGGAGATGTGTTCGATGACCGGCGACCGCCGCTCCCCGTCCTCGATGAACCGCAGCCACAGCCGGTCACCGTCGTAGACGTCCTGCTCGGTCAGCGACTGGTTCGGCCGCAGCGCGGTGCCGTCGACCAGGCACAGCACCCAGCGACCGCGTCCCTGCGCCTGCAGGGTCGGCTCCTCGAGCTCGGCGAGCCGGCTGTTGATCACCTTCAGCAACGGGTCGAGCATCACCGACACCGGCGCGTCGGCGTCCAGCAGCGTCCCGATCTGGACGCCGTCGCCGGCCATGATCCCCACCACCACGGCCCGGGGCGCCGACGGCGCGACTTCACCGCCCGGCTGCGCCGACTCGATAGCCGTGGTCATGGTCGCACCACCTGATCGACGAACACTGACGCCATAGAACCCATGGGTGCCGCCTCGCAATTTGTCATTTCAAAGTCCGTCCAATTCTAAAGCCAATGCATGCAATTCGCACGATTCGCGTTTACCGGCAATTTCCCGGTGCGGCACACGACATTTCGGTGCGCGTCAACCCCCCGGTCGGCCGGCTAGACCCTCCGATGCGTTTTCCAGGCGCCGTAGGGCAGGGTGTCCAGAACCGTCTTTACACCAACCTGCACCAGCTGCGGGGTGGCCGGGCAGATCGCCAGCCACGCTTCGCCCGATCCCGCGGTGCGCGCCTGCTGATACAGCGCGATCCGGCCGCCGGACCCGTCCTTGAGCGACAGCACCGAGGCGCTGGGGCCCTTGGCGTCGTCACGGTATTGCCGCGCGTACACGGCGGCCTCCGCAGCCGGCTCCGACAACGCCTGCCCCAGCGCGGCCACGGTGGCGGCACTGATGCCCATCCGGCGCAGGTCTCCCCCGGTGAAGATGTTGAAGCCGGAGTCCTGCCAGCTCTGCGTCGCCTCCAGCATCTCCTCCATCGGCACGTTGACCGCGGTGATCTGCGCCGGATCGGCGTGGTGGATCGATTCCATGCCGTCGATCACCAGGGCGGCGATCGATGCGGCATCGGTCACGGCGACGTCGTCGACGGTGATGTCGGTGCCGACCCGCACCGCCGACACCCAGTGCTCGCCGCGCCGCGCCAGCAGCACCCGGAACTCGTTGTCGGGGATGTCGCGGGTGCCAGGTGGCTGGTCTTCGTCATCGATCACGCCGTAGCGCAATTTGCCCAGTGACAGCAGCGCGACCACCTCGAGGTCGGGCGCGGCCAGCACCCGCATCCGGGCCGCCACCACCTCGTTGACCTCGTCGTCGACGACGATGCCCTGCTCACGCATCACCGCCATGCCGGGGTGTTCCGACAGCCAGTCGTTCGAATCGGTGGAAACGTAAGGTCGGCAACGCAACTCGGGCGCGACGTGGCGAATATCCAGCAGCGCCTGCAGCATCCAGAAGCCCTCGACGTTGACGGTGATGTCGGTGCGGGTGCTCGGGTCCATCACTACCCTCCTCTACCTTGCCGATGTACTTGGCTATTGGATCACGCAGCGGTCAGGTCACGCTTGCCACTACCCCACCCATTGCAGCACGCGGCAGCACACCGGTGGATCGGTGTGCTGCCGCGCTGCGAGTTGCGGTCGGTCAGGCCCAGCTGGACCCGACCGAGGCGTCGGTGTTGGCCATGTTGTTGCCGGCGGTCTGCACCTTCTGACCGTGGGC
Organism: Mycolicibacter sinensis; assembly: GCF_001667945.1. Taxonomy (GTDB): domain Bacteria; phylum Actinomycetota; class Actinomycetes; order Mycobacteriales; family Mycobacteriaceae; genus Mycobacterium; species Mycobacterium sinense_B. Next base: position 46,081 of record NZ_LZJK01000029.1, on the reverse strand, counting down.
GTTGGCCTGCTCGTAGATGACCTGGAAGTTGCGGCCGAGCTGGGCCACGAACTCCTGGCAGGCCACCGAACCCGCGCCACCCCAGAAGTCCCCGGCAGCCAACACGTCATGCACGATCGCCTGGTGCTCGGCCTCCAACGAAGCGGCCTGGGCGCGGATCAACGCACCGTGGGCATCCACATCACCGAACTGGTAGTTAATGCTCATCTGTAGTTCTCCTCCTAGCTCGACAGGATCTGCTGGGAAGCAGCTTCCTGCTGCTCGTAGTGGTTCGCGTCGCGAATCAGACCATCGCGCACCCCGTGCAACATGTTCACGATGTTGCGAAACGCCGTCTGCATCTGACCCATCGTGTCGTAAGACGTCCGCTCGGCCAGACCACCCCAGCCCGCACCGGAGATGTTGGTCGACGACGCCCACATCCGCCGGGCCTCATCCTCCACCGTCTGGGCGTGCACATCAAAACGCCCCGCCATCGCCCGCATCGCATCCGGATCGGTCATAAAACGTGTTGCCACTGTTGTCTCTCCTTGTCTTGAAGTTCGTTGGTTGTTGTTTCTGGTAGTTACCTGGTCACCGGATAGAGCCGCTGGTCATGTCCGGCTGTGCACAAAAGAACGGCTCTCCTCCCATCAGCCCGCCGAAGCCGCGTTGGCGGCCTCGGTGGCGGCGTAGGAAGTGGCACTGCTGTTGAGGGTGGCGACGAACATCTCGTGGATCGCCGCGGCCTGGGCGCTCACCTGCTGGTACATCGTCGCGTGGGCGGCGAACTGGGCGGCGGTCAACGCCGAGACCTCATCGGCAGCAGCCGGCACCACGCCGGTGGTCGGGGCGGCAGCAGCGGCGTTCTGCGCGTTCAACGCCGAACCGATTCCGCTCAGGTTCCCGGCAGCCGCGGCCAGCGCCTCCGGCTGCGCGTTGACGAACGACATTCGACTTTCCTCCTCGGATCGCCTTCAGCAATCTTTCTGCCACTGAGCGTAAGGGGTCCTGACGGCCGATACAGCCGATGACGCTCAGTGTTCATCTGGGGACAGCAACTGTTCACTTGGGGTAACAGCGGAGTAACCCGATGGCTGGTTCTGGGCCGTGGAAACCGGGCCAGCCTGCCGAAACACAGTTCTGTTATTCGCCGCTGCGGTGGCGGGCCGAAGTCCCCGCCGAGGCGGTCGCAACGGTGCCTGCGATTAAAATCTGGCCGCGGCGAAAGCTTCCCGCCCGCACCGGATGTGACACCCCCAGCAACCACGACGCCGCTGTTAGGCGCATCACCGCGGCCGCTGGTGGAACAGGCTCAGCGGACCGGGGTGGCCGCGCGTTCGTTCGCCGGCGCGCGCCGCAGCTCCGTTGCGGCGACTTGCACGAACACGCCGGTGTCCTCGGCCATCAGCAGGCCACGGCCACGGGGCAGCGGACCGCCCTTCATCTTGCCGCGGATGAAGCCCTCGTCGGGGTCGGCGTCCATCACCAGCAGCGGCGCATTGGCCTGGTGCAGGGCCCGCAGCAAGGGATCACTGCCGGCCGACGACCAGCCGCCGAAGGTCCTGGCGGCGATCACGTGCAAGCCGACGTCCGCCGAGCGGGTCACCCAGGGGGCGGCCTTCTGGAACGGCGAGTCGAAGCCGGGCGGGAACTGCTGGATGTCATCGATGATCAAGAAGATCTCCGGCCCGCTCCACCAGGTGCGCGAGAGCAGCTCCTCGGCCGACAGACCCGGCGGTGGCTCCCGGTTGGCCAGCGTGGCGGCCAACTCGTTGATCAGGGAGACGGCCCCGTCCATGTTGTAGGCGAACTTCTCCACGTAGTCCGAGCCCAACGTGGTCAACAGCTGCCGACGGGGGTCGATCAGCCACACCTGCGCCGACGGTTGCGTAGTCGGCGGCGCGGTGCTGGCACCGGGCGCGTACAGCCGCTCGATCTCGCTCATGATGGTGGCCAGCGTGGTGGTGCGGCCTGCTTCCCGGCGCCCGGTCACCATCAGGTGCCCGTTCTCGGCGAAGTTCAGATAGACCGGCTGCAGGTCGAGTTCGGAGATGGCCCAGGCGATGCCGCCGGCACCCACACCCTCGCGCTGGTCGTTGGCCGCGACCGCCCGCACCTCGTCCAGACCGAACCGCGCCGGCAGCCGCCGCACCGGGCGCACCCGGCCCACCGCGACCTGACTGACCGCGGCAGCGACGCTGTCGGACTCGAAAACCCGCTCGTTGGTGTCGGCCATCGCCGGGCGCGCGATCAGCGTGTGCAGGCCGGACTGCGGATCGCTGTCCAGCCGCACGTAGTTGACCGCGACCATGCCCCGGCCCGGCTTGACCGGGACGTCCTTGGCGAACCGGGACCGCACCAGCTTGGCGTCCTCCACCGCCGCCAGCCGCAACTCGACCCGGGAGCCGAAGCCGCTGCGGACCGGCGGGCGCAACTCCGACTCGCGGTCGGCGGTCACCACCACGTGCACACCGAACGACGGGCCCTGGTTGATGATCTGGTTCACCTGCTCGACGAGCACCTCGTTGTCTTCCGAGAGCGCGCGGTAGTTGTCGATCACCAGGTAGACGTCGCCGAAGCCGTCGTTGGGGACATTTCCCGGGGCCCCGTCGAACTTGCGCCGCCGGAAGACCTCCATCGAGGCCACATCGTTCTCGAGGAAGCTGCGCTTGCGGGTCCGCACCAGCGCCAGCAGCTCGGCGACCGTGCGGCGCACGCCGTCGGGATCGGTCGGCCCGCAGACGCTGCCCACGTGCGGCAGGCTGGCCACCGTGGTCAGCGCGGTACCGCTGTAGGCCAGGCAGTAGAACTGGACCTGCTCGGGAGTGTGGGTCAACGCCGCCGAGCAGATCAGCGTCTGCAACGCCGTCGTCTTGCCGGCACCACCCGCGCCCAGGATCAGCACGTTGGCGCCCGGCCCGGAGGTGTCCACCGTCCACGGCGGCTGGTCATGCTTGAACGGGCGGTCGATGACCCCGATCGGGAACACCAGATCGCGCCGCGTGCCGTAGTCCTGTTGCCACGGGTGGCCCAGGTAGCGGTTCACCAGCTCGTCGATGGCCACCGGAACGTCCAGCGGCGGTTGCCACAGCCGATAGGGCTCGAAGTCGATCTGGCGCAGCTGGTCGATGATCACCGTGCCGACCTTGGGAATCCGGATCGCGTCCTCTTCCTCGACCGGGGGCTCCTCGGCCGGTGTGGCCGTGATGGCCGGCGTCTCCTCGGCCGCCTCGAGTTCGGTGCCGCTGACGCTTACCTCCAGCGGGGTGAACGCGGTGGTGAACAGCTGCGGCCGGATGTAGTCGATGGAGTGCACCTGCGGCAATTGCTCGTCGTCGAGAATCCCGCCGCGGTGGTAGTCGCGCCACAGGAACTCGGCCTGGAAACGGATCACCTCTTCGCCGCTCTTGCGGAAGTAGCCCAAGCCGGCCTTGCCCGGCAGGTTCACCGCATTCGGCACGCCGGCGGCCTGGGCTGCGCCGGCGGTCTGCGCCTTGAGCACCAGCCGGTAGCCCATGTTCTCCATCAGCTTCTCGGCGCGGCTCTCGATGGTCTGCGACGCCATCATCAGGTGCACCCAGTAGGCGCGGCCCTGCCGGCCGATCGAGTCCAGCACTTCCACCGCGGTCGGCATGATCCGGAACCACTCGTAGAACTCGTCGATCACCACGACGAGCATCGGCAGCGGCGGCAGGCTGTGGTCACCGCGGGCGGCCATCCGGGACCGAATCTCGTTGTACTCCTTGGCGCCGTCGACACCGGCGCTGTCGCACATCGATTTGCGGCGGGCGATCTCGCCCCACATCGCCTCCAGGAAGCGTTCCATCAGCGCCTGGTCGTCTTCCAGGTCGGTGATGATGCGCGACACGTGCGGCACACCCGCGAACGGCTTGACCGCCGATCCACCCTTGAGGTCGGCCAGCACGAACTGCAGTTCCTCGGGCGAGTGCCCCAGCAGCAGCGACTCGATCACCGTGCGCACCAGCGTCGACTTACCCGAACCCGTGGTGCCCGACATGACGCCGTGCGGGCCGTCGCCGCCTTCGTCCAGCGACTTCATATCGAGGAACAGCAGCTCACCGTTGTCGGAGCGGTTGCCGAACGGCACCCGCAGCCGGGCCCGGCTGCCCTCCTTCTGCCGGCTCGTCCAGAGACTGTCGAAGTCGATCCGCCCGGCATCCTCGATGCCGTAGTAGGAGAGGATGTCGCGGGCCCCGATGTGATGGGTCACCCGCTGACCGATCTCCTCGTAGGCCTCGGCCAGCCGCCAGTGCGCCATCCGCTGCGCGAACTGCTCGGCGTCGGTCCGGCTGACCTGGTCGGCCAGCGCGAAGAACCACTCGTTGTCGTCGATGACCATCCAGGTGTCGCGGTCGCGCGGCAGGGCGTTGATGATGCCCTTGTCGTCGAAGCGCAGCACCCGTTGCGCGACACCGCGCCACTCGGCAGCGCCGGTCAGGTCGAAGAACGTCACCCCGTCGATGCCCTCGGTGGTGTTGACGTACTCCCACTGCGGGTCGATGCCGTCGACGATGATCAGGTGGTGCGGCGTGGGCGTCTCCGCCGAGGAGCTGGCGTGGCGCGGCATGAACGATCCGCGCCCGGAGAACAGATCGGCGTGTTCGGTGGCGAAGTCGCGCACCGAGCCGTACACCATGCGGGCGTTACCCGCGGCGTCCTGGCGGCGCGGGTCGCCGAAGTGCGGCAGCCACTTCACCCAGTCCCACTGCTCCAGATCGGAGGTGACGACCACCATGCGCAGGTGGTCGGGTCCGTGCGAGAACGCGAACTGGCAGATGATCGCGCGCATCAGCCCGAGCACCTGCTCGCGATCGCCGACCAGCGAATACCACGGCTCGACCAGCAGCGAGACCATCTTCGGCAGGTTGTAGACCACGCTCTGATAGCGCCCGAACTCCTGCAGCGCCTTGCCGGTCACCGGTTCGAGTTCGATGTCGGTGGGCATGTTCTGCGGCTCGCCCCAGGTGACTTCCGGGCGCGTCATACCGACCCCGACGCGGGCCAGCCCGAAGTTGAGGTCCTTACCGTTGGGCTGGCGCTCCCACATCCGAGACGATCCCACCGCGGCGGCCAGGGTGGACGGCGCCGGGTGGTACCACCGGTAGTTGGCGTCCATGCTGTCGGCGGACTCCGCGGCCGACTCCCGCAGCCGGTCCAGCATGAGCATGAACTGGGCGCGCATCGCGTCGAGCTTGGGCCGGCTCAGCTGCTGGGCGCCACCGCCGAAGCGGCCGCCGAACATCATCATCGCGATGCCACCGATCATGAAGATCGGGAAGATGGCACCGGCACCCAGGAACATCCGGGAGCCGTTGGCCACGGTCATCGCGACCATGCCGACCAGCAGGCCCACCACCAGCACGCCGACCACCACCAGCCACCACGGCTTGCCCTCCGGCGGAGGGACGCTCAGCGGCGTCGGCAATACGATGTTCTCCGGCTTGACCACCGGGGCGCGTTCCGGCGTCGGCCGGGCGTATCCACGTTTCACTTGGGCACCGCCAATTCTGCAGGGTTCATATCGGTTGGCAGGGTGTCGTGGCGTACCAGCGCATCCTGGCGCGACAGCGTCGGACCGTGCGCCAGCAAGCGCAACGCCACCGACGGCGCCAGCGCGGGCTCAGTGACCAGACCCAGCGCCTTGCGCTCGTCGTCGCCCGGCACGCCGTATCGCACGCCCGAGGCGGACAGCCACCACAACGATTCCCGGGTGGAGGCGTCCGGGTCGTTGCCGGTCACCGCGACGAAGTTGCCGTAGCCCGGTCCGAAGTAGACCCGGTCGGCCTGCGGCATGCTTTTGTCGTTGGTCTTCACCAGTGACACCACTCGGTTGATCTGCTTCTGCGGCACCGGGATCGTGGGACCGGACACCACCTGCACCCGGGCTCGGCTCTCGCCGTTAGAGCGCTCCCACCACCAGCAGGTGGACGGGTTCTCCTTCATGTCGACGACCTTGAGCGGCCCCTCCGGGTAGGCCGACAGGTCCAGCCCGGTGACCACCGGCATCTTCGCCAGCTCCGGCGGCGCCACCACGATCGGAGCACCGCCCGCGGTCGCCCCGGCATTCTGCAGAATACGCGCCACCACCGGCGACACGGTCTGCACGCCGTTCATCAGAACCACCGAATACTGTTGCGGCCCAGCCAATTGCGGTGTGGTGAAGACGGTCCCCACCGGGCCGGGCGCATTGGGGAAGGCCGGCGGACGGCCGGCATCGGGCACAAACGGCACCGCCAACTCCGGCCCGACCGGCACCGCGTCGAACAGTGCCTGACTCATCGGCCGGGCATGCTCGACCTGCTCGGGGGTGAGTCCCAGCGGCAACAGCACCGCCCGGTCGGCGGCGTCGATGCGCGAGCGCCGGCCCTGACGGATGACCCACGATTCGTCGTTGTAGCGCAGCACCACGGCGTCCGGGCCGTCGAGCACCCGGCGGCGCGAGCTGAGGTCCGGGCTGCCGTCGATCACCGTGACCGTCACCGGCGACGGCGCGCCGACACCCTGGACGTTGCCGACGGTGTCGCAGATCAACCACGACGACGACGTGGGCGACGTCGGCTGAATGTCCGACGGCGCCCCCGGGATGCCCACCAGCGGGCCGTGCGGCTGCTCGGCGATCTGCGCGGAGCGCACCTTGTGCGGATTGTCGGGGCGACCGGCAATCAGCCGGGCCGAGGCCAAATTCAGCGCCGGATATAACGTGTCGCCGACCCGGACGTACAGCGCCCCCGAATCGCGGTCGGCGATAATGGGCGATTCGTTCATCTGGCCCGAGGGGCTCAGAAACGACCACAGCAGCGCGCCGAGACAGATCACCGAAGCCGCCGAGACCGAGGCGACCACGGCCAGCGCCTGCCGCCGGCCCGGCTCGACTTCCATCCGCACCTGCCAGCGGGTCAACGCCATCGCGGTTCGACGCGCCAGGAATTGGTACCCGGTCATCTGGGTGCGCGTCGACAACCCCAGGCCGTAACCGGGCCCCCGGTTTTCGTCAGCCACGGTCCGTCCCAACCCCCGCCCGTTGCACTGCCCGGCTACGGGGCCGGTTCGGTGCGTTTTTGGTCGTCATCTACCCCTGCCTGATCGCAAGCTTCTCCACTGCGCATGCTAGCCGTGTTGCGCAGCCCCCGCCTGCCGCGCGGAGTGCAATCCGGCGGCGATGGCGAATTCGGTTCGCCGATTCTGCCTCGAATTATGGACGCATTAGGTAAACGGTCAGTTACGCGCGAGATTCGCCTGGGCGCGACGGGCTGCCCCCGGCTACCAACGGCGGTGTTCGCCCGGAAATAATCGCGTCGAGCCGAACACCTCCCCGGCCCGGCAGGACCCGATAGACCCATTCCGCACTCTCGGATGCATCTGCCGTTTTCATCCGCATCTGCAATACCTGAGCTTCCTGCCAGAACCCTGTGCATTTGGTGTCAGAGCGGCAGAGCGAGAGCCTCCCGGTTGTACTGTCGCGACGTGACAACGATCGACGGACAGGGTGCTGAAGGACAGCTCGACCCCCGGGGTCCTGCCACCTCACCAGCCACGGACGAGACAACCCACCAGGTCAAGTACTCCACCGACGTCGTCGACGTCGAATTGGAGCTGGAACAGGGCTACCGCACCGAGATTCATAAGAATCACGACGACACCGTCGACGTAGAGACCTATGGCGGTGGCTTCGACCTGTCCCGGCGTGCGGTCGCCCCGCACCTGCGCGTCGGGCGGGACAAGTGGTTCAACCTGCTGTGGCTGATCCCGATCGGCTTCGTCGGGCTGGTCGCGACGATCGCGATCGGCAAGGGCGTCCGCAACATCCCCGGCGTCGAGGACTTCATCGCCCAATACCCGGGGAGCAGCCCGTCGTCGGCGGTCGAAGGCGGTCTTCCCGCCTGGGCCGGCTGGACGCACTTCTTCAACCTGTTCATGATGATCTTCATCATCCGGGCCGGCATTCAGATCCTCTGTGACCACCCTCGGCTGTACTTCAGCCGCAACTCCACCCCTGGCAAAGATGAATGGCTGCGGGTCGGGCCGCCGGTTCCCGACGACCCGTACTGGACCGCCAACGCCGACACCGTTGCGCTGCCGGCGCAGTTCGGCCTGCCCGGCTTCCGGCACTCGATCGGCCTGGCCCGTTGGTGGCACATGGGCACCGGGGTTCTCTGGCTGCTCAACGGCGCCATCTTCTACGTCCTGCTGTTCACCACCGGGCAGTGGCGGCGCATCGTGCCGACCAGCTGGGACGTCATCCCGCACGCGGCCTCAGTGATGATCCAGTACGCATCGCTGGACTGGCCGGACGACCACACCTGGGTCAATTACAACGCGCTGCAGCTGATCTCGTACTTCGTCACGGTGTTCATCGCCGCCCCGGCAGCGCTCATCACCGCGCTGGGCATGTCGCCGGCGCTGTCGCAGCGGCTCGGGCTGATCAGCAAGCACATGCGGCTGAACCTCCAGGTCGCCCGGTCCCTGCACTTCCTGGTGCTGTGCTACTTCCTGCTGTTCATCCTGGTGCACGTCACGATGGTGTTCGCCACGGATGCCTTCGACAACCTCAACCATATGTTCGCCGCCCGAGGTTGCGCGGAAGGCGCCGGACCCGAATGCCACAGCCCCGTCGGGTTCTATGTGTTCTGCGTGGCGGCGGTGATCTGCCTCGTCGGCTGGCTCGTTGCCACCCCGCTGACGCTCAAGTACCCGCGAGTGGTCCAGAAGGTCGGCTACGCCCTGATCGGGCCGTTCCAGCGGGCGCTGGAGAAGCTCAACCCCGAGCCGGGCACCTTCACCGAGGCGGACATCTCGCCGTTCCACTGGCGCAACGGCCGGCTGCCGGAGACCGTCGAGTACAAGGAGTTGGAGGCTGGCGACTTCAAGGACTGGCGGCTGAAGGTCTACGGGCTGGTCGAGAACCCGATGGAGTTCTCCCTGGAAGACCTCAAGGCGCTGCCCTACCACGACCAGATCACCCAGCACATGTGTGTGCAGGCCTGGTCCGGGGTGGCCAAGTGGGGTGGCGTGCAGATGTCGACGATCATGGACATCGTCAAACCGCTGCCACAGGCGAAGTGGGCCGTCTTCTACTCGATGGGCCTGGGCGCCACCGGCGGCATCTACTACAACGCCCACCCCGTCGACCAGATGTGGCACCACATGTCGATGCTCGCCTACAACATGAACGACCAACCGCTGCCCTACATGCACGGCCGGCCGCTGCGGCTGCGTAATGAGCTGCAGCACGGCTACAAGCTGGTCAAGTGGATCAAGGGCATCGAGTTCGTGGAGAGCTACAAGGAGATCGGCAGCGGCCATGGCGGCTACAGCGAAGACCACAAGTTCTTCGGCCGCCACCAGACCATCTGAGGCTCGTTGGACGCAGTGGGGGCCGGCCCGATAAGGCCGGCCCGCACTGCGTTTCGGCGACGAACCGCTCAGCTACCCAGCACCGCCGGGGCTGTACAACGAATTCGAAGCCGTTGAGCCACTTAACGTTTCCGGGCTGCGCGGCAGTGTGCTTCGGGCACCGACAGACGCCGTAGGCGCCGGCCGACCGGGCCGTCGTAGGGTAGATCCAACCAACCGAGCAACGGGGGAATCCATGCGCAGTCGCGGTATCGGAAAGTCGGTCCTGTCAATGGTGGTGACCGGACTCGCCGTCGGCGCGGTCGCGACGGCCTGCGGTGACTGCGAGGACGATGCCGACGAAGGTGTGGTCGGCGAGGCCACCGTTGCCCCGGCCGTCCCGCTGGCGCCGATTGCCCCCGGTGAAGCCGCCACTGTCCCGGATCTGACCGCCGTGCCGGATGCCCCGCTCACCAGTGCCGCACCGGCCGTCGAGCGCCCCGCTCAGCAAGGCCAGGCGACGTTGGCGCCGGCGCCGGCGGCACCCCGGGTTCCGTCGGCCCCGGCTGTCCCCGCCATTCCGGCGATCCCGGCGATTCCGGCCATTCCGGCCATCCCCGCGATTCCGGCCATCCCCGCGATCCCCTACCCGTAACCGCGATAGCCACCCGGCGGTGTTCATCGGGTGTGCGGTGTCGGGTTTTGGGTGTGCCGACGATCAGGTGCGTCGCCGGATCAGGGTCCGGTCCAGGCCGCGTCCAAGCGGTCGGCCACGTCGATGATCTGGGCCTGCTGAGACTGCGGGCTCTCAATCTCATCGGCGACGTAACTTGCGATGAACCGTCGGATCTCCCCATCCACGCCGGCGAAGATCCGCAGCAGCTCGCCACGAATGGACGTCGACGAGACCTCCACGGTGATGTCGGAGGGCCGCGGCTTGGGCACGTCGATGATCAGCAGCAACGGCGCAGCGGCCCGCGCGGTGGCCCGCAGCGCGATATCACCGGCGACGGTGAACCGCTGTTTGTCCAACCGCAGGTCGATGAGCAGGTCGATGACCAGCGGTATGTGGATGGCAAACGTGAGCAGGTCGCCCAGTCCGCGGGCCACCCGGGGCTGCTGGATCCGCACCCTGGCGCTGACCCGGGCGATGCCCCCGGGCCCCTGACGCATCGGCGGCATCTCGAACTCGTCGCCGGCGATCGCGGCGAACGCAGCTGCCACGCGCTCTTCGGTAACCGCGACCTCGAAGAACTTCCGCCCGAACTCTTCGTAAGTCAGGTAGTTGAGGTTCTGCATAGCTTGATACCGTCTCACGACCCGATCTGTAACGGCCGCTGATCAGCGTGCGCGTCGCCGCTATTTTCTCACTCGGGCCCCGCGGCGGAGCCGAGGCGTTCGGCTCTCGGCAACGAGCCGGCCAAGAGCGGCCTGGCCTAACCGGTCGCACCGGCCGCTCCCAGCCGCTTAGCCGAGCGCACCCGGCGACGTGGCACGGCCGCCGCAGACCCTGGTGTATCAGCGCGACTCGCGGTGCGCAGTGGATCGAAAATTGCGGCACTGCAACGAGAACCGTCGACACGGCCGCGCACCGAAATGACACCCCATGTGCAACTGGAGTTCTCGACGGTACGCCGGTGCCGTACACCCAATTATTCCGTTTGCCAGGAGATTTCGTATCAATTCGAAATAGAAGCCGTTTCAAGCACTCTCAAACGGGGCGTAGACAGCTTCTACCTGCACTTCAACCTATATCCACGGCCGAAAGGTGCTCAACGCAGGACATTTTCGTCCTCCTACCTGGTGTTTTCCGTTGCGACGTAATGCTTAACAACTTGAACTTCAAACGTGATGCCTGCCACAGATTTTGGTTGCCGCAGAAAGCCATTGTTAGTGTGCCTGGTCATGTTTGGTCTCGACGCGCTGATGGCGCTCATCCAGCAGGTATCCGGAACGCCGTACATCCCCGGCGGGGACAGCCCCGCCGGTACGGACTGCTCGGGCCTGGCCTCGTGGGTGTCCAATGTGGCCACTGGCCGGCCGGCCTTCGGCGACCGGTTCCACACCGCCAACGAGGAGTCGGCGCTGCTGGCCCGCGGCTTCCAGTACGGCACCGCCCCGGGCGCCCTGGTGGTGGGCTGGAACAGCCACCACACCGCCGTCACGCTGCCGGACGGCACTCCGGTGTCCAGTGGCGAGCCCGGTGGGGTGAAGATCGGCGGCGGCGGCGCTTACCAGCCCCAGTTCACCCACCACATGTACCTGCCGATGCCGGCCGACGCGCTCGATGCTCCGCCGATGGAGGCCCCGCTGCAGTTCGCCGCTATGGAGGAGCCGCCGGCACCCGAACCGCCCGCCGAGCCGATGGGCTTCGAGATGGCCCCGCCGCCGTTCGAGGCCCCGCCCCCGGCGCCGCCGTTCGAGGCCCCGATGGACTTCCCGCCCGGTGAGGCGCCGCCGATGGACGGCCCGGCGCCCGACCAGCCGCCGGCCGAGCCAGGACCGGAGCCGATCGACCGCGACGCACCGCCCCCGGCATAACCTCGGGCCATCGGCGCGGCCGGGTCGACGCGGCGTCGCGCCAGCAGCCATGCCAGCCCCTGGCCTTCGCCGTCGGCGATAATCTCCAGGCCGGCGAACGCCGCGCGCAACTCACCGGGCTGGGCCCGAAACCGCCCGGCGCTACCGCCGACCTGGCTCAGCGCGGCGATGGCCAGCAGGCCGTTCGGGGCCAGCCGCCCGATCATCGGCACATCCAGCCGTCGGTCGCGGAACCGGGCGCAGTAGATAACGTCGGCGGGCGGCCCGCCGGGCAACCCGTGATCGAGATCGGCGACCTCGAAGTGGCACCGGTCGCCGACACCGCTGCGCGCCGCGAGCGAACGCGCCTGCTCGATCGCAACCGGGGAAACGTCCAGTCCGCGGACCTGCAGCCCGCGCCGGGCCAACCAGACCGCGCCAGTCCCCTGTCCGCAGGCGATATCGAGGGCATGTCCCGCGGTCGGAAAGGCGTCGCGGTGGGCCGCGAACACCGCCGCCGGGCCGATCGCCTCCGGCGCCGGCCCGCCCCGTTCGGCGTATTTCTCGTCCCAGTGGGCGCGGTCGTCGGCACTCATCGGATGGACGATACTGCGGGGGTGAAACTACCGGTCACGCTCGGCGGATATCACGCCAAGCAGTGCGCCCGCGTCACCCATAACCTGTTCACCCCCGGTATCGCGGAGCCGGCCGTGCCCTCGCCTGAGCTGGCGGCGTTGCGCGAGGCCGGCGTCGCCTTCGAGGCGGCGATCCTCGACCAGTTCCGAGACCACTACGGCGATTCGGAGCAGCTGGTGGTGCTCGACGCTGGCAGCGGCCGCACCGAGCAGCGGCGGCGCACCCTCGCGGCGATGGATGCCGGCGTGCAGGTGATCGTCGGCGCGGTCCTACCGGAGGTCAATGGCCGCGCCGGGTTGCCCGATGTGCTGATCCGGTACCACAACGGCTATCTGCCCGTCGACATCAAAAACCACCGCACCTTGAGCACCGCAAAACGCTCCGAGGTCGCGGTGTCGAGGCTCTCCGCGCCCGACGACCTGCTGACCTGTCCCGGCTACAGCGATCATGGGGCGCGCTGGCGTGACGATGTCATGCAGCTGGCGCATTACACCCGGATGCTGCAGGAGTTGGGATATCACCCCGGGGTGCATCTCGGCGGCATCATCGGCAGCTCCGACCTCGCCGGGCTCGTCGGCGACCAGCACGGCATCACCTGGTATGACTTGCAAGCCGAGGTCATCACCACCTATTCCGCCAGCGATCCCCGACACCGCAAGAAGCGCTCGGCCCTGCAGCGCTACGACCATGAGTTCGCCTTTCGCCTCGAAGTCGCGCGCGCCGCGGCGTCCGGACGGGAACTGGTGCGGCCCTACCGGATCGGCGAATGCGACTCCTGCCTGTGGTTCGACCACTGCGCGGCAGTGGCCGGCGACGATGACGCGTCCTTTGCCATCGAGACCGGCCATCTCAACGTCCGGGAGTGGCAGTACCTGTACCGGAACTGCGGCGACGGCATGACGTTGAGCGTCGCGCAGTTGGCCGAGGTCGATGCGGACGCTCACGTCGAGGCGTTTCGCATCCAGTCCGTGGGCACCCAGAAGCCTGCAGACCGGCTGGCGAACGTCGTCCGTCGCGCCCGAATGAGCTGCGCCCAGGCCGATTACGAGCGACGCGGGCCGAATCCGCCGGCTGTTCCCTCCGCTGACATCGAGGTCGACTTCGACATCGAGTGGGATAGCGACAACCGGATCTACCAGTGGGGGCTGCGCATTCGCGATGGCCAGGACGACACCACCGCCTACTACGACCCGGTGGTCTCATTCGATCCGCTCGATGACGACGGCGAAGCCGCGCTGGCAGACGAATTCGCCTCCCGCATACGCCGTTTGCGCGGCCGGGCCGAACGGGAGGGCAAAACTCTGCGGGTCTTCCACTGGCATCATCCCGAGACGTCGAGCACCCGCAGATTCACCGCCGTCGCAGACGCGCTCGACGGACTGACCTGCGACCTGCGCCAGTGGTTCGACGCGGAGTATTTCGCCCGCACCTCGTCATCGATCAAATGTGTTGCCGGATACTTCGGTTTCCAGTGGGAGGTCGATGATGCCGGCGGCCTGGCATCCCAGCTGGCGATTGACGTCGCACGCGGACACGGGCCGGACGCCGACCTCGCCCGGCAGTGGTGCCTGCGGTACAACGAGTGCGACGTCGCGGCGCAGGCCGCGATCCGCGACGGATTGCGCTCCGACGGCCGGTGAGCCGGTTCAGCCCTGCTGCTGCACCGACGGACAGATGTTGGCGTGGGCCGCGTCGACCACCTGACCGGCGGTCGGCTTGGGGATCTGGAGGTAGACCGAGACCTGCTCGACGATCAGGCTGGTCGGATGCTTCGAAAACTCCAGGCAGGCCGTCCGTCCGGCGGCCAGCCGTGGCGCTTCGCTGCCGGGCGGGAATTGCGGCCGGATGGCGTTGAGGTAGGCCATCTCCTTCGCATTCGGATAGGTCGACTGCTGGCCGGCGCACACCAGAATGTCCGGGCTGTTGCCGCAGTAATCGGGATCCCGGGGATTGAGCGGGTCGGCGTGAGCCGATGACGCGGCACCGATCAGCCCGGCCAGCACACTCGCGGCCAGGGTTGTCGCCAGGGCGGTTGATTTCACGTCCAGCGCCTTTCTGTTCTCGCCGGTGACGCTAGCAGCTGTCCGGCCTGCCCCGAAGGAACTTGCCGCCGCCGAACACCGACCGGCCAACCTGCGCCGGACAGACGCGACGTAACATCGCCGCTATGAGTTGGCTCGCCGGGTTCACCGCACCGCTGGCGGCCGCTGGCCTCGCGGCGGCGGCCGGGGCCGGCGCCCTGGTAGTCCCTGCGCCGGCTCACGCCGACGACGCCGGCTTTATGCGATACCTCGCCAGCCACGGCTACACCGCCCGTTACGCCGGAGACGAACCGATTCCGGAGCCCAGCGTGCGCGCGCTCGGGCACATGATCTGCGAGAACCTGCGCGTCGGCCGGGGCGTGGAAGTACAACAGCCGCATTATCCGGCGTGGCCGCAGTTCCTACTCATCGCGGAGGCCGCACAGCACGAGCTGTGCCCCGGCGCCTAGGGTTCCTGCTGCACGGTGTGTCGGCCGGGTGCGCTGCGGGTAATTCCGTGCCATGAGGCTGCGCAGAAGCACGATCGGGGTCGGCGGGTTTCGCCGGGTCGGTCGGGGCCGCGGCTTCTCCTACACCGATGGGCGCCGGGCGATCGACGACCCGCAGGTGCTCGCCCGGATCAAGGAGCTGGCCATTCCCCCGGCCTGGCGCAACGTGTGGATCTGCCCCTACCCCAACGGGCACATCCAGGCCGTGGGCACCGACGCCGCCGGGCGTCGCCAGTATCTGTACCACCCGCAATGGCAGGTCGAGCGGTCCGAGGAGAAATACGACCGGGTGCTGACCCTGGCCGCAATGCTGCCGCAGTGGCGCACCGATGTCGTGACCGACCTGCGCGGCCGCGGGCTGAAGCGCGACCGGGTACTGGCCGTTGCCCAGCAGCTGATCGACCGGGGTTATTTCCGGGCCGGCGGCGAGGAATACGCCCAGGAGAACGGCAGCTTTGGCCTGGCGACCCTGTTGCGTGACCACGTCCGGATCCGCAGCGGCTGCGTGGACTTCGACTATCCGGCGAAAAGCGGAGTGCGACGGACGGTTTCGGTGGACGACCCGCTGGTCGTCCGGGCGGTGCGCTCCCTGTTGCGGGCGCCGACCGACATCCCCCGGCTACTGGTGTACCGCACTCCCGAGGGCTGGTGCGAGGTGCGGGCCGACGATCTCAACGAGCGGTTCCGCCAGCTGACCGATGAACAGTTCAGCGTCAAAGACCTGCGGACCTGGCATGGCACCGTGCTGGCCGCCGAGAGCTTCGCCGCCGCCCGCGAGCCGACCTCGAAAACTGTCCGGCGCCGTGAAATCGCCGCAGTAATGCGTTGTGTCGCGGAGGAATTGGGAAACACACCGGCGGTGGCCCGCAGTTCCTACGTGGATCCTCGGGTGGTGGAAGCCTACGAGCAGGGCTTCACCATCCGCTCGGCGCTGAACCGGGCGAAGTCGCTGGGGATGACGGCCGCGCGCCAGCACGCGGCAGAGCGTGCGACGGCTCGGATGATCAGGCGCGTCGACCGGGCACGGCGCTGAGCCGTGCCGCCTCCCCTGCCCGCCGGCCATTACGATTGCCCGATGCGCCACGCCGGCGTACACATCTACCGCGGCAACATCGTGTTCACCCCAACGCCGCAGGACTTCGTTGCGCTCGCCCGCGGCTATGTCGTCGTCGACGGCGCCGGGGTCATCACCGAGTGCCTCGCAGATCTGCCGGACCGCTATTGCACCGTACCGGTCATCGACCACGGGGATCGGCTGGTGTTGCCCGGTTTCACCGATGCCCACCTGCATGCTTCGCAACTGCCGATCACCGGATTGCAGTGCAACACCGAGCTGATCGACTGGCTGCACACGCTGGCCCTGCCGCAGGAGGCCGCCTTGGTCGACGCAGCCTACGCCGACGCGGTCTACACCCGGTTCGCCGAGGACCTGCTGCGCAACGGGATCACCGGTTCGATCGTCATGGGAACGATCCATGCCGAGAGCACCGCGATTCTGGTCGACAAGCTGATTGCCGCCGGACTGAGATCCTGTGTGGCGAAAGTATCCCGGGACCAGAACGCACCTGCCGATGCATGCCAGGACACCGCCCGAGAGATCGCCGACGTCCGGCATTTTCTGACGCAGACGCTGGCCAGGTCGCCGTTGGTGACGCCGGCAGTCGGGCCCAGTACGGCCATGGTCTGCACCCGCAAGCTGATGAAGGGGCTGGCACAGCAGGCCGCCGAATTCGATATCCCGTGTCATACCCATCTGGCCGAGAACCGCGCCGAGGTCGAATCGACCTTGCAGCAGCACCCGGACTGCGTCGACTTCCTTGATACCTACCAGCGTGCCGGTTTGCTCGGCACCGCCAATGCCGTTGTGGCCCATGCAATTCATCTCAACGATCGCGAGAAGAGGGCGATCCGTAACACCGGCATGCTGGTCGCGCACTGTCCGCACTCGAATCTGAACCTACTCAGCGGTGTGATGCCGCTCGCGGAGTACCACGACATGGGCATCCGCGTCGGTCTCGGAAGTGACCTGTCGGCAGGGCACGCGCTCAACATGTTCGCCAACATGGTCGGCGCAATCCAATCCGGCGCAATGAGTTACCTGACCGGCCGGGCTTCCCGGCCGGTACCGCCCGCCGAGGCGTTCTATTGTGCGACCAAAGGCGGCGGCAGCTTCTTCGGCAAGACCGGGAGTTTCGAACCGGGATATGCGTTCGACGCGCTCGTCGTCGACGATTCGATGTGGACGCGGCACCAGCCGATGACGCTGCCGCAGCGCGTCGAAAAGCTCATCTACTGCGGCGATGATCGCAATATCGACCACGTCTACGTCGACGGCCGACGGTTGAGATGAGAGAGGTGAGGCGGTGACACATCAGCAACGCAGGGGGCAGGATCTGCTGTTCGATTCCTTGACCACCAAGGGCACCGCGTTCAGCCATGACGAGCGCTGCGAATACGGCTTGCTGGGCCTGCTGCCCGTCGCGGTGAAAACCATTGCCGAGCAAGCCGCTCACACCTACACCGAGTTCTCCACCCGCCGCGATGACCTGGACAAGCACATCTATCTGCGGGCGTTGCAGGACCGCAACGAGACGTTGTTCTACCGGCTGTTGAGTGAACACATCGAGGAGATGTTGCCGATCGTCTACACGCCGACGGTCGGTGAGGCCTGCCGACAGTTCAGCGAGATCTACCGGCGGCCGCGCGGGCTGTTTGTGTCGTATCCGGACCGGCAACGCTTGCGGGAGGTACTGCGTAATCGGCGTGAGCAGCAGGTGGACGTCATCGTTGTCACCGACGGGCAGCGCATTCTGGGCTTGGGCGACCAGGGTATCGGCGGCATGGGCATTCCGATCGGGAAGCTCTCGCTGTATACCCTGATCGGCGGGATCGCCCCGGCCCGCACCTTGCCGATCGTCCTCGACGTTGGAACCGACAACGTCGAGTTGCTCGCCGATCCGCAGTACCTGGGGTGGCGCCATCGGCGGATCAGTGACGAGGAGTATTACGCGTTCGTTGACGAGTTCGTCACCGTGGTGCAAGAGGAACTGCCTGACGTACTGCTGCAGTGGGAGGATTTCGCCACCGCCCATGCGCTGCCATTGTTGGAGCGGTACCGCGGCCGGTTGCTGACGTTCAACGACGACATCCAGGGCACCGCGGCTGTCACCCTCGGCGCGTTGCACGGCGCCGTCCGGGTCGCGGGGCGCCCGCTGGCGCAGCAGCAGGTGGTGATGTTCGGCGCCGGTTCAGCCGGCATCGGCGTGCTGGAGATGATCCGCCAACAGATGGTGGCCGAAGGACTCACCGAAACCGAAGCAGCCGAACGGCTTTGGGCGATCGATGCAGACGGGCTGTTGACCGACGACCGGACCGACCTGTCGGACAGCCAGCGCCGCTTCGCTCAACCCGCATCCCGGGTAAGGGGCCGGGGACTGGCCGATGTGGTGCGCCACGTCGATGTCGGCATCCTGCTGGGCCTGTCGACGGCGGCGGGCGCCTTCACCGAGGACATCGTTCGCCACCTGGCGGCCAAGACCGATCGTCCGATCATCTTCCCGTTGTCCAACCCCACCAGCCGGGCCGAAGCGCACCCCGCCGAACTCGACGCATGGACCGAAAGGCGGGCGCTGATCGCCACCGGTTCACCGTTCGCCCCACTGCACCGCGGCGGGCGGACCCGCCACATCGCGCAGTGCAACAACGTCTACATCTTCCCGGCCATCGGGTTGGCGGTGACCGCCGCCCGCGCGACCCGCGTCACCGACGCCATGATGCGGGCCGCGGCCACCACCCTCGGCGATGCCTCCCCGGCGCTGTCCGATGCCGACCAGCCGCTGTTGCCGGCGTTTCAGGAGCTGCCGGAGATCACCACTCGCATCGCGACCGCGGTGGCGGTTCAGGCGGTGCGCGACGGGGTCGCGCCGGAGGCCTCCGAGGAGCAGCTGGCGGCCGCGATCCAGCGCTCACGCTGGACCCCGGAGTATGCGACGCGCTAGCTGACCTGGTCACCGTCCTGCGATATCCGAGGTCAATTCACTACAGTTCTCCTGGTGGACCGAGGGAAGCTCGCCAGGCGCTGCGGTCGCGGCCTCGCCATCGTGGCGTCGCTGGCGGTCTCCGCCGCCCTCATCCAGGCGCAGAGCACCCACGTCCCGGCGCCGGCCCCCAGCCAGACGTCCGACGCGGCGGCGCCGCCCGCACCGCCGCCCGCGGCCGGCGGGATACGCATCGCCGACCCCGCCGAGGCGGCCGCGCTGGCCGCCAACGTGCCGATGCCGACCGAAGGCCAACAGTTCGCCTTCCCGCTGCCGCCCGGGGTGGCGCCGGAGAACGGACTGCAGGTCAAGACCATTTGGGCGGCCCGCACCATCGGGGTGCTGTTTCAGGAGATCAAGACCATCTACGGATACCGCCAGGATCCCCTGCACTGGCATCCCGACGGGCTGGCCATCGACGTGATGATCCCCGATTACCACAGCGAGGCCGGCATCCTGCTCGGCGATCAGATCGCCGGCTACGCCCTGGCCAACGCCAAGCGCTGGGGTGTCAACCATGTGATCTGGCGGCAGAAGATCTACCCCGGCGTCGGCGGCGGCACCTGGACGTCCGATTACGGCAACGAGACCGCCAACCACTACGACCACGTGCACATCGCCACCAACGGCGGCGGCTACCCGACCGGTCACGAGACCTACTTCGTCACGTCGATGACCCCGGCGCCGCCAGACTGAGTCGGTCGTCGGCGGCGGGCTGTCACGAAGTTCGACCATGGGGTGTTGTGCCCGGCTCTGAGCGACAGCTGCCGCGGCGGGCTGGCATCTGGCCGGGGTTGTCGCGGGCCTCCCCACCGCCTCCGTCCACGCGCGTGGCGCTGAGCGCCATCACGTCGAACGTGTGTTCTAATAGGTGCCCAGGCCCGCCCCGCTCGTCGCGGGCGCCGATGAAAGGAGTTCGCCGCAACATGACTGCTGGCCTTTCCACCATGGAAGTCCCTACCGCCGCCCCCGCCGGTCTCCCCGAGGCCCAGGTCGCCGATGACGCCCCGCCGCAAAGCCCGCCGGCGCCCGACGCTGAACCTGTCATCCAGGAGACGACAGCTCCGGCCAAGAAGAAGACAGCCGGCAAGAAGGCCAAGACGTTCGAGTTGACTCTGACCGTGACCGGCAGCGCCGACGGCGAATGGCGCGCCGAGATCAAGCAGGGCAGCAGCTATCTGGTTCGCAACGTCGCGGTCGCGGCCGCCGCCGTGTCGCGTGCCGCCAAGGAACTGCACGAGGAGCTGTTCACGCCGATCGAGGCGTTGATGAACGAGGCCCGCGCGCAACAGGCCGCCCGGGTCGCCGTTCTCGAAGCCGAGCTCGAAGCAGCGCGCAAAGCCCTCGCGGACTTGGACTGAGGACTAGGTCACCCCACCGCGAAACGCCGCGGTGTAGGCATCGGCGAGGCTGGTCACGTACTGGTCGGTCAGCTGCTCATCATGCTGGCGTTTGATCCAGGACGGGTGCTCGGTGAACAACAACGCCGGGCCTGGGCGATCGGCTGGCCCGAGGCCGAGCGGCTGACACGGGCGCTGCAGTTTCTGCGCCTGCCGGCCGTACAACCGCTCCAGCGCCACCTTGGCGTCTTGACCCAGCCCGATGACCACCCGCGGCTGCACGATCTTCAGCTCCAGGCTCAGATAGGGGCTGCAATTGCTGACCCAACTGTTCAGTGATTCGCGGTTCTGCGGTGGGTGGCAGTGGACGACGTTGGTGATGAACACATCCCGCTTGGCGATCCCGGCCTGCTTGAAGCTCTCGTCGAGCAGGGCCCCGGAGCCGCCGGTGAACGGGATCTGCGATTCCATGCACAGCTTGCCGCACAGACTCTGGCCGACCAGTGCCACCGGCGAGTCCACCGCCCCGTAGCCCGGGGCGGATTCCGTCTCGCCGGCGACGTTCAACCCCGGGCAGAGCCGGCATGCCTTGATCGTGGCGGCCAGCACGGCCATGTGTCTGCGTCGGTCGTCAACGGTGGGGGTGGTCACGCGGGCAGCCTATGGTGCAGGACCGACAGCTCGGGCGCATTCGGGTCGCACCATGGAGATCCGGTTTAGTGTGGCTCCATGGGGACGATCTCGCCGAAAACGCATCTACCGGGTACGCAGCACCTGGCCGCGTTCCTCGTCTCCCTTGTCGTGGTCATCATCGTCGCGGCCCTGGGAGGAATCGCCTCCGCCGACGCCGCAGCCGAGTACGGAAAGCTCGCCCAGCCCGGCTGGGCACCTCCGAGCTATCTCTTCGGGCCGGTATGGAGTGGCCTCTACCTGCTCATGGCCGTGGCGGCGTGGCTGGTCTGGCGGGAGGGCCCGCGGTGGACGAACCCCGCGATCATCGCCTACGGCCTCCAGCTGGCCCTGAACCTGCTGTGGTCTCCGCTGTTCTTCGGGCTCGGCTGGCGTGGCCCTGCCCTCGTCGACATCGTGCTGCTGGACGTCGCCGTGGCAGCCACCCTTGCGTTGTTCTGGAAGGTTCACCGCGCCGCAGCGGTCATGTTGCTGCCGTACTTCGCGTGGATCCTGTTCGCTACCGCACTGAACTACTCGGTGTGGTCGCTGAACAGCTGAAGCTGCGTCGGCGGGCGTCGGCCGCCGGTTCAGTCCACGGTCGGGCAGTAGAAGTGCGGGCTGTTGCGGTACTCGACCGGCGGCAGGTTGCGCGCCGGGGTCTGCACCAGAGGCGCATCGACCGGAAGCCGTCCCGAGGCGCGATCCAGCGCCGAACGCTTGCGGGGATGCATCAACGCCCGCTTGGGGCCGTACTTGGAGACAAGCGTGATCACCTTGCACAGATACCCGTGCCACCGCTCCTGGCGCGCAGACCAGGTATAGCCCATGAGTTCACGCACCGGCGGGTCATACAGGGCCACCGTCATGAACGTCAGGAAGCGCTGCATGACCTTCAGATTCAGCGCCCAGAGCCAGTCTGGAATCCATTCCAGTGAAGGGTGTTTGGGCATGGTCGACAGGTCCATGACCTCACGGGCCGCCCAGGTGTTCTCCAAGACGTTGCGGCACATGTGATCCCAGTACGCCTGGAAGTCTTCCCAGGTCTTGGGCACGGGGCGCATGCTCATGCCGTACATGCGGTACCACGTGATGTGCTCGTCGAAGAGTTGACGCTTGTCGGCCTCGCTCAGTCCGCCGGCGAATTTCTCGGCGGCCAACAGGGTGGACTTGAAGAACGTGGCGTGCGCCCAGTAGAAGACATCGGGGTTCAGCGCGCTGTAGCGGCGCCCCTGTTCGTCGACGCCGTTGAGCCCGATGTGGTAATCGCGGACTTCCGCGCCGGTCTGCGGCGCGCGGTAGCCGTCGAACACCACCCCACCGATCGGGTAGATCGACCGCATCAGCCGCGGGATGCGCTCCATGAAGAAGATCGAGTGATCTTTGACCGCGGCGCCCAGCTGCGGGTGCATGTTCTGCATCGAGCCCGCCCAAGTGCCCTGAAACAGGCCCGTCCATTGACCGAAGTATTTCCAGGTCAGCGAGTCGGGGCCAAGCGGAACCGGTGGCGCGTCATAGCCCCCGGAGCTCACCGGACAGCCCGAAGCCATCTCCGCGTCGCTGGCCGCCGGGCAGCTATCCGACATCTCTTGAGTCACGCGCGCCCACTCCCAGTCACCGTTGTGCGTTTCGGACAACATGCGTTGTCAATATGGGGTCAGCTTAGGAGCAGTCGGGGTGGGGCGTCAACGGCGGGGCGCGCGGTGCACGGGCCTCCCGCCCTACGGCATCCACCACGGACTGCTCGGCACCAACGGCAACGGAGCCAACGGCGCCGAAGGCGTCATCGACAACGGGTCACCGCTCCCGCCGCCGGCACCGCCCGGCGGTTGCGGCCGCGCGGTCCAGCCATGACATCAGCCTTGTCGAGCGTCGCCTAGTCTGCTTATATAACGCTACTTACCGTAGTGTAATTGCATTGGAAGGCACGTGATGAATCGCGCTGCACCGCAGGTCGCCCACCATTCGAGCGCGGGGAACGCCGACGTTCAATTGAACGAACTGGGCTACTACGCGGTGACCAGGCACCCCGCCGACGCTCGCGTGGTCCTGCCCGAAGCCCGGGCGGCGGAGGCGCTCGGCCTGGGCTCCTGTCACATCGGTGAACGCTTCACCGTTAAAGACCCGGCGGTTCTCAGTGGCGCCGTAGCGGGCTGCAGCTCCCGTTTGGGTATCGCCCCGTCGACCAATCACCACACCCGGCACCCCACCGTGACCGCGACCGTGGGATCGACCATGCACGCCCTGACCGAGGGCCGCTTCGCCATGGCGTTCGGCCGCGGCATGGCCGGGTATTGGCCGGCGATCGGGTTGCCGGTGGTGACCGCGGCGCGGCTGCGTGACTTCTTCGGGATCCTGCGCCGGCTCTGGGCGGGCGAGATGATCCTCAACCACGGGCATCCGCGTCGGTGTCCATGGCCATGAGCAGCTCAGATAGGCCACCGGAGTCGCCGCCGCGGCGGTCCCGGCACCACAAGTCCACATCTTCGAGGATCAGTAGCACCGAGCCGCCAATATGCTGCGCTTCTTCCACGACCGCGCTCAACAGTGCGGCGCCGGCGCGAGCCTCCGCGTAGATGACCGTGAAAGCTCCGACGAGCTCGTTGGCGATCACCGCCGAAACCGCTGACTTCCCCGCTGCCAAGTTCCAACGGTTCTGTGCCGCGTTCCGGTCGACGCGAGCGGCCCCTGCGGCATGCGACGAGCGGGCGGCCGATCAGTGTGCGACCAGGCCACCGTCAGCCAGCAGCACCTGACCGGTGATGAAACTGCCGGCATCCGAGGTCAACAGCAATGCCGGCCCCACCATCTCGTCGGCGCCGGCAAGGCGTCGCATCAGCGCTGCGTTCTCCATACCCGCGATGAACTCGGGCGGGTTGTTGCGCACCATCCGGGTATCGACCGCCCCGGGTGCCAGCGCGTTGACACGGATTCCGCGGTCGGCATAGGCGGCAGCCATCGACCTGGTGAATGAGACCAGGGCGGCCTTGGCCGCCGAATAGATCGAGATGTTCGGCGAGAACATGAAGGCTCCCGCAGACGCCACGTTGAGCACCGCGGCGTGTGTGCTGCGCTCCAGGTACGGCAACGCCTGCTGCACCAGAAACACCGGGCCGCGCAGGTTGACCGCCATCGACTTGTCGAACGCTGCGGCGGTCATTGCGCCGAGTTCTTGAGCCAGCGGGTTGGCGGCGTTGTTGACGACGATATCGATGCCACTGAAGCGAGCGGCCGTGGTCTCCACCAGGTTGGCGACACTGTCCAAATCGCCCAGGTGGGTGGCGACCCCGATAGCGGTGCCGCCCATCGCGGCCAGGCGATGAGCCGCCCGCTCGCACGCATCGGCGTCGCGGCTGGCGACCACGACGCTCGCACCCGCCAACACGTAGCCCTCGGCGATGGCCAACCCGATGCCCCGGGTGCCACCGGTGACGATCGCGACGCGGCCGGTCAGGTCGAACAGGCGGCGAAAAGCGCTGTCATCCATCGAGCGTGTTCCTTAATGTGCGGGCCGTAACTTCATCGGCGGTCGTTTCGACGTCAGAACCGCCACAGGTACTGCGGGCATTGTCCGGTGACGACGGAGCGAATGTAGACGCGTGCATCGGCGCTGGTGGCATCCGGGCCGAGTACCTGGCGTACGGTCACGGAGTTTTCGAGCCCCGCGGGCGTGTTCCCGGCGGCGAGTAGGCGGCAGATCGCGTCGCCGGCCGGATCGGCGTGCGCGGTCGGGCCGACGATGAACGCCGAGGCCGCAAGCACGGCGAGGGTCAATCGCTTCACCGCCGCACCGTACCGCCGCCGACTGACAGCCGGGTGGGTTCACCCTGGCCGGTTGCGTCAGATTCGCACTCGGTCGCATGCTGGACCAGCCGGTGGGGTCTGAGAGTAGAGCCGATCACCGCCGCCCGGTCGATGTCGCTGCAACCACCTCAAAACGCAGAAAACGCGGCTCCGTACCTTCGAAACCGCCGCTGAACTGCTAAAACTCTGTCGGGCTGACAGGATTTGAACCTGCGACCACTTGACCCCCAGTCAAGTGCGCTACCAAACTGCGCCACAGCCCGCCACCGCCGAGCAAGCCCGGCAGCAGGTCGAAAGCCTACCGCAAGCCGCCGGGCGCGCCGAACCCGCGTGGACCGCGTCGGCCGCCCGAAGAGAAACGCGTAGGCTCGCCACCCGAGCCTGCCTCCCCCTCCGGCAGCGCCACAACACCAGGAACCGCGACTGATGCAGATCCCCTTTGTCGAAGCCCTGCTCGGCATGGTCGATCGCCGCCCGGAACCGATGCACATCCCCGGGACCACCGAGGACGCCGTCACCGACGACGTCGTCGATGCCGTGGACATCGGCGATGCCATGCTGTTGCTGCAGAAGATGGAGAACCGGCTGGTCCGGCACGCCTTGCGCCATCCGGACGCCTTGAGCAGTGAACAGCTGCGCCGGCTTCGTTACCTGCTCAATTTCGCCCGGCTCGACGACTTCGAGCCCGGCGCGGCGGGACCGGGCGGCACCCGCGGACGCGGAGACGTCTCCGTCGGCGCCGAGCTGGCCTCCTGGCGCACCAAGGTGGCCGACACGCTCTACGGCCCGCTGCGCGAGGAACGCGACCCGGTGATCGCGCTGACCGCGGCCCGCGACGCGCTGGGCGGCCTCGCCGCCGGCCAGGACGAGCAGCGCCGCCAGCTGGTCGAGCACCACGGCAATGACTTCTCCTCAGCCGAGCTGGACGCCGAGGTGGGCCACAAGAAGTTGGTCACCGTGCTCGGCGGTGGCGGCGGCGCGGGCTTCGTCTACATCGGCGGCATGAATGCGCTGTTGGAGGCCGGGCCGGTCCCCGACTACCTGATCGGATCGTCGTTCGGCTCGGTGCTGGGCTCGGTGGTCAGCCGGGCGCTGCCGGTACCCATCGAGGAATACGTCGCGTGGGCCAAGACGGTGTCCTATCGGGCCATCTTGGGGCCCGAGCGGCGCCGCCGCCGGCACGGCCTGACCGGGGTGTTCTCGCTGAAGTTTGACCAGTTCGCCGACGCCATGTTCCGCCGCGAGGACGGCGAGCCGATGCGGATGTCGGATCTGGCCATTCCGTTCGATGCGGTGGTGGCCGGGGTACGCCGGCAGCCGTTTGCGCACCTGCCGGCGCGGTATCGCAATCAACGGCTCGCCGCGCTGCAGCTGCGGTCCTTTCCGTACCTGTCGATCGGCTTCGGCGCGCAGGTGGCGACGCGAATGTGGCAGACCGCGGCGTTCATCGACCCGCGGGTGGTCACCCCACTCATCATCGGTGGCGACGATCCGGACTGCGACGTCAACGTCGTCGATGCGGCGTCGTTCTCCTCGGCGATCCCCGGGGTGCTGCACCATGAGACCAAGGACCCGGCGATGCAGCCGCTGTTCGACGCGCTGCTGGCCGACAACGACGTCGGTGCCCTGGTCGACGGGGGCGCGGCCAGCAATGTGCCGCTGGAGCTCGCCTGGAAACGCGTCCGCGACGGCCGGCTGGGCACCCGCAACGCCTGCTACCTCGCCTTCGACTGCTTCCATCCGCAGTGGGACCCCAAGCATCTGTGGCTGGTGCCGATCGCCCAGGCGATCCAGCTGCAGATGGTGCGCAATGCCCCCTACGCCGACCATCTGGTCCGGTTCTCCCCCACGCTGTCGCCGGTGAACCTGGCGCCCTCGGCCGCCACCATCGAACGGGCCTGCCAATGGGGCCGCAAGAGCGTCGAACGTGCGATTCCGGTGGTCTCGGCGCTGCTGGAACCCATCTGGTGGGACGGCGAAAAGCCGGCGGCGGCGCCCGCCGAGCCCCCCGCTTCGGTGCACTCGCACGCCGCGCCGATGAGTACGGTCATGTCCGCGTTCCGGACACCACGGAGCCGCTGGGAACGGTGGCGCAACCGCGACGCGATCTGACCCGCTCAGACCGCGATCAGCCGGTAGAGCCCGATCAGGCCGACCACGACGATCACCGCCCGCAGCGCGTTCGGCGACAGGCGGCGCCCGTAGTGCCCGCCCAGAAATCCGCCGATCAAAGAGCCGATCGCGATCAATCCCGCTGCCACCCAACTGATCCGGTCGAACGCCGTCACGATATACGCGCCCGCGGCGACGACATTGACGATCAGCACCAGCAGGTTCTTCGCGGCGTTCATCCGCTGCATGGACTCGGGCAGCAGCACTCCCATGACACCGATCAGCAGGATGCCTTGGGCCGCAGCGAAGTAGCCGCCGTACACGCCGACGGCGAAGGTCCCGATCACCAACGCCGCCAAGCGGCCACCGCTGAGCTGCTCGACCGAGCGGCCGGCGGCGGCCGCGCGGCGCTGCGCCAGCAACTGAATCCGCGGGCCGATCACCACCAGTGCCAGGGCACCGACCAACAACGCGGGGACGATTCGGTTGAACACGCGCTCGGGCAGATGCAACAGCAGGTAAGCCCCGAGCATGGCACCGAGCAGCGAACCCGGGATCTGCCAGCGCAACCTGTCCCACTGGCCGCCCAGTTCGCGGCGGTAGGCCCAGGTGCTGGAGATGCCGCCGGCCACCAGCCCGACCGAATTGGAGATGGTCGCGGTCAGCGGCGGAAACCCCAGCGTCACCAGCGTCGGGAACGTGATCAGGGTGCCCGAGCCGACGAGGGCGTTGATCGCTCCAGCGCCCACCCCGGCCAGGATGATCAACACCATCTGCGAGACCGGCACCTGCTGCACCCTACGCTGATCGTGCAGACGACTAGGACCAGCCGGGTTGAAAGGTGATGCGATGATCGGCACAACCGGAAAGCTGGCCGTCGGTGCTGCCTGCGGGTTGGTATTGGCCGGCGGGGCCGCGCCGACGGCCCAGGCCGACCCGGAGGTGCCGTCGGGCCAGTACGCCTTCAGCGCCCAGCACGGCCCGTCGCAGCGGTCAGCGACGTGGACCTTCACCCCGTGCGGGCCGACCTGCACCACCGTCGACGGGGAACGCTGGCTGCAGAACGCCGAATTTCATCTCAACGGTGGCCGCTGGGAGTACACCGGCCGGGGCAGCATGGACTGCCCGGTGGACCACACCCCGCTGCCCGTGTCGAAAACGGTCAGCTTCGACGCGGTGACTCTCACCGGCCAATGGACCACCGCCACGCTGGAGCAGTGTGGCCGAGGGCCGGCCGGCGGCGTGGTCGGGCAGTGGGATTTCCAGCTGACCAAGACCGGGTAACCCGAGGGGTTCACCGAGAACGCTTGGCGCCCCGCTTCTCCCGCACCCGCACATTGATCCGGATCGGGCTGCCCTCGAACCCGAACGTCTCCCGCAGCCGTCGTTCCAAAAACCGGCGGTACCCGGCCTCCAGAAATCCGGTAGAGAACAACACGAACGTCGGCGGACGCGACGCCGCCTGGGTGGCGAACAGGATGCGCGGCATCCGGCCGCCGCGGGCCGGCGGCGGTGTCGCGGCGACCACTTCCTTGAGCCAGGTGTTCAGCTGACCGGTCGATATCCGGGTGTCCCACGACGCCAGCGCGGTCTCCAGCGCGGGCACCAACTTCTGTACCGCGCGACCAGTTTTGGCCGAGATGTTGACCCGCGGCGCCCACGCCAGCCGGGCCATCTCCCGGTCGATCTCCTTGTCCAGCAGGTAACGCCGGTCCTCGTCGACCAAATCCCACTTGTTGTAGGCCAGCACCACCGCCCGGCCCGCGTCGATCACCATCGACAACACCCGCTGATCCTGCTCGGTCAGCGGCTGGGAGGCATCCACCAAGACGATCACCACCTCGGCGGCGTCGATCGCGCCGTGGGTGCGCACCGAGGCGTAGAACTCGTGGCCGCTGGCCTGCCCGACCTTGCGCCGCAGCCCGGCGGTGTCGACGAAACGCCAGATCTTGCCGTCCATCTCGATCAGTGAGTCGACCGGGTCGACGGTGGTTCCGGCGACGTCGTGCACCACCGAACGTTCATCGCCGGCCAGCCGGTTCAACAGCGAACTCTTGCCGACATTGGGCTTGCCGACCAGCGCCACCCGTCTGGGACCCCCTCCGCCACCGGCGGTTTCGGCGACCTCGGGCAGCTTGGCGATCACCTCGTCGAGCAGGTCGGCGACGCCACGCCCGTGCAGCGCGCTGACCGCATACGGCTCGCCCAGCCCCAGCGACCACAGCGCCGCTGCGTCGGCTTCGCCGCGTTCACCGTCAACCTTGTTGGCGGCCAGAAACACCGGCTTGCCGGAGCGGCGCAGAATCTTCGCGGCGGCCTCGTCGCCGGCGGTGGCGCCGACCACCGAATCGACCACCAGGATCACCGCATCGGCGGTGCGCATCGCCACCGACGCCTGCTCGGCCACCAACTGCTGCAAGCCTTTGGCGTCGGGTTCCCAGCCACCGGTGTCCTGCACCACGAAGCGCCGCCCGGTCCACAGCGCGTCGTAGGAGACCCGGTCGCGGGTCACCCCGGGCAGATCCTGCACCACCGCCTCGCGCCGGCCCAGAATACGGTTGACCAGAGTCGACTTGCCGACATTCGGCCGGCCCACCACGGCCACCACCGGCGGCGGCCCGGAGTCCTCGACGACTTCGTCGAAGCCGCCGTCTTCACCGATCTCCCAGTCAGTTTCGTCGACCCAGGTGCCGTCGGATTCACTCATCGGATCGCCCCGCAGCGCTGCTCGACCAATTCCCGCAGGTGGTCGACCACCTGCGCCTGTGTCATCTCCCCGGTGTCCACGATCACCGCATCGTCGGCGGGCCGCAGCGGCGACACCGCCCGGGTCGAATCCAGTTCGTCACGGCGCAGCACGTCGGCCAGCACCGCCGCATAGTCATCGCCCAGCCCGGCCGCCACGTTCTGGTCGTTGCGCCGCCGGGCGCGCGTCTCGGCAGAGGCGGTGAGGAAGATCTTCACGTCGGCGTCGGGCAGCACCACGGTGCCGATGTCACGGCCTTCGACCACCACCCCGCCGGCCTCGCCGGCCAGCTGCCGCTGAATGGCGACCAGCCGGGAGCGCACCGCCGGAATCGCCGACACGCCCGATACCGCCCGGGTCACCTCGTCACCGCGGATCTCACGCGAAACATCTTCTCCGCCAAGGTATGCACGGTCACCGTCCGGGTGGGAATCCACGGCGACCTCGACGCCTTCGGCGACCCGGGCAATGCCGTCGGCGTCATCCAGTGCGACACCAGATCGCAGCACCGCCAGCGTGACGACGCGGTACATCGCACCGGTGTCCAGATAGCGTTCCCCCAGGGCGCGCGCCAATCCGCGTGCCACCGTGGACTTTCCGGTTCCGGCTGGCCCGTCGATGGCCACCACGACGCCGCTATCCGTGCTCACAGTCCGACCGCCTTGTACAGTTCGCCGATCTCCTTGCGGCCCAATTTCCGGATGGTGCCGGGCCGCTGCCCGCCCAGCGCAACCGCGCCGATATCGGTGCGCACCAGCTCCTGCACCGGAAACCCGACCGCCGCCAGCATCCGGCGCACGATGCGCTTGCGTCCCTCATGCAGGGTCACCCGCACCAGCGTCTTGCCGGGCACGGCGTCGACCACCGCGAAGTCGTCGACCTTGGCCGGTCCGTCGTCGAGTTCCACGCCCTCGCGCAGCTTCTTGCCGAGACCGCGGGGCACCGTCCCGAGCACGGTGGCCACATAGGTTTTGGGCACCTGATAAGACGGGTGCATCAGCCGGTGCGCCAGCTCGCCATCGTTGGTCAACAGCATCAGACCCTCGGTGTCAGCGTCGAGGCGTCCAACGTGAAACAGCTTGGAATCGCCGCGAACCCGGTGCTCGACGTAGTCGCCGATGCAGGGCCGGCCGCGGTCGTCCGACATCGTCGAATGCACGCCGCGCGGTTTGTTCAGCGCCAGGTACACCCGGGTGTCATCGACGGTCACCCGAGCCCCGTCGACCCGGATCACCGCGGCACCGGGGTCCACTCGGGTGCCCAGCTCGGTGATCACCTGCCCGTCCACCTCGACCCGACCGTCGAGAATCATCCGCTCGGCGACGCGACGCGAGGCAACTCCGGCCTGCGACAACACTTTCTGCAGGCGCACGCCCTCTTCATCAGGCCAGGCCATCAGTCGTGGTCCACATCGAAAGTCAGCGGCTGATCAGCCGCCGGCGCACCGCCGAGTTTCATGAAACGCGGTTCGCTGTCCAGGGATTCGCTCAGATCATCGATCACGTCGACATCGGGCAGCAGCGGGGCGATGTCCGGCAGGTCCGATAACGATGACAGGCCCAGCCGCTCCAAGAACAGCTCCGTGGTCGCGAACGTCACCGCGCCGCTGTCGGCGTCGGTGCCGGCTTCGGTGATCAGACCACGGGCCAGCAGGGTACGCATCACCGCGTCGACGTTGACGCCGCGCACCGCACTGACCCGGGCGCGGGTCACCGGTTGCCGGTAGGCGACCACGGCCAGCGTCTCCAACGCGGCGCGGGTCAGTTTGGAGCGCGCACCGTCGAGCAGCAGGCGCTCCACATACGGGGCGAACCGGGCGCGGGTGTACAGGCGCCAGCCGCCGCCGGCCTCGCGCAGGTCGATGCCGCTGTCGCGTTCGGCGAATTCGTCGGCCATCGCGCGCAGCTTGGCCGCGATCCGATACACCGGCTGGTCGGTGGCGGCCGCCAACGCCTCGACGGTCGCCGGGGTGTCCACCACCAGCAGCAGCGCCTCGAGCACCGCGCCCAGCTCGGAGTCCTCGAGCTCGGGCGCGACAGCGACATCGATTCCCAGATTGGAGCCGTCGGCGGCAGCCGCGGAATCCTCCGACACCTCGGGCATGTGGTCAGTCATCAATTCGTCTCGCACTACTCGGCCGATTCTGCTTTCACCAGGTCTACTAGCTCTCCCGCGGCCGGAGACTCACCGGTCCACGACACCTGGAGCACACCAAGTGGTTCTGACTGGTCGAATGCTACCGCCCGCGCCCGATACAGTTCGAGCAGCGCCAGGAAGCGGCCGACGATCTCGATCGGTGCCCGGCAGTCGGCGACCAGTTCGGAGAACGACGCCCACTGTCCGGTACCCCTCCGCTCCAGCAGCCTCAGCAGCACACCGGCCTGCTCGGGCACCGACACCATCACCTGATGCAGGTGCTCGGTGCCGACCGTCGGGGCCGGTCGCGGGGTGAAGGCGGCCGCCGCGATCTGGGCGAACGATTCGGCGTCGACGCCCAGCATCACCTCGGGCAGCAGGTTGGCGAAGCCGTCCTCCAGCGACACCGCGCGCGGATAGCTGCGCAGCGCGGCAGCTTCGAGCTCGGCGAACATCTGCGCGACGTGCTTGAAGGCCCGGTACTGCAGCAGCCGGGCGAACAGCAGGTCCCGGACCTCCAGCAGGGCCAGATCCTCTTCGTCGTCGACCTGGCCGGCGGGCAGCAGCCGGGCCGCCTTGAGGTCGAGCAAGGTGGCGGCGATGACCAGAAACGCCGTCGTCTCCTCCAGGCCCAGCTGCGGGCCGACGTCGCGGGTGTAGGCGATGAAATCATCGGTGACCTGGTGCAACGCCACCTCGGTGACGTCCAGGCGGTGCGCGAAGATCAGCTGCAGCAGAAGGTCGAAGGGGCCCTCGAAGTTGGTCAGTCGAACGCGAAAACCGGTGGCAGCCGTTTCGGTGTCGGTCTCGGTGTCGGTACTCACGCGCCGAATCGGTCGATGACTTCGCGGGCCAGCGCGCGGTAAGCCAGCGCACCGCCGGATTTGGGGGCCCAGGTGGTGATGGGCTCGCCCGCCACGGTGGTTTCGGGGAAACGGACGGTGCGGGTGATCACCGTGTCGAACACCAGGTCGCCGAAGCGCTCCACCACCCGCGCCATCACTTCCCGGGAGTTGACCGTACGCGGGTCATAGCGGGTCAGCAGGATGCCGCTGATCTCCAGCTTCGGGTTCAGCCGGTCACGGACCTTCTCGACGGTGTCGGTCAGCAACGCCAGGCCGCGCAGCGAGAAGTACTCGCATTCGGTCGGGATCACCACCCCGTCGGCGCACGCCAGCCCGTTGACGGTGAGCAGCCCCAGCGACGGCTGACAGTCCACCAGCAGATAGTCGTAGCGGTCGAGCACCGGGCGCAGCGCACGGGTCAGCGAATGCTCCCGGCCCACCTCGTTGACCAGCTGGATCTCGGCCGCCGACAAATCGATGTTGGAAGGCACCAGGTCCAGATTCTCCACCCGGGTCGCCATGAGCACGTCGTCGATGTCGACCCGCGGCTCCACCAGCAGGTTGTGGACGGTGTGCGCCAGCTCGTAGTGCGGCACCCCGAGGCCCGCCGACAGCGCGCCTTGGGGGTCCAGATCCACCAGCAGCACCTTGCGGCCGTATTCGGCCAGCGCCGCGCCGAGGTTGATGGTCGAGGTGGTCTTGCCGACGCCGCCCTTCTGGTTGCACATCGCGATGACCTTGGCGGGGCCGTGTGTCGAACGGGGCTGCGGCTCGGGGATGTTCCGCGGTGGACGCCCGGTCAAGCCGACGCCGGGGGTGTCGTCGTCGCTCATGGCCGGTTCGGCGAGGTGGTGGCGGACATCCGAAGAAGTCTAACGGGTGACCGACGCCCGCACCTGCTACATGAACACTCCTCAGGCGTGCCGAGCGCCATAAGATCCACCCATGAGCCTCAAACGACACATCCCCTTCCTGCGGTGGTCGTTCCTGCGGATGGCGACCGGCGCGCGCAACATCACCACGACGGGCCAGATCGGCGACGGCCGCGAAGAAGCCGCCGTCGACTACGTGCTGTCCAACGCCCGGGCCGGCGATATCGACGACGTGCTGGCTCACATCGACGAGTTCGCCTATGAGAAGTCGCTGCTGATCAACATCGGCGACGAGAAGGGCGCGCTGCTCGACGCCGCCGTGCAGCGGGCCAACCCGACGCTGGCCCTGGAGCTGGGCACCTACTGCGGGTACAGCGCCCTGCGCATCGCGCGCGCCGCACCGGCGGCCCGGATCTATTCGGTCGAGCTCGCCGAGGCCAACGCCGGCAACGCCCGGCAGATCTGGGCGCACGCCGGGGTGGCCGACCGGATCACCTGCGTGGTGGGCACCATCGGCGACGGCGGACGCACGCTGGACGCCCTGACCGCACGGCACGGCTTTGCCGCCGGCGGCCTGGACTTCTTGTTCCTCGACCATGACAAGGACGCCTACCTGCCCGACCTGCAGAGCATTCTGGACCGGGGCTGGCTGCACCCCGGATCGGTCGTGGTCGCCGACAACGTCAAGGTGCCGGGCGCGCCGCGCTACCGCGAATACATGCGCGCCCAGCAGGGGTCGCACTGGGACACCACCGAACACAAGACGCATGTGGAGTATCAGCGCCTGCTGCACGATCTGGTGCTGGAGTCGACGTTTCTGGGCTAGCGGGCCCGAGGGTGGGCGCCGGCCCACACCTCGCGCAGCGTGTTGACCGTGACCAGCGTGTAGATCTGCGTGGTCGACACCGAGGCGTGCCCGAGCAGCTCTTGCACCACCCGCACGTCGGCGCCGCCGTCGAGCAGATGGGTCGCAAACGAATGCCGCAAGGTGTGCGGTGACACCTTCGCGGTGATCCCGGCCCGTTCGGCGGCGTCCTGCAGCACCTGCCAGGCGCTCTGCCGCGACAGCCGGCCGCCGCGGGCGTTGAGGAACACCGCCGCCGTGCCGCGGCCCCGGCCCGCCAGGCCCGGGCGGCCCCGCACCAGGTAGGCGTCCAAGGCCGCCACCGCGGGCCGCCCCACCGGCACCAGCCGCTGTTTGCCGCCCTTGCCGCGCAACAGCACCGACCGGTCGCGCACGTCGATGTCGTCGAGATCCAGGCCGACGGCCTCCGAGATGCGGGATCCGGTGGAGTACAACAACTCCAGCAGCGCCCGGTTGCGCAGCGTCAACGGGCCGTCCGAGGCGCTGTCGCCGCCTGCGCCGGCCAACAGCGCCGACACCTCGTCGATGCTCAGGCTCTTGGGTAGCCGGCGTCCCGGCGCCGGCGGCTTGACCCCGCGCGCCACATCCACAGCCGCCATGCCCTCGGCGGCGGCGAACCGGTGCAGACCCCGCACCGCGATCAGTGCGCGCCCGGCCGAGACCGCCGACAGCGCCGGCACGCCGTTTTCCGGATCACCGCGCCGCAGCGCCACCAGGAATTCGGTGACATCGCTCTCCCGGACGTCAGCCAGGTCCTCAACTCCGCGGGCCAACAGGTGCTCGCTGTAGCGCCGCAGGTCGCGCCGATAGGAGCTCAACGTGTTGGCGGCGACCCCGCGCTCGATCGTCAGATGATCCAGATAACCCTGCAACTGCCCGGTCAGCGGGGCTACCGGCCGGGCCGCCGCGGTCATGACCGGCTCTGCCTGGCGGCGAACGCGGTCGGCCTGTCGACCCATTCGGCGTCCACCGGACGTGGGGTCCCCAGACCCTGGCGGTACGTGTAGGCGGCCAGAATCCCCGCCACCGCAATCGCATTGACGATCTCGCCGCGCAACACCATCCTGGCCGCCTCGGCGAGCGGATACCAGCGCAGCGTGAGATCGGCTTCCTCGTCGTGGGCCTGCGGGCGGTCGACCTCGGAAAGGCCGGTGGCCAGATACACCCGCACCGACTCATCGGAAAAGCCCGGCGTGGAGTCCAGGTCGACCAGCACCCGCCAGGTGGTCGCCGTCAAACCGGCCTCCTCGACGAGTTCACGTCCGGCGGTCAGGTGCGCCGCCTCACCACGGACGTCGAGCAGTCCGGCGGGCAGCTCCCACAACCGGCGGCCGAACGCGTGGCGGTACTGGTAGATCAGCGGGATGTTGCCGGCCTCATCCATGGCCACCACCCCGACGGCGCCGTAGTGCTCCACCACATCGCGGGTGGCCGTCTTGCCGCCCGGCATCCGCACCTCGTCACGGCGCAGCGCGAAGATCTTGCCGCTGTGCAGCAGCTGCGACGAGGTGGTCTCGAAGACGTGGTCAGCCACGGGTTACGTGTTCCGGCAGGGCTTCTTGCAGCGGGTCGGTCAACGGCTGGGCGCTGCCGCCGTGCGCATCGGCTCCGTTCTGGGCATCGAGGGCCTCGTGATGTTCGTGGTGGTGCTCGGGGATCTCCACCGGCAGCCGCTCGGCGGCCTTGTAATCGATGGCCGCACCGATGAAGGCGGCGAACAGCGGATGCGCGCGGGTGGGCCTGCTCTTGAGCTCCGGGTGCGCCTGGGTGCCCACCAAAAACGGGTGCATCTCCCG
This sequence comes from Mycolicibacter sinensis, assembly GCF_001667945.1. Lineage (GTDB taxonomy): Bacteria > Actinomycetota > Actinomycetes > Mycobacteriales > Mycobacteriaceae > Mycobacterium > Mycobacterium sinense_B. Next base: position 9,837 of record NZ_LZJK01000029.1, on the reverse strand, counting down.
GGGGTACTCGACGAACTCCACCAGCTTCCCGTCCGGCGAGGTGCCGGAGAAGCGCAGCCCGCTCTCGGCGATCCGGTCGCGGTAGGCGTTGTTGACCTCGAAGCGGTGCCGGTGTCGTTCGGAGACCTCGGTGGCTTGATAGGCCTCGGCCACAATCGAACCCGGTTCCAGCACAGCAGGATAGGCGCCGAGGCGCATGGTGCCGCCGAGGTCGGCGGTTCCGGCGACCGCATCCTGCTGATCGGCCATGGTCGCGATGACCGGATCAGGGGTGTCCGGATCGAACTCCGCCGAGCTGGCCTGCGTGATCCCGGCGGTACGGGCCGCGTCGATGACGATGCACTGCAGGCCCAGGCACAATCCCAGCACCGGCAGCGCATGGGTGCGGGCATAGGCGATGGCGCCGATCTTGCCCTCGATGCCCCGGATCCCGAACCCGCCCGGAATCAGCACCCCGTGCATCTCGCCGAGAGCGGCGGCCGCCCCGGCGGGGGTTTCGCACGCATCGGAGGCAACCCAGTTGATCTCGGCCTTCGCATAGTGGGTGAACCCGCCGGCCCGCAGCGCCTCGGTCACCGACAGGTAGGCGTCGGACAGGTCGATGTACTTGCCCACCAACGCGATTCGCACGGTCTCATGCGGTTCGTGGACGCGGCGCAGCAGCTCATCCCACTCGGTCCAGTCGACGTCCTTGAACGGCAGGTTGAGCCGGCGCACCACGTAGGCGTCCAACTCCTCGCGGTGCAGCACCTTGGGGATGTCGTAGATCGACGCCGCGTCCGGGGTGGAGATCACCCCGTCGACGTCGACGTCGCACATCAGCGCGATCTTGTTCTTCAGCGGCTCGGGCACATCGCGGTCGCAGCGCAGGATCAGCGCGTCCGGGGTGATACCGATGCTGCGCAGCGCCGCCACCGAATGCTGGGTCGGCTTGGTCTTGAGCTCGCCCGACGGGGCCAGATACGGCACCAGCGACACGTGCAGGAAGAACACGTTGTCGCGGCCGACGTCGTGGCGGACCTGCCGGGCAGCTTCCAGGAACGGCTGCGATTCGATGTCGCCGACGGTGCCGCCGATCTCGGTGATGACGACGTCGGGGCGCCGCCCCTCGGCGTCCGGCTCGGACATCGCCAGGATGCGCCGCTTGATCTCGTCGGTGATGTGCGGGATCACCTGCACGGTGTCGCCGAGGTACTCGCCGCGGCGTTCCTTGGCGATGACCGTCGAATACACCTGCCCGGTGGTCACATTCGCCGACCCGGGCAGATCGCGGTCCAGGAACCGCTCGTAGTGGCCGACATCGAGGTCGGTCTCGGCGCCGTCTTCGGTGACGAAGACCTCACCGTGCTGGAACGGATTCATCGTTCCCGGGTCGACGTTGAGGTAGGGGTCGAGCTTCTGCATGGTGACCTGCAGGCCGCGGGCGATCAGCAACTGACCGAGGCTGCTGGCGGTCAAACCCTTACCCAGCGAGGATGCAACTCCACCGGTGACGAAGAGGTGCTTCGGCTCGGTTTGCGGATGCTTTCGCAGTGGTGGCAACACCAACCTCCGTGACGACGGCGCAGGATTGAGGGCCTGCCGACCCACGGAATCTCACCCTAACATCGTCAGCGGCCCCCGGCCGCTGACACGCCCGGCCACGCCCGGCCACGCCGGCCGCGCCGTGTGCTCTACTGCGCCAGCGTGACCGAGCCGGCGCCGTGGCCGATGCCGTACTGCCCGGGGTGCCCGCCGTTGAGCAGGCTGCTCACCGCCATGACGGTGGTGATCCGGCCGGCCTCGAGGTCGACGTCGTCGACGGTGCTGACCGCTTCGGCGACCGCCGAATCGGTGCGGGCCATCGCGACGGCCGCGGTGCCCGAGGCGCAGCCGTCCCGGCCGGCCAGCACCGTCGCCGAGCCGTGCGGGGCCAGGGCCGCCGCGAACCGGGCCACGCTCACGCCACTGCTGCCGGCGTCGTCGGGCAGCGCTCCCCCGGTGACCACCACGGCCGCATCGGCCGGCGCGAACCGTTGGTCACGGTAGGTGATGAAACCGGTGTCGCGCAGCGCCGCCAGGACGGTGCCGCGCTGGGCGTCATCGACGGGGGGGCCGGGCCGAGCAGCCGGGTCGGGATGGCGCGAGTTGATCAGCAGCGCGATACCCAGTAGGTCGCCGGCCTGGGCGCCCGGGTCGATGAGCGTGGTGCTCAGTTGGGCACCGGCCGGCACGATCCCGGATTCCACCACCGCACGCAACTTCTCCTCGGCGTTGCCGCCGACGAACTGCTCCGTCAGAGCGACCGTGCCGGTGACGGATCCGCCCGCCTGGCCGATGATGCGTGCCACCGCCTCGACGTCGTCGGCGGCGGCGTCGGGGGTCGCAAAGATCACCGTGGACTTGCCGGTCAGCGCGTCATGCACGATCCGGGGTGCCATTGCCGCATCGAAATCGTTGGCGTTGCCGAGCCGCTCGTCCAGTGCGCTGCGCTGTGCGTGCAGCGCGTCGATCTGCGCGCGCAACTCCTGCTTATCGGACTGCAGGCTGCCCAACACCCGCCCCGACAGCAGCCCGGAGCCCAGCACGACGCCGAGCACCAGTGCCAGCAGCACCGCGGTCAGCGACATCGCGTGGTAGCGCGGGGTGATCATCGCAGTTCCCTTAGGTCACCCAGTGCTGCAGCCACTGCGTCAGGTGATGCCAGTAGTTGCTGAGCCAGTCGAGCACCACGGCGTCGGTCTGCGAGACCCACAGCGCCACGATGACCGCCATCAGCATCGACAGCACCAGCAGTGCAATCGCTCCCGCGGAGACCCGATTGCGGTACAGCGTGGCGACGGCGCGGGCGTCGACCAGCTTCTCGCCGACCTTGAGCCGGGTCAGGAACATCGACGGATTCGTCAGCTGACGGGTCCGGTCGAAGAACGTCTCGATGTTGGCGGTGTGCCCCGCCGTCACCAGCAGCGCCGCACCATGGTGGTCGGCCAGCAGCAGCGCCAGGTCCATGGCGGAACCGGCGGCCGGGAACGTCATCGCCCCCACACCCAGGTCCTGGATGCGCTCCAGGCCCGGCGCGTGACCGTCGGCGTCGGCGGGCAGCACCACCTGCGAACCGCACCGCAGCACCTCCGCGCTCATCTGGTCGGGGTCGCCGACGATCAGCTGCGGGCGGTATCCCGCCTTGCGCAGCACGTCGGCGCCGGCACCGATCCCGATCAGCACGGGCTGGTACTCCTTGATGAACGGCTTGAGACACTTGAGGTCGTCGGCGGCATCGGGTTCGTCGCCCACCAGCACGACGTGCCGGCGGCGCAGGTCGACATCGATCTCGGGGATCCCGATCCCGTCGATCAGCAGCGGGCTCTCGCTGCGGATGAACTCGATGGTGTTGCCGGCGAAGGACTCCAGGTGAGCCACCAGTCCGGTCTTGGCCTCGAGCATCAGGTCGGCGATCTCGACATCGTTGCGTTCCACGCCGCGCGCCAACCGCCGGTCGCCGGAGTAGACGGCGCCGTTGTGCAGCCGGACCTTGGCGCCGTCGCGAATCTTCTTGAACACCGTCGGCCCGGCTTCATCGATCAGGGTGACGCCGTTGGCGACCAGCACCTCCGGCCCGAGGTTGGGATAGCGCCCGGAGATGGACGCCGAGGCGTTGACGACCCCGGCGATCTCGGCTTCCACCAGGGCGTCGGCGGTGATCCGGTCCAGGTCGAGAATGTCGAGCACCACGATGTCACCGGGCCCCACCCGCCGCAGCAACCGGTCGATGTCGTGATCGACGCGGGCCGTGCCGACGACACCAGGCCGGGAGGTGTTACGAGACAGCAGCGCAGGCATCTTCATGTCCGCGATTGTGTCCGGGAAATCCCCGAAATCGGGGAGGCGCGCCGTAACAACAGCACCACTAGTTACGAACAGTCACACCAGTCACACGGTTGTGGCCGGGGTGGCGCGGTCCGCGTCGCCGTCTTCGCGGGCCGCATTGAGGAGTTCCCGCGCGTGGGCGCGGGCCGTGTCGGTCTCGCCCAGCCCGGCCAGCATCCGGGCCAATTCGGCCACCCGGTCCTCGCCGTCCAGCCGCCGTACCCCGCTGGCGCCGTCCCGGCCGGTGGGCTCCACCATCAGGTGCACATCGGCATAGGCCGCCACCTGCGGCAGGTGCGTCACCACGATGACCTGGTGCGTGCGGGCCAGCCGGGCCAGCCGGCGCCCGATCTGCACGGCCGCGCGGCCGCCCACGCCGGCGTCGACCTCGTCGAACACCATCGTGGTGCCGGCCGAGCTGCGCGCCGACGACAACGACGAGGTGGCCAGCACCACCTCCAGGGCCAACATCACCCGGGACAGCTCGCCCCCGGAGGCGCTCTTGGCCAGCGGTAGCACCGTCATGCCCCGGTGCGCGGCCAGCCCGAACTCGACGTCGTCGATACCGTCGGCGCCGGCATGCACGGTCTGCCCGGACGGCAACCGCAGGGCGGCCGGGTCGTCGTCGGCGGCCGGGCTGTGGCTCACCCGGATGCTGAATTCCGCGTCGGCCATCGCCAGCCCGGACAGCTCGGCGCTGACCGCCTTGGCCAACCCGCGAGCCGCTTTGCCGCGCGCGGCGCTGAGCTCGGTGGCCGTCTTCACCACCTGCTCGGCGAGCTCGTCGACGCGGCGGGCCAGCCCGGCGAGCGCTTCTTCGGAGACGTCGAGCTGAGCCAGCCGGTCCCGCGACTGCGCCGCCCAGGCCAGCACCCCATCGATGTCGGCGGCGTATTTGCGGGTCAGGATGCGCAGCTCGGCCTGCCGCGCCAGCTTGGCGTCCAGCGCGTCGGCGCCGGTGGGCAGCTCGTCGAGGTAGCCGCCGAGTTCGCGGGCCACATCGCCGACCACCGTGAGCGCCTCGCCGAGCTGTTCGCCCAGCGCCTGCAGGGCGGTGTCGTCGGTGGCGGTCAGCGCCGCCTTGGCCTGCCCGAGCCGGTCGGTGGCCGAGGACGCCACCATCTCGTCATCGGCGCCGTCCAGTGCGGCCCGCGCCCCCGACGCCGCGGCGCGCAGCGCGTCGAGCTCGGAGAGCCGACGGATCTCGACCGTCAGTGCGTCGTCCTCTCCGGGGTGCGGATCGACGGCGTCGATCTCCCGCAGCGCGAAGGTGAGGCGGTCGGCTTCCTGGGCCAGTTCCCGGGCACGGTTGCCGCGATCGACGAGTTCGCGTCGCGCCGCCAACCAGGCCTCCCGGGCGCTGCGGTAGCGCTCCAGCCGGGCGCCGACCGCGGCGAACCGGTCCAGCGCCGCGCGCTGCTCCTCCGGGCGCATCAACCGCAGCTGGTCGTTCTGGCCGTGCAGGGTCAGCAGCCCGCCGGTGAAACCGCTCAGCGACTTGGCGGGCACCCCGCGACCGCCGAGGTAGGCCCGCGACGGGCCGTCGGCGCTGACTGAGCGCGCGGCGATCACGCTGCCGTCCTCGTCGCGCTCGGCGCCGGAGGCCTCCAGGATCTCGTCGATCTGCGCGGCGGCCGCCGGCGCCAGATCGGCGGTGCAGAACCGGCCCTCCACCACCGCGCGGGCCGCCCCCGAGCGCACCCTGGTGGCGTCGGCGCGGGCGCCCCCGAGCAGGTGCAGCCCGGTGACGACCATCGTCTTGCCGGTACCGGTCTCCCCGGTCAATACGGTCAGTCCACGGTCGAATTCGGCGGTCGCCGCGCGGATCGCACCCAGCGACTCAATGCGGATCTCCGTCAGCACTCGACTACTGCCCGCGCCAGCCGGTCACCGGCAGCCGGAATTTGCGCACCAGCCGGTCGGTGAACGGGGACCGCCCCAGCCGCGCCCATTTGACCGGGGTGACCCCGCGTTGCACCTCGAGGCGGCCACCCGCGGGCACCAGCATCTTGCGCCGGCCGTCGCAGAACACCAGCGCATTGTGCCCATCGCTCTCGACTTCGATCGCGATCGTGGACTCGGGGCTGGTGACCATCGGCCGGGCGAACAAAGCGTGGGCGTTGTTGGGCACCACCAGGATCGCGTCCAAGTCGGGCCAGAGCACCGGCCCGCCCGCGGAGAACGCATAGGCGGTGGAGCCGGTCGGTGTCGAGATCAACATGCCGTCGCAGCCGAACGTCGACACCGGCCGGCCGTCCACCTCGACGACCACGCCGAGCACGCCTAGCCGCGGGCCCTTCTCCATGCTCGCCTCGTTGAGCGCCCAGCCGCGGTCGATGATCTGCCCGTCGGCGCGCACCACCACGTCCAGCGTCATCCGGTCCTCCACCCGGTAGTCCCGGGCGATGATGTGGTCGAGGACCCGGTCGATGTGGTCGGCTTCGGCCTCGGCCAGGAAGCCGATCCGACCCAGATTGACTCCCAGCACCGGGATGTCGGCGCTGCGGGCCAGTTCGGCGGCCCGCAGGAAGCTGCCGTCGCCGCCGAGGACCAGCACCAGTTCGCAGCCCTCGGCGGCCCGGGTGTCCGGGTCCACCACGTCGATCTCGACGCCGAGTTCACGCATGTCGTCCGGGGCCAGGTGCAGCGAGCCCTTGTCGACGGCTTCGGCGGTCAGCACCCGCAGCGTGATGCCGTGGTCACCCAACACCTTCTCGACGCGGCGGGCGGTGTCGGTGGCCTCTTCACGCCCGGTGTGCACCACCAGCAGAACGGTGCGCTGTTGGCTCCCGATAGTCACTGGGGTCCCTTCGCGACGGCTTCCTTGACGGCTGCATCCAACGCATCACCGGTCAGCGGTGCGGCGGCGGCACGCAGATGCAGAAAGTATTCGACGTTGCCCGACGGGCCCGGCAGCGGACTGGCCGTGACCGCGACGGTGTTCCACCCGAGGTCTGCCGCCCGATGCGCCACCGCGCGCACCGCGTCAGCGCGCAGGCCCGGGTCAGACACCACCCCGCCGGCACCCACCTGTTCTCGTCCCACCTCGAACTGCGGCTTCACCATCGGAACGATATCGGCGCCCGGTGACGCGCAGCCAGCCAGCGCGGGCAACACGGTGGCCAGCGAGATGAACGACAGGTCGGCGACGATCAAGTCGACGGGGCCACCGATGGCCTCGGGCGTCAGGCCCCGGACGTTGGTGCGTTCGACGACGACGACGCGCGGGTCGGTGCGCAGCGCCCAGGCCAACTGGCCGTAGCCGACGTCGACGGCGATCACCCGGGCCGCGCCCCGGTCCAGCAGCACTTCGGTGAATCCGCCGGTCGATGCGCCGGCATCCAGGCAGTGCCGGGCGGCGACGGTGATGCCGAAGGTGTCCAGGGCACCGATCAGCTTGTGCGCCCCGCGCGACACCCAGCTGCGTTCGCCATCATCGACGACGGCCAAGGCGGCGGTGAGTGTCACCGCGGTGGCCGGTTTGACTGCCGGGATGCCGTCGATGGTCACCTTGCCGGCGCCGATCAATTCGGCGGCCTGCTGGCGCGAGCGCGCCAGTCCGCGCCGGACCAGCTCGGCGTCAACGCGAGCGCGCCGCGACATCTGCCCTCAGCCCTTCTCCACCGACTCCAGAGCGGCCACCAAGACCTCATGGGCTTCTTCGAGCCGCTGCGCCAACGCGTTGAGATCGCTATGGGCCGGCAGTTCGGCCAGCTCGGCTTCCCCGGGCAGCTCGGCCAGTAACGCCGCGATGCGCTCCCGGACATCATCAATCTCAGTGTTCATGGGTGCCACCAACGCTAGACCATGCCAGGTGGGGCCCCTTACGGCCAGGGGCCGAGCAGGGACCACTGTTGCAGAGCCTTGCCGGCGGTGTCGTCGGCGGACTCGACGGAAAACGCGCGCCCGGCCAGGTCGGCGTCGGCCACCGCACTGGCGAGGCCACGCACGATCGACAGCCCATCGGCGTCGTCGTCTTCGGGCTGCGCGGTGGCGACGGTGATCGTCGTACCGTCGACGCTGATCTGCCATTGCGGCTGCGGGCCGATGGCCGCCCGGTTGGCGTCGAGATGCAGCGATCGCAGATCGTGGCCGATGTAGGTGGGGCGTTGCTCGGCTACGGCGCCGACGGCGTCGCGTGCCGAGTTGACGCCGGTGAGCACCATCAGGCTCGGCAGCGCGGCGGCGTTGGCGGCGGCGATGTCGGTGTCCAGCCGGTCACCGACGACCAGCGGGGCATAGAACTCGCCGCGGGTCAGCGCCTCGGTGAGCAGTCCCGGGCCGGGCTTGCCCGCCACCTGGGGTTCGGCATCGGTGGCGGCCCGCAGCGCGGCCACCATCGATCCGTTGCCGGGCAGCAGGCCGCGCTCGGACGGCAGGGTCTTGTCGACGTTGGTGGCCATCCACATCGCTCCGGCCCGGATCGCCAGGGCCGCCTCGGCCAGCTCAGCCCAGCCGGTCTCGGTGGACAGTCCCTGCACCACCGCGGCCGGCTCGTCGGCCGCCAGCCGCACCGGTTCCAAACCGGCGGCGGCGATTTCGGCGGCCAGCGATTCGGTGCCGACTACCAGCACCCGCGATCCGGCGGGCAGTTGCCCGGCGAGCAGGTGTGCCGCGATCTGGGCGCTGGTGGCCACGTCCTCGGCGGCCGCGGTGAAGCCCAGTTGACGCAGGTGCTCGGCTACTTCGGCGGCGCCCCGAGAGGAGTTGTTGGTGATGAACAGCCCGCGGCTCTGCACCTGCGCCAGGGTCTCGACGGCTCCCACGGTGGGTTCGCCACCGCGGAACACCGTGCCGTCGAGATCGAGTAGCAGACAGTCGTATTCGTCTGCCAGTGTGGCGGAGCCGCCCAGTTCGGCGATCCGCTCCTCGACATCGGTCACGCCTTCGGTGTCGGCTGCCGCGGCCTTGAGGAACCAGTCCAGCGCCTCGGCGTCGCGGCCCAGGGCCACCAGGGTCTCGGCGTGGGCGTAGTGCAGCCGGGCCACCGTCGACCCGGTGCGTTCGGGGTCGGTCGGCGCCGCCGCCAGCACCGTCAGCGCCTGCTCCAGCTGGCCCAGGTCGGCGCGGGCGCCGGCGACGACGATCCGCAGTTCGTCAGCCTCGTCGCCCTCCAGTTGGGCGGCTTCGGGGCTGGCGGCCAGTTCGATCGCCCGCTGCGGCCGGCCCAGGCCGCGTTCACAGTCGGCGATCAACGGCAGCAGCGCGGATTTGCTGCCCATCCGGCGCGCGGCGCGCAGCTCGGCCAGCGCCTGTGTCCAGTCGCCGCAGTGGTAGGCCGCGATCCCGACCGCCTCGCGTACGGCGGTGATCCGTGTCGAGCGCGCCCGGGCCGCCTGGGCGTGCCGCAAGGCGGCCTGCGGGTCGTCGTCGAGCAGCATGCCGGCGGCCACCAGGTGGCAGGCCACGCCGTCGGCGGCGGACCGGCTCAGCGTGCTCAGTTCCCGACGCACTTCCGGGGCCAGCTGTTTGGGTTCGATCCCGGCGGGAAGCGGCGGGTCGTCGTAGCGCGGGGTGGGTTCCTCGCCGGCTGGCCGCGGCGGCCGTGAACCGCCGTCGTGATCACGCCGAGGCGCGGTACGACGGTCCCGGTCCGGTCTGGGGCCCCGAGGCGTTCGGCGCTGATCGCCGGTGGGTGGTGTGCGCCGCTGATCGCCGGCTCCCCGCCTTTGCTGCGGACCGCGTTGGCCACTTCCGGTGCCCCCGCGCGGCTGACCACGCCCGCCACTTGCTCTGTTGTCGACCACGGAAACCTTTCGCGCCTAAAACCTCGTGTAAGGATACGGGCCGCCGGCATTTCTCCGCCGACTGCACCGATCCCCGAACCGCGTGCCGAGCTGCCGGCTGACCAGGAATGCCTGCCCCGCGGGTCGTCGGCACAAATGATCGCCCGCTATTCGTGGGCGTGCGGTGTAAATGCCTGTGGCCCCCAAGTTGTTTGGGGGCCACAGGGCTTTTAAATTGTGTTCGGCGGTGTCCTACTTTTCCACC